>CAWJBB010000022.1:0-27891 GCA_963840855.1 uncultured delta proteobacterium
GACAGGCAAAGACGGTTGAAAACTTTCTGGCCATGATGCCGCAATGGGTAAGCCACAACGGTGGCGAACGTCTGCAATTTATATGCAACCGCATCGCCGCCACGCTCACTCCGGAGCTCAACGAGTGGCGGCGCGCCCTAGCCGCCGGGGAGCCGGACGGCACTTTCTTCATTGCCGAGCCGTTTCACTGCGCGGTGGGAACGAAGCCATAAGGCTTCTTTCAAAGTTTGACCTTCAATGCTCAAGGTGCCGACTTGCCCCCCGAACATGGAGCTTTATCTCAGAACCGGGAGTACTTCTTCGCCCAGGAGATCGATCTGCTCGTACCAGTCTGCGTACCGTAACCGGAGATCGTAGACGACATGCTCCGCGCCCGCCTCCTGGTAGGCGCGCGTCTCGCGCGCAATGTCCTGCGGCGCGCCGGCCAAAAGCACGCCATGGATATCTTCCAGCGTGGAAAAGCTGCCGGACGGAGGCGTTACCCAGGTCGACGGTTGTGGGCCTCATCGATCAGCGAACTGATTTCGATACCGCCAACGCCGCTTCTTTTGTTCTGGCCACGCTCGTAAATGGCATTACCGCTGCGGTAATCAACGGCTTTGCCGCGGCCCCGCAAAGCTCGCGAATGTATTCGATACGCTTGCGATAGGTCGGAAGCGTGATCCGCGCCGGCATCCAGCCGTCTCCATACTGTACGGCGCGGCGGCAAGCAGCGGGCGTGCCGCCGCCGACCCAAATTGGAATAGGCGTTACTGGGGTTGGTTTGAGCCGAACGTCTTCGAAGCTAAAATATTGGCCTTCGCAAGAGACTTTTCTCCTGCCCATAGCCGGCGGCAGATGTCGATATTTGCCGCCGTCAGCTGGGCTCGGTCTTCGAGCTTGTGCGGCCGGCCGGCGGCGGCGAACTCATGCGCGAAACCGCCCAAGCCCATCCCCATGATTACGCGGCCGTCTGAGATCACGCTGAGCCCGGCGAAGGATTGCGCCAGATGAATCGGGTGGCGATGGCAAATCGCCATTGCCGTGCCTAGATTTATTTTATTCGTCGCCGCCGCCACGGCGGCGAGCAGCAGCAGACTTTCGAGGTGCTGGTTGTCGCCGCCCTCCCCCGCGTGTGGTTTGAACACCAGATGATCTCGCACCCAGACGGAATCGAAACCGTACGCTTCAGCCCGGCGCGCGCCCTCGAGGCATTTTTCAACGGATACATGCGCACCGAAATGGGGCAATAGTAAACCGACCTTCAATTTGGCGGACATGGGTTTTTGAGAACGATTATTCGCCCATTTCAGCCGCGAGTTTCTCACGCTTCGACTTCAAGATGGGAACCAGCGCGGTTAGCAAGAATGCCGTGGCGAGAATCATCAGGACGCCGGAAACCGGCCGCGTAAAGAAGATCGCAAAGCTGCCCCGCGAAATCAAAAGCGCCTGCCTGAGCGAGCTTTCCATCATCGGCCCTAACACCAAGGCCAGCAGAAACGGCGCGCCGTCAAAACCCAACCGGCGCAGTGCCAACCCGGCGACGCCGGCGATGACCATAATGAAGATCTCCACGATATTGTTATTGATGCTGTAGACGCCGATCAAACAGAAGAGCAAAATGAGCGGATAGAGAATCACGTAAGGAACTCTTAACAACCGAACCCAGATGCCTATGAGCGGCAGATTGAGAACCAGCAGCATGGCATTGCCGACGTACATGCTCGCCACCACGCCCCAAAACAACTCCGGATAGTTTTTCATGAACAACGGCCCCGGCTGCACGCCGTGGATCAGCAGCGCGCCGATGAAAAGCGCCATCACGATATTGGACGGGAAACCCAGCGACAGCAATGGAATAAAAGCTCCAGCAGTGGCGGAGTTGTTGGCCGATTCCGGACCGGCGACTCCCTCGATGGCGCCTTTGCCGAATTTCTCCGGATGGCGCGAAAGGCGCTTCTCAATCGCGTAAGACGCAAATGAAGACATCGCGCCGCTCGGTCCGGGGAGAATACCGATGAAAAATCCCACTACCGATCCTCTGACGATGGGCCAAATGCTGTGCTTCCAATCATCAAGGCTTGGCAATAGACCCTTGATTTCCCGCTCGTAGACATCGCCGCGCAAGCTCTTGCCCAGGTTGTCTAGAATCTCCGCAACGCCGAACAACCCCATGGCGATCGGGACGAGCCCCAGGCCGTCAGCCAAAGTCAGGCTGCGGTAGCTAAATCGTTCTTGGCCTGAGATCGGGTCCGTGCCGATGGTTCCCATGAGCAGGCCGAGAACCGCCATCAGCAACGCCTTGAGTATCGAGCCGCGCGAGAGATACGACACCAAAGTGAGACCGAGGAATGTGATGGCGAAATACTCCGGCGGCCCGAAGCCGAGGGCAAAAGCGCCGAGCGGCGGCGCGAAAAACACTAAACCAACAAGCCCCACCGTGCCGGCGATGAACGAGCCCAATGCGGCAATGCCCAAGGCCGGACCCGCGCGTCCCTGCCGCGCCATTTGATAGCCGTCGAGGCAAGTCACGACGGATGCCGCTTCGCCGGGAATATTGACTAAAATGGAAGTAGTGGAACCGCCGTACATGGCGCCGTAGTAAATCCCGGCCAGCATGATGATCGCCGCGGCCGGGGCCATCTTAAAAGTCAACGGCAAAAGCAGAGCGATGGCGGCGATTGGGCCGAGGCCCGGCAAGACGCCAATGAAGGTTCCCACGAGCACGCCTATGAAACAGAAGAGCAGATTCGTTGGTTGGAGAGCTACCGAAAACCCCAGCCCTAAGTTCGCCAGCGTTTCCACGATAGGTCAAATGAGCAGAAACCCAGCGGGCAGGGGCGCGCCGAGAAGCAGACCAAAGATGAAGTAGGAAACCAACGAAGCGGACAGTGCGACGGCGCCGGCTTGCGCCCAGCTTTTTCGTTCGACAATTCGCAACAGGAACGCGACAAACAGGAAGGTCGCCACAAGGTAGCCCACATATTCAAAAATGAACGCAAAGGCAAAAAGCGCCGTCACGGTCAAGATGATTTTTTTCCAAACCAGCCGGCTGTCTTCCCCTTCCTGCCTGCCGCCGGCGCGAAGCGCGGCAATCAAGCCGCCGAGAGCCACCAAGGCCAACAACACCGCCAGGACGGCGGGAAAAAACCCCGCTCCCGGCGCGCTCGCTCTTCCAAAGGGGAGCTTCAGAGCCTCGTAAAAAGCTAATAAGGCGATCAAGACAAAGAACAGCCAGGCGACGGCGGCGCGCTTCACAAGTCGCTTCTCGTAGCACACTCCTTGCAGGCAACCAATGGAGCGTTCGGCAGGTGCTCAGAAAAATCTCAGAGGCGAGGCGTGCATTTATCGTGTAAGTGCCGATGACAACGTGACCAGCGAAATCCGAAGCAGATCACGTACCAGCAACTACGAATTCAAGCGAGGCGATTGAGCGCGACGTCTATCGACGAATGCTCGAGGGCGTTCGGCATATGAGTCTTTTTCAGCAGCCTGCTAATCGAGCTTGGCGATTTTGGCTACTTCGGACCAGCGTTTATGCTCGTCGGCGAGAAATTTCTTGGCCTCCTCCGGCCCGATATTCTCAACTGACACGCCGGCTTTTTCGATCTTCGCGGCCAGCTCTTTATCCGCAAAAGTCTCGCTCAAGACCTTGGCCAATCTATTTACGATTGCCGGCGGAGTGTTCGCCCGTACAAAGAAGACAAACCAGGGACTCGCTTCCACGGCGGGTAAACCTTTTTCAAACGTAGTCGGCACGGTGGGCAATTCCTTGATGCGCTTTTGCGTAGCTGTCACTAGCGCGCGCAAGCCGCCGGCTTCAAGATGCGGACGCGCGGTTCCCAGGCCGATGATGCTCGTGTGAATGTTCCCGCCCAAAACTCCCGTGGCAACCGGCGCCTCGCCACCCAGCGGAACGTGAATCAGATCGATACCGGTCTCTTTTTTGAATAACTCCATGGCGAAATGGCCGCTCGTGCCGCTGCCGGGCGTCCCGAACGTCAATTGTCCCGGCTTTTTCTTAGCCTCGGCAATAAAATCTTCAACGGTTTTCCACGGCGAGTCCGCTTTTACGATCATCACCGCGGGTGTACGGCCAAGAAAATTCAGCGGCGTGAAATCCCCGAGCTCGAAGCCGATCCCTTTTCGCGCCAGCGGAATCAGCGCCACCGGTGGCGGTGCGATAAGAATTGTATAGCCGTCGGCGGGCGCGTCCTTGACGGCCTTGATGCCGACCGCGCCGCCGCCCCCAGTCTTGTTCACCACGACGACGGGCTGACCGAGGGCCGCGGAAACCTTGTCCGTGATTAGCCGTGCGATGATGTCGGTCACCGCGCCCGGCGGAAACGGATTGACGATCTGCACGGTCTTGGTCGGATACTCCGCCGCCTGAACCCCAAACCCAAGCAACAACGAAGCGAGAGTGACGGCAAAGAAATAAACTTTGAGGAATCTATTCATATGCGTTCCTTTCAGAGCAGCTTACGTGGCGTTCTTTAACACGCGACTATGATACCGTCAATCGCGTTTGCCGTCGTCTACGGATGTCGTACGCGGTCATCGGCGCAGAGCCGATAAGGTAGTAGCTACGTTGACATGCGCCGGACCCACCGCTAGAATCGCCTCACTGTCAGGCCGTACCCCAACACGCCAATTCGCTAAAAGGAGCGTTTCATGATTCTCTCAAAAAATTCCGACGTGAAATCGATTGTCGTCAAAGCCATCGAGGGAAAGCCGATGTACGGCGGCGATCTGCTCGTCAAGCCGTTGATCAAGGGCGACCAGATGACGTTTCTGGAAATCCATTATACGCCGGGCGTCGGCGCGCCGCTCCATGTTCATACGCACGAGTCGCTCGCCTACGTCGTCAAGGGCAAAGTAAAAATGACCGTGGGGCAAGAAGAATACATACTCGGTCCAGGCGATGTCTGCCGCCATCCGGCGGGAGTGCCCCACGGTGTCGAGGGGATCGAAGAATCGGTGGTCGTCGAGATCAAGTCCCCGGCCCCGGATATCTCATCGTTCTTAGGAATGTAAATCCTCAGCGGCTTCCGGCAAGTCGCAAAAGGAGCAATAGAAAATGGCAGTCAAAGCAAAGTATCTAATGATCGCCAGCATGGATGTCGATCCGGAGCGTGACACGATTTTCAACGAAGTCTACGACAAGGAACATGTGCCGAACCTGATGAAAGTTCCGGGCGTCCTCGGCGTGACTCGTTACAAACGGGAAACGTTGACGATGAACATCGGCGGCGAGCGCAAGACCATCGAGATCCCCAATGAGCCGGTTTACACCGCAATCTATGAGCTCGAGAGTCCCGATGTATTAACCAGTCCGGCCTGGGACAAAGCCATCGAAGAAGGCCGCTGGCCGAGCCAAGTCAGGCCCTACACGAAGAACCGGCGGCATGTGCTGCTGAAAGTTATGGAGTAGCCTCGCAGAACTCGTGACCGTGACACGTGCTCGTGTTCGAGTTACGAACACGAAGTACGAAAACGGCGCGGCTCGCCTCTGAGATCTTTTTGAGCAGCCTGCGAGTATTTTTTTACACGCTGCCACGGATGGATGAAGTGTGATTAATCTTTATCCTTCATCCCTTATCCCTTTTCTAGATCTGCCCGGTAGCCAGTATCTTGCTAATTTCCTGCCCCGCCGCCTCCGCTCGGGAACTTTCAACATACTGCTCAAACAGCGGAAACAGCTCCCGTTCTTCCCTACGGATGTGACGTTCGAGTAAATCACCCAGATCGAAAATCAGTTTACTCACTCCCGTTCCTGCCGCTAGTGCTTTGACTCCTTGCCGAAAACTTTCGTGGTCGCGCAACAAGTCGTCCAGCAACGCCGCGCTTTCCGGCGCCGCCGCGCGCATCAACGGAAACAAGACTTCCTCTTCGGCGCGAAAATGTGGAATCAGCTGTTTATCGAAAAACTCGCGCAACTCCGCAGCGCGGAGCCGGAGCCCCTCGGCGCCCATGGGCTTCAACTGTCCGAGAGACTGTTTACGGCAGCGCAGAGCGAGGGCCAAACCGTGATGATGATCGTGGGATAGTGGAGTGAGGCTCGGATGGCGCATGGACCTCAAAACGGAGTGATGGAGTATTGGAGTGGTGGAGTGACGGGTTCCTGAGCATTACTCCATTACTCCAGCACTCCAAGGGTATTTTAGTTTATATCACTCCCTTGTTTCGCAGTGACGCCAACGCCGCCGCGTCGTATCCCAGCGAGTTTAGGATTTCGTCGGTGTGTTCGCCCAAAACCGGCGGTGGGCTGTCGATCGAAGGCGGCGTGCGGCTCATGTCGACGGCATTGCCCACCAGTTTCACCTTGCCCATCTTGGGATGCTCCACTTCGATGGGGAAGCCGTAGGTCTTCACCTGTGGATCGGCGAAAACCTCGTCAAGCGTATTGATGGGCGCAGCGGGCACGTCTTTTTCAATCAGCCGCTTCAACCATTCGTCGCGGCGGCCGCTGCGGAAAATCGGCGTTAGCCGCTCGACCAAAAGATCGTAATTTTCCACCCGGCCTTTGCGATTATTGAGTCGCGCGTCTTGCGCCCATTCGGGCTTGCCGACAACGTCAAAAAGCCCGAGCCAAAATTTATCCGGCGACGACATATGCAGCACGAAAGGCAAACCGTCCCGGTCTTCGAATGCGAAAACACCGGCGGTCGTTGTCCGATGCTTACGCCGCGGCACATGTCCGGTTTCGAAAAAGCGCGCCGCGTTCTCGCCTACGAACGACACCGAGGCGCGCAGCAGCGACGTTTCCACATGTTGCCCTTCGCCGGTCAACATGCGGTTCATCAACGCCGCCAACACGCCGTAGCAGGCGTACATGCCGGTGAGGTGATCGGAAAATGAGATGCCCATGCCCTGAGGTTTCCCGGGATCGGTCACGAGGCTGAGAATTCCGCTGCGCGCCTGCCCGATGGTGTCGTAGCCGGGCATATTACGATAGGGGCCCCTGGGTCCGAAACCGGAAATGGAGCAATAGACGATTTTCGGATTGATTGCCTTGACCCTCTCGTAGCCCAAACCGTACTTCTCCATGACGCCCGGCCGAAAGTTCTGAATCAGCGCGTCGGCATTTTTCGCCAGCTCGAGCACGACGTCTCTTCCCTCTTCGGTGCGAAGATCGAGCGTTACGCTTTTTTTGTTGCGGTTGAGGCTGCAAAAGGTCGCTGCGTAGTTGCGCTCGCCCCAGCCGCGAAACGGATCGCCGCGCTTGGGCTCCTCGATCTTGATGACCTCCGCGCCCATGTCCGCCAGCAACTGAGACGCGAAAGGGCCGGTGACGTAACTCGCCGTTTCTATTATTTTGATTCCTGAAAGAGCGCCGCTCATGAAAACAACCCGCCGCGGCCCGCATTGACACGCGCCGCTAATTTTTTAGGCTCGTCTAGGTTTACCGAAAAGGGTATTCACCACAGAACCACAATGGCCGCATTGCGCGAGTTCCAGTCGTTCAATATGTTCCAATCGTTCCAGACGTGCAAGATATCCGGAATCGATTTGAACGACTTGAACGTTTGGAACGGCTGGAACCAGCAGCTTCTTAGCCGCCGTTGCGCCATCCGCGGTTAGCCACAGCGAACTGAAAACCTATTCTTTATCCCTAACTGTTACGGGCTTGGGAAGTCAAGGCTTCGGGTTGCGGCGCCGCGTCCGTGGGAGGAAGTTCGACTGAGTAAGGAAGCCAAAATGTGAACCTAGAGCCTTTTCCCGGCGCGCTTTCGACGCGGACACCGCCTTGCATGAGTTCGAGATTTTTTTTCACGATACTCAGTCCGAGACCGACGCCGTCGTTTTTGCTCTTGCCGGGACTTTTAACCTGTTCGAACTTTTCAAAGATCCGATCCAGGTCGTGAGCGTCAATGCCGATGCCGGTGTCGGCGACGGAGAATTCTACCCTTTGGAGCTCCGGTCGATGACGCGCCGAGATGTCGATGCGCCCGGCGGTAGTAAACTTAAAGGCGTTGCCGATCAGGTTGTGCAAAACTTCTTCGAACTTCACCGGATCGGTGAAAAGCCGCGGCAGGCCATCGTCGACATGCCAGCCGATTTCAAGTTGGTTGTTGGGATTCAGTTGCGCGACGTGGTCGCGCCCATGCTGCAAGACTTCGGTGATATCCACTTCGGCGGGCTCCAGGGCCATGCGTTTGGCTTCGAGGCGCGAAAGCTTCAGCAGATCGTTGATCATTTTTAACAGCACATGGCCGTTGCGCGCGATTTTGCGCATGGCGCTCTTCTGTTCGTTATTGATTTCGCCGAAGATTCCATCGTGGGTGACATCGGCGTTGCCGATCATAATGTTCAGAGGCGTGCGCAGCTCGTGGGACATGGCGGCGATAAACTCCGACTTGGCCTGGGTGGCCGCGCGCAGTTCCTCATTGATTTTTTCCAGCTCGGCGGACTGCTTTTTGATCTCTGCGAACAGCTTGGCGTTTTCCACCGCGACGCCGATCTCTTGCGCCACCGACTCGAGGAGGCGGAGCTCATCCGCCGTATAGCTTCGGCTCTGCCAGTTGACCGCGTATAAGACACCGATGACCTTTTCCCTGGCCTTGATCGGTACCGCGATGCTGCCGCGATAACCCCGCCGGTGGACCCGGTTGAGCGACAAGACCGCGCGGTAGCGCTCCAGCTCCGGCCCGTCCTCTAGAGCCAAGCGCCGCCCGCTCGACACCACCGTCTTGCCGATGCCGCTTCTGGCGCTTTGAGCAGCCAGCATTTGAGCCGTTTCACTGCTGAGGCCCTTGTAGGCTTTGAGGTGCAATTTCTGCTCTTGCTTCTCCATCATATACGCCCAAGCGGCGTCGAACTTGAGAACGCTAACGACCCTGTCGAGGGCCTCACGTAACACCGTCTCCAAATCCAGGGAGCGGCTTACCGCCGCCGCCACTTCATTAAGAACCATCAAGTGCTCCGACTTGGAGCGTGCCTGGTGGTACAATGAGGAGTTTTCCACCGCCACGCCGAGTTGCTCCGCCATGGAGCCCAAAAGCCGAATTTCTTCTTGCTTGAGTGATCGGCTCAACTTGCCGCCAAAGACCAGCGCGCCATAGCAGGAATGTTTGGTCTTAACCGGAAAGGCTGCGAGAAAGCCCATGCCGGCCATGCCACTGGCGCGGCTCTCGCTCATCTCGGGATAGTCTGCATTGTTCGCAACATCTTCAAAAATCTTGGGCTGGGCGGTTTCGACGACTTTTCCTACGATGCTTTGGCCGCGCCTGAAACTGGCGATATCGACCCACGGCTCCGGATTCACTTCAAAACAGCCGCGCAATGAGATGAGATCAGTGTCGGGATCGTAAAGATAAACCCGGGTCGTATCGAAACCGAATAGCGCAGTGATTTTCTTAATTACCGCGTCCAAGACAGCCTCGACCTCAAGGCTCTGGCTCACCATGGCGGTGATTTCGTAGAGCGCCGAGATTTCCTGAGTGCGTTGTTCGACTCGCTGCTCCAGGGTTGCTCTGGACTGCTCCAACGCTATGGTCATGTGATTGAACTCTTTGGCGAGCTCCTCGATTTCGTCGCCGGTATTCACCTGGGCGCGGTGCGTCAAATCGCCCTGCCGGATGGTTTCGACGCTGTCCCGGAGTTCCTGAATCGGCCGGGAAATTCGGCGGCTCAACCAGACAATAACGGCCGCGCCCACGAGAAGCCCCGCGGCAAGCAGCGCCAGCGCGTGAACGTAGAGGTCCCGCAATTCGGCCACGACAGCCTCCAGGGGTTCTTCCACGATGACACCCCAACCGAGATCCGGGATGCGCAAATAGGTGCTCAAGACTGCCTCGTCGGCGACGCCGACGACTTCCGTAGCGGGAGTAACGTCGGCGCTACTGCTGGCGAGAAACTGCCGCACTTTGGGCAGATCACGAAGATTGCGCTTGACCAGCGAATAAGAGGGATCGGGGTGGGCGATGAGCCAGCCAGAATCATCGATTACATAGGCGTTGCCGCGGCGGCCGAATCTCACATCTCTGATAGCCGGCCGCGAGAAAATCCAGTCTGGCTCGCGCCGTCAGCGCGCCGGCCAGTCGGCCTGCACCGTCTCTAAGAGGCACCGCCAATGTCACCCACGACGGCCCTGAGGGGCGCGCTCCGGGCGTTGTCTTGATATACGATTTTCCCGCGACGGCCGCGAGATATTCGGGCGCGTTAATAAAATCGCCGCGCGACGAGACTGTGTCGCAATTAGCCGTTCGCCCTTCGACCCTTCGAGGGGCCTCAGGGCGGGCCCCCTCGACAGCCTTTAGTCCCGAGCCTGTCGAGGGGTCAGAACGAACGGGTAAGTCTTTGAATTTCGGAGTGCCACCATCCGTTCGTGGTGAGCCTTTCGAACCATGAACAGAATTTCGACACAGTCTCGGTGCGAGGGCACTAGCCTTGCGTGCAGAGAGCCGGAACAGAGCAACTCCTTGTGCGTTAATGACCGCGACTTCCTCGATTGACCCATCGTTTTTCAGAAGCAGACTGGCCAAACGGCGCTGCTGTTCTCCGCCGGCGGAGAACACCATCATGGCGGCGCCGGCGTTTTCCAGACGCTCGATCTCGCGGCGCAGGAAGGTTTGCATGCGAACCGCGGTGAACAACGCCACCTCGGCCTGCAGGCGCGCCGTCGACTCGCGCATGGCGTGGTGAGTATACAGCGATCCGGCGAAGGTATTGATGAGCAGTGCCAAGGCGAGAAGGCTTAGCCCCCACGCCATAAGTCGGCGTTCAATGCGCCCCCTGCGCGGATGTTGCGCTAGTGGATAGTGCATTTCAACAAATTTTCGCGGCTTCCGCCGGACAAAGAGACATTGGCATTGAGACGGAGCCACATGTGTAATCAGCGGCGGTCGAGCGATAGATAAAGCCCCCGTAGACGAGCTTTACCGCGCTATTCGAGTGTTGCGCTTTCCCCTCGCTCCCGGAAATGTCCCAATTGGCGACCTACCGCCGAGAAGTCTCGCGGCGTCGAGAGAATCCCGTCACTTCAAGAGTGCATTCGCGGCCCATTGGCCGCACCTTGCGGGTGAACCATGGCCAGTATTTCACTTCTGCTGAAACGCCAGCCACCGCCAAACTTTCTGCCTGGCAACGAACCCTGTTTTACAAGTTTGTAAACCGTGCGGGGATGAATCTGTAACAGGTCCGCCACCTGATTTGCTGTAAGAATTTCTTCAACCTGCATATGTCCTCCATAGAATACTTCGGAATTTAGCCCCTTACTCTTAAGGCAGGAGCCATGCCAGCCGGCACCACGATACCCGCAAAGCGAAACTTTCGTGATTACAATGACTTGAAAGTTTACGGAAGAGAGGAAATTTCCCGAGAGGTTAAAAAAACCGCCATGAGTGACGGAAATTGGCAACGATGGGTGGCGGTTTCAAGGGAAATCATAAAACCGCTCATTGAGCGAGTCGGAGGATCACTGCGACGGACTTCTGGCACAGTAGTAACTTCGTGGGACAATCAAGGAGCCAATCTCCAAGAGCCAGTATCTTGCTAATTTCCTGCCCCGCCGCCGCCGCTCGGGAACTTTCAACATACTGCTCAAACAGCGGAAACAGTTCCCGTTCTTCCCTACGGATGTGACGTTCGAGTAAATCACCCAGATCGAAAATCAGTTTACTCACGCCCGTTCCGGCCGCTAGTGCTTCGACTCCTTGCCGGAAACTTTCGTGGTCGCGCAACAAGTCGTCCAGCAACCCCGCGCTTTGCGGCGCCGCCGCGCGCATCAACGGAAACAAAACTTCCTCTTCGGCGCGAAAATGTGGAATCAGCTGTTTATCGAAAAACTCGCGCAACTCCGCTGCGCGGAGCCGGAGTCCCTCGGCGCCCATGGGCTTCAACTGTCCGAGAGACTGTTTACGGCAGCGCAGAGCGAGGGCCAAACCGTGATGATGATCGTGGGATAATGGAGTGAGGCTCGGATGGCGCATCGACCTTAAAACGGAGTGATGAAGTATTGGAGTGGTGGAGTGATGGATTCCTCACCGTTACTCTGTTACTACAGCACTCCCAGGGTATTTTAGTTTAAATCACGCCCTTGTTTCGCAGTGACGCCAACGCCGCCGCGTCGTATCCCAGCGAGTTTAGGATTTCGTCGGTGTGCTCGCCCAAAACCGGCGGTGGGCTGTCGATCGAAGGCGGTGTGCGGCTCATGTCGACGGCATTACCCACCAGTTTCACTTTGCCCATCTTGGGATGCTCTACTTCGATGGGGAAGCCGTAGCTCTTCACCTGTGGATCGGCGAAAACCTCGTCAAGCGTATTGATGGGCGCAGCGGGTACGTCTTTTTCAATCAGCCGCTTCAACCATTCGTCGCGACGACCGGTGCGGAAAATCGGCGTTAGCCGCTCGACCAAAAGATCGTAATTTTCCACCCGGCCTTTGCGATTATTGAGTCGCGCGTCTTGCGCCCATTCGGGCTTGCCGACAACGTCAAAAAGCCCGAGCCAAAATTTATCCGGCGACGACATATGGAGCACGAAAGGCAAACCGTCCCGGTCTTCGAATGCGAAAACACCGGCGGTCGTTGTCCGATGCTTACGCCGCGGCACATGTCCGGTTTCGAAAAAGCGCGCCGCGTTCTCGCCTACGAACGACACCGAGGCGCGCAGCAGCGACGTTTCCACAAGTTGCCCTTCGCCGGTCAACATGCGGTTCATCAACGCCGCCAACACGCCGTAGCAGGCGTACATGCCGGTGAGGTGATCGGAAAATGAGATGCCCATGCCCTGAGGTTTCCCGGGATCGGTCACGAGGCTGAGAATTCCACTGCGCGCCTGCCCAATGGTGTCGTAGCCGGGCATATTACGATAGGGGCCCCTGGGTCCGAAACCGGAAATGGAACAATAGACGATTCTCGGATTGATTGCCTTGACCCTCTCGTAGCCCAAACCGTATTTCTCCATGACACCGGGCCGAAAGTTCTGAATTAGCGCGTCGGCATTTTTCGCCAGCTCGAGCGCGACGTCTCTTCCCTCTTCGGTGCGAAGATCGAGAGTGACGCTTTTTTTGTTGCGATTGAGGCTGCAAAAGGTCGCTGCGTAGTTGCGCTCGCCCCAGCCGCGAAACGGATCGCCGCGCTTGGGCTCCTCGATCTTGATGACCTCCGCTCCCATGTCCGCCAGCAACTGAGCCGCGAAAGGGCCGGTGACGTAACTCGCCGTTTCTATTATTTTGATTCCTGAAAGAGCGCCGCTCATGAAAACAACCCGCCGCGGCCCGTATTGAACGTGCCGAAAGATTTTTAGCGCTCGTCAAGGTTTACCGCAAAAGGGAATTGACCCCAGAAGACAACAATTGGCCACAAGGCGCGAGTTCCAGTCGTTCAATATGTTCGAATGGTTCCAGACGTGCAGAGATATCCGGATTCGGTCTTAAACGACTTGAACGTTTGTGACCGTCGCGGTGGATCCAGCATCTTCTCTAGCCGACCTTTGCGCCATCCGTGGTTAGCCACTGAGAAACTTCGATAACCTAGGCTCTATCGCGCTAGACTGTTACGGGCTTGGGAATTGCTCAAGGCTCGGGTTGCGGCGCCGCGTCCCTGGGAGGAAATCCGACCGAGTAAGGAAGCCAAAATGTGAATCTAGAGCCTTTTCCCGGCGCGCTGTCGACGCGGACACCGCCTTGCATGAGTTCGAGATTTTTTTTCACGATACTCAGGCCGAGACCGACGCCGTCGTTTTTGCTCTTGCCGGGACTCTTAACCTGTTCGAACTTTTCAAAGATCCGATCCAGGTCCTGAGCGTCAATGCCAATGCCGGTGTCGGCGACGGAGAATTCTACCCTTTGGAGCTCCGGTCGATGACGCGCCGAGATGTCGATGCGCCCGGCGGTAGTAAACTTAAAGGCGTTGCCGATCAGGTTGTGCAAAACTTCTTCGAACTTCACCGGATCGGTGAAAAGGCGCGGTAGGCTATCGTCGACATGCCAGCCGATTTCAAGTTGGTTGTTGGGATTCAGTTGCGCGACATGGTCGTGCCCATGCTGTAAAACTTCGATGATATCCACCTCGGCGGGCTCCAGGGCCATGCGCTTGGCTTCGAGGCGCGAAAGCTTCAGCAGATCGTTGATCATTTTCAACAGCACATGGCCGTTGCGCGCGATTTTGCGCATGGCGATCTTCTGTTCGTTATTGATTTCGCCGAAGATCCCATCGTGGGTGACATCGGCGTTGCCGATCATAATGTTCAGAGGCGTGCGCAGCTCGTGGGACATGGCGGCGATAAACTCCGACTTGGCCTGCGTGGCCGCGCGCAGTTCCTCATTGATTTTTTCCAGCTCGGCGGACTGCTTTTTGATCTCTGCGAACAGCTTGGCGTTTTCCACCGCGACGCCGATCTCTTGCGCCACCGACTCGAGGAGGCGGAGCTCATCCGCCGTGTAGCTTCGGCTCTGCCAGTTGACCGCGTATAAGACACCGATGACCTTTTCCCTGGCCTTGATCGGTGCCGCGATGCTGCCGCGATAACCCCGCCGGTGGACCCGGTTGAGTGACAAGACCGCGCGGTAGCGCTCCAGCTCCGGCCCGTCCTCTAAAGCCAACCGCCGCCCGCTCGACACCACCGTCTTGCCGATGCCGCTTCTGGCGCTTTGAGCAGCCAGCATTTGAGCCATTTCACTGCTGAGGCCCTTGTAGGCTTTGAGATGCAATTTCTGCTCTTGCTTTTCCATCATATACGCCCAAGCGGCGTCGAACTTGAGCACGCCAACGACCCTGTCGAGGGCCTCGCGTAACACCGTCTCCAAATCCAGGGAGCGGCTTACCGCCGCCGCCACTTCATTAAGAACCATCAAGTGCTCCGACTTGGAGCGTGCCTGGTGGTACAGTGAAGAGTTTTCCACCGCCACCCCGAGTTGCTCCGCCATAGAGCCCAATAGCCGAATTTCTTCTTGCTTGAGCGATCGGCTCAACTTGCCGCCAAAGACCAGCGCGCCATAACAGGAATGTTTGGTCTTAACCGGAAAGGCTGCCAGAAAGCCCATGCCAGCCATGCCACTGGCGCGGCTCTCGCTCATCTCGGGATAGTCTGTATTGTTCGCGACATCTTCAAAAATCTTGGGCTGCGCGGTTTCGACGACTTTTCCTACGATGCTCTGGCCGCGCCTGAAACTGGCGATATTGACCCACGGCTCCGGATTCACTTCAAAACAGCCGCGCAATGAGATGAGATCACTGTCGGGATCGTAAAGATAAACCCGGGTCGTATCGAAACCGAATAGCGCAGTGATTCTCTTAATTACCGCGTCCAAGACAGCCTCGACCTCGAGGCTCTGGCTCACCATGGCGGTGATTTCGTAGAGCGCCGAGATTTCCTGAGTTCGTTGTTCGACTCGTTGCTCCAGAGTTGCTCTGGACTGCTCCAACTCTGTGGTCATGTGATTGAACTCTTTGGCGAGCTCTTCGATTTCGTCGCCGGTATTCACCTGGGCACGGTGCGTCAAATCGCCCTGCCGAATAGTTTCGACGCTGTCCCGGAGTTTCTGAATCGGCCGGGAAATTCGTCGGCTCAACCAGACGATAACGGCCGCGCCCACGAGAAGCCCGGCGGCAAGCAGCGCCAGCGCATGAACGTAGAGGTCCCGCAATTCGGCCACGACAGCCTCCAGGGGTTCTTCCACGATGACGCCCCAACCGAGATCCGGGATGCGCAAATAGGTGCTCAAGACCGCCTCGTCGGCGACGCCGACGACTTCCGTAGCGGGAGTGGCGTCGGCGCTACTGGTGGCGAGAAACTGCCGCACTTTGGGCAGATCACGAAGATTGAGTCTGACTAGCGAATAAGAGGGATCGGGGTGGGCGATGAGCCAGCCAGAATCATCGATTATATAGGCGGTGCCGCGCCGGCCGAATCTCACATCGCTGATAGCCGGCCGGAGAAAATCCAGTCTGGCTCGCACCGTCAGCGCGCCGGCCAGCCGGCCTGCACCGTCTCTAAGAGGCACCGCCAATGTCACCCGCGACGGGCCTGAGGGGCGCTCTCCGGGCGTTGCCTTGACATACGACTTTCCCGCGACGGCCGCGAGATATTCGGGCGCGTTGATAAAATCGCCGCGCGACGAGACTCTGTCGCAATTACTCGTTATCCCTTCCACCGTTCGAGGGGCCTCAGGGCGGGCCCCCTCGACAGCCTTTAATCCCGAGCCTGTCGAGGGGTTAGAACGAACGGGTAACTTATAGAATTTCGGAGTGCCAACATCCGTTCGTGGCGAGTCTGTCGGACCATGAACAGAGTTTTGACACAGTTTCGGTGCGCGGAAATTAGCCTTGTCTGCGGAAAGCCGAAACAGAGCAACTCCTTGTGCGTTAGTGACCGCGATTTCCTCGATTGACCCATCGTTTTTTAGAAGCAGACTGGCCAAACGGCGCTGCTGTTCTCCGCCAGCGGAGAACACCATCATAGCGGCGCCGGCGTTTTCTAGACGCTCAATTTCGCGGCGCAGGAAGGTTTGCATGCGAACCGCGGTGAACAACGCCACCTCGGCCTGCAGGCGCGCCGTCGACTCGCGCATGGCGTGGTGAGTATACAGCGATCCAGCGAAGGTATTGACGAGCAGTGCCAAGGCGAGAAGGCTTAGCCCCCACGCCATGAGTCGGCGTTCAATGTGCCTGCTGCCCAGATGTTGGGCTAATGAATAGCGCATTTCAACAAATTTTCGCGGCTTCCGCAAATTTTACCGGAGGTCTGTGCCCTTATAGGCGCTTAGGATTTTTCTCCCGCCAAGTCGCCAAGAACGCCAAGTTCGGATTCATTTTTTCCTTGGCGGCCTTTGCGCCTTTGCGCGAGATATCCCGGCTTTTGGTTGTGGCGGAGCCCGCTAGGTGATCAGCGGCGGTCGAGCGATAGATAAAGCCCCCATAGACGAGCTTTACCGCGCTGTTCGAGTGTCGCGCTTTCCCCTTCCGCTCCCGGATATGGCCCAATTGGCGACCTACCGCCGAGAAGTCTCGCGGCGTCGAGAGAATCCGGTCACTTCAAGAGAGCATTCGCGGCCCATTGGAGGCACCTTGCGGATGAACCATGGCCAGTATTTCACTTTTGCTGAAACGCCAGCCGCCGCCAAACTTTCTGCCTGGCAACGAACCCTGTTTTACAAGTTTGTAAACCGTGCGGGGATGAATCTGTAACAGGTCCGCCACCTGGTTTGCTGTAAGAATTTCTTCAACCTGCATATGTCCTCCATAGAATACTTCGGAATTTAGCCCCTTACTCTTAAGGCAGGAGCCATGCCAGCCGGCGCCACGATACCCGCAAAGCGAAACTTTTGTGATTACAATGACTTGAAAGTCTTCGGAAGATAGGAAATCTCCCGAGAGGTTAAAAAAACCGCCATGAGTGACGGAAATTGGTAACGATGGGCGGCGGTTTCAGGGCAAATCCTGAGACCGCCTTTGATCTTCGTCCTGGGGATACTGCGGTGGCACCGTTCTTCCCCGAAATAACAAACTCGCCTGCCTCATGTTGATCTAAACCCTGGACATTCTAGTTTAACCACCCAAATAGGCTTCGATTACCCTAGGGTTATGCAGAAGTTCTTGGCTGGGTCCGGATAGCGCGATTACGCCATTCTCCATGACGTAGGCGCGATGGGCAATTCTAAGCGCTTGGCGCACGTTTTGTTCGACCAAGAAAATTGTCAGGCCACCTTCATTCAACTGGCTAAGAGTCTTAAAAATTTCCTGCACCAGAACCGGAGCCAAGCCCATTGACGGCTCGTCTAAAAGCAGCAGCTTCGGTCTCGCCATGAGCGCGCGGGCAATCGCCAGCATCTGTTGCTCGCCGCCAGAAAGATTGCCAGCGGTGCCATCAAGTCGTTCTCTCAACCGCGGGAACAGCGTCAGCAGGTTTGCTAAATCCTCGCCGGTCTCCGCGCTTTGTTTACGCCGGTAAGCGCCCAAGAGCAAATTTTCTCTAACGGTCAACGTGGTGAGAATTTCCCGGCCTTCGGGGACTTGCACCAGGCCTCGTGCGACGATGCGGTGGGGCGCAGCGCCGCGCAGCTCGGCGCCGTCGAAGATAATGGAGCCCGCGCTCGCACCCAGCAAACCCGAAAGCGCCAGCAGTGTCGTCGATTTTCCTGCCCCATTGGCTCCCAACACTGTCGTAATCTGGCCGCGAAACAGTTCTAGATCGATCCCCTTCACCGCCTCAATAGCGCCATAATGGACCCTGAGGCCGCTTACCTTAAGTAAGGCGCTCATGGTTTCACCTTCCACCCTCACCTAGCAGAGTACTGAAGAACGTTCCGTGCAGGCTACTCAAAAAGACCTCAGAAGCGAGGCGCGCACCTATCGTGATCGTGTTCGTGAAACGTGACCGTGAAATCCGCACGAGCACGACCACGCACCACGAACACGAATTCACGCGAGGCGATTGAGCGCAACGAAGCTTATGGGGCTTTTTCAGCAGCCTGCTAGAGCTCATGCTCGCGTCCCAAATAGGCTTCTATCACATCAGGGTTGGCGCGAACCTCGTCTGGCTTGCCTTGAGCGATGACTTGGCCAAAATTTAGAACGGTAATCTGCCCGCACAAGCTCATGATAAACCGCATATCATGCTCAATGATCAGAATACCAATACCGCTCTCCTCAAGCTTGAGGATTTCATCCATCAACTGCTGCTTTTCGACACCGTTCATGCCGGCCGCCGGCTCGTCGAGCAACAAGAGTTTGGGACCGGTGGCCAGCGCTCGCGCGATCTCCAGACGGCGCTGCTCGCCGTAGGACAAATTGCCGGCGGCAAAAGCGGCCTTATGCGCCAATCCAACTCTTGCCAAAAGCTCGTGAGCGGCCTCCCGTTCACGCCTCTCGGCGGCGTGATAACCCGGTGAGACGAGCAACAAACCGAGCAGACCGTAGTGATTCTTGCCCTCCATCGCCACGAGGACGTTTTCCAAGAGAGACATTTCTTTGAATACGCGAATATTTTGAAAAGTCCGCGCCACGCCCGCCCGCGTGATCTCGTAGGGCGCCATGCCATTTAGTCGCCGCCCGGAAAATTCAATGAAGCCGGCGCTGGGCGTTAACAGGCCCGTCACGAGATTGAATACGGTGGTCTTACCCGCACCGTTGGGACCGATCAAGCCGAAGATGCTCCGATCCGGCACCATGAGACTCACATCGTCAAGTACGCGCAGACCGCCGAAATTTTTTGACAGCGACGATAGAGTCAGCATCTTTCAATTGATAGCCCGATGCGGCGCGCGCCGGCGCAAAAACCG
This sequence comes from uncultured delta proteobacterium, assembly GCA_963840855.1. Taxonomy (GTDB): domain Bacteria; phylum Desulfobacterota; class Binatia; order UBA9968; family UBA9968; genus DATACQ01. Next base: position 19,205 of record CAWJBB010000022.1, read on the forward strand.
CGTGAGGTCCCAGAGGCCCCTGGGAGAATAAAGTATTATGACGATGAGAATCACGCCGTTGAGCAGCGGTCGATAGTGCCCCAGGCCGCGCAAGAGCTCGGGCAACAACGTAATGAGTACGCCACCGATTACCGCGCCCCAGGGACTTCCCGTGCCGCCGAGAACTCCCATGGCGAGAATCTCCACGCCGCGCTCAAAGCCGTATTCATTGGGACTTATGAAAAATGTGAAATGGGCATTGAGCCCGCCCGCCAGCCCTGCCAGGGCCGAGCCCGCGACAAAGGCAAACAATTTATAGGCGTGCACGTTCAGTCCCATGACCTCGGTGGCGGTCTCGTCCTGGCAAATCGCCGCCATCGCGCGCCCGATATGCGCATGAGCGCAGCGCAGCAAAACGTAAAGCGTAATTCCGAGCGCTATGACCACATGAACCCATCCAGTCAACTGGGGAATCCCGTTCAGTCCGAGAGCGCCGCCGGTGAGGTTCTCGGTGTTGAGGATGGCGATGCGCACGACTTCACCGAACGCCAAAGTCGCCATCGCCAGATAGACTCCCGAAAGGCGCAGCGTTGGCCGGCCGATGAGCATGGCGACGCCCGCGGGCACTAGCGCGCCGAGCAGCAACGCGGCTGGAAACGGCGTGCCGGTGTGCATGGTGAGAAGCGCCGCGGTATAAGCGCCCATCCCCATAAACGCGGCGTTGGCCACGGTGAGCAAACCGCAAGCCAGAGTTAAATAAATGGACAAGGCCAGCAACGCATTGGTGCCCAGGGACAGCACCAGGGTGCTGTAGGTTGCCCAAAAGGTTTCGAACCAGTTCATGGGATCTTGGGTCGCCGCGTTGCGCGGGTTCCAATCGTTCCAAACGTTCCGGTCGTTTCAATCGTTAAGACTAGGACTCACCACGAAGTAACGAAGAACACGAAGCGAAGAATTTTTGATTAAAAAATACTCCGGACTCTGTGAACTCTGTGCCTCTATGGTATATAGCAAATTCGAAATGCGAAATTTTACTTTGCGCTCTTTGTATTACTATCCAAAAACTAACACCAACATGTTTGTCATAACATGCCGCTGAAATATTGCGGAAGTTTAAGGTTCTCGGATTCGGAAATTCCTCCCGCCAAGGCGCAAAGGCGCCAAGTTCGGAGGGGAAGGAAAAATATTCTCGCAAATGGTTTTCACCATTTTTCTCCCACCTTTGCGGCCTTTGCGTCTTTGCGGGAGCCATTCCGAGTTTCCGTCGCGGCTGTTCGCCGACAAGGCGAACCTCTTTTTCCCAGCGCAGTCTGGGAAAAAGCGTGTACTACTATAGTTCAAAATTTTCGCGGCTCGCGAAAATTTTTCGCTGACCTGAACTCGGACAAGGGGATTTACTCGCGCCAAGGCGCAAAGTACGCCAAGTTCGGAGGGAAAAGATGAATTGTCTATCAGAAACGTGTCACCGTTATCGTCCGACCTTTGCGGCCTTGGCGTCTTTGCGCGAGATATTCCGAATTTTGCTTGCGGCGTAGCCGCGCTATGCGCGCCGCTCCGCGGCTTTGCCGAACAGGCCCTCGGGCCGGAGCAGCAAGATCGCGAACAAAAGTCCGAAAGCCACGGCGTCGCGCATAGTCGAGCCGATGTAAGCAACCGAAAAGACTTCGGCGAAGCCGAGAAAAAAACCGCCCACCAGCGCGCCGCGGATATCACCCATGCCTCCGAGGATCACCACGGCGATGCCTTTGTGCAGCATGGGCTGGCCCATGAGCGGAAACATGGCGTTGGTGTAGAGAGCGATCAGTACTCCAGCCATACCGCCGAGCATTGAAGCGATGACCGAGGTCAAGCGGAAAAGCCCCTCGACGTCGATGCCCAAAAGCTCCGCGGCCTTGGTGGATTCTGCGACGCCGCGCAGGGCGCTGCCGACGCGAGTGTGCTTGAGGCCCCAAAGCAGCACCGCCATCAGCAGGAAAGCCAGGAAAATAATTTCCAACTCAAGCCAGGTAATCCTGACCTCGCCCACGCTCAGGGCATCGTCCGGCAACAGGCCCGCGGGAAAACGCAAATTTTCCGCGCCAAAAAATCCTTCGATGGCGCTAGTGCAACAAATCGACACGCCGATGGTGGCAATCATGGGCGCTAGGTGGGGCGCATGACGCGCTCGCAGCGGCGCGAAAATCAATTTATCGAGGAGCCAGCCGGCCGCGCCCGTGGCAAGCATCGAAACGACAATGGCGCCGCCGAGCGGCAGCTTTACGAGCGTCACGGCGTGCAACGAAACATAAGCGCCGAGCATGAATATCGCCCCATGGGCTAGGTTCACCACACCCAGCACGCCGAACACCAACGTAAAGCCGAGGGCGAAGAGGGCATAAACGCCGCCCAGCGAAACTGCGTTGACGAGTTGCTGTTCGAGCATCCGCTACTTTTGAATCACGTATTGGTTGGCTTTGGTCATCATGACGATGGCGGTCTGCACTGCGTCATAACCGGCGGGTTTGCCGTCGCGGCCGATGACCTGGCGGAACTTGAAGGGGCCGGTGGCGCCGGTCCATTGAATCGCGGGCAAAGCATCGCGCAGCGCCTTGCGGTCGGCCTCCAGTTTACCCATGACTTTGATTTTTTTTAGCGCCTGCGCGGCGATATACATCGCGTCATGGGCCTGCGCCGCGAACTGGTCCGGCAGCCCGCCATAGGCTTTCTGGTAGGCGGCAATGAAACGCTGGTTTTCCGGCGCGGGATTTTCCACGGACCAGGGGCTGCCGACCCAGAGATTATCGGAATTGTCTTTAGCCAGCTCGAATATCCGGGACGAGTTCATGCCGTTGCCGCCGATAAACGGTGCTGTGATGGCTAATTGGCGCGCTTGGACCATGATCGGCGCGCCTTCGGCGACCAGCGCCGAGAGCACCACCGCGTCGGGATTGCTCGCCTTGATCTTGGTCAGTTGTGGTTTAAAGTCCACGTCGCCCTTGGCAAAAGTCTCCGTGGTCGTGACGGGAATTTTAAGAGCACGCAGAGCCTTGGCAAAATTATCGTAGCCGCTCTTGGTGAAGATATCGTCATTGCCGTAGAGCACCGCTACTTTTTTCAATCCCGTTTTTTGCGCCGCGACCTTGAGCGTCACCGGCAAGATATCGGCCTCGGTGACGGAATTGCGAAAGACATAATTGCCGATGGAGGTAATGCCATCGGCGGTATTCGAAGTGCCAAACACGACCACCTTGGCGCCCTGCGCCACCGGGTCGGAGGCCTGCGCGGAATTGGACAGAGTCGGACCGAACAACATCAGCACCTTGTCTTGAAAAATGAGCTTCTTAAAAACGTTGATGGCCTCTTCTTTCTTGCCTTGCTCGTCTTCGATGACCAACTCTATTTTATGGCCGTTGACACCGCCGCTGGCATTGATCTCACCTGCTGCAAGCTCGAAGCCCTTGCGGATCGGCACGCCATACTGCGCGGCGTTGCCCGTCAAGGCTTCGGCGACGCCGATCTTAATTTCCGCCGCGACATCGATGGCGGATGCGCCGAGAATTCCTAGTATCGCTCCGAGGATCAACAGTCTCAGTTTCATGGTTTTCTCCTCAGGTGATGTGGCCGCGCTATTTCTTTCCCGCCTCCACATGCCAGAGATAAAGCGTATGATCCCAGCTATGTCCGTCTTTAATGTGTTCGGTTTTGAGCGGTTTCCATTCGGCCATGTCGAAGTCATGCGAAACCACCCGGGAGCCAGGCTTCATCTGTTTCCAGATGTTGGGACGGATCATCAAATTCACTTCGGGCAGCAGATACATGGTCAATACCGACGCCGGCGCAAGATCCACCGTGCGGATATCTTGCTGGCGGATTTCTACCAGATTGCCGACGCCGGCTTTCTTGATGTTCTCCCGTGACTCCTTGATCCGCTCCGGATCGATTTCAAAGCCGATGGCGCGTACGCCGTATTTTTGCGCCGCGGTAATCACGATCCTGCCGTCGCCGGAGCCGAGATCGTAAACTACGTCGCCCTTCTTCACCTGCGCCATTTCGAGCATCCGCTCCACCACTTCCTGTGGCGTGGGAACGTAGGGAACGATCTTGCCTTCTTGCGCTTGGACGAGCGTTAGATTTGCCGCCAGCGGCAGCGCGTTTATTAACGCCACCGCCAAAGTCATCCGCCATGATTTTTTCATATCCGCCTCCGTGATGCGGGGGTTCATCGTTCAAAGTTCAAGGTTCAAGGCGGGGATAGGTCGTTGAACTTTGAACCCGGAACTTTGAACCGCGCATGCTAGCCGTTTTTCTGCCAAAATTTTCCGAGCCAGCCGCCGCTTTCCTTCTCCGCCACCTGCTCCAACTCGCCGGCATCGAGCCAGATACCCTGGCAGCTGGTGCATTGATCGATCGCAATCTTCTGGAAGCTGCGCTCTTTCAGCGGCCCGCCGCACTTGGGACACCTCATAGAGCTAGCTTCCTTCGCGGCACTCTTGGTTTCGGCCTCGTGCTTCGCTCGTAGCTTCGCCAGCTGTTCCTGTTCCTTCTTCACGAAGTATTCGTCTTCCTGCGCCTTCTTTCGCTCATCCCATTTGTTTGCCATCGCTGTCCTCCAAAAACCTAGAAATTCGGTTGCGGTTTCGAAGCCAAAATTTTTTAGGCACTTACGCTTAAAATGCTCGACTGAACGACTTCAGAAAGTTTATCGCGCCAAGACGCCAAGCACGCAAAGAAAGACTCTTACCTATACTCCAAACCTTGGCGGCCTTTGCGCCTTTGCGCGAGTCATGGTTTTTCCGATTTCTTCGCCAATATTCTGTTCAAAATTTCAAACGTCTTTGGTTAGCTATTTGCTCTTGGGCGCCGAGATTTTGCTCCTGCGCCGTGGTCCGCCTCGTTCGCGATGCGCAGATTGTTAAGAAACCAAGGCCGGCCCTTTAGATTCAGCCAGGGAAATCATTGATATAGGGGAGTTTCGCCGCGGTTTTCTTTACCTGTTCAAGATTGGCCCGCAGCAGCGCCGTCGAGTCCCAAGAGCCGCTGGTGAGCGCGCTGCGGTAGGTCTCCGGCAGGTCGATGGCAATCCTGTGGCCGCCATAGGTAATCGTTTTCGCTTCGAGGTCGATGGTGAATTCAGTTCGAGGCTGCTCATCCACGCTCTTCATCAGCTGGTCAATCTCTTTCGCACCGACGGTCACCGTGGGCACACCCATGATCGTGCAGTTACCGGCAAAAATCGCTGCGAAAGATTCGCCGACAATGGCCTTGAGGCCAAAGCGGTAAAGCGCCTGGGGCGCGTGTTCCCGCGAAGAGCCGCAGCCGAAGTTCTTGTTGACGAACAGTATCGATGCGCCGCGGTATTCCGGGTCATTGAATGGGTGGTCTTTCTGCTTTCTCGCGGCGTCGAATCGCTCGTCGAAAAACGGATACTCGCCCATGCGCGCGAAGGTCACTTCCTTTAAATAACGCGCCGGAATGATCCGGTCGGTATCGATATCGTTTCCTCTCATCGGAAGCGCCGTGCCGGAAATTTTGGCGATCTTAACGATTTCGCTCATGGTTCCTCGCTTACCGATACTCCCGCACGTCCACGACTTTGCCGTTGAGCGCCGCGGCAGCGACCATCGCCGGGCTCATCAACAAAGTCCGTCCCGTCGGACTCCCCTGGCGCCCGATGAAATTACGGTTGGACGATGACGCTGAAATCTCGCGCCCATTAAGCTTGTCGGGATTCATCGCGAGACACATAGAGCAGCCCGCTGCGCGCCACTCAAAGCCCGCCGCCGTGAAGATCTCGTGCAGTCCTTCCGCTTCCGCCAGTTTCTTAACCTCGGCGGAACCGGGAACTACCAATGCCCGAATACCCGAGTGCACCTTGCGCCCCTTGGCGATTTCAGCCGCCGCGCGCAGATCGGTAAGCCGCGAGTTGGTGCAGGAGCCGATGAACGCGACATTAATGGGCGTGCCCAGTATCGGCGCGCCGGGTTGCCAGCCCATATGTTCATAGGCTTTTTTCGCTCCTTCCGGGTCGGCATACTGCGCCGGCGTGGGCAGCTTTTCCGAGATACCCACCGCCTGGCCCGGATTGATACCCCAGGTCACAGTCGGCTCGATGTCCGTTCCCGCCATCTCAACGACATCGTCATACTGGGCATCCGCATCGGAGGCCACCGACTTCCAGTAATTAACGGCGCGGTCGAAGGCCGCTCCCGTTGGCACATAATGCCGGCCGTTAAGATAATCGAAAGTGGTCTGATCGGGATTGACATAACCGACCAGCGCGCCGCCCTCGATGCTCATGTTGCACACGGTCATGCGTTCTTCCATGTTCATGATGTCAATGACCGAACCGCCATATTCATAGGCGAACCCTTTGCCACCGCCCACGCCCAGGCGGCGGATGATGCTCAAGATCACGTCTTTGGCGTAAACTCCGATGCCCAGTGCGCCGTTTACGTTGATGCGGCGCACTTTGAGCTTGTCCATCGCCAGCGTTTGTGTCGCCAACACGTCGCGCACCTGGCTGGTGCCGATGCCGAAAGCCAGAGTGCCAAAGGCGCCATGGGTGCTCGTGTGGCTGTCGCCGCAGGCGAGCGTCATCCCGGGCTGGGTGAGACCGAGTTGTGGCCCAATCACATGAACGATACCCTGGTTGGGACTGTCAAGGCCAAAAAATTCCACCCCGAACTGCTGCACGTTCTTTTCCAACGCCTTGGTTAGATCTTCGGCTTCCTGGTCGAGAAACGGCCGGCTGCGCACATCGGTCGGCACGATATGGTCCAGCGTCGCGAAGGTGCGCTCGCGAAACGCCACATCCATGCCCTTCTCACGCAGCATGTCGAACGCCGGCGCCGTGGTGATTTCATGGATTAGATGAAGCCCAATAAATAGTTGCGTCTGTCCAGTTGGCAAAATCCCCACCGTGTGGGATTCCCAAATCTTGTCATAGAGCGTCCGGCCGGCCATGCTCAATTCTCCTTCGCTCGGATCATATCTACGGCTACCTTCGACTTCAAGAGCAGCGAAGCGGGAATGGACATGCCCGCTTCGCGGTTCAAGGTTCAATGGCGGTTCGAAGTTCAAGGTGGGGATGGGTCGTTGAACCTTGAACGCGAAACCTTGAACCGCGCTGAAGGCGCCACATTGAACATTGAACGTTGAACATTGAACGGCGCCCCTCAGGGCGCTGTTGTTATTGCCTATGGCGTTTGCTAGCTTAACCGGGCTGCTAGGTTATGCTTGCAAAGATCAACAGCGCAGCCCTTTACGGCATCGACGCGTTACGCGTCGAAGTGGAAATCGATCTCGCGTCGGGCCTGCCTCAGCTTGCCACCGTCGGGCTTCCCGAAGGGGCGGTGAAAGAAAGCAAAGACCGTATCCGCGCCGCGGTCAAAAATTGCGGCTACACTTTTCCCGCCAAGCGTATCACTATCAACCTCGCCCCTGCGGACATCAAGAAAGAAGGCTCCGCTTATGATCTGCCGATGGCGGTGGGCATTCTCGCCGCCGAGGGTTTGGTCGACAAAAAACTCCTGGAAGATTACCTGTTGATCGGCGAGCTATCACTGGACGGCTCGGTGAAGCCAGTGCGCGGCGCGTTGCCGGTAGCGATGGCCGCCAAGAAAGAAAAAATCCGCGGCGTCATTCTACCGCAGGCCAATGCCTCGGAAGCCGCGGTCGTTCGCGAGATCGAAGTCCTGGGCGTTAGCGACCTACCACAGGTGGTGCAATTCCTAAACGGCAACCAGCCCCTCGATCGCAGCACCGTCAATCTCGAAGAAATATTCAGTCATCACTCGCGTTATCCCAGCGACTTCAACGACGTCAAAGGCCAGCAGCATGTTAAACGCGCCCTCGAAGTCGCCGCCGCGGGCGCTCACAATGTGCTTCTCGTCGGCCCGCCCGGATCGGGCAAAACCATGCTCGCCAAACGGCTGCCGACGATCTTGCCGGATCTAACGCTTTCGGAAGCCCTCGAGACCACCAAGATCCATAGCGTCATGGGGCTGCTTAACGGCGCGCCGATAATCGCCACCCGGCCATTCCGCGCGCCGCACCATACGATCTCCGATGCCGGCCTCGTCGGCGGCGGCACCGTGCCGAAACCAGGGGAAGTTTCACTGGCCCACAACGGCGTGCTGTTTCTCGACGAGCTGCCGGAGTTCAAACGCAATGTCTTGGAAGTCATGCGCCAGCCCTTGGAGGACGGTAGTATCACCGTCTCTCGCGCGATGGGTTCGATCAACTACCCGGCAAGCTTCATGTTGGTAGCCGCCATGAATCCCTGTCCCTGCGGCTTTTTCACCGACCCGCAAAAGGAATGCACCTGCACGCCGCTGCAAATCCAGCGCTACCGCTCCAAAGTCTCCGGCCCACTGCTCGACCGCATCGATATCCAAGTCGAAGTGCCGACCTTGCGCTATCAAGAACTGGCCAGCAAAGACGCCGGCGAACCGTCCGCCGAAATCCGCCAGCGCGTCAACGCCGCCCGCGTCATTCAGCTCGAGCGCTTCGACAAAAGACCGATCCATGCCAACGCCCAGATGGGCGCGCGGGATCTCAAACGGCACTGCGCGGTCAACAGCGCCGCGGAAAGGCTTCTGGAGCACGCCATCAACAAGCTCGGTTTAAGCGCGCGAGCCTACAGTCGAGTGCTCAAAGTCGGCAGAACCATCGCCGATCTCGAGGGATCGGAAGAGATTCGATCCAGCCACATCGCCGAAGCGATCCAG
>CAWJBB010000023.1:0-26561 GCA_963840855.1 uncultured delta proteobacterium
GCGCAGGCTGCGCAAAAAATCTCAGCGGCGCGGCGCGCCGTTCTCATTTTGGTGTTCGTCGTTGGACAAGGTCACGACCCTGAGCAACGTCGAAGGGTGGCTCGTATTTGTCCGAGCACGAGCACGAGAAACAAGCACGATTTCCGCGAGGCGATTGAGCGCAACGAAACATATGAGATCTTTGGTAACCTGCTAGAGCATGATCGCCGTCATGAAATAGTCCCAGACCAGAATGAGAACGAAACAAAGCACCACGGATTCGGTCGTCGCTTGGCCCACGCCGGTGGCGCTTTGAGGCGCGTTAAATCCCTTGTAGCAGCACACCCAGGTAACGATCAGGCCGAAACTAATGGATTTGAGTAAACCGCTCCAAACGTCCTCGAAGACCACGCTGTTTTCCATGCCGGAAAAGTAACTCCCGGAGCTGACGCCCAACAGCCCGACCCCGATGACGTAGGCGCCGTAGATACCGACGACATCAAAAATCGCCGTTAAGAGAGGCATCGAGATAAGCCCGGCGATGATGCGCGGCGTGGCCAGATATTGAACCGGATTGACGGCCATGGAATAAAGCGCGTCGATTTGTTCGGTTACTTTCATGCTGCCGATTTCCGCGGCCATGGCGGAGCCGGTTCTACCGGTGACCATGAACGCGGACAACACCGGTCCGAGCTCCCGCAGTAAGCTCAACGCCACCGCCGAACCGAGAAAGCTTTCCGCGTTAAATTTTCTGAGGCTATAGTAGAATTGGAGCCCCATGACCATGCCGGTAAAAGCGCTGGACAGCAGGATCACGGAAAGCGAATCGACGCCTATGGTCCGAATATGATGAACAATCAGGCGGAGGCGCATAGGCCGCCGAAACGCCCAGGCGAAGGCCGACAGCAGAAACAAAAACATTTCACCGATGCCGGCGACTCGCTGGATGGTAGACCGGCCGATATGAGCGATGATAGAAAGCATTTCGGGTGAATGAGAAAACGCGGCACCAGACTCACGCTATAAAGAAAACTTTACTGGTTTTCAAGCAACTAGAGAAAAATGGACAATCAAAGACCCAGGCCCAACGGATCGGCCCGCGCGCAAAGGCGGGTCGCTGTGACTAACGAATCCGAATTTGCCCGTTTTCGCACCAGCGTTCCGCCGCTCGCTGACGATGAGACGGTTGATGCATTGCTCGACGGCCGGATCAAGCTTTACCAAAGCCGCGGCGGCTACCGCGTTTCTCTCGACGCGGCGCTGCTCGCGCATTTCGTCCGAATCAAACCCGACGCGAAGATCATCGAATTGGGCGCCGGAAACGGCGCGATCATACTGATGCTCGCTTACCGGCATCCTTCGGTGCGGCTGACCGGCGTAGAGATCCAAGCGGCGATGCTCGCGCGCGCGCGCCGCAACGTTGTCCTGAACGGTTTGCAAGAACGGGTAAAAATGCTCGGTGGAGATGTGCGTGCCGTCGCCGCGTTGGCGCCAGCGGGAAGCTATGATCTGGCGATCTGCAACCCGCCCTACCGCTCGGCGCTAAGCGGTCGCGTCAGTCCCAATCCGGAAAAGCGTATCGCGCGCCATGAGTCCGAAGGTGCCCTGGCACATTTTCTTCGAGCCGGGAGCTATCTCCTGGCCAAGCGGGGACGGATGACGCTAGTCTATCCGGCGTTTCGCTGTGTCGACTTGCTTACTGCCATGCGCGCCGCGGGAATCGAGCCCAAGCGTCTCAGAATGGTGCACTCGTTTTATGGCTCCGTAGCGTCGCTGGTGCTGGTTGACGGCGTCAAAGGAGGCAAAAGCCAGATTGTCGTGGAAGCGCCGCTGATCGTCTATGACGATCAGCGACGGTACACGGCCGAGATAATCGCGATGCTTAGTGGCACAGCCGGTAAGATGTAACCATCAAGGTTATTTCTTGCGGCGCGCGTAGCCGCGCAGGAGTTTTTTAAACGCCTGGCGGACCTCGGGATCCTGAATCGACTCAAGGAACGGTTCATCGATTTTCCCGTCGTTGTCAGCCGGTGTTTTTGCGCTCGCCGGTTCTTCCTCCGGTTCGGCATCGGTTTTGGCCAGTGTTCCCACGACAAAAAAAATGCTCTTGACGACGTCAGCGCGCAACCGCTCATTGATTTTTTCCGCTAACAGATCCTTCATGAACTGCAGTTGCTGCATCCACACGGGGCTCGATACTTTGACGAACAAAGTTCCGTTGCGGATTTTTTCCGGCTGGGCGTTAAGTGCGACGGGCTTACCCACGACGTCGTGCCAAATGTTCCAGATGCCATAGGCCTCCAATTGGGGCGCCAAATCCAGCCTTTTTAACGACTGATCGAGAACCTCGCCGAGCCGCGCAATTGGATAATCGTTCTTAGCCATTTTGCTCCTTTATTGGCAAATTAACAGAACTTAACACCGGACTCCATCAGAAATGTTTTAACCGCACTTTTGGTGTTGCCAGAAGTATTTGAAATATAAAAAGAAAATAACGGGAAAAAAATTTTCATTGACAAAAATGACAATTGCTCTTACAAATACAAAATCTAGTAGCTTTCGAATCGTTGCACACCATATATTGATATTCCGTAAACGCAGTCAGAGGAGGAGCTATGGCCACCAAGAGGTCTCAGGCGAGTGATTTTCATTCGGATCATCCAGTGCTTAGGCCGAAAGCGGGCTTAAAGATAGAGCGCCATTTTACCCGATCGGGAGTGAGCCCATACGACGAAATTGAATGGGAGCAACGTTCCGCGTCCATTATCAACGAAAAGGGCAAGGTGGTTTTCGAGCAGGCCAACGTCGATATCCCCAAAGCCTGGTCCTTGATGGCCACCAACGTGGTGGTTTCCAAATACTTCCGCGGTCCCCTTGGCAGCCCGCAGCGGGAGCATAGCGTGCGCCAAATGATCGGCCGCGTGGTCGATACCATCGCTGGCTGGGGCAAAAAGGACGGCTATTTTGCCACCGAAGAAGATGCCCAGGCCTTTGCCGACGAGTTGACCCATATCTTGGTCCACCAAAAAGCCTGCTTCAATAGTCCGGTATGGTTTAATTGCGGCATCGAAGAAAGACCGCAGTGCTCCGCCTGTTTCATTCTGGCGGTCGAAGATACGATGGAATCGATTCTGGACTGGTACCGTAAGGAGGGAATAATTTTCAAAGGCGGCTCGGGTTCGGGTGTCAATTTGTCAAAAATCCGCTCCGCCAGGGAACAACTCGGTGGCGGCGGGACGGCATCGGGACCGGTGTCTTTCATGAAGGCGGCGGACGCCTCGGCCGGGGTGATCAAATCCGGCGGCAAAACCCGGCGCGCCGCAAAAATGGTGGTGCTCAATATCGATCATCCGGATGTCGAAGAATTCATCAAGTGTAAGGTCGAAGAGGAGAAAAAAGCCTGGGCTTTGATTGAAGCGGGTTACGATGCCAGCCTCGATGGGCCGGCCTACGGCAGCGTTTTTTTCCAGAACGCCAATAACTCAGTGCGCGTCTCCGACGATTTCATGCATGCTGTCGAAGAGGACCGGGAATGGAAGACGCGCTATGTCAAGTCAGGCGAGACCTGCGAGACTTACCGAGCCCACGACTTGCTCCGCATGATCGCCGAAAGCACCTACTTCTGCGGCGACCCCGGTATGCAATACGATACCACCATCAACGACTGGCATACCTGCGCCAATACCGGACGGATCAATGCCTCCAATCCCTGCTCCGAGTACATGCATCTCGATAATTCGGCGTGCAATTTGGCGTCGCTCAACCTGCTCAAGTATCTCCGTGATGACGGCGTTTTCGATACCGAGTCGTTCCGTCGCGCCGTCGATATTATTATCCTGGCGCAGGATATTTTGGTAGATAACTCTTCGTACCCAACTGCGGAGATCACCGCCAATGCCCACGCTTACCGCGAACTGGGCATGGGATATGCCAATCTCGGCGCTTTGCTGATGTCTCTCGGGTTGCCTTACGACTCGGATGCGGGCAGAGCGTATGCGAGTGCGGTGACGGCGCTGATGTCGGGAGAGGGTTATTTGCAATCCACGCGGGTGGCGGCGGCGACGGGAGCTTTCTCAGGTTACGAGAGCAATCGCCAGCCCATGCTGCGCGTCCTTAACAAACATCGTTCCCACGCGCACAAGATTCCCTCGTCTCATGTGCCGTTGGACCTGCTCAAGGCGGCGCGCGATGTCTGGGACGAGGCTTGTGGGGAAGCCGAGAAATACGGCGTGAAAAATTCCCAGATCTCTGTACTGGCGCCCACCGGCACCATCGCTTTCATGATGGACTGCGACACCACCGGCGTCGAACCCGATATCGCGCTGATCAAATATAAAAAACTCGTGGGCGGCGGCCTGTTGAAAATCGTCAACCATACGGTGCCACGGGCGCTCAAGCGGTTGGGATACGATGTCAAACAGATCCAGGACATTGTCGAATATATCGAAGAACATGAAACCATCGAGGGCGCGCCGCATCTCCGGGACGATGACCTCACGGTGTTCGATTGTGCCTTTAGGCCGGCCAATGGCAGCCGTTCGATCCAGTATATGGGGCATATCAAGATGATGGGCGCGGTGCAGCCTTTCATCTCAGGCGCCATATCGAAGACCATCAATATGCCCAATGAGGCCACCGTGGACGAGATCATGCGCGCGTATATGGAGTCGTGGAAGCTCGGTCTAAAGGCGGTGGCCATCTACCGAGACGGCTCCAAGCGGACCCAGCCGCTCAACACCTCTAAAGACAAAGAAGAGCAGAAGGCGGCGTCGGTGGAAAACAAGGAAGCGCGGCCACTGCGCCGCAGGCTGCCGGACGAGCGCCGCTCAATCACGCACAAGTTCGATATCGCCGGCCATGAAGGCTATATCATCGCTGGTATGTACGAAGACGGCCAGCCCGGTGAAATTTTCATCACCATGTCGAAAGAAGGCTCGACCATCTCTGGTTTGATGGATTCCTTCGCCACGGCGATTTCCATAGCACTTCAATACGGGGTGCCGCTCAGGGGATTAGTCGATAAATTCAGCCATATGCGTTTCGAGCCGTCGGGCTTCACTAAGAATCCTGATATCCCGATGGCGAAATCGATCATGGATTACATCTTCCGTTGGCTCGCGAGCAAGTTTCTCGACGGCGACGCGCAGCAAGAAGTGGGAGTCGTAATGCGGGACCCGCCGGACGACGCGGCGGCCAAAAAGGTCGTGCAGTTGGCGGCACAGGTGCCGCGGGGCGGGGCGCCGATAACCAGCATCAGCAGGATCACGAGCCTCTATCAACAAGACGCGCCGCCCTGTCCGGATTGCGGCACAATCATGATCCGCAGCGGCGCATGCTACAAATGTATGAACTGCGGCGCGGTGAGCGGCTGCTCTTAATAACCAAACCGTGGCAAGAGCTTCGAACAAGCGGCGGGCCGGTGGAGGCTTCTCCACCGGCCCGCGTTATTTTTTCTCCAGGTGAACGATCCCCTTCTCGGTGTCGATATCCAAGCGAAAGTTGGTTAGGAAGTTAAGCCCAAGAAGACCCGCGACAGTGGGGTCGGGCATAACGTCGTGCACGGCGGCGGTGAGATTTTTCAACTCGAGACCCGCCACCGAGATGGAGTCCAGGCTGATCAAAGGAGCTTGGATCATTCCGTTGGCGGTTTGAAACGGCATCGTACGGGTATTTTGGCTCGGGTCGATATCAAGCTGCTTGGCGGTAGCGCTGGAGATCATGGTGAAACTGGCGCCGGTGTCGAGGACCAGTTTTACCGCGGTTTTGCCGTTCAAGGTCGCGCCGACAATGACGACGGAGCCATGCTTCTCAAAGGGGATCGACGCCTTCGTCGGCGCCGCTGCCGGCGGCGGTTGGCTTCTGTTGCCTTCGCTTCCCTGTATGCGCCTCGCCGTGCCGCGCCGGTTTTCCGGAATGTTGTGTAGATTGTCGGTTAAGTGAACGGTGCCTTTGTCATCCACCCAGCGGTAGAACTCTGCCGCGAAAACCGGAACAGACACAAGCCAAAGGGCAAACGCTAGGAGCGAACTGCTTCGGACGATTTTCATAGATGGTATTTTAACACAACACGCCGGAGGGCGATACGCGATTGATCGCCTTGAGGGGAAAGTTTCTTGTCGCACTTGACAATGTTTGGCGGTGGACCATATTCTTGTCATTGAAATGGGTCGGCTCATCCAGATCGAGGAACTACACAAAGCCCGGCGGCGCCGTTCCGAAAAGGTCAGTATGGAACAGTGCGTGGAGCTCTTGGAGTGGAATTTGAAAAAGAGTCTCGACGATTATTTTTCCTCGCCTCCTGAAGAGCGGTCTATGCGGGCGACTCAGATTCGTAAGCTCAGCGAGATTCTTGAGTACGCTGTCCGGCTGGTCTAGACGCGATCCAAAAATCGTGAGATTTTTTAGCCGGCAAGTCGTGCAAAGCGGCGATTCTCCGAACGACGTATGAGCCTCTTCTCACGTCTGGTGATCGGATTTCTCGTGGTGTTTGCCCTGGTTTCAGGGGTGAGTCTCTATATCCTCCAAAACCTGCAGCATTTCGACCGCATTACCCGCTCGATCCTTGAGAACGAGATCCGGGTGGGGGACTACGAGAAGAAATTATCCGACAGCCTGCTATCCGAAATTCGCTACGAGCGTAAATACGTGATCGTCAAAGAAGAAGCGCTTTACCGGGAATTTCAGAAATTCGCCGGGGATTTTCAAAGTGATCTCGACGAAGCGCTCGTCGTGGCGGACGCCGGCGCCGCGCAGATCCTGACTGAAATCAAGCAAAAGCATGATCATTACCAGGCAATCATCGACAAAGAACGGGGCCATCTAAACGCTCGCCAAGATTATCCCCAAGCCCGGTATGAGGCGGAGAAGAGCAAAGTGACCGATGAAATCTTTGCCGCCTTGGAGCGCATCACATCATACCGGCAAATGGACACCTATCGCAAGATCCGCGAGCTTGCGGACGTAGGCGCGCAGGCGCGCCAGACCGCGGTTATTATCACCAGCGCCTCGTTGATATTTATCCTGTTGCTTTCGCTGGTGATAACCCGGAGCGTCACCAAACCGATCGGTGCTCTCAAACAAAAGACCCAGGAAATCTCTAACGGAAAGTTCGAAGCAAACCTGCGTATTGCCTCGCCGCCGGAACTTCGGGACCTGGCGGCGTCGTTTAATTTGATGTGCCAAAAATTGAACGATCTGGAAAAAATGAAGGCTGATTTCTACGCGTCCATGTCCCACGAGCTGCGCACGCCGCTGACTTGCATCAAGGAAGGAACCGGACTATTGCTCGACGGAGTCGCCGGAAGCACCACTGAAAAGCAGCGAAAACTTCTTACCATCGTCGCCGAAGAAAGCAATCGCTTGATTACTCTGGTCACGTCCCTGTTGGATCTTTCGAAAATGGAGGCGGGGATGATGACCTATGGCTTGGAGAAAAGCGCTCTGGCGCCCCTCATTCACAAGGCGGTGGTTGAAATTGCTCCATTGATCGAGGCCAAAGAGATCGAGATCGAAACGGAGGTCGCCGCCGAATTACCGCCGGTCAAAATCGACCGCGAGCGGATCCTGCAGGTTCTGCGGAACCTGCTCGGCAACGCCGCGAAGTTTACACCGAAGTCCGGAAAGGTTAAGGTGAAAGCAAGGACAATTAACAGCGGCATTGAAGTTTCGGTATGGGACACCGGCCCGGGCATCGCCGCAGAAAATCTCGACGCGATTTTCGAAAAGTTTCAGCAGGGGAGGGCCGACGGCGCGGCTTCAGGGAATGGTACGGGATTGGGTTTGGCAATCGCCAAACAAATTATCACATCGCATGGTGGCCAGATATGGGCGGAAAATCAGGCGGAACGAGGAAGCACCTTCTTTTTTGTTTTACCTTCATGATGTTCGGCTCGGGCTGCGCGCTTTTTGGCGCGCCAAGCGCCCCAGAGCCGAAGCCTTTGCCGCCGCAGGTGATTATCGAGCGGCTGCCACCCCCCCCCGCCCCCGCCCGCGCCTCCGCCGCCCGCGCCTCCCCCACCTGCGCCGCCGGTGGAACCCAAAGAAATTCGAGAACTACGCGAGGCGGACGCGCACTTGCAGTTAGCTCAACAATTGCTGGGCAAAGGGGATTATGAAAGCTCATTGAGAGAGAGTCAAAAGGTGCTGACGTTGGCCAAAGACAACGCCCCGGCGGATGCCGCGGTGTTTCACATGGGACTTATCTACGCCCATCCCAACAATCCGAAAAAGGACAACAAAAGGGCCATCGGGTTTTTCAGCCGCGTGATCAAGAGTTATCCCGAAAGTCCGTGGGTCGAACAGGCAAAAATTTGGGTCGGTGTACTTGATAGCGTGGAGAAGCTAAAGCGGGTGGATATCGAAATCGAAGAAAGAAAACGGGACCGCACGAGGTAATGCAACGATTATGGCGATGAATAGAATCCTGGTCGTCGATGATGATCCGAATATCATCGAGCTAGTTAAAATGAGACTCGAGTCCGCTGGTTACGACGTAACCGCCGCTCAGAAGGAAGAGGACGCCATCGACGCGGTCAAGGCAGAGCCGGTGGACCTCTGTTTGTTTGACCTGATGCTGGAAAATCGAGATGGCATTTCGCTCATGGAAAGCGTCCATGCTATCACCCCGGATGTTCCGACGATCATACTTACTGCCCATGGCACCATTGAAACCGCCGTGGAGGCGATGCGCAAAGGCGCTTACGGCTATCTCACCAAGCCGTTCGAACCGCGGGATCTATTGGCGCAGATCGAACGGGCGCTGGAGCACCGCCGGCTCAACTCGGAGATCAAACGGCTCAAGGGGCTCGTGCGAAGAGCGCTTCGATTTTGCGAATATTGTGGCGCGGAGCGCAAAAATGCGGTCCGTGCTGGACATTGTCATGCGCATCGCCAAGCTCGACTCCACAGTTCACGTCCAGGGCGAGAGCGGTACTGGTAAGGAGCTCATCGCCAAAGCCATTCACATAGCGAGCGATAGAAAAGACCAGAATTTTGTCGCCTTGAACTGCGCGGCGTTGCCTGAATCGCTCTTGGAAAGTGAGCTTTTCGGACATGAAAAAGGCGCCTTCACGGGCGCGGTCAAAACTACCAAGGGATTGTTTACCCAGGCTCATGGCGGAACTTTGTTCTTGGATGAAATAGGAGACATGCCGCTGGCGACTCAGTCCAAGCTCTTGCGCGCATTGCAAGAGCGTCAATTTTATCCCGTTGGCAGCCAGGCCCCTGTCGAAGTCGATGTGCGCGTGATCGTTGCGACAAACAAGGATCTTGAAGAGCAAGTTAAAAAAGGTTTGTTTCGCGATGATCTGTTTTACCGGATTCATGTGATTCCGATTTATCTGCCGCCCCTGCGCGAGCGCAAAGAGGATATCCTTCCACTGGCTGATCACTTCCTCAAAAAATGCATCGTGCAGATGAAAAGAGATGTCAAGGCGATTGCGCCTGAGGCGTTGAGAAAAATGATGCTCCACGACTGGCCGGGCAACGTGCGCGAGTTGGAGAATGCGATTGAATACGCCGTGGCAATGACGCAGAAGGACACCATCACCGAAGACTATGTGTTGCCGACGAAGATTAATGTGCGGGAGGAGGAAAAATCGTCGACGCCGGATCGGGCGTCGCCTACGGATGAAATGATCAAGCCTCTCAAGGACGCGCGCGACGCCTTCGAGCGAGACTATCTGGTGCAGGTGCTTGCCTTGACGGAGGGAAACGTCAGTCAAGCGGCGAAGCTAGCCGGCAAATACCGTGCGGATTTCTATGATCTGCTAAAAAAACATCAACTGAAAGTAGATGAATTCAAGAAAGTTAAACCCACCTTTACGATCTGATGCCGACTGAACTTTTCAACTTATCGAACTTCGCAGCCAGGTCGTCTTCCAACATTGTGTTAGGGACGGCGTGAAGAACCCGCATGTTGCCGGGTACTGCGTGCTAATGGGCTTGACCATGCCAAATTGGTTTTCGCATTCGAATTGTTTGATCCCAATCCAATATGGTTGTAACCGGGTTTGGTTTGTGAAGGACGTAAAGTTTGTTAACAATTAGTTGGTTAAATCCTTCGATTTGTCTTCTAAATAACTTCATTGCAGTGAAGGAAATTCCTTCATTTGCTCGTTAACTATTCAACAATGATTTGGCAAAACCCAGAAATACAATTAGATAGAACTTCATTTTGCCGTGGTATGTGATTTGCTCTAACATTAACCGGCGATTTTGGAGCGAAACTCATGTGGTAAATCCGCATAGCGTACTTGTCGTCGATGATGACGAGAATCTTGCCTATACGCTGAGCCTTTTATTGCGTGTCTACGGCTATGAAGTTTTCACGGCTTTTGACGGCTTCCAAGGCTATGTGGAATACTTCAATCATCCGACGGAGTTCGTGGTCACGGATATTCAAATGCCAGCGATGGACGGGTTCGAGATGATGCGCTGCATTCGCTCTATTAATCCCAAGGTGAAAACCATCTATGTAAGCGGCGCGCTCGAGCGTTTCGAAAAAGATGTCGAATCCGAAGGGCATCAGTTTGACGTTGCCGGTCTGCTGAAGCCTATATCGACAACGGCCTTATTGGCACTGATGTCCACGGAATTCGACAAGGCGCAAGCTTCGTACAGGGCAGACCTGGAAGACTAAGCAATCCTCGTGTGCATATAGCCAAAAGGATTTCGGAATAGCCGCGGGGCGGTAATCATCGATTCAGATGGAAAAGTTCAGCAAAACAAAATAGGCTCAATCAAAGGAGAATTAGGAGGCTATATGAAAAGATCTAGTGCGAATACTGGTTTATTATGGCACAGCGGATTGCTGGTTGCGGCATTTCTTCTGTCCGGCTGTTTGGCAACCCGTGACTGGGTGCGCGGGCAGATGGACCCGTTGTCCGGCCGCGTGTCAGAAAATGAAAACCGGATTGGAAAAGCGGAAGGCCAGATCGGGCAACTGGGCAGCAGAATGACTGCCGCCGAGGGCAAGCTAGGCAGCGTCGAAGGCAAGCTCACCGGCGTCGAAGGTAAGGTGGGCGAAGTAGACGGGAAAGCGGAGCGGGCGCTGACAACCTTGGGCAACCTGAAGCTCGAACGCCGCTTGGTTGTTGATATGAAAGAGGGCGCCAACTTCGGATTTAACTCCGCGGCACTGCCGCCCCAGGCGAGAAAGGAGATCGATGGTTTTCTAAGCGATCTCAAGGGAGATCTGGCGGGTGGAGAAAACGCGGTGTTTGTGGTGGCCGGCCACACTGATAACGCGGGTTCCGAAGACTTAAACTATGAACTCGGCAAGCGCAGGGCCGATGCGGTTAGCCGCTACCTGGTGACGCAAAAGAAAATGGACCCGCTACGTATCGTGACTGTCTCCTACGGTGAAAACTCTCCTGCCACCGATAATAATAGCCGTGACGGGCGGGCCAAGAACCGGCGTGTCGAAATCCTGGTCTACCGGGAAGCGATCAATTCTAACACCGCCGCGAATGCTGCGCCGCAACAACAGGAGCAGAAAGGCTCGCAGGTTTCCGATGGCAAACAGATGACACGCAGTTATTGATAGGCGAAACGCGCTTCGGGGGCGTGGGAAAAGGCGGAGTCGTAAGACTCCGCCTTTTTTTATTGGTATAAACGGTTGATGTAGCCGCTGTCCTCAAGTTCGCGCAAGGAATGGGTATTCCATAACGCCAATGGGTTGAAACCGGCGATTTCAGGATTATGGCACGGCGAGCTATCGACCGCCAGCCCGTGTCTTGCCCAAGCGCCTGATTTATCCGCGACGATCCAAAGCGGGGCGTGGGAATTGGAACGATAAATAACTCTCAAAGAATCATTTGCTATGTAGACTATCCTTCCCCCTATTCTGACATCGACCTTGGATTGACCGCCTGGGTCGAGACCTGAGTAAAATTTCCTGTGCGGGCAATTCCCGTGCTTACTTAGTCAAACGCAGTCCAAACCATAGGGTGATTAAAGCAATGGGAACGATAAGCCAGTTCGTGCTCCTGAGCCGCCTCAGCACACCGTCAAGTTCTTGCTCAGTGACTGGATCGCCGCCTTCATGCCGTTTGACGAACCTGTGTCCGATGCCCATAGACTGATAGACGCTAAAAAGCACGACCAAGAAAGCAAGGGCAAGCTTGATGGCCAATTGGTAGCCTAGTTGTTGGACGAAGGTCTCACGGTAAGCTGCTTTGAGCTCGGTCAACTGGAACGCGCCGCTAAAGAGCAACACGCCGAGGGCGCCCACCTGGAGCGGATTGTAGAACTTTAGGCCGCGGGCTAAGAACCGCGCTTTGTCTTCGTGATCCTGGAGGGTCGCCACTGCCGGCAGTAGAACAAACCAGAATCCGAGCACCGCTCCAAGATAGACGACCAGGGACAGGACGTGAAGCCAGGAGTTGAGCATGGGAGCGAGAGATCAGGCCCAGGTGAACCGCGCCCCTTTTTTGACTGGTCGCCCAGGCGCATCGTAGGTTTCGCCGATGGCGTCAAGTTGCTCGCGTATCAGCGCCAGTTCCTTTTGTTGGCGGGTTTCGAAGATCTGGGCTTCTTTGGCGCGCCGTTCGTTGAACTCAGCCAGCTCTCGCGCTCTGCGGTCAATGAATGCGTTTTGCTCCTGCTCCCATTTGGCGTAGGAGTCTTTCAAAAGGGTGCGGATTTGAAAGTTGAGGTTATCCCGCACCACTATCGATTTATAGCAGTGGGGACAGAAGATCACGTTGCCGATCATAAAGTTGCTCACAGGCTCGTCGTGGGTTTTGTCGCACTTGAGGCAACGGAGTGGAATCTTCCAGGAGTCGATTGGGGGAGCGGCACAAAATTGACTTCCGGTTCGGCGCAGGCGACCGCCGTCGCTACCGGAGCAGCGACGCTTGCCACCGTGCCCCGAGCGGAAGCCTGACTTGGAGCCGCTTTTGCCACTGCCTGCTCGCCGCTTTTTCCTTGCCCCTTGCGGAAACGCGACTCATAATTGTCGTCGAACTGGACTTCGGGGTGGACGACGCGGGCGCGCGCGATGAGCGCCTCTTCGCTTTCGATGTTATTAGGGTCTGTAACGCAGCAGTCCACCGGACAGACGGCGGCGCAGGCTTCATAATCGTGAAAACCCACGCACTCGGTGCACAGCAGGGGATCGATGACAAAAATGGTTTCGCCCTGCGAAATGGCGTTGTTGGGGCACTCCGGCTCGCAGGCGCCGCAGTTGATGCACTCGGTCGTAATCATGGTTGCCATGAACCCGATCCTCCTAAAGATTCCGATGGAAATTCGATTGGCCCAAAGACCAAAATATTCTAGATGAAAAAACCTGGGGTTGCAAATCAACTTTGTCAAACCGGCGCGTGCGTTTCGCTTGAATGCTTTCAGATATGACCGCTGCTTCGAACCGGCAATTTAACGTTGGCACTTGCGGCTATTCTTACCCGGGCGGACCGCCGCGGGGTTGGAACGAGATATTTTATCCGATGGCGGTCGGGCGCCGCCTCAACGAACTGGAGTTTTACGCCTCGTATTTCAATTTGGTGGAGATCAATTCGACATTTTACCGCCCGCCCAAGCCAACAATGACGCGCGCCTGGGTGTCGAGAACCCCGGACGATTTCAAATTCGCCGTGAAAGCTTGGCAGAAATTCACGCACGCCAAACGGCTGGGCGGAGAATCCAGTGACCTTCGGCCCTGGGAACCGTTTGCGGCGAATGACGTGGAGTTGTTTTCCGGCGCGTTGATGCCATTGGCGGAAGTAGGCAAGCTTGCAGCGCTGCTGTTTCAGTACCCCGCTGGTTTCCATTTCGCCCCGGAAAATGTCGAGCGCATCGAGCGCACGCTGGAAGCCTTCGCTGAATTTCCCAAGGTCATTGAACTGCGGCACCGAAGCTGGAGCGATCATGAGTCTGAAACCCGCGCTATGTATGCGCCGCGGAGGGTGCCTCGGTCCATGATCCAACGCTTTCCCGATCTCAGTGATTTTGTGGCGGTCAGCCTGTAAATCCATTCTTCGCCGATCTATTATCAATGCTGAGCTTCATTGATATAGTTCAGTTGCGCTCACTATTACCTATCTCAAAGCCAGCTAACATATTCTCGAGGAGTCTCGGATGGCAAAGATTATCCATGACGAACAAATCCACCTGGAACCAGGACTCTTTTCCCAAGGTTTCGTCGCCGGGGAATTTGCCTTCGTGGCTCAAGACGCCCGGCTTTCGCACGGCGCTCTTACCGACGAAAGTACCCGTGATCAAGCGCGGCAAACCGTGGAAAATCTTGACGCCGCGCTCAAAACCGCAGATATGAATCTCACAGACGTCGTCAGCCTGATGGTCTATTTGCCTGACTACTCGGACGCTGGGCTGGTTTGCGAAGTCTTGGACGCGGCCTTCGGGAAAGATGGCGAAACCCGCCCCGCGGCGACGCTGGTCGGCATCGCGGGCCTCGACGGCAACTGTCGCGTGCGCATGGACGCGATCGCGACGGCGACTGAAGACCGCCAGTATTTTCACCTGCCCGAATTGCCGCTGGCTCGCGGCAGCCGATGCCACGGAGTACGCGCCGGAAATTTTGTCTTTTTGTCCGGTGTCGACGCCGCTGATGGTGATGGGAGAATTTCACCGCCGATTGCAATCCAGACGCAAACAACCGAAGTTCTCGGCCGAATCAACGATATCCTGGGCCGACAGGATTTGTCGCTGCGCGATCTCTGCCGCACGTTCATGTTTATGCCGAGCACGGATTATCGGCCGGGCTATGGCGAATCGCGCAGAGCCGTTTACGCGGGAATCTTTTCTGCGGACGAGTTTCCGCCCAACTCCGGAATTTATATTCGCGATTTGGGGAAAGATATCCTGCTCCGCTCCGTCGCAATTGCCTATCGCGGCGAGAAACAGATCGTCGCTAGCCCCAAGGTAAGAAAATCTCCCGGCTCTTTTTCGCAGGCCGTGCGGGTCGGCGACTGGCTGTTGATTGCTGGTCAAGACGCGGTGGGATTCCAACGCGAGGTGCTGGCAGAGGGCGATCTGGCGGGACAAACGGAAATCACGCTGCGCCATGTGCAGCACATCGTCGAGGAAGCCGGGGGAACCTTGGACAACGTGGTGAAAACAACCGTGTATTTAACGGCTGGACAAAACCGCAACGAGTTTGCCGGCGCGTATTGCAACTTCTTCAAGCAACGTGCAACGACACTCCCAGCGGGTCTTACTCTCGAGGTCGTCGAGTTGTCTCCTGGTTGTCTTGTCGAGATCGACGCCGTGGCTTACTTGGGACGCCATCGATAGACAATCAGGACCTGATTGGATCGGAGGACGCAGGAGCGCCGCGCCGGGCGAACTGCCGCGGCGGCGTTGGATTGTCATGGCGGCAAACTCGCTTCGCCGCGGTTGCCGCCGCGGACTCATCCTAATTCCCCAGGACTTTCTTGAGACGCTCGATGATATCCGGCGGCTGGGTCGTTACGTCTTTAGCAAGTTTCTCCAATTCTTCGCCGCCGACCGGATCGAATTCGTAGTTTCGCTTCTTGACTTCGGTGCGGAACTGCTCGTCGCTCATGGTCTTTACAAACGCGTCCCTGAGAATCTTGAGACGGTCACGCCGGCATGCCCGGAGGGCCGAACATCGGCCGGCCCATGTCACCGGCGGCGAGAAGCACATTACTCAGACGCCTTCCCGACTCTGGAGTTTTGTGTCGATCCATGATTTCCGCAATGGTGGGAACATCCGGCAACCGTTCGTCCCTTTTGCTTCCCGTCTGAAACAGGTGTCGAACAAAATTCTTCTTGCGCCAGGTATGGTACGGCTCGCGGCCAAAAAACGCTTCGATGGTAAACGCGCGGCAGTGAATCTCGCCGCGCTCGACAGCGAGGTCAATGTCTGTTCCGCCCGGATAGCCGGTGACGATGGCGAACTTCGCGCCAACGGTGTCTTGCAATAATTTGGGCAGGTAAGAATCCGGCCCGGTGACTCCTGTAGCGCCGCATTTCGGCGGCTCTTTGGCCGTGCGGACATCTTCGATGGTTTTATACGGCGTGTCCGCGCGCATATACATTTGGCTATCACCGCGCGCCGGCGAACCGATCCAGGTAAACTTCGCCCAGTCGAACTGAATCTCAGATCTGCCGAGCAACTGATTTAGATACAGCGAAGGGATAACTGAACCGATGATCGTCAAGCCATCCGGTTTTACATTGCTATAAAGATGATTCACCGCGACTACATGGCCCGCGCCGGGCATATTCTGCACGATGAAATCTGGGTTTCCCGGAATATGCTTACCCATGTACGTGACAATGAGCCGCCCCCACAGGTCGTAGAGGTTCCCCGGCGGCGTGCCAATGATGACCTTGATGGTTTTTCCCTGGTAAAAAGGCGCCTGGGCATGTGCAGCCGGCAAACAGGCCAGCAGACAAAGAATAAACGGCACGGAGAGTTTTTTCATGTTTACACCTCGGATTGAGCTGAGCCCGCGCGCGTCGCAGCATCGGGCCGTGAATCGCCGCTAACGTAGTCCAACTCGCAGATGAGCGTCAAGTGAAATAGCCAGCGCCGAAAAGATGCGGGGATCTTTACAGCGCCCCTACGTAATTGACCATGCGCTCGCGCATCCCGGCGTCGGGAATAATCCCCATGCCTCCTTGCATATTGTCGATAAGGTGCGCGATTTTACTCGTCGCCGGTATCGCGCAGGTTACAGCCGCGTGCGAAATGACAAATTTGAGAAAGAATTGAGCCCAGGTCGTGCAGCCGATGTCCTTGGCCCAGGAAGGCAATGGCTTGCCGCGCACCTTGCTGAAAAGCGGGCCGCCGGCGAATGGCCGATTAACCAGCACTGCGATCCGTCTGTCGGTGGCGAGAGGCAAGAGACGCCGCTCCGCTTCACGCTCGGCGACCGAGTAATTGAGCTGGACGAAATCGAGCTCTTCTGTTTCTAATATGCGCGCCAAATCGTCGTAGGCGCTGGCGGTGTAGTGAGTAACGCCGATATAGCGAACTTTCCCTTTCTCTTTCCACTGGCGCAGCGTGGCCAGATGGGTGCGCCAGTCAACCAGATTGTGCACCTGCATCAGGTCCATGCGCTGGGCACGCAATCGACGGAACGACTCTTCCATCTGCCGGATACCGGCTTCCCGCCCGCTGGTCCAGACCTTGGTGGCGATAAAGAGATGCTTTCTAAGTTTAAGGTCGCCGGCAAGATCGCCGGCGACGCTTTCCGAACTACCATACATCGGCGAGGAATCGATGACGCTGCCGCCGAGCCGCGCGAATTCGCCGAGGACCTCTTTCAGCGGCGCCCGCGCCGCCGCATCGGCGCCCACATCAAAAGTCTGCCATGTCCCAAGGCCAATCACCGGCAGCGATTCTCCCGAACGCGGGATCGGCCGACGGATAATCGACGCGGCCATTGAGTAACCTCCAGTCAGCGCAACGGTGCCGGCGCCGAGCGCCAGGCGAAACAACTGCCGACGCGACATGCCTCTTGTGCGGATTAAGATCGCCATTCGCATCAATCTTGGTTACAATCTACGCCCTCGGCACCCCCGGCGGCAAGCGCCGAGTGTTCGGCATCGGCCCATGGCCCAACCGGGAACCATGCAGCGTCTTGGGTCGTTATGTTCTCATCGAAGCTCGCAAAACGCAGGGAGAAAAACAATGAGAATCAAAAGACTTATGAATCTATGTCTGGCGCTCGGGTGGATAACAATCTCGCAGTCGGGCACGCTTCATGCGGCAAGCGCCAACGCGGAAACGGCCAAAGCGACTTTTGCTGGCGGGTGCTTTTGGTGCATGGAGCCGCCGTTCGATAAGCTCGACGGCGTGTTTGCGACAATTTCCGGTTATGCGGGCGGCAAGAAGAAAAATCCGACCTATGAAGAGGTTTCTGCGGGCACCACGGGACACACCGAAGTCGTACAGGTGACCTACGATCCGAATAAGATCAGCTACTCCAAGTTACTCGAAGTTTTCTGGCATAATATCGACCCGCTGACCTCCAATCGGCAGTTTTGTGACGCCGGCAGTCAATACCGCTCAGCGATCTTTGTCCACGATCAGAATCAAAAACGCCTGGCTGAAGAATCCAAAGCAACCATTGCCAAGCGATTCAAAACACCCATCGTCACGGAAATTGTTCCGTTCACGGAATTTTTTCCAGCGGAGGACTACCATCAGGATTATTACAAGAAAAATCCTGTTCGCTATCAGATTTACCGCTACGGTTGCGGCCGCGACCAGCGGCTCGAGGAGCTGTGGGGCGCGGCGCCAAAGTGATCCAGCTCGAAAAATCGCTGGGCAAGAAAATATGCGCTATGTGTGCGAGCTTCGTTGGCGCGCGCCGTCGATGCTCCAGATGCCCGCCCCTTGGGTCGCCACGTAGAGAAAGACAAAACAAAATAGCACTGCCGGCTCGCCTTTGTTTTCGAGCGGCCAAAAGCTTGTGGGAAAATGGGCCATGAAGTAGGCAACCGCCATCTGCCCGCTGGCGATGAACGCCGCGTATCCGGCAAGGAACCCGATCACGATCAAAAGCCCCGTGATAATTTCGATTATGCCAGCAACGCCGAGGAGCGAGCTTAGCAACACCGCGGTTCCTTTGCCGTCGATACCGCCGAACCAACCGAAAACCTTCTGCGCGCCGTGGCAAACGAAGAGCAAACCGACGACGATACGCATCAACGCGTAGGCGTAGGGACTGGAGCTATCAAGCCATTTCTCCACAGTGAGTTACTTTCCTTTCTTGTTTTATTCCCGAGGGCGTCCGTCCGATTCCGAGACGTTTTGGACGACTTGAACGATTTGAACTGCTTGAACGCCTATTCAATCCTAGTCGTTTGCAAGTGCGTCCCGGTTCGCCCGGGAATATAGGCCGACTTGGCGCCTGCGCCGCCGGCGACGACGATCCAGATATCTTCCGGCCGATCAACAGCGCCGATTTCCCGCGCATCATTCTTAAACCATGACGGCCGCCGTTTGGACAATAGTTTTAGATTATCATCGGAGATTTTCTCATAAGGGACACGAGCCATCGTGAAGAGGTCCTGGCGGATGTCCTGTTTTGAATAGCCGTTTGTCGATAATATCACGGCATGCTCCGGGCAAAGGATTAGCATAACTTCGGTGGAAGTAACGCCACTGGTCATTCCGCCGATCATGGTTAAGGCGAATGTTTTCAACAGCCCTTTGGCGTTTTGGCTAGCCATATCGACGGCACTATTAACACCGCTGCAGCCGAACATGACTTATCGCGTCGGCCTCGCGGTTAAATCCGCGTTCGACGTGGAGTGACTCCCAAGGATTCTCTTCCTCGTTTTCTCCGATGCAGAACGTATACTTCGCCGGTTGGCCGACGGTTGATTTGTCGTACAGACCCGGCACAGCTCCACCGATGTTGGTCATTACGAACCTGATCGCTCGCCCGATGGTCGCATTGGCGCGCCAGCCCTGGCCGAGCACGTTGGCGCCGCAGTTGATCTCCAACGTCTTCCGGCACGGACCGTTGACGATCACGAGTGGCGCGACATTTCCCGTGGTCGTCTGCACGCCATCGAGATTGAATCCGGGCTGAAGCATCCCCGTCACCCCCGCGAGCACTAGCGGAAAATACTCCGGCAGACAACCGGCCATCACCGCATTTGCGGCGATTTTCTCCACGGTAGCGATACCATTCAAAGGCGGCATCGTGCCAAGCACATGATCTCTTTTCAGTCCGCACGCTCCGATCATTGCGCTGACCGCAGCCCGCGTCGGCGGCAGAACCGGTAAACCATCCGACCAACCCTGTGCCATAACGAAATAAAACAGTGCCGCCGGATCACTTGGCACGGTGATCAATTCCCCGACCTCCCGGTGATGCGACGCCTCGGCGCCTTCACTGCGGATTCAACGCTGCCGTTTTTCCGCGTTAACCCAGCAACAATCGACTCGACGGCGCTTTCCGCCATTTTTTCAGCGCGTCAGTGGGAATCGTCCCCACCGGATGCGGCACCTCAACCAGCGGCAGGCCGCCCATGCCGCGCGTCGCACTTTCAGTCTTCGCCAGCGTCATAAATTCGTCCGTGACGATTGTAGCTGTGGGAATACCTGCCTGTTCTAGCTGCACCGAGTCGTGGACACTCCACGACGTGCAGGAGCCTCAATCAGCAAAGGCATTGATGACCACGTCGCAGTGCTCGGCCAACTCTTTAAGGCAGTCCGCTTCGATGCGCGTCATCTTCCGCTTCGAGACCAGCTCCATGCCCTCGTACCGCTTCTTAAGCAGCGCCCCGACATGATCGAGAAATTTGTCGGCATTGGGCTTATTGTTGTCGAGCAACCCGATGCGTACGCCGCCAAGATTATCGTGTTTCCTCGGCGCAAGCCGGATCCGCTTGGAGGCACGGACTCCGGTCGGATTCAAAATTTCGATCATTTCGTCATTCATGTTGTCGGCTCCGATATCTTTAGACGTTTTGAACATTTTGAACGATTGGAACGCGTTTGATCCAGGCCACGTGACTGACTTATATTCCTTCGATGGGACAGATTACGTCCAACAGTACTGGCTTGCGAAGTGCCAACGCCCGTTTGATCGCAGGCAGCAGCGCTTTGGGTTGGACCACTCTTTCCGATTCGATGCCATAGGAACCGGCGAGGGCGCAGAGATCGGGCAGGTGAAGGTCTGTTCCGATGACCCTGCCGCCGTAGTGTTTGATCTGGTCCCGCTTCATGTTCCCGTAGGCGTCGTTGCGAACTACGATGATCGTAATCGGCAGCTTGAATGCCGCGGCCGTGGCTAGTTCCTGGCTTTCAAGCATGAAAGAGCCGTCGCCGCTCACGCACGCCACGGGCTGAGCTGGGAAGGCGAGACTTAAACCAATCGAGGTTGAAAGACCGAAACCGATGGCGCGCATTTCCCCCGAGTGATACGCATAAGATGGCGCGACAAAGCGCCTGATGAGTTCCGCCGTGCCTCCTGCACCGACAACGACCGCATCTTCGCCGATGGCTTCTTTCAACGCCCGGTAAACATGCCACTGATCGATCGGGCCGTCAACGTCGTAAGTATGAGTTTGAATTTTCTCGCGCCAGCTGGTTTTTTCTCCATCGAGCCTAACGACGCGAGACGGATCTCTTTTTTCGGCGCCAGCTTTTTTTAACCGCGCGATGAGCCCTATGAGAACGGCTTTTGCGTCGCCGCACACCGACAGATGAGTCGGGTATATTTTGCCGAGCTCCCGCGGATCGGCGTCAATTTGAATGATTTTCGCGCCCGCCTGAATCACTTTGTCGCCAAAGCCAAGCGTGAGACCCTCACTGAAAGTCACTCCCACCGCCAAAATCAAATCCGACTCGATACTGAATGCGTTGGCAAAGGGAAATGCGCCGAAACCCAGCACCCCCAGCGAAAGTGAATGATCTTCGGAAATCAAGCCTTTGTGCGATGGCGAGGTGCCAAAGGGTATGGAGAGAAGCTCCGCCAGCTCGCGCAGTTCTTGTTCAGCCCTCGACCAGTAGACGCCTCCGCCGGCTATAATTATGGGAAAAGATGCTTTTTGCAGCTCTTCCGCTGCTCGGTCCAAGACAGCCCGGTCAGGCTCCACAGTCGGCGCAACGGTGCCCAGCCACCCAGGTTCGGGAGCTTCGATTTCTTCCTCCTGAATGTCACGTGGAATGCCGACGTAAACCGGCCCCATTCTTCCCGTTGTTGCTTGGCATAGCGCCTGGCGCAAAATCTCGACGGCGTCATCTTCACTCTCAAGAGTGACGCTCATTTTCGTGATCGGCGCAAAAATCTCGCGCTGCGGTATTTCATGCCACGACGACGCGCCTTTTCTTCCGTGACGGCGTGATACATCGGCGGCAAGCACAATCACGGGGATCGATTCTTTGTACGCGTAAGCGATTCCCGTCAGAAGGTTGGTAACGCCCGCGCCGGCAGAGGCCGTGCAGACACCAAGCGTCCTCGTTCCCTTGGCATAGGCGGCGGCCATGTAAGCGGCGGAAAGCTCGTGCATGACCGGTACGAACCGGATATTAGGCTCGGAATAGAGAGCGTCGGTGATAGGAAAAATCGAATGGCCGGTCAGGCCGAAGAGGTATGGGGCTCCAGCCTCTTTAAGGAAATTAGCGATCAGACGCGCCACCGAAATCTTCACGGCATTACTTCTTCTGCCAAATGTCTAAGACCAATCGCCGGACTGATTCGAGATCGCTATAGCCGACATCATCGCTGAGAGTATACTTGCCTCCCGGTTTGATGCGCGCGTGGAGCGGCACATCGTCCTTCGGGATATCGATCCTGAGAGAGTTTCTGCCGCCCTGGACAAATTTTTGATAGGCGATTTGGCCTTCTCGTGAGAGGAACCAGTTGATAAAAACCTTCGCTGCATTGGGGTTAGGGGCTCGATTGATCAAAGCGATGTTGCCGCCGCCGGAGCCCACCAGGCCGCCTTCCTTGAATTTGTCGGTTTCGAAAGCGTTCACCGGCAAGCCTTGCTTTCTCGCATCCCACAACCGTATTCGATCCGTGTTTTGCAAAGCCGACATCGCATATTTACCTTGGGCGACCCAGTCCAAGAGCTGTCGCATATCACGGCTTACGCCGAGATCCATTTCGGTCAGAAATCGCCGGACAAATTCAGAGCCCAGTTCCTTGTTGTGATACAAAAACTGCAACGGCTCTTGCGTTCCACCCGTCAGTGGTTCAGCAACGACCATTTTCCCCTTCCACTTAGGATTGAGAAAATCCCAATAGGATTTGAATTCCTGGGGATTTACTAGCGTGGTGTTGTAGTGGAAATAATAAAGTGGGGTGCCAGCGAAGGATAAGATATATTTGTCCTCGTCGTCGCCGTAGACATGCTTGCCCTGCCACCATTTCGACTCGTCCAAAACCTCTGGGAGAATCAGCGCAGGTTTGATGGGTTCGAGGAGCCCGGCTTTGAGCAGGCCGGACTGGGCGGAACCGACTCCGCCGATAAGGATGTCTGCGAGGTACTTGCCTGCCCGCCGTTCAGACATAATTCTTGTCACCCGTTCCGACCCTCGGACGGTCACTTCGACCAGCTTGATGTCGGGAAACTTTTTTTGAAACTCCTGGAAAACAAGCTCCTGTCCCGGAAAGGTGTAAAGGACGAGTTTCCCTTCTTGTTTGCCCGCGCTGAGGACTTTCTCCCATTCTTCGCGCCGATCGCTCGCAGCCATGATCGGCAAGGCAATTGTGAGAAGCAAAAAATAAGCAAGTGTGCTGAAAAGCAACTTCATCGCACGCATCTCCATGAGAGCTGATAGCTCATTGTCCGCTCGTAGACGCGGATGTGGTTCGAGCTGTGCGAACCGCACAACGTGTGGAACTTGAACGGCTTGAACGTTTGGAACTACTGGAACGGTTTTGCAGAGTTTACGCGCCTCGCTACGTCAAAAGCTTGAATCCGTATTGCTGAAAGTGCGGATCGCAACCGAATGCGACGCTAATCCCGATGCGCGCCATGACAGCGAAACTCGTCGCGTCAGTGTAAGAGAAAGACTTGTCCGCGTATTTGCGAATGATATCTTTGGCAACCTCTTCGTCCCGCGCCTGTACCGCTTCAATCTGCCACGTTTGACCCAAGAGCCAGCGACGGGCCAGCGCCGCACCCATTCGAGACAATAGCAAAGCATGAGACTCGGCGACAATGAAATTCGTCAGCAGCGGGGCTAGGCCGCGCCCCGGCATTGAGCGAAGAGTAGCCACCGCTTTTCGATGAAAGGCGTCATTGTGGTCGACAAGAGCATAAATGGCGCTGGTATCCACTAAGACTTGCGCCATCTCTTGCGCTCACCTTGGGCGAGGTAATAGTCGTGACGGGCGGCAACGTCACGCTTGCCGCTCGAACCCTGGCCGATCATATTCCAAATGGGATCTTCGCCGCTTAGGGCCTTGGCGCGGGACACTTTGTGTAGCGTTAAATACTCTCCGTCGCTCTCTACCACCAGATAGTCGTCTTTAGTAATCCCTAGCTTGCGGCGAAGATTGATGGGGAGCGTTATTTGCCCCTTTTCCGTGACCTTTACGATCGCCATGTTTAAGTCCTCAAGTAAGGAATTCTTACCTAATGTATACCTAAGCTCATCTTGAATCAAGACAAACGTTTCGATGATGGGATCACCTTGAACATTGAACAGCGCGCCGCTGCGCGCGCTTGAACGACTCGAACTACTGGAACGATCGGAACGGCTCGAACCGTTTTACAGCGTCATCGCTATCCGAAACCCATAATCCGCGTACTTGAAAGCGGGCGGCAAAGAGCTGCGCGCGGCGCAGCGGCTGAATTTGATCCGGTGGCGCCATGAGCCGCCGCGCGAGGCACGGCGCTGGCCGCTGGCGGGGCCTTGCGGATTTTTCTCCGGCGCATAGCGATAATAGTGATAATCAAAGTAATCGCTGCACCACTCGTGCACGCCTTCGCTCATGTCGTAGACGCCGAAGCCGTTGGGCTCGCCCACGCCGACCTGCTGCGGGCCGCCGGTTTCGCCGTCAAATCCCGGATACGGTCTTTCCCACGGCGGCTCGTCTCCCCACGGATAGAGCGCGCCCTCGCGCCGGCCGCGCGCGGCGCGCTCCCATTCCGCCTCCGTGGGCAATCGAAAGGCTTGCCCCAGCCGTTCGCTCAACCACTGGCAGTACGCCGTCGCGTCATCCCAAGTGACTCCGACCACCGGCTTCTCGGGGTGGGCAAACATCGGCTCGGTCCAAAACGGCGGCGCTGGCGCGGCCTTGTCTTCAACGTATATTTTGTATTCCCGGTTGGTGACGGGAAATTTGCCGATGGCGAAAGCATCGATACAGACGCGGTGCACGGGTTGTTCGTTTTCCTGTCCCTGATCGCTTCCCATCAGAAAGCTTCCCGCGGGAATGATAACCATCTCGGGATTCACAACGGAGCGAATCATACGGGGAGATTAATGACTGCCGTATTGACGTTGTCAAGACAGTCCCGGATTTCCGCGCCCGCGGCAATGACCAGATCGGACTCCCGGCTTGTTGAAGAACTTTGATCCGTCTCGCTTTAGACTTTGTTTTCAGGCTGCTCAAAAGATTCCGAGAGAATCTTACGAAACGATTTGAACGTTTTGAACGACTGGAACGTAGGCGCGAAGCGCCGCTATTATTTAGTTTTCCCAGCCGCCGCCTAACGCCTTGTATAGCGCGACGAGATTCGTCGACATCGTCGCCTCGCTCTGGGCGAGATCGTTCTCGGCGGCGTTAAGTGCGCGTTGGGAATCCAGCACGTTGAGAAAGTCGATGAGCCCGTTTTTGTAAAGGTCGTCAGCCAGGGCCAGGGCACGGCGGTTGGCAACCACTGCATCCGTCAAAGACCGATAGCGCGTCTGTTCCTTGACGTAGCTCACCAGCGCGTTTTCCACGTCTTCAAAGGCCGTAAGCACGGTTTTTTCGTACTGCGTCAAGGCCTGCTCTTGCCGCGCCGTGCGCACTTCGATGTTGGCGCGGATTCTTCCGGCGTCGAAGACAGGCCAGCGAATGGTCGGGCCGATGGACCAGAAGCGGCTTGGCGCTGAAAACCAATCGCTGGCGGAAATGCTGGTTACGCCAAAGGCGCCGGATAGGGAGAACTTCGGATAAAGATCGGCAGT
Source organism: uncultured delta proteobacterium (assembly GCA_963840855.1). Lineage (GTDB taxonomy): Bacteria > Desulfobacterota > Binatia > UBA9968 > UBA9968 > DATACQ01. The sequence continues at coordinate 25,562 of CAWJBB010000023.1, forward strand.
CGCAACGCCTATCTCGGCATTGGCCGCGGCGAGCAGGCGCTCCGCGCGCCGGATATCGGGACGCCGCCTTAGAAGTTCCGACGGCAAGCCGACGTGAGCTTGGGGAGGAAGCGCGGGAATTGGCGCATCCGCCGATAACTCAGTCCACAGGGCGCCGGGCTGAAATCCAAGGAGCACGTCGAGGCGGTGCGCGGCTTGTTTCGCCAGAGCTTCTAACGCGGGAATCTCCGCCGCCGTCGTATTGACCTGTGCCTCCGCCTGAGCGACTTGAAGATCGCTCGCCATCCCGGCTTGAAAACGCACTCGAACGATTTCCAGCGAGTCTTGTTGCGCCTTGAGATTGTTTCCGGCCACGGCCAAACGGCGTTGAAAACCGCGCAGGTCTATGTAGTTTCTCGCGATGTCGCCAAGCAGTGTCACCAAGACATCGCGGTGGTCCTCTATCGTCGCCTCGACCGTGGCCTCGGCAGACTCGACGCTGCGCCGCACGCCGCCAAGACATCGATCTCCCAGCTCGAGTCAAATCCGGACCGGAAAAGATCCTGTCCATTGTTACTGCCGCGAAAGAAAGGCGAGCCGCCGCTCCCTTGCGACGAGGGCGCAATCGCGTTCTCGCTCGTGCGGCTGCGGCTGTAAGAGCCGCTCACATCGACGCTCTGGCCGATGCCTCCCTCTCGGCGACTCGCCGCAATGCCCGTGCTTCGCGGATGCGCGCCTCGGCCGGCGCGCAAATCTAAACTGGAACCCGCCGCTCTATTTGCCCAGCCTCTGTCAACACCGGATCGTTGAACTCTTCCCACCAGCGCGCCAGACTGGGCCTGGCGGGTGTCGATGCTCCCATAACGCGCTTCGCTCCACATGGCGGGGACCGGAGTGTCGGGACGGCGATAATCGGGACCGACGGTGTACCTGCTGTCAGTAGCGCGAGGACGGCGACGCCGGCGCGCGACGCTGCCGTTAGACGGATGCGTTTCATCTCACGCTTTCCTTCCGTTAACGA
>CAWJBB010000024.1:0-80900 GCA_963840855.1 uncultured delta proteobacterium
CCAACCAGTTGGAGGTAGACCTTTCAGGCTTCCCCAACGTCGCGGCGCATTTTAAGCGCATGCAGGAGCGCCCGAGCGTCAAGAAGCTGCTCGCCTACGAGAAAGGAGTGAACGAAGGCTTTGCCAAGACGGCTTAAGCGATTGTCGAGGTTCGCAGATACACCCCCCGAGCAATCGAGCTTGAGGCAGCAGCCAATGAAACGAAGCACTGAACGCATTCTTACCACCCATGTCGGCAGCCTGCCGCGGCCGGCGGACTTGCGCGCCATGTGGGCGAAACAAGCCGCCACGGCGGAGGACGAAGTCGCGTTGCAAACGCGGCTTCGCTCGGCCATCGGTGAAGTCGTGCGCACGCAGAAAGAGGTGGGCATCGACATTCCCAACGACGGCGAGTTCGGCAAGCCCATGCGCGCGTCCACCGACCGGGGCGCTTGGGGCAATTACATCTTCCACCGCGTCTCCGGCTTCACGCCGACTTCGGCCGAGACCATTGCACCCGATACTGCCAACCCCGGCACGCCGATGCGCGTCGTCGGCGTGCGCTGGGAGCAGCGCGAGTTCGCTGAATTCTACGCCGACACCGGCTTGGGTGCGCCCAGCACCGCCGCGCTGCGCCCGACCTGCACCGGCCCGATCGCTTACACCGCGCAACAGTTTCTGCGCGACCAGCTCGTCAACTTGAAGCTTGCCGCCAACGCTGCCGGCGTCGAGGAGGCCTTCGTGAGCGCCATCGCCCCCGGCAGCCTGGAGATGTTCTGCCGCGATCAGAACAGTTACTACCCGACCACCGAGAAATTCTTAGAAGCGATTGCCGATGCGATGCGCGAAGAGTATCGCGCCATCGTCGACGCCGGCTTCATCCTCCAGCTCGATGACCCCGGTCTCCCCGGCGCCTGGGACATGCTCGATCCCCAGCCAAGCGTCGAGGACTACCGGCGCTACGCGTCACAACGGGTTGAAATTCTGAATCACGCCCTCGAAGGCATCCCGGTCGATCGCGTGCGCTATCATATCTGCTGGGGAAGCTGGCACGGTCCGCACACCACCGATTTTCCGCTGCGCGACATCGTCGACGTCATGCTCCGTGTCGACGCCCAGGCGTATCTGATCGAAGCCGGCAACGTCCGCCACGAACATGAATACAAAGTCTGGCGCGACGTGAAACTCCCCGCCGGGAAGATCCTGATTCCGGGTGTTGTCAGCCACGCCACCGACCTCGTCGAGCACCCGGAACTGGTAGCCGATCGCCTCATCACGTTCGCTGAAATCGTCGGCCGAGAAAACGTCATCGCCGGCACCGACTGCGGCCTGGGCGGCCGCGTCCATCCGCAAATCGCCCAAGCCAAGCTCCGTGCCCTGCGCGACGGCGCTGCCATCGCGAGCAAGAAGTTGTGGAGTTGAATTCAAAAGTGCTGGCTTCGTTCGAGTGTAGGGAGTTTGTTTCTCCTTAATTCTCCTCGCTTGTGGTATTATCGCGGCCAAACATTGCGAGCTGACCGATATGCAAGCCGACCATTTCGATGTTTATGACATCGATGGAACTCTGACAATACCAGGCCATGACCTTTGGTATCTGTGCACGAGGAATCTTTCCGCGGATAAAGATCTATTTGACAGGTATGTTGCCGAATGGAAGAGCGAAATTCAGAATGGAAAGGCTCCTTTTGATCGTTCTCTCACAATGATGAAGAGAGGCTTGGCACTTCTCAAAAATGGTGTCAGCTCCGAGCTGGTTGCCGATGAAGTTCAGCGAATAGCCAGCAATTTGATTGATGAGGAATTAGTCTGGCAGGAGGCGATTAATTTTCTAAAGAGCAGAGTACGCGCTGGGAGCGGGGCGGTCTTTTCGACCACGAATTATCACGAGGGAGCTGTTGGGTTTCTCTTTGCTTTGCACCTCAGAGGTTGGATCAGCCAGACGGAATTGAAAAAAGTCGTCGTATCGGGTTCGAGGATTGATTGGAGCTCCAGGACTGTTGTTCATTTCAACATGGGTCCCAACAAAGTTATGGGTCTGGTGGACGCCTTAGGAATCAGCGAAGAGGTAGTGAAAGCTAAGATAGACTACGTTTTCGGGGATGATCCCTCGGGCAGCGACCGAGAGTTGTTGGAGATTGCATCTTATCCCTATGTTATTAAGAATGAAAAAAATCGCCATTTGAATTTGCCCGATCGTGTAAAGTTGGTTACGTGGTCAGAGGTTGAAGCAATCCGTGTCAGAATCGACAGTGTTGCATAGTGACCCTGCGCGCAAGTAGCCCGAGTCGTCATTCTCAGTAGCCAACCATCCCGCCACTAATGTGGCCCGGATTCAGCAATCTTCGGGAGGAATGGATGAAACGTAAATTCGATTTCGCCCGCGCTCTGGTTCTCGTTGCGCTTCTGCCTGGTGATCTGGATCGTGGCAAACCTGGGCTGAGCAGCGTTGATGAGATACACACTCATCGCGGTTAAATGCCGGTTCTCGAGCGTGAGCCTGTGGGGACCGGCCGCGAGCGGGTCGAAGATTGCAGAGAATTCAATCTGAATTGTTCCCGAACCGGTGCGGAGCTCTGCAGGCGGGACGAATTCAGACGCGGTGAGTTTCAATTCTAAATCTCGCCCGTCCATGCGCAGGGTGAGATCGCGCTTCAGCAACTCGGCATAGACTGCCGCTTCGTTCTTGGAAATCGCGCCGTCGCGGTTGCGGTCGATCTCGGCGATCACCTGTTCGGCGACAGCCACGCCCGGCGTAAGGTTGATTTGCAGCCGAACGCCACTCGGTTCGATGGCCATAAGCGTGGCTTGTAGATACTGGTCATCCCGATGGGCGAAAACGGCGGACGGAAACGCAAATAACGCGAGCAGCAGCGGCAGACGACAAAGTTTCCTGGTCACGGCTTCCACCATTTTACTCCATAATCGTTCGTTGGATCGCGGTAAATCGTGTGGATGTGTTTTGTCGCGTCGCCCCCCAAGCGCTGTGGGGCGTATTCGATGATTACCGTCGGCCCTTGGATGCGGAAGTAAGCGGCGCCGCCTTTTTCAGTTGGGCCGCTCCACGCGAACCAGGTTTCGGCGATATTCTTTCTCATCTCGTCCATTTTCGCTTTCGCGACAGCTTCGTGCATGATGCCGGTCCATTCGCTGGCGAGATCCAACAGCATCTGGCGCTGCTTCTCGGTCAGGGCCGAGCCTTTGATTCCTTCCGGCTGAATCGTCTGCCCGTCGCGGCCGGGTCCGAGTACAAGGTCGCGCATCTGGAAGTCAAGGATGGCCTGCTTGCGCTGCGCTTCGTCCAGCGAACTAAGCAGGGCAAACGCCTTGTCAGTCTCGCGACCGAGGGGGCGCACCGTCTTGCCTTCGAGTTCGTAAATCGCCGGCTGCGCGCCGGTGTGGCTGGGGGCCAGCGTGCGTTGCTCGCTGGCAAGCGTGATATTGAGGCCGAGATGGTGCCCGCCGAACTGAATCATCCAGGGCTCGGTGGTGGAAGGCTGGCCGAGGAACGAGACATAATATTCATCGCGCCCGAACATCGTCTGGCCGCTCGATGTTCTCAACAACTCGTCGGCCTCGACGATCTGCAGAACCTTCTCGTACCCCTGCGGACTCAAGGCCGCCGCCAGAACCGCCAGCACGCCTTCGCGCTGCGGTTTTGTGAGGTCGCCGATGCGCAAGCCCTGCCGTTTGAAGATTGCTGTCGGAAGATTCGACCAGCGCTTGCGCTGCGCCTCATCTTTGAAATCAAAGACGACCTTGCCACGCTGGGCATCGTCAAGCGTGGCGAGGAATTTTTTCGTGGCTGCGACGATACCCGCGGTCGGCGCGCCGGGGGTAGAGTTCGCCTGAGCAAAGCTGTTTAACCCAGTGCCGAATAACAGGATCAAAACCAGCCCAATCTTTTGGTTCATCGCTAAATTGAAACCTAATCCCAGCCACGGGTCAACACGCACGAGAGTTTATCGAATATATCCGAAACAGTGGAGTTAGCTCCGGACGGTCGGATTGCTGCGGGAAATCGAACGCTCGTCTCGGATGTGGCTTTGTCGCCTTAGCGACTGGGACATGAGTAGCGGGCCTTATGCGTGTCTGTCTCAAATACGCTCGTTAGGCCGTGATCTAGCCGTTGGCCGTGAACAGGCTACCGGTCATGTGAGGTCGGGCTCGGCCCATGCCTTCGATCGCCCAACCGCTTGGTGCCAATGGCGACGGAGCTTTTCCATTTCCTCAGTTGCTCTCCCTGGCCGGAACTCCCTCTCAACTTTCCAGAGCGCTTGAATCTCTTCCAGATCCTTCCAAAAGCCAACGGCTAGACCCGCCAGAAATGCCGCTCCGAGAGACGTCGATTCCGCCCTGGCAGACCGAACGACCGGGATGCCCAGCAGGTCCGCCTGGAACTGTAGCAGCGTGTCGTTCCGCGCAGCTCCGCCATCGACTCGCAAGATTTCAATCGGAATGCCGGAATCCTCTTGCATTGCGTTCAACAGGTCCGCCACCTGGTACGCAATGCTTTCGAGCGCCGCCCGCGCGATGTGCCCGGGCTTTGTTCCACGAGTGATTCCGATGATGGCGCCGCGAGCAAGCGGATCCCAGTGCGGCGCTCCAAGTCCGGTGAATGCCGGGACCACATAGACACCGCCGTTATCCGGGACACTCAAAGCCAGCGCTTCGACTTCGTCCGCAGTTTTGATTATTCCGAGTCCATCCCTCAGCCATTGCACGACCGAACCGGCAGCGAAGACACTACCCTCCATCGCATATTCAAGTTTGTTATCTCTTCGCCACGCCACAGTGGTGAGCAGGCGGTTCTTTGATTGCTTGGGCTCTGCGCCGAGAGTCTGCAACAGGAACGCTCCGGTGCCGTAAGTGCATTTGGCCATACCCGGACGGAAGCATGCTTGTCCGAATAAGGCTGCCTGCTGGTCTCCGGCCACGCCGCCGATCGGGACGCCGCCGAGCGCGAGACTGGTCGACACATGAGCATCATTGCTGATCGAAGAGCGCACCTCGGGGAGCAGAGAAACGGGAATATTCATCGCATCCAACAGCTCCCGGTCCCAGGCTCCTCCATGTATGTTGAACAGCATGGTACGCGAGGCGTTGCTGGCATCGATCGTGTGCAACTTCCCGCTGGTCAGATTCCATATCAACCAGCTGTCAACGGTCCCAAAAGCCAGTTCTCCGGCATTTGCCATCTCCCGCGCGCCTTGCACATTTTCGAGAATCCACATGATCTTACTAGCAGAGAAGTAAGCATCGATCAGCAATCCCGTCTTCTGTCTGACCGGTTCTTCGAGACCCTGCTCCCAGAGCTTTTTGCAGATGGGCGCCGTGCGCCGGTCTTGCCATACAATCGCGTTGTGCACCGGTTTACCTGTCTTGCGCTCCCACACAATCGTCGTCTCGCGCTGATTCGTGATGCCGAGGGCGGCAACGTCCCGCGGACGGGCATTGGCTCGACTCAGCGCTTCTACGGCAACGCTCATCTGCGATGCCCAAATCTCCTCCGGATCATGCTCGACCCAACCGGCTTGCGGGTAAATCTGTTCTAACTCGCGTTGCGCGATGCTGCGGATCGTTCCATCCTCATCGTAAAGAATCGCCCGAGAACTTGTCGTTCCCTGATCCAACGCAAGGACGTATTCCATGATTTTGCTCCCTTACGAGAAACACTTCGTAGGCCAAATCGATGTTTTACACGCTTTTGAAAAACTTGGAAGTGCTTTGAGAAAATCGGCACGAACGGAAAACGCCGCCAGTACAATGGGCGATTTTCTATGTGACGCCATTCTCGCTTGTATACAAACACTCATATGCTTGACGGGTCGCGGGTTCGACGATACAGTACTAAGGATTTGCTATAAACATTAACGGCACAAGACCAGGAGATAAAATCATGGCAACCACAACGGAGCGCCCTCTCGCTGATGCGCTCACCGCAATCAAGACACGCCGCTCGGTGAAGGAGTACGTTTCCACCGAGATTCCTCGGGAGTGGATCGAGGAGCTACTCGACGCCGCCCACTGGGCACCCAACCACAAATTGACCCATCCGTGGCGTTTTCACGTGTTCTCCGGAGAGGGGCGCGAGCGATTGGTCGGAGCCCGACAGGCGGCGGTACGTTGGGCTGCGGAGAAAAAGGGTCAGCAGGCGAGCGAAGAGGCTCTCGGCTTCGCTCGGGCTAAGTGTTATTCGTCATCAGTCATCATCGTCGTTTCCATGGTGGGCGATGAGAACAAAATCGTTGACCAGGAGAACTTCGCGGCCTGCTGGTGCGCGATTCAGAACCTGCTGGTCGCCGCGAGCGCGCGAGGCCTGGGCAGCTATCCCAGCACGGGCGCCTGGATCGACCAAAACTTCGTTGGCCCAGTCCTCGGACTCACAGAGAAAGAACGGCCCGTGGCGTGCATTTTCTTGGGGTACTCTGATCAGAAGACTATGGCCAAGCGCCTGCCCGTGGAGCGCCATACCACCTGGTACACCGAGGCCTGAAGGGAGTTTAAGGGGACCGGCTACACTGCTATCCAAAATAATCTAAGTTGCACGATCTCCTTTACATGAAATCAAGGATTTAAGACGGGTTAAAGCGCTCTTTGGCATTGAGGTTGTCGTTTCCTGTTGTTCAACGTTTCTATTCGAGCAGTGTCATTTGCTCGCCCTGTGGAATCAAGATCGGAATTTCAAAGGGCGCATCAAGCCAGGCCCACAAATCGCGGTAACTCAACAGATTAAATCGCAGCAGGGCAGCCAAATTCGATAGGCTCCAAGCCCAGGTGGACTTGAGCTGAAGGTATTTAAGCAACAGCATGGCGATCAATGCTGTCCAAATCTGCACGTTCACAGCGTTGTCACTGGTTCCCACAAAGGTCTTGATCTTTAGGTTCTGCTTGAGCGCCTTGAAAAATAATTCGATCTGCCATCGATCGCTCCGATCGTGCTTGCCGCGAGGTGAAAAATATTACTGAGAAAGACCAACTCACGCTCGTTCGGCATCCCATCCCACCACTTGCCGCAACCGGCTCGTGCAACGCTCCCGCGCATGCTCGCTCGTTAACTCAATGGTCTGGTCTTTCTTGACGTTGCCTCGTTTCGCCACCGCGTGCTTTTCCAGCACTTTATACAGCATGTTGGTTTATCGTCGGCGTCAAAGAAAGGCAACCAACAAATCTTCAAGGCGCGAAAATGAGTCATGGGATTGAAGTCTATGAGGCTCTCGCGATACAGTCCCAGTCTGCGCTGCCGGAGTGCCAGGGGTCCGAGCCTGTTCGATATTTTGGGCCAATTGCCCATGTGCAGGAGACTTAACCATGCCTAGTCCCAAATTGCGCTTTTATTTCCGCGAACCGACCATCGACACGAACATTCCGATCACCGACGGCACGATCAAAATCGAAGGCTTCGAATGGGAATTTGTCCCCAAGGAAGATGACGCCGACGCCTGGGATTGCGGCTTTGCCGCCCGCTTACGCGCTCACGCAACCAACCAGCCGCATATTTCCATCCCGGCTTTTCCCAATCGGAAATTCCGCCAGGCCTATATCTTCGTCAACAGCAAGGCCGGCATCGAAGCGGCGAAGGACTTGGAAGGCAGACGCGTCGGCATCATGCAGTGGGACAACACCGCAGGTGTCTGGGCGCGGGGCGCGTTGCAGCATTACTACGGCGTCGATCTCAAACGCATCAACTGGCTATCGCCGCGCGTAAAGAAAGAGGGTGTGGCGGATGGATTTCGCATCGAAAAGATCGATGCCGCAGGCAACGCGGACACGATGCTCGATAATCTGTTGGTCGAAGGCAAAATCGACGCGGTGATCGGCCCCAACGTTTTACCATCGATCTCGGCGCGCGATCCGCGCACGCGCCGGCTGTTCCGCGACTACCGCGCCGAAGAACAAAACTATTTTAGAAAGACCGGCATTTTCCCCACCAGTCACATAGTGACGTTGAAACAAGCTTTTGTCGATAAGCATGCCAACGCGCCGGTGGCGCTGCTCAAGGCGTTTCGCGCGTCGCGCGACGAAGCCTTCAATCGCCTCGAAGGTCCCGACCCACAGGTGATAGTCTACCCATGGATGGCGGCGGCGATCGCCGAGCAGCGGGAACTCATGGGCGAAAACTATTGGTCGTACAACGTCGCCGATAACCGCAACGAGCTCGAAGCCATCACCCAGTACGGTTTCGAGCAAGGCCTATCGCCGGCGAAAATCGATTACAGGTCGTTTTTCCATCCCGAGGCGGCGGCGTTAGAGGGTACCTAGACGCGGTTGACGGTTCCGCGTTCGAAATTTGGACCCGAAACATTAGAAACCGGCACGCGGAACCTATATATATGGCAGGTATTGAAACCCACTCCGTTCGCTCTTCGTGAGCCTCAGGGCGATTTGTCAATGAATTTTAGTTCCAGGACACTAGTAGGCTTTTGCGTTATCGCCCCGTAGGTTATAATGATGTCATTATGAAATCCAAACAATCCTTGCTGCCGTCGTCCGTGACATCTTTGCTTTTGCTTGCTCTCTGGCTATTCAGTGGGCCGGTATACGCCGCCGAGAACATCAAAAAACTCAGATTGGCCTATGCCGGTTGGGAACTGGGAACCGCAGTCTCCTACGTCGGCGTCGACGCCGGCCTGTTCAAGAAAAATGGTTTGAACATAGAAGAGATCCCGATACGGGACACGCTCTCGGCGGGAGTTCAATCACTGCTCGGAGTCGATTTACTGATTGGTTTCGGTAGTCCCTTGGCGATCTTGCAACCGGTGGCGGCGGGCGCTGATATCACGCTTATCGGCACGCATGTGAGCTTGGATGAATTCGGCATGGGGGTTGGAAATGGGATTACTAGCGTTAAGGATTTGAAAGGTAAAAAGGTCGGTGTCTCGGCGCTCGGCTCAAGGTCCGATTTGGTTGCCCGGGTCATTCTGCGCCGGGCAGGGCTCGACCCGGCGCGAGATGTCGAAGTCGTTGCCGCAGGTTTGTCGCCCGCGCGTGCCCTGGCGGTTTCGAAGAATTTGGTTCAAGGCGCGCCGTTGACCCGCGAGGTTGCCGACGAGGCGAAAAAGTTGGGGATCAAAATTCTCGAACTCAATACGGTGCCGATTGTTACCGATATGTTCATCACCACGCGCTCTTATGTAAAACGCGAAGAGGAAACGATGCGGCGCTTCATGAAAGGCTACGCCGCGGCCATTCATCATTTTGTCACCCGCCGCGACGAGAGCTTGACGATCCTAAAAAAATATTTCCCGGCGAGCCAGGGTCTAAGTCTGGATGCCATGTACGACAGCTTCCTGCCGCGCCTGCGGCCGTTGCCGGAACTTAATCGCGAAGCGATCCAGGCTCTAGTGGACGTGGGCCCGGTTGTGGATCAAAAGACCAAATCCCTGAAGCCCGCGGATATTATGGAACCTCGCTTTCTCGACGAACTCAAAGGGAGCAGGTTTCTCAAGGATCTCTACACCGAAAAAGTCAGCCTCTAGCGGACTGCTGAAAAAGACTCACCTCGCTCCAATTCGTTTTCGTGGTACGTGGTCGTGCTCGTGCAGAATTCACGGTCACGTTTTCACGGCCACGATCACGATGAATGCGCGCCGTGCGTTCGAGATTTTTTGAACGGCCCGCGCACGGCATTGTTCTGCACCCGACTAGACGTTTAAGCGGGTGTTTGCTATGCAGCAAGAAGACACATCCACGGAGGAAATATATGAGACTGGAAAATCAAATAGCGATCGTCACTGGAGCCGGACGCAATATCGGAGAGGACGTCGCTAAGCTGTTCGTGCAAGAAGGCGCTAAAGTGGCGGTGGTGGATCTCGACCCGGGGCGCGGGAACCGCGTTGCCGCAGAAATTAACGCGCGGAATCCCGGCAAAGCCATTGCCGTCGTATGCGACGTGGCGTCGCCAGGTTCCGTCGATCAGATGGTGCAAACCGTCGTCAAAGCTTTCGGTGGCGTCGATATTCTGGTCAACAACGCTGCGTGGACCGACCACAAGACGCTATTCGATATCAGCGAAGAAGAGTGGGATCGGGTGATGAACGTTTGTCTGCGCAGTGTATGGTACTGCACCCGCGCCGCCGCCAAGGTCATGATCGAGCAGAAGCGCAAAGGAAAAATAATCAATATAGCCTCCACCTCGGGTCATTGGGGCCGCAAGGAAGCTACCGCCTATACGACGGCTAAGGCCGGAGTGCTGAATTTTACCCGCTCCATCGCCGTCCAGTTGGCGCCGGAGGGGATTCGCGTGAATTCCATTTCGCCGAACCGAATCGGTTCGCCCGTGGGCCAGGAAGAGGTTCCGGAAAACCGCTTTGTGCGCAATCTGGCCGGACGCCGGGGCGTTCCAATGGACATCGCCAAGGCGGTGGTCTTCTTCGCCTGCGATGAATCGGATTTTATCTACGCGGTGGATTTGCCCGTGGACGGCGGCGCCCTGGCCGTGCGCGAATGACGATCGCTGCCCGGTTGTCGATAGGAAAATCACGCGCATCTGTGCGCGCCCTTAAATTTCGCAAAACTTGATTCTATCTAAAGCCCGCCACTTGAGGCGGGAACAACATTATGGGGTTTCCGACGGGGGCGAGCATTCCCTTTAATCAAGGGCGGGGCCAAAACCCGCCCGCGAAGGGGCTTCGTTTATTGATGCGATCGATGAGGTCGATGGGCGGATGGTATTACCGCTTCTTGCCCCCCTGCGACGGCAGATTTTTCGATCTGGGAAACAACCTGGTCGGCGGTTTTGTCCCATTCCAAGTTGCGTAACTGCGTGCGCACGCGGTTCAACAGGTCATTGTTATTGACGGGTTTGGTGACGAATTCGCTCACGCCGAGGTCCATGGCCGCCGCCCTTGTCGCCATATCGTCGCGCGCCGTGAGCAAGATCACCGGCGTCAGCGGCGCGACCCTCTTCAATTCCTGGCAGAGTTGGAGCCCGTTCATCGCCGGCATCATGACGTCGGAAATGATTAGATCCACGGTCCGCCGCCCTACGATGTCAATACACTCGTGGCCGCTACCGGCGCCGATGGCGTTGTAACCATGTTTCGAAAGCAGGAGCACGAGAAATTCAAGAACGCCTCTGTTATCATCCACTACCAGCAGCGTTGCCGGGTTACTCTCCACAGCCTGGACATCGTTTCCCATCTATTCGTTCTCCCGCGCCAAAATTGATTTCCTAAAGCTGTTTACCCCGCTCGCCCGTCGCTAGCAGGGTATCGAAAGTTTCTTGCCGGTCTTCTATATCGGCCGCGCACTCCTCTTTCGGGCGCCCTGACTGCTTGCGCAGTTTAGCAACTAACGTGGTCCGTTTCAGACCGAGAATCTTTGCCGCCGCGCTCTTGTTCCCTTTGGTGAGGCGTAGGGCTTCATCCATGAGGCGCAATTGCAGTTGATCGGTGGCCTCGCGTAGGTCTACCTGTTCTCCGCTTAGTGTAGGTTTGGGATTTTTTTTGTCCGACACGAAGGCGCGAATATTGACGGGCAGGTCCTGCCATTCCGCCGCGCCGTTTTCGCTTAAGATAACCAGGCGCTCGATCAGATTTTCCAGCTCGCGAATGTTCCCCGGCCAATCATACTCCCAAAGATAGATCATCGCTTCGCGGGAAATCGTCACGGAAAGTCCATGTCTTGAATTTGCTTTTTCGAGGAAGTGCTGGGTCAGAATCGGAATGTCGGAGCGTCGCCCTCTTAAGGGTGGAAGATGAATTGGGATAACCTGGAGCCGGAAAAAGAGGTCCTCGCGGAAGGAACCTTTTTCTACCTGGTGCGCCAATTCCTTATTGGTCGCGGTGATCACTCGTACATGTACCGCGACGCTATGATCCGTCCCAACGGGCCGGACTTCGCCGTCTTGCAAGACGCGTAACAGTTTGGCTTGCAGGGGCAGCGGCAATTCCCCGACCTCGTCGAGAAAAATCGTGCCGTGGTTCGCCAATTGAAACATTCCCAAGCGCGAGGCGTGCGCGCCGGTAAACGCGCCGCGGACATGGCCGAACAGTTCGCTTTCCAGGAGATTTTCCGGAATCGCCGCGCAGTTTACTGGGACGAAGGGGCGCGTCGCGCGCGGACTCGCCGAGTGAATAGCCCGCGCCACCAATTCTTTCCCCGTTCCGCTTTCGCCGGAGATCAACACCGTTGCGTCGGTCGGCGCCACTCTCCTGGTTATTTCGTGCACTTTTTTGATCGACGGATGCTCGCCGATCATGTTGGTGGGCGCGATTGACATTTGTTTGTCTATTTCGAGGACTACTCGAAGTTTATCGCTGCTCCGGATGCTTGAAGGCAAAAATTACGCGCCATCGGTTGAGTGCGGTCATGACGGCGGTCGCGCATGAAAACAATAATTTCCGTTGACACGGGAGTATAAATGTATTTATCGGAAAATGTCAACAAATTTTACACTTGGAGCCAAAATACCAGAGGTCACAGCCACCCACAAGCCATTGCAAGCCCGAAGGCTGCGGCACTGTGAACACGAGTTTTGGCACAATTTGCCGTCCACAAACAATGGATGAAAAAGAGTGATGATTTGCCGCAGCGCGAAGAATAGTTCAATTCTTCCTAGACCGGAGTCGTCGATATTTTTCATCAATAAACCTGGAAAATTAACAGGTTCTGAAATAAAACTTTATTTTGACTTCGACGAACAAAAAACTATCCGGTGCGGCCGGGGGCGCGAAGCGTGGTGCTATGCTACGGAAAATCGTTGCTTTGGAGCGGGAAAATAGCAGGGCGACAGCCGGGGAGCCACCTTGAGGACAGTGTCCACCCCCGGCCGTCTGCAGAGTGCCGTATGAATTATCCCTACTATGCTTGCTGGACTGCGGTGAGCTTCCATGGGTTCGGACCAACGGGACGCGTGAAGGTCCAATATTCGTTGAATTCAATCGGTTCTGAATTGTTGCCGGAAATTACGGCGCCGCTCTTTGCATCGACTGTATAGTCGACAAGATTGGCGTGGAGGCGAACGGTAATATAGTCTTGACCGCTTTCCGTCCATACTTCGGTAATCTCGCTTTCCCGAAGGGCGATATTTTCCATTTTGTTCTGGTGACCGCGAGCCTGCAGGTCTTTCAGCTCCTGCTCCCATGTTTGCATCAACTCCGATCCGCATAGGGAACGCAGAGTGGTCGTATCCTGCTTGTTCCACGCGCCCTGGACTTTGAAAAAGATATCTTGAGCTGTTTTTAGAAACTGATTGGGATCAAAGCTTCGGTCCATCATCGTGAGGGACCGATAATCGACATCGTTGTACGGCAGCGCTTCTTGTATCGGAGCGCTTGACGGCGCATTGTAACCTAAATTGGCCGGCTCCTGATATTGAGTGCTTCGATACTCCATTGAACCGTGATTCGTCGCCGCAGCGGAGCTTCTAAACTTTCGGTAAAGGAAGTACCCCAGCCCCGCCAACAGCAGCATCTCGATCATGCCAAAGCCGCTGCCGCCAAGGCCACCGAGTCCGCCTAAGCCGGCGCCAGCTAGACCGGAAAAAAGCATCGAGCCCACAAGTCCGCCAAGCATGGCCATGCCGAATGTGCGCATGAAACCGCCAGCTTGCGGCGCAAAGGACAGGTTGTTGAGCTGGAGTTGCTTCTCTTCTCGGTTGGGACGGCTGAGCGGGTCTGCTGGGCGATTGATAACTTCTCGATCCGCGAAAGCCGCCCGAACGGCCTCCGCCTGCGCGCGCATCCGCGTAACTTTCGAGCCAAATCTGCGAGAGGCCAACAAGAACGAAAAGGCCCAAGGCGGCAAGCGGCTGTCTGGCGATTCAATAGTCTCATCGGATTTGTCCTCCTGTGCTCAAAGGCTAGAGGAATCCGGCCTGTTTTGCAAGGCGCTGCCATCATCGTTCAACTCAACGCGGGCCAAGGAAGTTATCCAAGGTCGGAAAGTCTGCCGGTTGGCAGATCAAGAAATTGACGCCGGCCCACCGTCTCGAAATGGGTTCGGATTTTCGAACTTACAGCCGGTTTGTGTCCATCCGAGTGAGGACGGGCGCGCCTGCGGGTCTATGACTCCATTCCCAGAAAATAAACAGCACGCCGAGGGCAAGTCCCAGGGCGTCAACGATGAGCCATACTCCGCTCCAGGTAGGAAGGAGCAGCAGCAGGCAGGCAAGCCAGAGAATTCCACGCTTGACCCAGCCCAAGGGTCGGAACAAATATCCCGCGCACCCAATGCCGAGAAAGATTACCCCGATCGATGCCGTGGCCACAGCGATGATGATTTCCTCGCCTGTTCCCATGAGGATCAAGGCTGGATGGACGGCGAAGACGAAGGGGACGATGTATGCGGCAATGCCCAATCTCATGCCGGTCCAGCCGGTTTTCCAGAAATCCGAGTGCGCGATGGCAGCCGCCGTGTAAGTGGCGAGACAATCAGGCGGAGTAATCAGGGAAAGCATGCCAAAGTAAAAAAGGAAGAGGTGGGCCGCGAGGGGAACAATACCGAGCTGAGTGAGAGCGGGCCCGACCAACACCGCCAAAGTGATGTACACGACCGTGGTGGGCAGAGACATGCCGAGCAGGATGCAGACAACCGCTGTGAGAGCCAGGAGAAACAAAACGTTCCCGCCGGTGACCGTCACCAGGAGGAGCGAGAGCTTAAAAGTAAGCCCTGAAAGTTGCAGCGAGCCGATGACGAGGCCGGCCAGCGCCGTAACAACGATTATGTCTAGGAGAGTCTGACCGGTTTCCTCGATGCTGGTGAGGATTGCGCGAAACGTCGGCCGCGTCTCTTTCTGGAGCGCGCCGACCACAAAGGTCGCAATGACGGCCACCATGCCGGCTTTGCCCGCTTCCCAGTTGGCGATCATTAGAGTGTAAATCAAGAGCGAAAGTGGAATTACAAAAACCCAACCGCGCCGCATCGTCGTCTGGAATTTCGGAATCTGCTCGCTGGGTAGCCCGACCAGGCCATGCTTCGCCGCCTCCAGGTCCACCTGGGTGAACAGGGCCAGATAATATAGGAAAGCGGGAATCGCCGCCGCGAGTGCCACCTGGCCGTAAGAGATATTGAGAAATTCGGCGATGAGAAAAGCAGCCGCGCCCATCACTGGGGGCGTGATCTGCCCGCCGTTTGACGCCACCGCCTCGATGGCCGCCGCTACATGAGATGGGTAGCCGGTGCGTTTCATCATCGGGATGGTAATGGCGCCGTCCACTGCCACGTTGGCGACCGCGCTTCCCGAGACGGTGCCAAAGAGGGAGGAGGATACTATGGAGACCTTGGCGGCGCCGCCGCGATAGCGCCCCATAGCCTTCAGGGCCACATCGGTCAAGAACTTGTCTCCTCCCACCGCATAAAGCGCCCGCCCAAAGAAGATGAACGCTACGATGATGCTTGCGGCCACGTTCAAAGGGAGGCCAAGGATTCCGCTGGCGTCGAGGTAGAGGTAGGTGGCGATGCGCTCCCACGAAGAACCTTTCGCAAAAAGAAGGCCGGGAAACAGATACGCAAACTTAGCGTAGAGAATACATGGCACGGCGCACCACACTAGACCCCAGCCGGCGATGCGGCGCGTGGCTTCGAGGATTAAAAGGATAGCCAGTCCGCCTAAAATCCATCGTTCCGGAGTTAGGACGCCGAGCCGGTAAGCGATAGTGGGATACATGACGGTGACATAGAGGCCGATAAAAAAACCGCCTGCCGCAAGGAGCCAGTCATACCAAGGGATCCTATCGCCGCGCTCCTTTGGATGCGCTCTCATGCCGAGGAAGATGCTCCCAAGCCCGAGGGCCAAGAAGAGACCGAGGTATTGTTCTTTGAAAAAAGCAAAGGCAAGGCTGTGATGAATCTCCAAGGCCCACAGGGACCCCAGGAGCGTGAGAGCGTAGAGAAGTCCCCTCAGGAGCACCCCGGATAGGCCGCCAAGCGTTCTGAACTTGGGCGTGATGATATAGTCGTCGCTCATGTTTTTATTCGTTCAAAACGTTCAAGTGGTTCAAATCGTTTTTGCTAAGTCAGATCATATTTCTAAGCACGCGCCTCGCATTACCTCGGGACTCAAGACCCGAAACTGTTTACCGTTACGGATTCAATGCGAGAAGTTTTTTTTGCGCGTCATCCATTTCTTTTTTCCAAATTCCCTTTTCCTGGTAAAATTTGATCGCCGCTGGATGATAAGGCATTGTCACGTCGGCGCCGGCGGCGCGATCGCGCGTCCATTCTTTGAAGCCCGGGTGCATTGGCGGGAGTTTGTCAGCGTTGTCCCAGATCGACTTCAAAATGGCGGTCACCAACTGATCGGATGCCGCTTTGTGGGTGGCAAAGTAGATGTCGTAAGCGACCGTGCAGGTGTCTTCGACCACGGCGGCGGCCCCGCCGGACTTGATGATTCTAGTATAGTAGCCAGGCACAGCCTGACGAACCCGCTTATCGCCTGCCGGCGAGCAGTCCAGCGAAAGGTGGCGCACCCCGATGGACGAATCGGCTTCTCTGATCTTGGCCATGTTGAGCGCGCCGGCGGTAACTTCAGCGCGCCCTTGAACGAGCGCGTCGATGCCGTCATTGACCGCGGGTACGGGAACGACAGTGACATCTTTCCAGGTGAGCCCAGCGCTCGCCAGCATGCCGAACATGTTAAACCAGACCGCCTGATGAGCTGGGTACTCGCCGGTTACCCGCTTCCCCTTGACGTCATGCACGGATTTCAAGGGGGAGTCCTTTTTTACCAGCAGACCGATGATCAACGGAGCGCCGCGCATTACCAGCCGGGTATTGGGTGAGTGTGGAAAATCGTTTTTTCCGGCGACCCTGAGCCTCTGGGGTCCCTGGTACGCCATCCCCATGTCCACGCCGTTTACGATGCCGAAGTCAAGTTCTCCGCTATCAAGAAGAGGGAGAAAGGTGCTGGTGCCGGTGTACGGCTGGACCGATGCCTGAACCGGCCCCGACTCGCTGGCGATCTTGGCAAGCCCGCTCGCCAGGGCGTAGAAAACCGTTCCCGGCGTGTTCGTCCCGATGACAGCCGACTTGGGCAACTGCGCCCATGTGGTCTGTATCAGGAAAGTCGTCAGCGAAAAAATTATTCCTGCAACGGTTTTTAGCAACATCAATTCCTCCTTGATTTGATACTACGGGTTCAGAGCGAGCAATTTCTTCTGCGCTTCATCCATCTTGGCTGACCAGAGCTTTTGCTCTTTATAAAACTCGATCGCCGCAGGGTGGTAGGGCATGGTTACATCAGGGGCAACCGCACGGTCCCGCGTCCACTCCTTGAAGATGGGGTGAACCGGGACAAGCTTCTCCAAATTGTCCCAGATCGCTTTGAGGGAGCCGCTGACAACTTGATCCACGGCCGCTTTGTGAGTCGAGAGATAAATATCATAGGCGAGCACACAAGTATCCTCGATTATGGCCGCGGCGGTCCCAGCTTTCATAAGCCGCATGTAATATCCGGGAACGGCCCGGCCCAGGCGCTGCTCACCCTGGGGCGAACAATCGCTGGAGAGGTGGCGCACCCCAACGGAGGTATCCGCCTCTCGGATCTTGGCAGAGTTGACAGCGTGCATAGTCACATCGGCCCGTCCCTGCACTAGAGCGTCTACGCCCTCGTTGGCGGCCGGCACTGGAACTACCTTAACATCGGACCAGGTCAGCCCGGCGCTGGCCAAATGGCCGAAGAGGTTATACCACACGGCGAGCTGAGCCGGATATTCTCCGGTGACCCGTTTGCCTTTGATGTCATGCACCGATTTGAGCGGCGAATCCTTGCGCACCAGGAGGCCTACCAACAGGGGCGCGCCGCGCATCACCAGGCGCGCGTTAGGCGTATGAGCAAATGGATTGCGGCCGCCGATTTTCAGCCGTTCCGGACCCTGATACGAGAGCGCCATGTCTACAGCGTTGTTGACGCCGAAGTCTATTTCTCCGTTGTTCAAAAGCGGCAGGAACGTGCTGGTGCCGGTGTACGGCTGAACAGTCATTTGGAAGGATGTGCTTTCGCTGACGGCTTTGGAAAAGGCGCTCGCGACCGCATAGAAGACGGTACCCGCGGGGTTGGAGGCGATCGTCACAGCGCGGGTAGCTTGCTGCGCCAGTGCCGCGGCGCCACCGGTTAGAAGCATCATCACGACGTTCATTGCCAGAATGAGATTGCCTGTCGGTCTTCGCTTATGCATCGGTGAGCTCCTTATTCCCCATTTTTGTTCTCGAGCTTGAATCAACCCGGGACCCGGGATCGTCACTCTCGCCCTTCGACAAGGCTCAGGACAAGCTCCAGCGGGAGTCCAGACGTGGGTTACTGGATTCCGTTTGCACGGGAATGACGTGCGAAAGATGCAGCCATGCTCATCTCCACTCTCGCAGTGGGCTTTATAGCCAACAGATTTCTACCCCCCTTGCTTTGCAGGCCTAGCGCGTCAATTCAACGCTAGCAGTTTCTTTTGCACCTCGTCCATTTTCGTCGACCAGACTCCTTTTTCTCGATAGAACTGCTGCGCCGCCGGATGATAGGGAATTGTTACATCAGCCGAGGCCGACCGCTCCCGCGTCCAGTCGTTGAATTGCGGGTGCAAGGGAGGAAGCTTGGCGATATTGTCCCAAAGCGCTTTGAGCGTCGCCTGAACGACGTCGGCGGAAAGCGCTTTGTGACCGACGAAGTAAATGTCATAGGTGACTGCACACAAGTGTCGCCGACGATGCCAGTAGAAAATCCGGATTTAAGCTATCGTCAGATAGTAACCGGGAACAGCTTTTCATACGCGCTCTTGACCCTGGGCGAACAGTCCAGCGAAACGTAGCGCACGCCGACGGTGGCATCCGCTTCTTTAACTTTTGCTGAGCCCACCGCGTGGTTGCCCACATCCGCACGGCCCTGAACCAGCGCGTCGATGCCGTCATTGACGGCGGGGACCGGCACGACTTTAACGTCGTCCCAAGTCAATCCTCCGCTGGCCGAGGCTGCCGAAGACGCTGTACCAGACCGCCAGATGGGGCCGGATACTCTCCGGTCACGCGCTTGCCTTTGACGTCGTAGACGGTCTTGATGGTCGACTCCTTTTTGGATACCAGGCTGGCCATCAACGGTGATCCGCGCATCAGCAGGCGCGTGTTTGGGACATGGGGAAAAGGATTTCGGCCGCCGGCTTTCAATCGCTGACGGACCTTGATACGCGAGGCTCATGTCGACGGCGTTGACGACGCCAAAATCGATCTCCCCATTATCGAGAAGGGGCAAGAAGGTGCTCGTGCCGGTATAGGGTTGGACCACCGACTGCATGGCGCCGGCGCCGCTGATCGCTTTGGCGAGACCGCTCGCCACCGAGTAAAAAACGGTGCCGGCCGGATTGGTCCCCATCGTCGTAGAGCTGGGGAGTTTTTGCGCTGCAGCAGGACCAATACAGACGAAAACTATCACCACAGTGGCAGCAGTCCGCACAACGCTTCTACTTAGTCCCGTGCGCATAACTCCTCCGTCGCTGTATCGCAGTCCCAGGTCTAGCGTCCAGGGTCCCGCGTTAACCCCAGACTCAAGACACGAGACACCAAACCGTGTCCCTCACGGGTTCAAGGCCAACAACCGTTTTTGCGCCTCGTCCATTTTTGTGTTCCACAAATTTTTCTCTTTATAGAACTGTATCGCGGCGGGATGATAGGGAATGGTCACATCGGCGGATACCGCGCGTTCGCGCGTCCAATCCTGAAACTGCGCGTGCAAGGGGGGCAGCTTGGCGATGTTGTCCCAAACCGCTTTGAGCGTAGCTTGAACGACGTCGCCGGGCAGCGCTTTGTGACCGACGAGGTAAATGTCGTAGGTGAGGACGCAAGTGTCGCCGACTACGCCAGTGGATGAGCCTGACTTGACTGTGGTGACATAATAGCCGGGCACCGCCTTTCTTACGCGGGCCTCGCCCTGAGCTGAACAGTCCAGCGATAGGTAACGGACGCCAACGGAAGTATCAGCTTCCTTTATTTTGGCGGCGCCGATCGCATGGTTGCTGACATCGGCCCGTCCCTGCACCAACGCGTCGACGCCGTCATTGACGGCGGGGACGGGCACGACTTTAACATCGTCCCAGGTCATTCCCGCGCCCGCCAAGGCGGTGTAGATATGGTACCAGATGGCGATGTTAGCCGGATATTCACCCGTCACGCGCTTTCCCTTAACATCGTAAACGGTCTTGATCGGGGAGTCCTTCTTGACTACCAGGCTAACCGACAAAGGCGAGCCGCGCATGATCAGTCTTGTATTCGGCACATGAGGCAGCGGATTTTTGCCGCCGATCTTCAACTTTGCCGGCCCCTGGTAGGCAAGGTTCATTTCGACGGCGTTGATGATGCCAAAATCGATCTCCCCATTATCGAGCAGGGGCAAAAAAGTGCTGGTGCCGGTGTAGGGCTGAATCACCGCCTGAAACGGCGCGGCGCCGCTTATGACACTGGCCAAGCCGCCGCCGACGGCATAGAAAACAGTCCCCGCCGGATTGGTGCCGACCGTTACAGACTTGGTCGGCTGCTGGGCGTGGGTGGCGACCGAAAACAAATTTAGCGCAAAAAAAACCACCACCACAGGTACAGATAATTGCTTCCAGCGGCTGTCCATTGGCGCGCCTCCTTGAACGTGGCGACGAATTTAATCCGATGGCTTTCGTTGTGTCAACGGCGACGTCGTAAATTGACGATTGTTCCGTGACCGGTTCACGCGATTGATCTTTTTCGACGGTCGGTGTGAACTTGATTCCAAGAGCTCTGGAATTCCCCTGCGCGAGTCGAGATACGTTAGACGACTATCGCCCTTAATTCGGCGGCGAGAAATTCACCAAGGTGTGACGGTAGCAAAACTTTGTGTTGCGGAGGCGAGTCGCATGGACACCAGCTTACTCTACCTTCTTATCTTCCTCCTTGGCTTCCTCCATGGCTTCCGGTTCCAACTCTTCCGCACTGCGGTTCAAGCGAATAAACACGCCCCAGGCGACCAGCAGCACGCCGGCCACCAGGCCTACGGAGGCGGCATAGGGCAACTGTTCGGGAGCGTCATGGCTCACCCGGAAGACCAACACCAGCGATTCAATCGACAGCGACACCACGAGCACGACCAGGAAGCGCGACAAGAACCGCCGCACCCGGGTGGGCGCGCTCATGTGGGCCTCCCGTTGCACTTCTTCTTCGAGAATGGTTTGGCCCAGCTCCAGGGCCGCGACGGCGACGGTGAGCAAGGCGATACTTTCCAACACAGCATTCAGCCGTTGATTGAGGGCGAGACCGCCCCCCAGTTGGAGCGCTTGCCAGAGTTGCACGGCGGCCAGGAAGATGAGGGCGAGTGCGCAGACGACGAACAGCAGGCTGATGATGAAGTGACCGAAAGGAAAGAGCTTGCGAAAGAGTTTCATCGCGGGTCTACCTCAGCACTAGGACGCCTGATGCGTTTCGGCAGTGCAGTAAACCTTTTTCAGTTTGAGAAAGCAAAATCTGCTGCAATATCCATCATGAGTTTAGGCATTGTCAATCTCTCTCCCGCCAAACGCCAGCTCGGGGCAAGGTATCCATCCGATAATCAGCCCGCTGTGATAGCGGATCATTTTACTTATCGCTCAGTCTCCGATGCGCCGAAGGCTATGCATTTGAAATTCCCTACCGTCCCCAAAGCTCCTTGGTCGCCAGCCGCGCGCCTTCGGCCATCGCTTCGAACTTCGCCCAGCAGATCTGCGCGCTGCCGACTCGCGGGCCGAGGCCGCAGTCGGTGCCGGCCATGACATTTTCGCGCCCGACGATTTTCCCGTAGCGCACCAGCCGGTCGGCGATGGCTTGCGGATGTTCGACGATATCCGTTGCATGGCCGACCACGCCGGGCACCAACACCTTGGCGGCGGGAAGTTTCACTTCCTCCCACACGCGCCACTCATGCTCGTGGCGCGGATTGGCCGCCTCAATGGAGATCGTGTTGGCCTTCACTTTTAAGAATCAGATCGATGATGTCGCGCAGCGGAATGTCGTACTTGTGCGGGCCGTGATAGCTGCCCCAGCAGGTGTGAAAACGGACGCGATCGGCGGGAATATCTCTCAGGCCGTGGTTCAGCGCGTCGACGCGGAGCTCGGCGTATTTGCGGTACTCCGGCACGCTCATCCGCGACATGAACTGCCAGCCGTCGGGGAGGTCCGGATCGTCGATTTGCAATAAGAAACCGGCATCGACGATGGCTTTGTACTCTTCGCGCATGGCGTCGGCGATGGCCATCAAATAGGCCTCGTCGCTGGGGTAATAATCGTTCTTCATCCAGTGTTCGATGGTGCCGGGAGCGATGGCGGGAAGAAAGGCTTCTTCATATTTCTGGCCCTGGAGCCCTACTTTGAAATCCTCAATCTCGGCTGTTAGCGAGGCCTGGCCGATGTACTTGAGCGGCGCGTTGCAGAACACCCGCCTGAGATTGTCGCCCCGGTGCGAAGTGCGCGCATTGAAATAGTCGGCGAACTCAACGACATCGCGTTCATAGATCGTCGAGGGGCGATCCTCCGCCCGCACGTCTCTTTCAATGAAACCGCTCAGGCGCTCGCGGGCGTAGCGCGAGAAGTTCGATTTGCCCACTTCGCCGTCGTTGATGATGTCGATGCCGCAGGCGATCTGTTTTCGCACCGCTTCCGATACGGCGTCGCGCACGCGCTTCTCGAAGGCTTCTCTCTCCACCGGCTTTCCAGCAGCCTGCGCGGCGTGCATTTCTTTCAAATCAGGCGGCTGCGGCAACGCGCCGGCATGGGTCGTCAAAATACGATCGGTGCTGTACTTCATTCGATTATCCTTTCGTAAAAACTTTGGAACATTTGGAACGAATTGGAACCACATTAGCAACCGTTCCAACAGTGGCACGCTAATTATTTGAGCGAGTCGGCAACTTTTTGCGCGAAGGTGAAATCGAAGACTCGCTCCGGCGGCGCCAGTTCCTTGGGTTTGACACGCTGAGCCGCCACCGCGATCATTTCGCGTTGAAGCTTTTCATCCACGGCGCCTGACTGCAGATAGTACTGTAGCGCCGCTTCGTAAACGCGCTCGGCGTGCCGCTCACGTTCCTTGCCCAGGTCGAGATAAGGTCCTTTGATGAACTCTGTGGCGTACTTCCTGTCGTTGCGAATTAAGCGTAACGCGCGCTGTGTTGCACGGATCGTTTTGGTGACCAGCTCGGGCCGCTCCGAAATCGTTGCCTTGGTGGTCGTCAGGCCGCCCTGCACGGCGCGGTAAACGTCCGCGCCCGCGGCCAGTTTTCGAAACCCCTCGTCTTGGGCGAGAAATGTCTGCGGGATCTGGAGCATAGTAGCGTCGATGGTCCCGGCCTTCAAAGCGATGTAGAGCACATCGCTGGTGCCGAGCGGAAGAAACGTGACTTGCTCCGGCGGAATTTTATTGGCAATGAAGATTTGGCGCGCGAGAATTTCGGCCAGAGCGCCGAACGCGGTGATGCCGATCTTTTTGCCGCGCATTTGTTGGACGTTCGTGATGCTCGGCAGGGCGATCAGATCGAAGGATGGTTTGTCGGTTAAAGCGAAGACGACCCTGACATCTACGCCACTGACCGCAGCCGCGACGGCGGTCCCTGTGGCCGTGCCGAGATCGATGCCGCCGGCCAACATGGCCGGAATCGTTTGAGCGGCTTTAATGAAAATGAGCTCGGGCTCCAGGCCCTCTTCGCGGAACAAACCTCGGTCGCGGGCGATGATAAAAGGCATATCCAGGATGCTGCGCGAAACGTAGCCGATGCGCACGGCGGCGAGCTTGGCGGATTTTTCAGCGGCCCATAAGCCTCCGGTCCGGAATGCAAGCACTTGGAAAAGGATAAATGAGAGCAATGCCATTCGAGGCATGATCTTCATAGTTCGTACCCCGCAAAACTCCTTGGCCCGCTGCGCCGTTGTGGCTGGGAAACGCTAGACTCTGAGCTCTAGACGCGAGACCCTAGATTTATTTATATGTGTCGTAGATGCCATCGAACTTGGCCAGCTTGAAGCGCACCATGTTCTTCGCCGCCACGCGCACCAGCTCTTTCTCTCTCTCGCTGTTGGCGTTTCTCGCGATGGTTTCAGCCGCCATCGCGGTATGCTCTTTGTCGACTTTGCCGTGTACGATGAAAAACGTTCTGGCCCGGCTATCGAGGCCATAGTGTTTTTCGAGCGCCGTGTCGAATTCTTCGGAATAGCGGCACACCATGGTTTCGTTGACGAGCGCGCCGGCGCGGGTCTCGGCGGGCATGCCGACGAACATGCCGCGTATGATCGCCGCAGTGTGGGCCACACACTCGAAAATCATGATGCCGTTTTTGAAGTCCTCGTCATTCAACCCGATGGCTTCGCCGAAACGTTTCATCAACCCAGGGTGTGACTGCTCTTCGGTGAAGAGTTCGGCGAACTGCTCGTACATCGGTTGGTTGTTGGCATTTCTAACCATCAGGAAGGCGAGTCCTTTGTTGATCACATGGTTCGAAAGATAGTGCTGCACGGCAAATCCTTGGAGCCGCCGCTTCGAGAGCTCCCCGGCTCTGAGCTCAGTGAAGAAGCGGCTGTTCATGAGCTGCTCGACTCCCGGGTTCACAATCTCGCGCATCAGATCTTCGATAAAAGCTTGGTTATCCATAATTGGCTTCCTTGGCTGCTAACTGGCAGAGCAGAGGAACAGTGACAAAGCAGCGAGAAGGTGTCAAGGGGAATAGAGCAGCCAGAGCGGACTCAAAGTACTCGACGCGGGGCTCGCCGCGAAAGCACGCGAAGTAATTCTTCTCCGTGCTTCGGCATTGTCTCTTTGCTCGATTGGTTGCGGCTTTGCCACGCTAGGTTTTCTGTGGTTAAAAGGTCTCGAGGTGTCAGTCAATGCCAACGGCGCATGTCGGCGATATCGAAATTTATTATGAAGAACAAGGAAGCGGCGAGCCAGTATTGCTCGCGCCGGCTTCTTGGTGGCCGTCCGACACGTGGAATGTCGGCGTCGTGGCGTTTCTCTCGAAGCAGTTTAAAACTATCATCTTCGATTGCCGGGGAACCGGGCGGAGCAGCAAGCCTGAGAGCGGCTATACCGTGCCTCAATTCGCTCGAGATTGCATCGGGTTATTGGCCGAGCTTGGCATCTCGCGCTGCCATGCGGTGGGTTTCGCGCTGGGCGGACAAATCGTTCAGGCGATGGCCATCGAGCGGCCGGATCTAGTAGCAACTCTCACCATCGCCGCCTCGGGGTCGGGCGCCAGAACGCTGAGCGGCGGCCCGAGGATTGTGTCGCCTGATACGGACCGCGAAATTCGCGATATGGGGTTTGAGCGTTACATCCGCGCTTACATAGAAAACGACACCATGGCGTTTAACCCGAATTTTTATCGCGACCATTCCGACGTTGTCAGCGCTCTGGCCAACGCCGTGTGGTCGGGACAAAGTACGGCTGAAATGTTTCGCCGCCACGAGGATGCGCGTCTCACTTGGGACACGCTGGCGCAGGCGGCCGCGGTGAAAGTGCCGGCGCTGATTCTCTGCGGCGCCGACGACGATGTGAGCCGGCGCGGCAGCACGCCGGTGGATACCGCAAAGCGTTTGGCGCAATTGACGCCCGGCGCGGAACTATTTTTGATTCCGAATGTGAAGCATATGACGTTTTGGGATGGGACCGGTGGGCTTACCGCGCTGGAAGATTTCTTGGTCCGCCACCCGATTGAAGCGCGTCGATGATTTTCATGTTTAATTGCGTGAGGAGAGTTGGAACCGTCGCGCGGCACAACGGCTGTTGGTTGAGCCGATGTGTCGCGTCCAGTGTAATTTGTGGTTGTCTCACTATGGCGTTGCCGACGGCCTCGGTCGAAGCCCAAAGCAAAAAAGTACGTGTGGCGCTGCCGGGCTATACCATCGCCGCGCTTTCCTTTCTTGCCGCCAAGATGAACAACTATTATGTCGCCGAGGGTTTAGACGTCGAGCTGATCGCGATGCGGGCGCCGACCGCTAATCTGGCAGTACTGAGCGGCAGCGTGGAGTTCTCCGGCGTTCCACTCGCCGGTCTCACTACAGCGCTGCGTGGCGGCGGGGTAAAATTATTGTTCTGCCAGTTCGACAAACCACAGCATGCCTTGTTCGCCAAACCGGAATTTCAAAACGTCAAAGCTCTGCGCGGTAAAAAACTCGCAGTCGCGGGTATCGGCACCATCGACGATATTTTGCTGCGTGAAGTGCTTGGCGCCAACGGGCTCGATCCCGCGCGTGACGTGACGATTCTCGCGATGGGGGCGGCAGATACCCGATTTAGCGCTCTGGTCAGCGGCGCCATCGAGGCCTCGGTGCTCATTGCCCCGACCTCTTTTTACGCCAAGGATCAGGGATTCAGGGAATTGGCTGCGTTTCAAGATTTAGGTTTTGTTTTGCCCAGCGGTGGCATCGTTGCCCGCGACGAAATTTTAAAAGCCGATCCTCTCACCGCGGAACGATTCGTCCGGGCCACGATTATGGGCTTTTTGTTCATGCGTGACAATCGTCCGGGAACGCTCAAGGTCATGTCGCGCATGCTGAGAATCGATGAACCGACCGCGGCCAAGCTTTACGATTCATCCCGGCCACCCTGACCGCCGACGGTACCGTTACAGGGGACACCGAAAAAAGGATGACCGGATTCATACTCAAGATCGCCGGCGTGAAAGATGCTCCACCCGCCGACAAGCTCTATGATTTTTCGCTTGTGAGGAAAGCGCATCTCGCGCTACAAGCGAAAGGCTGGCAACCGGGCCCATAATTGAATGAGGGTTACGGGAGTCGTGCAATCCAAGATGCGAGGTGTGATATGCCCACCGCAAAGATCAGCGACATCGACATTTACTATGAGGAGCAAGGCCGAGGCGAGCCGGTGTTGCTTGCGCCGCCGTCCTGGTGGCCGTGCGATACCTGGAAGGTTGGCGTCGTGCCGTTTCTTTCCAAACGTTACCGGACGATCATATTCGATTGCCGGGGCACGGGTTTCAGCGGCAAGCCGGATCACGGCTACACCATCGAACAATTCGCCAAGGATTGCGCGGGGCTGTTGGAGCATCTGAAAGTCGCGCGCTGTCACGCCGTGGGTTTCGCATTGGGTGGGCAGATCGTGCAAGCGCTGGCGATTGAGCGTCCCGACCTGGTGGCCACGCTGACCATCGCGGCGACCGGGGCAGGCGTGAAAACGACGAGCGGCGCGCCGCGTCAAACGATCAATACCGACGAAGACGAAATTCGCGCCCATGGGTTCGAGCGATTCATCCGCGGCCATGTCGAAAACACCCACATGGCGTTCAACGAACGGTTTTTTCATGCGCATCCTGAAGCGGTCCAGGCGTTATCCGACGCTTTATGGCAGCGGCAAACCAGTCCGGAACAACATCGATATCATTATGATGCCCGCCGCACCTGGGACACCCTCGGCAACGCGCCGAAGGTGAAAGTGCCGACTCTGATACTCTGCGGCGCGGCCGATGACGTCAATCGCGGCGGCAGCACGCCGGCCGGAACGGCGCGCAAGCTTGGCGAATTAGTGCCTGGGTGCGAGCTTGCGCTGGTGCCAAACGTCAAGCATATGACTTTCTGGGACGGCGACGGAGCGCTGATCGCATTGCAGGAGTATCTGGAGCGCCATCCTATTCATCAGAATTAACCCCTGCCAACATTGAACGTTGAACTTTGCACGGACTGATTTGAGGAGATCGATGTTGAGAGAAATGTGCGCAGGACGGAAGTTTTTGACCGGGCCGTTGATTGCAACTGCCTCTTGATCGTAATGATGTGCGGTGCGGCATACGCGCAAGAGAAAGGCAAACGGGCAACGACCTGTGGCCCAGCTCTACGCGACGCCAGGAAAGAAGGGGTCGTGGTCATTTGGGGCACGGATGCGTCATCTATCAGAGGGCGCAGGCGGTACTGACAAACAATACAGGGCATCAAGATCGAGCACTTAGAGAGTATTCCAGAACCTCTGGTGCAGAGAATCATCGCCGAAAGTCAGGCGGCAAGACGGCGCCGTGGATATTATTCAGTCCGGATCGCTGCGCGCGTTGCGCCCTTTGATAGACCGCGACATGCTATCCGACTACCCGGGATGGGAAAAGGATTTTGGTCTTGACGCGGTGTATGACGGCCAACGTTTTGTCGGCGCCTATAATCTCACTTTGCCGATCGCTTACAACACCAAAATGGTGAGCGCGCAGGAGCGCGAAGAGCTGGGAGGATCTCGCCGATACAAAATGGAAGGGAAGAAAGCTGATTATCGAGGCTCGATTAGTTCCTTTCGCCATGCTCGGCACCGAGTGGGGCAAGGGAAAGGAGACTGAGTTAGTCAAGAAAGTACTTGCGCAGCAGCGGATAATCGCTCAGGGCGGCACCACGGTTGCCAAAGCTCTGGCCGGAGGACAAGTCCATATCGCCGTTGGCACCTACGCCTACAAGATTGAAGGGTTGAAAAAACAAGGGGCGCCGGTGGACTGGGTCGCCGCCTCCACTTTGCCGGTGCTAAATACGGCGCTGGGAGTGATTAAAACCGCGCCGCATCCCAATGCCGCGCGTTTTTTTGCCGGTTGGTTGGGTGGGGCAGAGGGGCAAAAGATCAGGTATTCGACTTCGGCCAGGCCATCGAGGTGGGCAAAAACGCGATTGGCGCCGTCGCCGAAAGAATCAAAACCACTCAGCCGACGATCATATTGGAACCGAAAAGACTTTGCGACAATTCTCGAGATTCAGCGCGAGCTGGGCAAGCTGCTCGGCGCTTTGCGCTAAGGATCTTTGGCGATGACAGCGGGATTTTTCTGCGCGCTGTAAGGGGCGCAGCATGCTGCGCCCCTACTCCGCGCCCTTCGCCCAGCTCTTACGTCAATGAATGTAACACCATCCACTCTCGCCAAAAATGTTCATGTCCGACCTGGTCGTCGATGCGCAAGCTATCGGTTCGGACCTTTGCCTTTGGCTCGACTATCGCCGTGGTCAGCTATCTCGTCCTGGTACCGCTGTTCATGTTGCTCTATGCCAGCGTCAAGAGCACGGCAGATAAATTGCCGTTCGAGTCTACGGTCACGACGATCTCCAATTACACCGACGTTCTGACTAGACCCTCGACACTGCCGATTTTTTTCAACACGTTTTTCTTTACCGCCGGGTCGCTGGCCGTGGGGTTGCCGCTGGCGATCTTCATGGCGTGGCTTTTGGAACGCACCGCCATGCCGGCGCGCCGGTGGATTGCCGCTCTCATTCTCGTGCCGATGACGATTCCGTCGCTGCTATCGGCGATCGCTTGGATTCAATTGCTCGATCCGCGCATCGGTCTGGTCAACGTGGTGTTGCGAAGCGTCCTCGGTTTGTCGGGCGACACCGGGCCCTTTGATATTTATTCACTCTACGGCATGTGCTTCGTTCAAGGCTTAAGGCTGGTGCCGTCGGCTTTTCTGATGATCGCGGCCTCGTTTCGCGCCATGGACGAGTCCTTGGAAGAACAGAGCGCGATGGCGGGACGCGGCGTGGCTCAAACGACGCTGCGCATTACGCTGCCGATCATGCGTCCGGCGCTGCTCGCCGCGCTGATCTATTACATTATCGTCGTCATCGAATCCTTCGACATCCCCGGACTGCTCGGCTTTACCGCGCGCATTCGCGTGTTGAGCACGGCGATTTACTGGGCGACCCACTCGGAAGTCGGCTTGCCCGACTACGGCTTGGCCTCGGCTTTGGGGGCGATGGTCTTGGCCGTGGCGCTGCTGCTCATGTGGATCTATCAGCGCTTGACGGCGCATCAGGAAAGATTCGCCACGATCACGGGCAAGGGATACCGGCCCCGGCAAATCAATCTCGGCGCCTGGACGGCCACGGCCACCGCGCTCTGCGTATTCTACTTGGCGATGGCGTGGTACTGCCGTTCCTGATGCTGATCTGGACCAGCGTGCAGCCGTTCTACGCGATCCCATCGGCGGAATCCCTCGCGCGGGCGAGCTTCGAGGCGTACTTGAAGATTTGGCAAGACAGCAGTGTGATGCGGGCGCTGTGGAACACGACAATATTGGCGCTGGTCACCGCCGGGGCGACGATTTTTCTCGCCGTGCTGGTGAGCTGGTTCGTGGTCCGGCGCGGCAAAACGGCGGACGGGCTTTCGCATTATCTCGCCACAGTGTCATTCTTGCGCAGTGCGTGCCGAGCATCGTTATCGGTTTAGCCTTTATCTTCGTTTATGTCCGCTTTCCGATCCCGATTTACGGCACGCTGTGGATCATCGCGCTGGCGATGACGACCCGCTATCTTGCCTATAGCTCGCGCGCCATGACCTCCGCTCTCATGCAGGTGCACGGCGAATTGGAAGAAGCGTCGCAAATGGCCCGCGCACCATGGGCGCGAACGCTCCGCAGAGTCACGGTGCCGCTTTTGGCGCCGGCAATGATCAACGTGTTTTTTTGGGTGGCGGTGCACGCGATGCAGGAGCTATCGATGGCGCTGATGCTGTACAATCCGGAGACCGTCGTCGTGTCGACGATGATCTGGAGCATGTGGCAAAACGGCCGAACCGCGGATGCGGCGGTTTTGGGCGTAATCTTGATTCTGCTGTCCGCAATCTTGCTCCTCGGCGGCCAGGCAGTTTCGTATTTGCGGCGGAGCTCCGATTCTTGGAAGGCCCCCGAATGATCAGCGTAAGAGATTTGGAAAAGTCATTTGCCGGCGCGCGGGGGAAGTGCGGGCTCTGCGCGGCGTTCCTTCGAGGTGGGTAAGGGAGAACTGTTCACACTGCTCGGTCCGAGCGGTTGCGGCAAGACGACGACGCTGCGCTGCATTGCCGGATTGGAACAACCGCGGTCGGGAGAAATCCTGTCGATGATCTGCCCGGTGTTCAACGCCGCCGAGGGTACGTTCATTGCGCCGGAGCGGCGCAATATCGGCATGGTCTTTCAATCCTACGCCATCTGGCCGCACATGACGGTGTTTCAGAACGTCGCCTATCCGCTGGCGAGCGATTTCAGCCGCGCGCAGATCGCCGAACGGGTGGAACAAATCCTCGGGCGCCTGGGGCTCGGCAGTCTGGCCGATCGGCTCGCGCCTAATTTGAGCGGTGGACAGCAACAGCGAGTCGCGTTGGCGCGGGCGCTGGTGGCTCAACCTGAGGTGCTGCTGTTGGATGAACCGCTCAGCAACCTCGACGCCAAGCTGCGCGAACAGATGCGCTTCGAGCTCAAAGCTTTGCAGGAGTCCTTCGGTATAACCACGGTCTATGTCACTCACGACCAGGAAGAGGCGATGGCGCTCTCTGACCGGATCGCTCTGATGCACGACGGCGCATTGCTGGAAGCCGGGACGCCCGCGGATCTCTATCTTCGTCCCGCCCATAGAATTACCGCCGACTTTCTTGGCACGTCCAACTTCGTTCCCAGCACGGTTGAGAACGTCGGCAGCCTGGCAGGGGCGGAAGTTTTGCTGGATTCACCGTTGGGTAGATTCATCGCGCGGCGCAGCGTCGAATGGCAGCCGGGATCGCTGTCGGAACTTTTTTTCCGGCCCGAGAACGTCGACTTGTTGGATGACTCCGCTGCCAATGGATTAAATCGAGGCAGCGGAGTCGTGGAACGGGCGACGTTTCTCGGTAATGCCGCCGACCTCGTGCTGCGCTGCGGCGACATCGCCGTGCGCGTGCGCGCGCATCGAGGTCGGAGCCGTCCGTAGGACAGCGAGTTGGTTTTTCCGTGGCTGCGCAATCCTGCCTTTTGTTTCCGGTGTAGGAGCCGTAACGAGCGCGAAATCTCTAGATAGCCTCGCCCACGAAGTGGGAGAGGGAAGCGGTGAAGGTCTCTCTCTTTCCGAAGGAGGGCGAGGAAGTAATCGCACAAAGGAATGCTTGAATGGATCATCGATAAGGAGACAGTGAATGCAACTCCATGAACGCGACAGAGGATTGAGGAAGATAGTCTCGGA
Source organism: uncultured delta proteobacterium (assembly GCA_963840855.1). Taxonomy (GTDB): domain Bacteria; phylum Desulfobacterota; class Binatia; order UBA9968; family UBA9968; genus DATACQ01. The sequence continues at coordinate 31,825 of CAWJBB010000024.1, forward strand.
TGGCGTCTCTATCACAACATGCTCGTCACGCGAAGCTTCGAAGATGCACTGATCCGCTGGGAGCATGAAGGGAAGATTGCCGCGCAAACGTTTCCGAGCAAGGGCCAGGAAGCCATCGCCATCGGCTGCTGCCTGGCGCTGGAGCAAGGCGACGATGTCATCCCGTCTTTTCGCACCCGCGGCGCGATGGTCGGCATGGGCGTGAGCATCGCTGAGCAAATTCGCGAGTTCATTCACAGCCCGCTAGCGGCAGGCGACTCGCGCGATGCGCCGCATCATGCATCATGGCCTGACCGCGGTGTCATGCCAGGCTCGACGATGATCGGCGGCCATCTCGCCATGGCTGCGGGCATCGCCTTGGCGATGCAATGCGAAAAGCAAAACCAAGTCGGCGTCGCTTTCTTTGGCGACGGGACGCTCGGTTCCGGCGACCTGCACGAGACCATGCACATCGCCGGCGCGTGGGGGCTGCCATTAATCTTGGTCTGCGAGAACAACGGCTGGGAAATGGCTACTCCCTGGCACAAAGTGCGCAAGCAACGCTCGCTGATTCCCTATGCTGAGCCTTTCGGATTCGCCACGCGGAGTGTCGATGGCAACGATGTCTGGGATGTGTATCACTCAGCGCGCTGGGCGCGTGAGACGGCATTGGCAGGACAAGCGGTGTTTCTTGATTGTCTGACGTTCCGGGCGGGCCTCTACAGCTCGCATTTCGGCGAAGTCCGTCCGGGAGTCGAGCAGGAACTGTCCGAATGGGAAACGCGTGATCCGCTAAAACGCATGGCCGATTGGCTGATTGGGAATGGTTTAGCTTCGGCGGACGAGTTGGAGGAACTGCAGCGTGAAGAAGAACGGCGCATTGAAGAAACTTTTGAGCAAGTGCTCTCTGAGGTGAGGTGCTGCCAGTTTCTCGGCAGGTGGCTTTTTCAGAAGCAGACTTTCGTGAATCGTGTTCGTGATTCGTGTTCGCACGAGCACGAGAAACGGAGCATGTCGGTTTCCGCTTTCGCGAGAGGCGCAATATATCGATGAATGTTATAGACAGCGTTAATCTAAAGAGATGGTCAGCACTGAGTTATCGGGACGCCGTCGGCAAGGCGCTGCAAGATTCCATGCGCCATGAGCCGCGCTTGATTTTGATAGGTCAGAATCTCGCGGCCCACGCCTTGAAACCATTGGCGCTGACTTACGGCGAAGCTCGAGTGCGCGACACCAGCATCAGCGAAAGCGCGATGGTCGGCATGGCCGTCGGCGCGGCCATGAAAGGAATGAAAGTCGTCGTTATGATCGCCTATGCCGATATTGCTTCGGTCTGTCACATGGCGATCGTGCAAAGCGCAGCGAAGCTTCACTACTTGACCAACGGCCGTTTGAATTGCCCGGTCATCATTCGCCTGCCAATAGCGCGCTTTCGCGGGCATGGACCGGAAGGCAATGAAGTCGGAGCGTCATGGTTTTACAACGTGCCGGACTTGAACATCGCGCTGCCGGGCTCGGCGAACGAGGCGTATTGGAGCTTTCGCGAGGCGCTCACGCGGCCGACGCCGACATTATTCTTCGAGGACCGTTCGATCCATCCTCGATCGGGTGAAGTTGCCGACAATAATCCCAAAGGTAAAGCCCAGATCACCCGCTCGGGCGAGCGCTTGACGATCGTCGCAGCCGGACGCGCGGCGGCGCTGGCTGAAGATGCGGCTGATGAATTGGCGAAGCAAGGATACAGTGGCGCGGTAGAGGTCGTCAGCCTGGGATTCATCAAGCCGCTGGACAAACAAACGGTTCTAAAATCCGCGAGTAAGACCGGCAGAGTGCTAATCGTACAGGACGAGCCGGAATGGGGCGGCTACGCGCCGGTGGTGCGTTGTTTGTTGGATGAGCTGGCGCCGGGGAAGCTCGTAAAAATGCCGCGTATTATCGGCGGGGCCGACCAATATTTACCCTATTGGGACGAGAAGCCTTTCCTACCGTCTCTTCAAAGCGTTATGGCCGCCGGCAAGGAGATAATTGGATAGAACTCTTGACCTCAAGCATCCATAGATCATAAAGTTTTTTCGTAAACCGTGCGACGTTTCGGTGTTTAAGTAATCTCATGCACGAAGAGTTGTCAGAGATCTTCGAGCGCTTCGCGAGAGAAGAATTTCATAACTCTTCGCCGCTCTATGAACAACTTTCCAGGGCAATCGCGAAAGATCCTGAGCTGCTTTCTCTTGCGGCGCGGTGCCGGAAGGGAGAGCGGATACCTAATTTGCTTTTCGCTGCGGTCCATTACCTGCTGCTAAAAGGTTTCTCTCACCCTGTTTCTCGATTCTACAAAAGTCTTGGTGGGTCTTTTGACGGCCGTGAGGACCCCTACCCTGAGTTTCAGTCGTTTTGCTCGCAGCATGTTGAGAGCATTCGTCAGCTAATCGCTGTTCGAATGGTCCAGACTAACGAAGTGAGCCGTTGTGCCGGACTGATGCCTGCTTTTGCTACCGCGTCAAAAAAAGTTCCAGATGAATCGCTGTATCTGGTGGACATCGGGGCAAGCGCGGGCCTTAACCTGTTCTGGGATCACTACGGCTACAAATACGGGGACTTGATCGAATGCGGCGATAGAGAGTCGCCGGTTCAGATCAACTGTGTTCTCAAAGGGACAGAGGTTCCGTCGCTTCCAGCGTCATTTCCTCGAGTCGCGGGGCGCGTGGGGCTGGACTTGCATCCTCTCGACGTGCGAGGCTCGGACGACGCGCTTTGGTTAAGGGCTTTGATTTGGCCGGAGCATGAGGCGCGGGCTGATCTCTTGCGCAAGGCAATCGAGGTTGTGCGGCAACAACCGCTGAAACTGTTAGCGGGGAATGGCGTTGACTTGCTGAGGGGTATATTGAGCACCGTTCCCGCCGACTCTGTCCTATGCATCGTCCGGATCTTTACCCAGCTTTCGCAAGAGGACCGCGATCGGCTTTCGGCATTAATCTTAGAATACAGTACGAAACGAGATGTCATCACAATTTCACTTCGACGCCATGGCGGAGATGATTCAGAAATTCGCCTGACTTCGTTTATCAAAGGCAATAGAACCGACGAGGGTCTAGCCTACTTGCAGAACCACGGCGAATGGATCGAGTGGTTGGATGAGGCGCATAGCGGTTGAGTCGCAGCGAAAATTTCCGACGGAGGTTCAAAGGTCAATATGAGGTTAAGCATCTTTTCAATTGCCGCCCTGTCAATGGTCTGTGTCGCCCCGGCTCGCGCGCAGATCAGTAATTCCGATTTGCTTGCCCAGGCCAAAAAAGAAGGACGGGTCGTCTGGTACACAACGGTGTCGATTCCGGAAAGCCAGGAATTTGCCGCGCTGTTCAAGCGTCAATTTCCTTCGATCAACGTGGATATTATTCGCACCGGTTCCAGCGCGTTGGTGAATCGCCTCATCAGCGAGCATAATGCGAAAAAGTATCTCGCGGACGTGCTTCAAGGATTTTCCAGTCGCGGCGGATACGGCGCGCTCAAGCAAAGGGGAATTCTCGGCCGGTACGAATCGCCAGAGTATAAATATCTTCCGCCAGACCTGAGGGACCCGGCAGGTTACTGGGGCTCCCAGTACCAGAACACTTTTGTGCTGGCTTACAACACACGCATGGTCAAACCGCCTGACGTTCCAAAAACGTACGACGATCTGCTCAAGCCGATGTGGAAGGGGAAAAAGATTCTTAACGACACGGAAAACCACGAGTGGTTCGACGGGCTCTTGCACTATTGGGGCAAGGAAAAAGGCATTGCTTATTTTCGCAAGCTCGCGCAGCAGGAGCAAGTCTTTCAGCGCGGCGCCCGCGGCCGCGTTCAACTCGTGGCGGCGGGAGAATTTCCGTTGACGATCGGCTACGGACCCCATGTGCAGAGTTTCGTCAACAAAGGGGCGCCCGTGGATTGGATTCCATTAGAGCCCGTGGTCACCATTATCAATACCGTGAGTATTGCCGACAAAGCTCCACACCCGGCCGCAGCGCGCCTGTTCATCGATTTTCTCTTTTCAAGGCCGGCGCAGCTTAAGTTGCGGGAGATGAGCCGTATCCCAGCGCGCGAGGACGTCGATGCTGATCCGCCGCGGCTTTTCAAAGGATTTAAAAAAATAGCTCAGGATCTAGAGAACGATACCATGAAGGAGTCTGCCGAATTGTATCAGCAAATCTTTGGTTTGAGCGCGCAATAACAACCACGGCGCTCTTGCGCGACAAGAGCAAACCGAAGGACAGCAAAGGGGCCGCGCGAGGAACAGAAGAGTTTTGATCTCACCGCCAAAGGAAGGGCGGGTTTAAAACCCGCCCTTTCTATTTTGTGAACTTCGTACTACTATGTTTAAGAGTTTTCGCGGCTCGCGCAAATTTTCCGGTAACCTGAAATACTCGAATGCGGGGATTGACTCGCGCCAAGGCGCAAAGCACGCCAAGTTCGGAAGGGAAAGATTGATAATCTTACAAACGATCTTCACCATTTTTCTCCGACCTTTGCGGCCTTGGCGTCTTTGCGCGAGATATTCCTAGTTTTGGTTGCGGCCCTGCCGCGCTAGGCCCTTTGCGGTTAAATTGTTTCTTTCTTATCCTGCGAACTTCGCCGCCGCCGTCATCGAGATATTGCCATTCGGATCGATGGCCCACAGCGTAGCTTCTTTGCCGTCGGCTGACGGCGCGCCGGCGATGGTGAAGTTGCCGGTATCGTAGGTCTGGCGTACCGTTTGAAACCCGAACGAAGTCAGCGGGCTAGTGACTTCTTTGCGGCACATTTCAATTAACAACTGGCAGATAAGCGATGTCTGCACCACCAGACCCGGAAGCTTTTCAACTTTGGTCACGTAGTCGCGATCGTAGTGGATGCGGTGGCTGTTGAAGCGGATCGCGGAAAAGCGAAACAACAGCGCCGCCTTGGGTTCGAACACCTGCTTCCATTTGGCCTCGCCCGGAACCGCGGGCGCGGCTTTGGGCGCGACATCCGCTCGCGCTTCACTCAGAAACACCATATCGCGCTCTTCAACCACCGCCAGTCCGCGGCTGCTGGAGATGCTGCCTTTTTCAATGATGGTCACCATTGCGCCGTTTGGCCCGTCGTCGATCTGCAGGTCGGCGATCTCGGTAACTTTTTTGATTTCGTCGCCGACCCGGAGCGGATCATGAAAAGTCATGCGGGTGCCGCCGATGCGCCGGCGTGGTAGAGGAATCGCCGGGACCAGGCCGCCGCCGGACGCCTGGCCGTCCTCGCGCATCTGCGCAGGCCGGTGCGACGGCGGAAAAAAGCCGCCGTGCCAGCCGGGCGGCACCAGCTCGCCTTTATCCATAGGCGCCTTTTCCAGTCCCAAAGTCGCGGCGAATTTTAACATCACCGACCCTGTGACGACGTCCGTAGCCGTTTCACTCTTGCCGATATACTGTTTAAAGCTCTCCAACGATTCTGCCATGGCATACACCTCCGTCTGGATTTGATTACGCTATCGAGCCTAGTCCGGCAGGGTTCGGCGTGTCAAGTTAAGAATTGGTTGATCCGCCGTGACACCCGGCGACGGAGGATCAACGCATTGACGTGGTCAATGATCATCGTCGCTACCGCAAGTTCAAACCTCTCTTCGATGTGGGCCTGATCACGAAATGAAAAAATCTCTGAAGAGCATGAACAGTGGCGGATCGTGCCATGGCACACGAATCAAGTAGCCATAGACGCCGACGATCAGGCCGAGGAACAAAAAGGCAATACTTCCCGCCAAGAGAAAATTCGCCCTTCCAAACCAGACCATGTAGATAAATATCCAGCAGGGCAACGCGATGTGGAATCCGACGGCCCAGATTCCCAGGTAGAGGACCCCGATAGCGGAAAGGATGCGGATCCACCGCTTACGCTCCTCCTTAGGATCGTCACCGACTCTAAAACCCATGTCCATTATCTGGCTGGGCGTCACCGATGATGCTGTGCGGCTCCAGAATAGGACGCGGAGCACGTAGATGACTCGTAGAATGAGAAATGGGGTGCCGATGCCGATCGCGATTTGTGGCATGAGGCGCGCACCCCATGCCCAGTCCAGCGAAGGAATGAACATGTAAATGAAGAAGGCAGTCACTGCAATAAGCAGGATGATCTCGCCGGTGACCTCCACCGTCAGCTGCTTTCGCAGCAGAACTGTGTCTAGCGTCGTCTTCTCTTTGTTGAGAGGGCTATTGCCAATAGAGGGTTCCTGTTCCTGCTGCATCGCGCCCTGCGTTGTCTCTGCTCACTGGCTCCACGGGCATCGATGCCATCGCCTGGTGCATCCCTCGCTGGACCCGCAGCGACCCGCCTATGATCAGGAGCATGAAGGCCACGATGGCAAGGAACTGCGGCCTAGCGAGCATGGACGCTCCATACGCAGACACCGAAGAATACGTGAACCGCTCCAAGCTCTCGCCGAGGACGGCTGCGATGAGGATTGGGGGGCGCGGCCAGCCGTAGCGCTTCATGAATACCCCCAGCACCGCGAAGCCAAGTGCAACCATCAGGTCACCCAGAGAATAGCTGGCCATGAAGGCGGACAGGGTGACGAAGCCAATGACCACCGGCGCAATTAAGTTGGGCGGAATAGTCGCGATCTTCGCGATGATCGGGCTGGCTGCTAACATGATGGGCACCACGATGATGTTGGCCAAAGCGATGACGTAGACGAAACTCACAGTCAAATCGAGGTGGGTCGTAAGCATCGCCGGACCCGGCTGGATCCCGTACAGGATGAACATCGCCAAAAGAAGCGCCATGCCGCCGCTTCCTGGGATACCGAAGCCGACGGTGGGGATGAGATCGCCGCCGTCGACGGAATTGTTGGATGATTCTGCTGCTATGACACCACGAATATCACCTTTACCAAAGGACTCCTTCGCGTCTTTTTCCGTCGCGCGTGCCTGCGCATAAGCAATCCAGTGCGCAACCGATCCTCCTACCCCAGGGAGCGCGCCAACAAACACACCAATGAGCGATGATCGCACGGTTAACCACTTATGGTTTAGCGCGATCTTCATGCCGCGATAGACGTCCTTGCCTATACCCTTCAGCATCTCCTCTATGCGTTGCATGGCGATGGGGGTATTGCCGACCACCAGATCAATCGCCTCCGGAATCGCGAAGATACCGACCACGAGGGGAACCAGCGGTATGCCATCCCAGAGGTAATGAATGCCAAAATCAGCCCGTACGACACCTCCGATCGGGGAGTAGCCGATCATGGCGATGGCGAGACCCAACATGGCGGTCAGCATGCCCTTAACGAACGCCCCGGAGCTGACGATGGCTACGGTCATCATGCCCATCAGTGAGAGCAGAAAGAATTCGGCCGAACCGAACATAAACAACAGTTCACGCATGACAGGCAAGGAAATTAGCAGTGCCGCCGCGCCAACGAGACCGCCAATGAGTGAGGCGGTGTAGCTGGCGCCGATCGCCACACCAGCGAGCCCTTGTCGAGTCATCGGATAACCGTCGAGAATGGTTGCCTGCGAGGCCCGCGAGCTGGGGATCCCCATCAGGATCGAGGGCAGCGGCTCGCTGGCGTCGTTCGCGGCGCTTTGGAACACGACAATTGTGATGGCTACCCACGGGTCGAGAAAACCCACGAACCCAAGGACGATAGCCGTGATAGGCAGCCCGCCACCCGGCATGAGTCCCGATATCAGGGCTATGGGCAAAACGGCCAGCATGCCTAAAATAGGGCCCGGCGCGAACAGTTGTTGCGCTGCGGAGATCGCAGCTTCGAGCATGGACATGAGCCTACTGCTTCATTTTACGTATCCAACATGCTTGCCGGGTAAATCTCTTCCAGCTTCATTTGCCGTGGCGTCACCCCCTGCTCATAGGTGTACTGGAGCCACGTATCCAGCACCTTCTTGTTGAACCGGATACCGTGGCGCGCAAGCGGCTTCTGCAACGCCTTGTCGGCCTCGGGCGGGAGCAACCCTATCTCCAGGTGGTAGCCCACGTAAGCCATGCGTTGTTTGTCGGCCAGCTCAGCCGCCTGCTGAAAAGCGTTGAACAGGTTCAGAACCGCCCACGGGTGCTTCTCGACAATTTCCCGTTTGATCACGCCCCCGTGATTGATGGGATATAGTCCCGTCTTCTCGTAGTAACGGGCGCACTCAGCATACACGTTCGGGAAAAGTTGGCGGACATCGGGGTGCTTCGTCGCGTGCGGTTCTATCAACGCGGCCTGCAACTCGCCTGACTCAAGCATAGATACAACGCTCTTACCCGAAGGAATGTCATTGACCTTCACGTCCGTAGGAGGTGTAAACCGCGGGTGAGGCTGGAACCCCACGGCGCTGTCCTCTTCTACTTCTCTCCAGAAAATCATGTCCCTGGGGTGTACGCCGTAGTCGTGCTGGAACATGCCGCGGTTCCATACTCCCGGCACAGACTGATACGTCGCAATGCCGACTCGCTTGCCCCTGAGATCTTCGGGCTTCTCTATGCCCGCGTCCTTTCGCACCAGGATGTCCATGTGAAAGAAGCGCCGGCTCATGAAAACCGGAAAACCAACCCAGCGATTATCGCCCTGCGCGATCGACATAATGAGCCGTGTCATAGACATCTCCGACATGTCGAAGTCTGCGTACATGAGCTGCCGCGCGAAAAGTTGCCCCGGCCCGCCTGAGACCTTATGCACGACGCTGCCGGGACCGTGTTTGTATATCTCCTCCGCAGCTACTCCCATGTTAGGAATAGTCTCCATTCCGAAATGCGGCTCACGAAAAACGGTCGGGATTAAATCTATGCCCTGCGGCTCGATAGTGCCGTTGAGGATCGGCCACGTCCGGGAATTGGACACCACTCCCATGCTTAGCTGAAGCTTCTTCATCTAACACCTCCCTCTAGTGTGCTGGAACGGTTTTAGCGTCATCCCGCGGAAGCGGAATCCAGAAGGGGCCACTTCCATCGATTTACGTTTCCATCATGCTTGCCGGATAAATCTCTTCCAGCTTCATTTGCCGTGGCGTTATTCCTTGCTCATAGGTGTACTGAAGCCAGGTGTCCAGCACCTTCCTGTTGAACCGGATACCGTGGCGCGCAAGCGGCTGCTGCAACGCCTTGTCGGCCTCGGGCGGGAGCAGCCCTGCCTCCAGGTGGTAGCCCACGTAAGCCATGCGTTGCTTGTCGGCGAGCTCAGCCGCTTGCTGAAAAGCGTTGAACAGGTTCAGGACCGCCCACGGGTGCTTCTCGACAATTTCCCGTTTGATCACGCCGCCGTGATTGATGGGATACAGCCCGGTCTTCTCGTAGTAACGTACGCACTCGACATACACGTTCGGGAAAAGTTGGCGGACGTCGGGAACGTCGACTCCTGGGCGATGCCCGGCGTCTACCGGCGCTTCCAGCGCCGCTTGCAGCTCGCCCGACTTTAACATGGAGACAACGCTCTTACCCGAAGGAATGTCATTGACCTTCACGTCCGCAGGAGGCGTAAACCGCGGGAAAGCTACGAACCCCGCGGGGTGATGGTCCTCCTCTTTATCTCTCCAGAAAATCATGTCCCTGGGGTGTACGCCGTAATCGTGCTGGAACATGCCGCGGTTCCATACCCCCGGCACAGACTGATACGTCGCAATGCCAACTCGCTTACCCCTGAGATCTTCGGGCTTCTCTATGCCCGCGTCCTTTCGCACCAGGATGTCCATGTGAAAGAAGCGCCGGCTCATAAACACCGGAAAACCCATCCAGCGATCGTCACCCTGCGCCATCGACATGATGAGCCGGGTCATGGACATCTCCGAAACGTCAAAGTCGCCGTACATGAGCTGGCGGGCGAAAAGCTGGCCCGGACCGCCTGAGACCCGGTGTACAATACTGCCGGGACCGTGTTTGTATATCTCCTCCGCAGCTACTCCCATGTTAGGAATAGTCTCCATTCCGAAATGCGGCTCACGAAAAACGGTCGGGATTAAATCTATGCCCTGCGGCTCGATAGTGCCGTTGAGGATCGGCCACGTCCGGGGATTGGACACCACTCCCATGCTTAGCTGAAGCTTCTTCATCTAACACCTCCTTATAGATAGATAGAGACCTGTTGAGTTAGCGGGTTACTGAAAAGAGCTACGGAATGCTTCGAGAACCAGCATGAACGGAATTTTCTCAATCATTTTCAAAATTTCGTCCGTTCGTCCAGGCACTGTCGCTGCTCCCTCCAAGCCAGCGCCAATGTTCGACGGGGTTTTTGGCCATCGGTAGAGACTCCGTCATGCCGGCATGGATTGCCGGCATCCAGGCCCGCAGGATGCGTCCGGAGACATCCATGTCAGCCTGGGTTCCGGCTGTCCATGCCGGAACGACGGGCTCGCACCGTAATCTTATGCAAAGCTAGCAAGTCTAATGGAAACATCTCTCCACTCGGATCAAATTTCAAAGAAATAGCAGTGCGAATCATGTCCGGACTGAGTCCAAAGAATGGGCTCCCAGCCCGAGCAACTCGGTCAGGTTGGAGACGGACTTTAGCCGTTCGAGCTCACTGACCAATGAGTCAATCCGGCCCGCTTGGCTCACTCCCACCACAGGCACGGCGCAGTCATAGAACTTGGCCTGGATCTCGTCATACGTCGTGAGTTCTCTCTTATCCCGGGTTATGTCCTCCTGGTAAACCTCACCACTCACCGTCTTTACCCGAATAAAACCGTCAGCATGGTTAGCCTCATACCCGGGCGGCTTTTCGACGTAGACGGTTTTCGCAAGAAGAGACTGGACATCGCTTCGCCTCAGGAACGAATCGGTGGAATTTTGGAGATTCACTTCGCCATCTATCAAGGTCGCTACCAGGCTAAAGTCCGCGCTGAACTTACTTTCCAGGTTCGTCTTGGGATATGGGCATCTCAGAGACTTCGACGGGGTGCATTCGATGGACTCCACAGCTTCAGCAGTTAATCCATATCGGGACCTTAGTAAGCGCATGGTCTCGATATAACGATGAGCAGGACTGACGCACGGATACCGCTTGAACGACAAGCGCCCAGCGATACCAAGATGATCGCGCAGCTTCTCCGCCGCTGAAGCGATACAGCCTGGCGCTAAATCGTAGGCTTCGGCAAATCCCCCCGACGCGGTGAAAATGGTCTCATCCGCCGTAAATCCCTGGCTCGCTAACGTACTTGCCAAAACACCGTTTCGAGCAGCGTTGCCGGCGTGGAGGGGCTTTGTCATCGAGCCGCGATTAGCCCATAGGCCAGCACTTAAAGAGGCGGCGATACCAAAGGCATGACACGTGGCTTGGGGATCGAGACCGAGTATTTTCGCCGAAGCCGCGGTGGCACCAATGGAACCATCCACTCCAACAGAGTGCCAGCCGCGGTTTCGCGGCCCCGATGCCTCTCCAGCGCTGGAATGGAAGGTCCCCGAACATTCCATCAGGCGCGAACAAATCTCTCGACCGACGATATAGGCCATGATTAGCCGTTCTCCGGACGCACCTAGCGCTCCCCCGACAGCCAGTGCAGCGATCAACGTGTGAGTGGGAATGTGCCCATCGCCATCGTAATCATGAGCGTGGGCCATGACGCCGTTGGCGAGCGCGGCAAGTTCTGCGGAGGTTTGAAACTCGGCGCCAACCACAGCGGCGGGGCCTGCCGGACAGTTGGCGCGCACATAGTCGGTGATGAGGCGGCCGACCTCATGCCTGGAACCCGCGAACATCACTCCTATGGTATCAAGAACGACCAACTTGGCGTTGGCAATCGCCTGCTGCGGGAGGTCTTGATAAGAGATTCCACCATGCACGTATTCGGCGATTGCGAGTGTGGGATTCGGTGCCATCGACATATCGATGCTCCTTTCAGCGCGCTTCTTCACTATCCTCAGTCGCGGATCGCTAACCCGCATTAATCACGCAGCGAGGAAAAGTCGCGACAGACTGTAAGCCCAAAGAGTAAGTCTCGATTTCTATTTCTTGCCCGTGCTCAATTCTTCCCCCGAAAGCAATGCCAAAAACATCTTTTTTTCTTCTGGACCAAGCTCCAGTACTGCCTTGTGCATGGCAAGCACTTTCTCTCGCGGGGTATATCCTAGATCTGTGGCTGAGAGCCCAGCCGCCAATAACCTTTTCTTCCATTCAGAGTCCTTTGGCACCTCAGCCATGGTTCTTTCCCAAAATTGTCTGATATGCACCGGTGTGCCTGGAGGCACGGCATAGCTGCCACGATGTATCGCGACGGCTTCGGTAGCTACCGTAAATGCTACCCGCATATTTTTCTCGACCTTGAAGGCGTCAAACAGGTTAGGAGGGTTCTCGGTTACGCCCCCAGCCTTGAGGAGGTCCGCCCATTCTTCAAAATCGCGCGGAGCAAGCTCCCCCCACCACAGTACAGGAACGATCTCCCGGCGCTTGATAAGCTCGGGAAAGTGCCTTGCGATGGTCCATCCGGCATGCAATTTAGTTTCATGCCGCGCGAAGGCAGCCGCTCTGTCTCTGCTGCCCGGCGCATAGCCCCAAATAATCTTGATAGGAGCACCCAACATCGTTGCGAGATGTGGTCCTGACTCGGAGGCTTCGCCGCCGAACCTTTCACCCGCTGCCAGTGTCAGGCAGCAAGGCATAGCCATTATTTGATCCCAAGAAGTGGCGATATCCCGCCAAACCCACAAAAGGTGGCCGGTTTGTCTGGACCTCAACGCAGCCACAAATTGCTTCTCAGGGTCATAATACGGGTGCGGCTTGCCGAGGATAGCGTCTAGAAAAAACCGACCATGAACCGGCATAATAAACGTGCCATCCCGTGGGGTCTGGCGGTCTCCCAATCGTCGAAGAGCTCTATCACCATCACCTCCCGGGATGTTTTGCACCACGACTCGGGGATTTCCGGGTAGGATTTTTTGCAGGGTCAATGCTGTGGATCTTGCCCCAGTGTCCCACCCGCCCCCTGCCGAACTGCCGACGATGATCGTTATCGTTTTTCCCTTAAAGTCGACAGCCTTTGACGTATCCTTTACGGGTGCAGGCGTTTGCGCTCCAGTATCCGTGGCAAAGCCCAGACCGCTCAGCGCCATGATCACAGCACACCCTAGCGCTACTGTTGCCCTTGCGATTCGCATATATCCTTAACCTCCTAACGTATGACGTCTTATCCCTGATGGGGATGTTGACCCGTGGGCGTTCCGGACCGCAATGTGGGAGTGATTGGTTTTCTTTTTCGGTGAACATGACTTTCGCTTCTTGAGAGTTGGATACAAAACTTACCAGTATTGAGGATAGGTGAGGATTTGTGGAGGTAAGATTGAGGATTGGGATATGGGGGGAGACGGAGTGTAGGATTTGTAGAGCAGGAAGTGACGAATGGTTGGGACGGAAAAAGAGAGAGCGCAGAGTCATAGTAGAGCAGCTAGGGTATCGCAACGGTTACGGCAAGCCGAGGCGATTTGCGATGAGCCTGGGGACGATGGAGATCCGCCGGCCGCGGGTAAGAGATTTGGAGGAGCGATTTAAGTAGATGTTGCAGCTGTTTAAGCGGCAAAGCAAAGAGGTGTGGGAGTTGATACAGGAGCTTTATTTGCACGGGCTGGCGAGAGGAGATTTTGAGTTAGCGCTAAGGGAAATATTGGGAGAAGAGGAGATGCTATAGGCCTCTAGTTACAGCGGCTAAGGAGAAGAGAAAAGGAGAATAAGAGCAGTGGAAAGGAAAGGGGATTGAAGAGAAGAAATGGGCGTATTTTTGGGTGGATGGGATTTATGTAAAAGAGAGGATGGGAAAGGAGAAGGCAGCGCTGTTGGTAGTGATAGGAGTTAAGGAGGACGGAAAGAAGCGATTTGGCGCTGGAGCCGGGATATAGAGAGAGCAAGGAGTCATGAGCTTTGATATTGAGACAGTTAAAAACGCGAGAGGTAAAAAGCGCCAGGCTATTTGTCGGAGATGGCAATTGGGATTGTGAGCAGCGATTGGTGAGATTTATCCACAATCCCAAGAGCAGCTATGCTGGAATCACAAGATGCTCAACGTGATCGATGCGATGAGCAAAAAAGACAAAGTCGAAGTAATAAAGCAATTACCGCCATGATGTACGCCAATAGCTAAAAAGAGACGTTAAAAGAACGAAAGAAATTAGAGCAAGCCTTTCGACACAACCCCAAGACGATCAAGACGATAATGAAAAACTAAGAGCGACTGACAACATACTATGATTTTCCCAGAGAGCACTAAAAACACTTAAGAACTTCCAGAAGTGAAATAACCTTTAAACAAATCAAACTAAGAAAAAAGACCTCAAAAAGATATAAATAGCAAATCAATGCCACCAACTAGATCTAAAAAAAGATGATAATAAAAAAGATGAGCTTTAAAAAACTAAATGCACCATATAAAATAAAAAAAAAAGCAAATGAAAAGAAAAAAGAAAAAGAAAAGGAAAAAAGAGAAAAAGAAAAAAAAAAAAAAAAAAAAGAGAGGTGAAACTATTCGAAATGCTTATATGGTGTCAATGTTAGAGCGGTGAGCAAAAGTACTCTGACCCCGTCTTACTACGGTTTTCTCAAAGCTTGAACGTGAAACGCTGATGAAAGGAAAAAAGAAAGCGGTCGCGGGAGCTCGTTTTTCCCCTGAGCTATCATAGCGGCCGAGCAGGCGACTTCGCTGACGGCATTGCCTAAGCCAAAGCGCAACCTGCGCGCCAGACACCCGCGCCGCCGGGTCCAGTCACGGATCGGCGGCGCGGGAGGCGAACTCTTTCAGCTCAACTGGATTTTACGATTTCAACGTTTTGTTGAAATGGTCGATGGTGCGTTGCCAGGCGAGTTTGGCCGCGGCTTCGTCAAATCGCGGCGTCGTGTCGTTATGAAAACCGTGGTTCGTTTTCGGATACACGTACGCTACATATTTGACATTGTTGGCTTTCAGTGCGGCTTCGTATTCCGGCCAGCGCTTGTTGATGTTGGGATCCTCCTCGGCGAACTGCAGCAGCAGCGCGGCCTTAATCTTCGGCACGTCCTCAACAGCAGGCGCCGCGCCGTAGAAGGGAACGGCGGCGGCGAGCTGCGGCAGCCGGACCGCCAGCGTGTTAACCATGCCGCCGCCGAAACAAAAGCCGACCGCGCCAAGTTTGCCGGTGGATTGCGGATGCTTCTGCAGAAACTCTGCAGCGGCGACAAAGTCCTCGGTGATCTTTTCGCGGTCGAGCTTTGTCTGCATCGCGCGCGCTTTGTCATCGGCGTCCGCGCCGTACTTGTCCACGCTCGGATAACCGCCAAGAGGCCAAATCGCATCGGGACCCAGCGTCATGAATCCGGCCGCCGCGAGACGTCGCACGACGTCCTCAATATAAGGATTCAGGCCGCGGTTTTCGTGAACCACCACGACGACGGGAAATTTATCGCCGGTCGCGGGACGGGCGAGCAAGCCCCGCATAGTCCCATTGGACGCGTTGCCATTGGGCGAGGGGTACATCGTATACTCGGCCTGGATGCGCTTGTCGTCCTTGGCTACCTGCTGCGCCAGGGTATAGTTGGGCCGGAGCATGTCCCACAAGCGCCGCTACGGTCAGGCCGCCGACGGCAAATTTGGCAGCGCCGTCCAAAAACTCGCGGCGGTTGATGCCGCCATGCACGTATCTGTGAAAAAGACTGAGCAGTTGCGGATCGAAATCACTCGCTTTTTTTCTTTCCATACGATGGGCTCCTTTCAGGGTATTGATTTCGGTTGGAGGCTACCTCAAACAGCGCGACAGATCAATTCCATATGCGGGCTCACCGGCTCCGGTTAATCTGTCGCTAAAGTTCTCTCCATTCCCAAAATTTCGGAGACCGGCTAGCGAGTTCGGTTATATTCGTAGTCTTCGCGCTCGCCTCTGCCGATGCGCAGCTCGGCGTTGAGCGAGGGACGGGTGCTGTTCACTTTTGCGTGCACGTCCAGAGCCGCCTTGTCGCTCCAGCGTTCGAGGATCGCGAGCTTGTCGGGGTTCACCACGCTCTGGAATACCTCGAACTGTTCGCAGCCCGGCTCTGACATTACTTCCGCGCAGCGGATCTTGTAGCCCTGAGCCAGCTCAGAACCTTTCCCGGGTGCCGCATTGATCGTTACAACGAGTCGAATTGCCATACTGTTTCCTCCGTGGGCCGTTAAACCGGCGTAGTTGTGCGTCGAACAGAGTGAAATATCGTTCAGATGGATGGATCGTGTCAAGGCAAAGCCGCAACCAAACAGCCGGATTCAATAGCTCAAGCGTTCAAAGCGCGCAAAGCCGTCAGAGCAAATGGATTGAAAACTGAACGTATTGACGTTTGAACATCCTGAGCGCGAAGACATACTCGCGGAATGCATTTGCAAATAAAGGGCAAAAGCCACCGGAAAAATTTGCGCAAGCTGCGATAGTTCAGCTGTTGCTCAGGCTGCGCAATACCGGCTCCAATACCTTCCACACATTCGCGGCGACGATTTCCTGGCCTTTGGCCGTGGGGTGAATGCCGTCGGGAAGATTCAACTCGCGCATGCCGCCGACGCCTTCTAGGACGAAGGGGATGAGCGCGGCCTTGTTTCGTTTGGCCAGGTCGCGAAAGGTGGCCTCGAATTTCGCGCCGTATTCGCGACCCATGTTGGGCGGTACCTTCATGCCGGCGAGGATTACTTTGGCATGGGGGTATTTTTTTTTGGTCCGGTCAATAATGGCTTGAAGATTTTTGCCCATGGTTTCGACGGGCAAGCCACGCAGGCCATCGTTGCCGCCGAGTTCGAGCACCAATACATCAACGCGATTTTTTAGCAGCCAGTCCAGCCTTCCCAGTCCGCCGGCGCTGGTGTCGCCGCTCTGGCCAGCGTTAACGACTCTGAAGTTCCCGCCTTGGGCATCGATTTTTTTCTGCAGGAGAGCGGGGTACGATTGGTCGGGGTCGAGTCCGTAGCCCGCCGTAATACTATCCCCCAGGCATAAGATCACGCCGGGCGCCGGCTGGGCCGCACCCGTAAGAAAGATTGCGCCGAGCAAAACGCCAGTTAATGACTTTTCCAGCCGGGTGAGTTGTCTAGTGATCATAAACATTCTACTCTTGAAGCATTCAATGATTCCTCAGTCTTGCCGATTTCCATCCCACTCGAGCGCTTGCCGCGTTCGCCATCGGCCATGAACAAGAACATGATCCTCAGCGTAGAGCATTTGACCAAGCTTTTTAAGAGCGGCGCGCAAACGCTTACAGTTCTCGACGATATTTCGTTCGCCGTTGAGGCCGGGAGCGCCTGCGCCATCGTCGGGCCCTCGGGGAGCGGCAAGACGACTCTGATCGCCATCTGCGCCGGTCTGGAGCGGCCCAACCAGGGAGCGGTGCACTTTGATGGCGTCGCCTTGGATCGCGCCAGCGAAGAGGAGCTCGCGCGCATCCGCAATCAGTCCGTCGGCTTTGTCTTTCAGAGCTTTCAGCTTTTGCCTTCGCTCACTGCGCTGGAAAACGTCATGGTCCCCGCGGAAATACGCGGCGAGAACCATGCGCGCAGCCGCGCCGCGGATTTACTCAAAAGGGTCGGCCTCGAAGGGCGTCTTGACCATTATCCCATCCAACTTTCCGGCGGCGAGCAGCAGCGCGTCGCCGTTGCGCGCGCCTTCATGAACCGGCCGAAAATACTTTTCGCCGACGAGCCCACGGGCAATCTCGACGCCGAAACCGCGCGCGCCATCGTGGCTTTGATCTACGAGCTCAACGCGACTATGGGAACGACGTTGATGCTCGTGACTCATGACCACGACTTGACCCAACAGGCCGGGCGCGTCATTGCGCTCAAAGGCGGCCGAGTCGTCAGCGATGGCTCCCCCTCTGAGGACGCGCTGGACAGCAAGATCGAAGGCCGCGATGTTTAAGCGTTGGATATGGCGCATGGCTTGGCGCGACGCGCGGCGCGACCTAAAGCCTCTTCTTTTGGCCACGCTCTGCGTTGTCCTGGGTGTCGGCTCCGTCGTCACCGCTTATTCGTTCCGCGATAATCTCCATTCGAGCATCCGCACCCAATCGAAGAGCCTGCTCGGCGCCGACCTGTCCATTGAAAGCCGGGAGGCTTTTTCGCCCGACGACGAAGCGCTGATCGCTTCCATCGGCGGCGAGCAATCGCGCCAGATCAGTTTTTCATCCATGGTTTACGTTCCCGCGACGGGCGCGTCGCGCCTTGTTCAAGTGCGCGGCCTCAGCGGCGGGTTTCCTTACTACGGAGCTTTGGAAACAGAGCCGGCGAACGCGGCGCGCGATTTTCACCGTGGCGCTAACGCGCTGGTGGATGAAAACGTGATGCTCCAGTTGGGCGCGCGGGTGGGCGATATTTTGAAGATCGGCGAACGGGAGTTTCGCATCGCGGCAAAGCTGCGCAAGATTCCCGGCGAGACCCTGGCCTTTTCGTTGATCAGCCCGCGGGTGTACGTTCCGCTGGATTATCTGAACCAGACACAGCTCCTGCAAAAGGGCAGCCTGGTGCGTTATCGGACGTTCTTTAAGTTGGCCCCATCGGTAGACGCGGACAATCTTGTCGAAAACATCTCGGCGCGGTTGCGAAGCCTGCGCCTGGAAGCCGACACGGTGAGCCGGCGCACGGCCGGCATCGCGGCCTCCATGGAAAATCTCTCGCGTTATCTCCGCCTGGCGGTTTTCATCGCTGTGTTGCTCTCGGGCGTCGGCATCGCCAGCGGGGTGCATGTGTTCGCCAATGGGAAGATCGCCGCGGTGGCGGTGCTACGCTGCATCGGCGCCCAGCCCCGCGAAACCGTCATGGTTTACTTGCTGCAAACCTTCTTGCTCGCGTTTGCCGGCGCTGTCGCCGGCGCCCTCGCGGGTTCCGCATTGCAGTTGCTATTGCCGCTGGCGCTCAAGGATTTCCTGCCGGTCAACACGGTCATCACCGTAGCGCCCGCTGGCATTGGCGCCGGCATGGCCGTCGGTCTCGGCACGGCGCTGCTTTTTTCTCTGATCCCGCTCCTGCCGCTGAGAAATATCTCGCCGCTGCTGGCGCTGCGCGCGTCCTATGAGACTGCGCCGCGGCGCCGTGACCCGCTCAGCTGGGTGATGGTTAGCGTTATCGTCGCTGGCGTCATTGGTTTCGCCGTGAGCACCACGGCGAGCTGGACCTTCGGTCTGTGGTTTACCGCGGCGGTGGCGATCGCCTTCGGGCTGCTCGCGGCCGTCGCCAAGGGCCTCACGGCATTGCTGAAAACACTTTTGATCGGATTTTTGCCTTTCCCATGGCGCCAGGGCCTCGCCAACCTGCACCGCCCGAACAATCAGACCACCGCCGTCATGCTCGCCGTCGGCCTGGCGACCTTTCTACTGCTCACTCTCTATAACGTACGCCACCAACTGGTCCGGCAGGCGGCGGAAAGGGGCGGCGACGGCGAACCGAATCTGGTCCTTTTCGACGTGCAACGGGAGCAAAGGCAAGAGCTGGCACAGCTGCTAGCCTCACTAAACATTGACCTGCGCGATCAAGTGCCGGTGGTGACGATGCGTCTTGCCGCCGTCAAGGGCAGGAGGATCGAAGAGCTGCGCGCCGACGGCGCGGCGCGCGTTCCCGATTGGGCGCTGCGCCGGGAGTACCGTTCGACTTACCGCGGCGATTTAGCCGGCACGGAGAAAGTTGTCAAAGGAACCTGGCACCGGAGCTTCAACGGCGACGCGCAGCCGATTCCCGTTTCCGTTGAAAAAGGCATCGCCGAGTCGTTGCGCGTGGATATCGGGGATTCTCTGGAATTTGAAATTCAGGGCGTGCCGTTGCGGACGCGGGTGGCCAACTTGCGTGAAGTTGACTGGCAGCGCGTGCGGCCCAACTTTTTCGTGGTGTTTCCCGAAGGCGTTTTGGAAACGGCGCCGCAGTTTTATGTGATGGCGGCGCGCGCCGGCAGCGCTGCGGCCGCGGCCAAGCTTCAGCGCGAAGTCGTCGAGCATTTCGGCAATATTTCCGTGATCGATTTGACCCTGATTCTAAACACCGTCAACGCGATTCTCGGCCGAATTTCTTATGCCGTTCGATTCGTCGCGCTGTTTACGATCTTGACGGGTTTCGCCGTGCTCGCCGGGGCGATTCTGTTGAGCCGCGGGCAGCGCATCAAAGAAAGTATCCTGCTTCGAATCCTCGGCGCACCGCGCTCGCAAATCGTCACCGGCGTGATTGCCGAGTATATTATTGCCGGGGCGGTGGCTGCCGCCACCGGGACGTTAGTTGCGCTCGCCGCGAGTTGGGGTCTGAGCCTTTATTTTTTTAGAACCGTGGCACACGTGTCCGGCATCTCGTTGACCGTGATTCCGCTGCTGGTGACGTTGGTCACGGTGAGCGCTGGCGTTCTAGGTTGTTGGGGAATTTTTCGGCGCTCGGCGCTCGACACCCTGCGCGCGGAAGCATAGCAGGCTGCTGTATTCTCGAGTCTCGGGTCTCGGGTTAGCACCCGACTCCAAACCTGAACACTGAAACCCGAAACCTGAATACTCATGGCCCGCCCATTGGCTCTGTCAGCGGCCGCGACCAGGACTGAATCCTCTCACGTAACAAGCCTCTGATGAGATTGCCAATCGTTGAGTTGCGGCGACGCTGACGGTACGATTGAGCCAGCGCTTCGAGCATGTAAATCAGCGCGCCATTTCTAGCGGAGCGAGGAAAAAACCCATGGCGGACCAAAGATCCCATCGATTGCCTACAACCGTAACGCCGGAACGCTATCAAATCCGGCTGACCCCCGATTTGACGACCTGGACGTTTACCGGTGAAGAAAGCGTCTCGGTAAAAATTCACGAACCGGTGCGCGAGGTCGTTCTCAATGCCGCCGAGCTGCGAGTTTGATGCCGTGACGGCGACAGCAGCAAACGGCAAAACCATCGGCGGCACTGTGACGTTGGACGCCGAGAACGAACGAGCGGTTGTCACTTTTTCCGAGCCACTGGCGGCCGGAAACTCAAAGCTGGAGATAAAATTTTCCGGCATCTTGAATGACAAGCTGCACGGCTTTTACCGGAGCACCTATAAAGACGCCGATGGCAACAACAAGCCGCTGGCGTCGACCCAGTTCGAATCCACCGACGCGCGGCGCGCCTTCCCCTGTTGGGACGAGCCGGCGTTCAAGGCGGTCTTCCAGGTCGCGCTGGTAGTTGATCAAGGGTTGACGGCAATTTCCAACGCGCGGGTCGTGCGCGAGATTCCGCTGCCGGGGACCGGCAAGAAGGAAGTTGTCTTCGCCGACACCATCAAGATGTCGACCTATCTGGTCGCCTTCATCGTCGGCGAGTTCGAGGCGACGGAGCCTGTGATGGTTGGCGATGCGCCGCTGCGGGTGATCGCTGTGCCCGGCAAGAAACAACTCGCCGGCTTCGCGCTGGAAATCGGCAAAGCGTCGCTGGAACATTTCAGCCGTTACTACGGCATTCCCTATCCCGGCGACAAATTGGATTTGATCGCCATACCGGACTTTGCCTCCGGTGCCATGGAAAATCTCGGCGCCATCACCTTTCGCGAAACCGCCCTCTTGGTTGATTCGGCGAAAGCCACCCGAGCCGAGCTCGAACGGGTTGCCGACGTGGTGTCCCACGAAAATGCTCATATGTGGTTCGGCGATCTGGTGACGATGAAATGGTGGAACGGCCTCTGGTTGAACGAAGCGTTCGCGACTTTCATGGAGATGCTCGCAGTGGATGCCTGGAGGCCGGAGTGGCGCCGCTGGGATAGTTTCACGATTTCGCGGGCGGCGGCGATGCAGGTAGACGGTCTGAAAAGCACGCGGCCCATCGAGTTTCCTGTGGAAAAGCCCGAGGAAGCGGCGGGTATGTTCGACGTGCTCACCTACGAGAAGGGCGCGTCGGTGCTGCGCATGCTGGAGCAATATCTCGGCGCGGAAGCGTTTCGCGACGGCATTCGTTTGTATTTAAGACGCCACGAGTTTGCCAATGCCGAAACGACGGACCTCTGGGATGCGCTGGAAGATTCCACGAAGCAGCCGGTGCGGGCTCTGATGGACAGCTGGATTTTTCAGCCCGGTTATCCGCTGATCAGCGTCGAGCTGGACGGGCGCAATCTTGTCATTGCGCAACAGCTCTTTCGCTATTTGCAGGACGGCGATATCCCGGACCGCAAATATCACGTGCCGGTGTTCGTGCGCGCGGGCACGAAAGGCGCCGTCGTCCAAAAGACGTTGCTTCTCACCGACCGTGAGCTGCGTCTCGCGTTCTCGGACGATATCGAGTGGGCCGTCGTTAACGCCGGCGGGCATGGCTTTTACCGCGTGCGCTACGGTCGCGATCTGCTTGGAGCACTCAAACAAGGACTGCAAGTAAATCTCTCGGCGGTGGAGCGCTTCGGACTGGTGAATGACAGTTGGGCGGCAACCCTCGCAGGCCTGACGCCGTTGCCGGAGTATCTGGATCTCGTCGATTTACTGCGCGACGAAAGCGACATCAACGTCTGGACTACGCTGATCGGTTCGTTTTACCACTTGCGCCGCATTCTCGATGAACCGCAATGTGTCGTTCTTGAAGCGCGGCTGCGCGCCGTGCTGCGCCCGGCGCTGGCGCGGGTGGGCTGGACGCCGAAGGAAGGGGAGCCGGCACTGGTCAGCCAACTCCGCGGTGACCTGATCGGCGCCCTCGGCACCGCGGCGCAAGATAAAGCCTGCCAGGAGCGGGCGCGCGAGTTGTACGCCCGGTATGAAATAGATGCCGATGCCGTGGAACGCAACCTGGTTCCGGCCTTGGTGTCGATCGTCGCCCACACCGGCAACGCAGCCGATTACGAAAAGTTTTACAATAAATATAAAAGCGCGAAAACCCCACAGGAAGAGACGCGCTATCTGTTCGCGCTGGGCGCCTTTCGCCCGCCGGAGTTGGTCGACCGGACTCTAACGATGACAGTCAGCGGCGAAGTGCGCACGCAGAACTCACCTTACTTGCTGCGCGGCATTCTCTTTAACAAGGACGCTCGCGAGAAAGCCTGGGCGTTCATGAAAGCGCATTGGGAAGAAATGTTGCGCCTGTACCCTGACAACTCCATCCCGCGCATGTGCGAAGGCATAATCGGACTGGTCTCACCGGAGCTTGAAGCCGACGTGAAGCAATTTTTTGCCCGCCATCCGGTAAAGCAGGGAGCCAAGCAGATTGAACAGCACCTCGAACGGCTTCGCATCGCGGTCGCGTCTCAAGCGCGCTGGAAGGGGCTGCTGCGGTCTTAACTGGTTCAAAGTTCAAACGTTCAAGGTTCAAAGTCAGGGATTGCGCTCGTGCGGTTCATAAACGGGCGAAATATGTTGAACGCTTGAACTTTGAACGGGCTGCGACAAGCAGCGGTTTTCCCGTTCAACCCGCCGTCTCCCGCCTGCGGCGCAAATTTTTTGCCGACGCTGCGCCCGGTTTGATGCCGAAGTAAGTAAATGCTAACTTGTTTGCATGAAGAAGACAGTGCGGCTATCGGCACAAGAGCGGCGCCGGGATATCGTCGACGCTGTTCGCGATGTTTTCGCCGACAAGGGCTTTGACGGCACGACAACCCGAGATCTGGCGAAATCGGCCGGGGTTTCGGAGGCGCTGCTCTACCGATATTTTCCTAGCAAAGAATCCCTTTACGCGGCGATGTTGGATGCCTGCGCCAAGGGCCCAAGCTTCGCTGAGTACAAACGCATTCTCGCCCTCGAACCCTCGGCGTCAACGCTCGTTATAATGGTGCACTTCGTCATTTCCGGCTACGTTCAGGGGCGGCAGGGCGATGCCCATCGCACGGCCTTCAATGCTTTGCTCGTCCGCAGCCTGCTCGACGACGGCGAGTTCGTGCGGCTGACCCATAGGAAATATGCATCGGTCTGGATCCAGAAATTCCAAGCCTGCTTGAACGAAGCGGCACGCGCCGGCGACATGAAGTTTTTGCCTTTGCGCCCGCATCTGTGCGTCTGGTTCGTGCAACACGTCGGTTTTTCGCTGATGCTTCATTTGCGTCCTAAAGTTCCGGCGATCAATTACAAGGTCTCGAAGGAAGAACTCGTTGAGCAGGCAACCTGGTTTGCGCTGCGCGGGCTTGGCCTGAAGGAAACGGCGATTCAGAGCTTTTATAATCCCAAAGCGTTATCATTGCTGGCAAGTTGACCGTTTGGAGTATGTAAGTAAATACTTACTCGATAATAAGCTGAGGGTTCTGCGCACGCGGCTCAAGGGTGAACGATAGGAACGCTCACGCACTAAGAACGCAACGTTAGGACGTGGAGCAGCTGACGGCTGATGAATTGTTTTTTCCAAAAATTTTTTTTGCGCTTTGCTCGGTCACGATGCGCGTTGACGTCTAATGTCGAGTCAAATGCAGGACATTGGCGGGACCGGCGAGAGCGATTTCCCGGGTGGCAGCGTTGCTGCAAAAATTCGGGCGCAGGGGTGCGGAGCGTTTATCTTGGCCTCGGCGCGGTTTTGATTCTCGGAGCGGCCACCGGCGGATGCGATAAAAAAGCACCCGTGCCGTTGGAACGGCCGCCGGCACCGGTCACCGTCGCTGCGGCGACGACCGAAGACGTGCCGTTTTACATCGATGCGGTGGGACACATCGTCGCTCGCGAAGTCGTTTCCGTACAGCCTCAGGTCTCGGGGCGGATTGTCAAAATTCAATTCGCCGACGGCGCTGATGTCAAAGCCGGCGAAGTGCTGTTTGCCATCGACGCCCGCCCTTTTCAAGCCCAGCTGAACCAAGCGGAGGCGAATCTCGCAGAGGCCCAGGCGGCGCTGAATCTCGCCAAAACCAATTTCGCGCGCGTGGAAAGCATCACCGATCCGCGCGCCGTCTCCAGGCAGGATTACGACACCAAGAAAAATGCCGTCGATATCGCCGAGGCCCAGGTCAGGCAGAACCGCGCCGCGGTGGAACGCGCCCGACTCGATCTCGAATATTGCACGATTCGCGCGCCCATCGATGGCCGGGCGGGGCAGCGTCTAGTGGATGTCGGCAACATCGTTAGCGCTAACAACCGTGCCCTCTTGGTAATCCAGCGCCTGGACCCGATCTACGTCGATTTCACGGTGACCGAGCATGATTTGAGCGCCGTCCAGCGCAACATGGCGCGGCGAACTCTGCGGGTTGAAGTAAACTTGCCGGATGAAGCCGGCGAGCCGCGCCGAGGAAACCTAACTTTTCTCGACAACGCGGTGCAAGAGGGCAGCGGCACGGTGAAACTGCGGGCGACCATCCCCAATGCCGACCGTCGCTTCTGGCCCGGGCGCTTCGTCAAAGTGCGGTTGGTGTTGGACTCCCGGCCACAAGCCGTGCTCGTCCCGGCGAGCGCCCCGCAAATGTCGGCTACGGGGTCGTTCGTCTACGTGGTCAAGCAAGACTCCACAGCGGAATTGCGGCAGGTCAAGCTTGGCCAGCGGCAAGGTGATTTCGTAGTCGTCGATGAAGGTCTGAAGTCCGGCGAGCGCGTCGTGGTGCGGGGCCAGCTCGGCGTGACCCCTGGCGGTAAGGTTCGTATCCCTTCATCCGGCGACGGCTCACCAGGGGCGAAACAGCCAGAGGGCCGATCATGAACTTTTCCGAGGCGTTCATTCGCAGACCGGTGATGACGACGGTGCTCACCGTGTCGGTGATTCTCTTCGGCTTGATGAGTTATTTTCGCCTCCCCGTCAATGACTTGCCAACGGTGGATTATCCGGTCATTCAGGTGCAGGCGAGCTATCCGGGGGCAAGTCCCGACACGGTCGCCAACGCCATCGCAACGCCGCTCGAACGCCAGTTCATGCAAATCAATGGATTGGAGCTGGTGATCTCCAAGAGCACGCAAGGCCACACCAGTCTCACGCTGCAGTTTGCGCTCGATAAAAGCATCGATGCCGCCGCCACCGACGTCCAGACCGCCATCTCCCAAGCGACGGGCAGTCTTCCGGCAGATCTGCCGTCGCCGCCGAGTTATTCCAAGACCAATCCCAACGACCAGCCGATTATGTACATCGCTTTGACCAGTGATTCTGTGACACCGGGCCAGCTTTACGATTACGCCAGCACGCAGGTCGGCCAGCGCATCGCCCTCGTGCCCGGGGTTAGCCGGGTCGGCGTCTTCGGCGCTAAGTCGGCGGTGCGCATCAAAGCCGATCCCTCGAAGATGTGGGCGCGCGGTATTTCCGTCGAAGATCTCTCCACCGCTATTAAAAACGGCACGAGCACGGTGGGGGCGGGGCAGTTGGACGGTAAGGCGGGCACGGTATTGCTCAAGCCCGATGGCCAGCTGGAGACCGCCGAAGGCTACCGGGACCTGATCGTCAGCACCAAGAACGGCGCCCCGGTATACCTGCGCGACGTCGCCGAAGTGGAAAATTCCATTCAAGACGAGCGCATCAAAATGCGCTTCTGGGTGCGGGGATATCCCGAGCCGGGCGCCACAGTGGTGGTTGCCGTTAACCGCCAAGCCGGCGCCAATGCCGTCGAAGTGGCGCGCAACGTGCGCGACCTGCTGCCCTTGGTCAGCACGGAGCTGCCGGGTTCGGTGCGCGTCACGCCGATCTATGACCGCTCGCAAACCATTTTGCATTCCATCTTGGACGTGCAATTGACCCTGGTGATCGCCTTTACCCTGGTCGTCATCGTGATCTTCGCGTTCCTCGGTAGGGCCTCGGATACCTTGATCCCGGCGGCGGCATTGCCGCTTTCCTTGCTCATCACCTTCGTCGCCATGGACCTCCTGGATTATAGCCTCGACAATTTGTCTTTGATGGCGATTACACTGGCTATCGGTTTTCTCGTGGACGACGCCATCGTTTTTCTCGAGAACACCGTGCGCCGCATGGAGCATGGCGAAGGCGCCCTCGACGCGACCATCAACAGCGCCAAGGAAATTAGTTTCACGATCGTTTCGATGACGGTTTCCCTGGCCGCGGTTTTTATCCCTCTGGTTTTCATGTCGGGGCTGGTGGGACGGATCTTTCGCGAGTTCGCGGTGACCATCGTGATCGCCATCCTTGCCTCAGGGTTGGTGTCGTTGACCCTGACGCCGTTGATGTGCGCGCGGCTGCTCAAGGAGCGCGGCCAGGGAGCCAGGAAAACCTGGGTGGAGCGGGTCATCGGCGGCATCGAGCGGCGCGTGCTCGGAGTCTATAGCAAGTCGCTGTGGTGGTTTCTCCGCTTTCGCTGGGTGTCCGCGCTGATTTGGCTTATCTGCCTGGCCGGCACTATCGGCCTGTTCATGATCGTACCGAAGGCGTTTTTACCCGCCGGCGACAGCAGTTTTATCTGGGGCGTGATGATCGGTCGCGAGGGGTCATCGCCCGAGCAAATGCACGCTCTACGGGATCAGGCGGATGCGGTGCTGCGGCAAGATCCGAGCGTCGCGGCGACGTTTACGATGACGGGCAACTCTCAATTCCTTTCGTCGAATCAGGGATTGTTGCTGGCCTTTCTCAAACCACCTGAAGATCGGACGCCGATCGAGGAAACCGCGGGTCGCATGATGGGAAACCTTGCCGGCATTCCAGGTGTAATGCCGTTCATGCGCGCTCGCCCCGTGCTCGAGATCAGCACCGGCGCTACCAGCCAGAACCAGGGACAATTTGCGTTCTCCTTGTCCGGCGTCAATCCGGCGCAAACCTATGACACCGCCGCAAGGCTCATGGCGAGACTCAGCGCGTATCCCGGCTTCGCGACGCTATCGTCGGATTTTTTCAACAATACGCCGAACCTCGACATCGAGATCCGCCGTGAGCAGGCCCGCTTCTACGGTGTCTCCGAGGCGCGGATTCTCAGCCTGCTGCGCAGCGCCTATTCGCAGAACTATCTCTATCTGATCAAGAAGCCCGAGGATCAGTATCAAGTGATTCTCGAGGCCAAGGATTCGGCTCGCTCCGAGCCCCAGGATCTTTCGCTTCTTTACATAAGATCGGACGACGGCAAACAGCTGGTACCGTTGAACGCGCTGGTCACGTGGCGCAAATCTCTCGGCCCTCAAGCAGTCAACCACATGAACCAGTTTAGCAGCGTTACGCTATTCTTTAATCTCAAGCCCGGTGTCGCCATCGGCGAGGCCACCGACTTCATCAATCAAGCGGCGGCGGAGGTGGTGCCGCCCTCGATGCGCGCGAGCCTGCAGGGCGAGGCGCTGACCTTTCAGAATACCGTGCGGGATCTCACGCTGCTCATGGCGTTGGCGGTGTTCGTCATGTACGTGATCCTGGCGATTCTCTACGAAAGCTATCTGCACCCGTTGACCGTGCTCTCGACCTTGCCCACGGCGCTGGTGGGCGGGCTCTTGACGCTTTTTTTGTTCGGCGAGCAGGCCTCGCTCTATGCCTTTGTCGGCATGTTCATGCTGATGGGCATCGTGAAAAAAAATGGCATCATGATCGTCGACTTCGCGCGGCACCGCGTAGCCGCTGGCGAGTCGGCGGAAAAAGCGATCCACGACGCTAGCATGGACCGCTTCCGGCCGATTCTCATGACCACTCTCGCCGCCGTCTTCGGCGCCCTGCCCATCGCTCTCGGTTTTGGCGCCGACGGCGCTTCGCGCCGCCCCCTCGGATTGGTCATCGTCGGCGGCTTGATCGTTTCACAGTTCATCACCTTGTACATCACGCCGGTGATTTATCTCTACCTCGAGCAGTTTCAAGAAAAGGTGCTCGACCGCACCGCGTTTTTCCGTTCCGAGCGCGCCGGTGTCGTTAACGGAAGGAAAGCGTGAGATGAAACGCATCCGTCTAACGGCAGCGTCGCGCGCCGGCGTCGCCGTCCTCGCGCTACTGACAGCGGGTTGCACCGTCGGTCCCGATTATCGGCGCCCCGACACTCCGGTCCCCGCCATGTGGAGCGAAGCGCGTTATGACGGCATCGACACCCGGCCGGCTGATCTGGCGCGCTGGTGGGAAGAGTTCAACGATCCGGTGTTGACGCGGCTGGTCAATCGAGCGGCGGGCGCCAATCTGGATTTGCGCCTGGCGGAATCGCGTATTCGCGAAGCTCGGGCATTGCGGCGAGTCGCCGAGTCCGGGGCATGGCCGAGCGTCGATGTGAGCGGCTCTTACAGCCGCAGCCGCACCAGCGAGAACGCCATTGCGCCCTCGTCGCAAGGGAGCGGCGGCTCGCCTTTCTTTCGCGGCAGCAACAATGGACAGGATCTTTTCCGGTCCGGATTCGACTCGAGCTGGGAGATCGATGTCTTCGGCGGCGTGCGGCGCAGCGTCGAGTCTGCCGACGCCACGGTCGAGGCGACGATAGAGGACCGCCGCGACGTCCTGGTGACGCTGCTCGGCGACATCGCGCGAAACTATATAGACCTGCGCGGCTTTCAGCGGCGTTTGGCCGTGGCCAGAAGCAATCTCAAGGCGCAACAAGAATCGCTGGAAATCATTCGAGTGCGCTTTCAAGCCGGGCTGGCGAGCGATCTTCAAGTCGCCCAGGCGGAGGCACAGGTCAACACGACGGCGGCGGAGATTCCCGCGTTAGAAGCTCTAGCGAAACAAGCCGCGCACCGGCTCGACGTGCTCCTTGGAATTCAGCCCGGCGCCCTGTGGGCCGAGTTGTCGGCGGAAGCGCCGATTCCCGCGCTTCCTCCCCGAAGCTCGCGTCGGCTTGCCGTCGGAACTTCTAAGGCGGCGTCCCGATATTCGGCGCGCGGAGCGCCAGCTCGCCGCGGCCAACGCCGAGATCGGCGTTGCGACGGCGGATCTTTACCCGAAGTTTTCCCTTTCCGGCGTCTTTGGCGTAACCAGCATTTCCGCGAGCGATTGGTTTTCGGCGCCAAGCCGCTTCTGGTCCATTGGCCCGACCATTCGCTGGCCCGTCTTCGACGCCGGAAGAATCCGCGCCAACATCGAAGTGCGCACGGCGCGGCAAGAGCAGGCCTTGACGCAGTACGAAAAAACCGTGCTTACGGCCTTCGAAGACGTGGAAAACGCGCTGGTGAGCTACGCCAAGGAACAGACGCGCTATCGGTCTTTGACGGATGCAGTGGTTGCCAACCGCCGTGCCCTGGCCCTGGCCGACGACCTTTACAAAAACGGGCTGATCGATTTTCTCAACGTGCTGGATTCCCAACGCGCACTTAACGCCGCCGAGAACGATCTCGCCCAGAGCGAGGCGACGATGTCGACGAATCTCGTCGCGCTATACAAGGCGTTAGGCGGCGGCTGGGAAAACTAAATAATAGCGGCGCTTCGCGCCTGCGTTCCAGTCGTTCAAAACGTTCAAGCCGTTCAAATCGTTGACGGACCCTACCTCGGAGTCTTTGAGCGGCCAGAAAAATCAAGGTTTCATAAAAAAGTCGAGAGTCCGAGTTCCGTCATTGCTCGCGGGCGCGGGAATCCAGGACTGTCTTGACACCGTCAATGCGCCGTCTTTAATCTTCCCGATATGATTCGCTCCGTTATGAGCCCCGAGATGGTTATCATTCCCGCGGGAAGCTTTCTGATGGGAAGCGATCAGGGACAGGAAAACGAACAACCCGTGCACCGCGTCTGGATCGATGCTTTCGCCATCGGCAAATTTCCCGTCACCAACCGGGAATACAAAATATACGTTGAAGGCAAGGCCGCGCCGGCGCCGCCGTTTTGGACCGAGCCGATGTTTGCCCACCCCGAGAAGCCGGTGGTCGGAGTCACTTGGGATGACGCGACGGCGTACTGCCAGTGGTTGAGCGAACGGCTGGGGCAAGCCTTTCGATTGCCCACGGAGGCGGAATGGGAGCGCGCCGCGCGCGGCCGAGCGCGAGGGCGCGCTCTATCCGTGGGGAGACGAGCCGCCGTGGGAAAGACCGTATCCGGGATTTGACGGCGAAACCGGCGGCCCGCAGCAGGTCGGCGTGGGCGAGCCCAACGGCTTCGGCCTCTACGACATGAGCGAAGGCGTGCACGAGTGGTGCAGCGATTACTTTGATTATCACTATTATCGCTATGCGCCGGAGAAAAATCCGCAAGGCCCCGCCAGCGGCCAGCGCCGCGCCTCCCGCGGCGGTTCGTGGCGCCACCGGATCAAATTCAGCCGCTGCGCCGCGCGCAGCTCCTTGCCGCCCGCTTTCAAGTACGCGGATTATGGGTTTCGGATAGCGCTGACGCTGTAAAACGGTTCCAGCCGTTCCAATCGTTCCAGTAGTTCGAATCGTTTTGATTTTCTCATCTTTCGCGGTGTATAAAGCGCGGTAACTCTACACGCACACTCGCACAGCTCGAACCACATCCGCGTCTACGAACGGAGCGATGATCTATTAGACCTCAAGGAGATGCGTGCGATGAAGTTGTTCCTCAGCACACTTGCTTATTTCCTGCTTCTCACAATTGCCTTGCCGATCATGGCTGCAGGCGACTGGCGTGAAGAATGGGAGAAAGTACTCGGCGCGGGCAAACAAGAAGGGAGACTCGTCCTTTACACGTTTCCGGGGCAGGAGCTTGTGTTCCAAGAATTTCAGAAAAATTTTCCCGACATCAAGCTGGTCGAAGTGACGCGTCCGAGGGTCGGAACGGGTGACAAGAATTGTGTCTGAACGGCGGGCAGGCAAATACCTCGCCGACATCCTTATCGGCGGAGTCGGCTCCGCCCAGTCCGGCCTGCTCAAAGCCGGGCTCCTCGACCCCATTAAGCCAGCGCTGATTCTCCCAGAGGTTTTGGACGAGTCGAAATGGTGGCAGGGTAAGCATGTCTACGGCGACGACGAGGACAAATATATCTTCTCCTTTGCCGGGGCACCACTTTATTATTTCCACTACAACACCACGCTGGTAAACCCCCAGGAATTCAAATCCTATTGGGATTTTCTCAACCCTAAGTGGAAGGGGAAAATAGTTGTCGCTGAGCCTCTAACTGGCGGAACCCAAGAGCCGTTGCAGTTTTTATATCACAATAAGGAACTGGGGCCTGAATTTGTCCGGCGATTTCTGACCGAAATGGATCTCGGCGTAAGCCGTGATATGCGACAGCTCTTGGACTGGGTCGCCCAAGGTAAATACGCCATGTCGGCTTTGCAAAACACAGATCGCATAAGATTATGGGATGCGAAAAAGCAGGGTTTACCGGTCAACGCGTTCGAAACCGACAAATTCAAGGAAGGCGGCCTGGTCGGCTCGGGCGGCGGCAACATCGCTTTGATCAACCGCGCGCCACACCCCAATGCAGCGAAAGTTTTTATCAACTGGTTTCTCTCACGTGAAGGCCAAATCGCCAATCAAAAATTTGTCCAGGGCGGCAGAAACTCTCTCAGAATCGATATCCCGAAGGAGGATGTGCCGCTCCACGCGCGCATCAAACCGGGCGCCAAGTATACTCTCGTCGATGATATCGGCTACAGCGATCTCGATTCAGTCCAGCGGTTTGTCAGAGAAATCTGGAAGAAAAAGTAATCCCATGAAGATTTCGGTGGCGCGTCTGATCGCTAATTTCCTTAAAGAGGCTGGAGTCCCATACCTCTTCGGCCTGACCGGCCATTCGATTTTTCCTATCACCGACGCTCTCTATTCCGAGCCTAATATCCGATTCGTACCGGTCATGCACGAGCTTTCCGCCGCTTACATGGCCGCCGCCTATGCCAAGGGGACGAGGACGCTGGGTGTCTGCACGGCCTCTGCCGGCGCGGGCGTTACCAACCTTCTGACGGGAATCGCTTACGCGCACAAAGAATCGATCCCCGTGATTGTTCTTGCCGCGGATGTATCCCGCCGTCATGGAGGGAAAGGCGCATCCTCGTGGCATGAAATTCCGCAGCGCGAGATTTTTGCGCCGATCACGAAAATGAGCGTCACTCTTGAAAGTAAAGATGACGCCGTCGAGATCTTGCGACAAGCACTAGGCCAAGCGACAAGCGGAAGAAAGGGGCCGGTTTACGTCGGCATTCCGCGTGACATTCAGGGGCAGGAAATCGAAGCACCCCAAGCTGGGTGGCTGGGCGCGGTTGAGCCAACTGTGGAGCCTGACCGGGCTGTCTTGGACCGAGCAGCGGAAGAGCTGCAAAAAGCATCTTTTCCCATAATTATAGCCGGCGGAGGCGTCTACTGGTCGAGGGCGGAAGAGGAACTGCGCGAGCTGGCGGAGCTTCTCTCCATACCCTTTGGCACCTCGCCATCGCACAAAGGCTTGATCTCCGAAGATCATTCACTTTCTCTGGGGGTGCTGGGTTTCGGCGCATTTCCCTTTGCCAACGCTTTCAGTCTCGAGTCGGATTTGATTTTGGCGGTGGGAGTGACTTTCAGTGAGGGTCTCACGCTTGGCTTTGGCGACAAAGTGATTCCGGCAGGCGCGAAAATCATTCAAATTGACGCCGATCCGCGGGAGATGGGCAAAATATACCCGACTCATCTGTCGGTGTGCGGCGACGCAAAAGCCGTTCTCATAGGGCTCATCGCGCGGTTAAGAAAAGCCGGCGGCGAAAAAAGAGATCGGTCTCGCGTCGTTAAGCTCGATCGAGAAAAAACCAGCTGGCGCGAGAAAATTCAAACTCATACTTACGACGTTAACGGCCCGATCGATCAGTGGCATGTTTATCGGGCGTTGAAAGAAGCCATCGGCGAAGATGCGGTCGTTGTCGGTGCAGGAGGCACGGCGGAACTCATCAGGCGCTTTGTCGCGCCGTCTTATACGTATCACTCGGGGGAAATGCGCGCCATCGGTTTCGGTCTCTCAACTTCGATTGGTTTAAGTCTCGCCTTCCCAGCTACAGCCCGTGGCGTGCGTGAGCGGCGACGGCTCGTTCATGCTTGAAAGCCAGGAACTGGCCACGGCCGCGGCATTCAAGCTGCCGATTACGATCATCGTCGTTCGCAACGACGCCTACGGGAACATGAAGCGCGACCAGGTCAAACACTACGGCGGCAGGGTCATCGGAACGGATCTTCATCTGCCCGATCTTTGCGCCCTCGCCGGTTCCTATGGCATCGAATCGGAAAGAGTGGCCCAACCTAAAGCGCTGCTGCCTGCGATCAAACGGGCGTTGGCACTTCGCAAGCCAGTACTGTTGGACGTAATCTGTCCCATCGAAGGAATATAAGTCAGTCACGTGGCCTGGATCAAACGCGTTCCAATCGTTCAAAATGTTCAAAACGTCTAAAGATATCGGAGCCGACAACATGAATGACGCAATGATCGAAATTTTGAATCCGACCGGAGTCCGTGCCTCCAAGCGGATCCGGCTTGCGCCGAGGAAGCACGATAATCTTGGCGGCGTACGCATCGGGTTGCTCGACAACAACAAGCCCAATGCCGATAAGTTTCTCGATCATGTCGGCGCTTTGCTTAAGGAGCGTTACGATGACATCGAGCTGGTCGCGAAGCGAAAGATGACCCGTATCGAGGCGGACTGCCTTACAGAGTTGGCCGAGCGGTGCGACGTTGTCATAAACGCCTTCGCCGATTGAGGGTCGTGCACGTCGTGGAGTGTCCACGACTCGGTTCTGCTAGAAAAGGCAGGTATTCCAACCGCCACCATCGTTACTGATGAATTTGTCACGCTGGCGAAAACCGAATGCTCTGCGCGCGGCATGGACGGCCTGCCGCTGGTTGAAGTGCCGCATCCGGTGGGGACGATTCCCGCTGACGCGCTGAAAACAATCGCGGTAGCGGCCGTCGAGTCGATCGTTGCGGGGTTAACGCGGAAAAACGGCAAAGCTGAGATTGGCACAGAGGGCGACGAGAACTCGCACCACCCGGAGACTGAGAAGTTGATCACCGTGCCAAGGGATCCGGCGGCACTGTTTTATTTCGTTATGGCACAGGGTTGGTCGGATGGTTTACCGGTTTTGCCGCCGACGCGGGCTGCGGTCAACGCAATGATCGGAGCGTGTGGACTAAAAAGAGATCATGTGCTTGGCACGATGCCGCCTTTGAATGGGATCGCTAGCGTGGAGAAAATCGCCGCAAATGCGGTGATGGCCGGTTGTCTGCCGGAGTATTTGCCGCTGGTGCTCGCGGGCGTGACGGGGATGCTTCAGCCCGGATTCAATCTCGACGGCGTGCAGACGACCACGGGAAATGTCGCGCCACTCGCGATCGTCAATGGTCCGTGCCGGAAGACGTTGGAGATCAACTGTGGCGCCAACGTGCTCGGCCAGGGCTGGCGCGCCAACGCGACCATCGGGCGGGCGATCAGGTTCGTAATGACCAACATCGGTGGAGCTGTGCCGGGTCTATACGACAAATCAACCGTCGGCCAACCGGCGAAGTATACGTTCTGCGTCGGAGAAAACGAGGAAGAGAATCCTTGGGAGTCACTCCACGTGGAACGCGGATTTAAACGCGAGGCCGACGCGGTAAGTCTGTTCGGCTGCAGCGGTGTTAATAGCGCCGTCGATATGGCTAGCCAAAACGCCAAAGGGCTGTTGAAAACATTCGCCTTAACCATGATCGGCGGAATGACCAGCGGCGTCACTTCCACCGAAGTCATGCTAATCGTTTGCCCGGAGCATGCGGTGATATTATCGACGGGCGGCTATTCAAAACAGGACATCCGCCAGGAGCTCTTCACGATGGCCCGGGTTACTTATGAAAAAATCTCCGACGACAATCTAAAATTATTATCCAAACGACGGCCGTCATGGTTTAAGAACGATGGGCGGGAAATCGGCGCTGTTGATCGGCCGGAAGACATCTGGCTCGTCGTTGCCGGCGGCGCGGGCGCCAAGTCGGCCTATATTCCCGGGCGAACCGGGACGCACTTGCAAACGACTAGGATTGAATAGGCGTTCAAGCAGTTCAAATCGTTCAAGTCGTCCAAAACGTCTCGGAATCGGACGGACGCCCTCGGGAATAAAACAAGAAAGGAAAGTAACTCACTGTGGAGAAATGGCTTGATAGCTCCAGTCCCTACGCCTACGCGTTGATGCGTATCGTCGTCGGTTTGCTCTTCGTTTGCCACGGCGCGCAGAAGGTTTTCGGTTGGTTCGGCGGTATCGACGGCAAAGGAACCGCGGTGTTGCTAAGCTCGCTCCTCGGCGTTGCTGGCATAATCGAAATTATCACGGGGCTTTTGATCGTGATCGGGTTCCTTGCCGGATACGCGGCGTTCATCGCCAGCGGGCAGATGGCGGTTGCTTACTTCATGGCCCATTTTCCCACAAGCTTTTGGCCGCTCGAAAACAAAGGCGAGCCGGCAGTGCTATTTTGTTTTGTCTTTCTCTACGTGGCGACCCAAGGGGCGGGCATCTGGAGCATCGACGGCGCGCGCCAACGAAGCTCGCACACATAGCGCATATTTTCTTGCCCAGCGGTTTTTCGAGCTGGATCACTTTGGCGCCGCGCCCCACAGCTCCTCGAGCCGCTGGTCGCGGCCGCAACCGTAGCGGTAAATCTGATAGCGAACAGGATTTTTCTTGTAATAATCCTGATGGTAGTCCTCCGCTGGAAAAAATTCCGTGAACGGAACAATTTCCGTGACGATGGGTGTTTTGAATCGCTTGGCAATGGTTGCTTTGGATTCTTCAGCCAGGCGTTTTTGATTCTGATCGTGGACAAAGATCGCTGAGCGGTATTGACTGCCGGCGTCACAAAACTGCCGATTGGAGGTCAGCGGGTCGATATTATGCCAGAAAACTTCGAGTAACTTGGAGTAGCTGATCTTATTCGGATCGTAGGTCACCTGTACGACTTCGGTGTGTCCCGTGGTGCCCGCAGAAACCTCTTCATAGGTCGGATTTTTCTTCTTGCCGCCCGCATAACCGGAAATTGTCGCAAACACGCCGTCGAGCTTATCGAACGGCGGCTCCATGCACCAAAAGCACCCGCCAGCAAAAGTCGCTTTGGCCGTTTCCGCGTTGGCGCTTGCCGCATGAAGCGTGCCCGACTGCGAGATTGTTATCCACCCGAGCGCCAGACATAGATTCATAAGTCTTTTGATTCTCATTGTTTTTCTCCCTGCGTTTTGCGAGCTTCGATGAGAACATAACGACCCAAGACGCTGCATGGTTCCCGGTTGAGCCATGGGCCGATGCCGAACACTCGGCGCTTGCCGCCGGGGGTGCCGAGGGCGTAGATTGTAACCAAGATTGATGCGAATGGCGATCTTAATCCGCACAAGAGGCATGTCGCGTCGGCAGTTGTTTCGCCTGGCGCTCGGCGCCGGCACCGTTGCGCTGACTGGAGGTTACTCAATGGCCGCGTCGATTATCCGTCGGCCGATCCCGCGTTCGGGAGAATCGCTGCCGGTGATTGGCCTTGGGACATGGCAGACTTTTGATGTGGGCGCCGATGCGGCGGCGCGGGCGCCGCTGAAAGAGGTCCTCGGCGAATTCGCGCGGCTCGGCGGCAGCGTCATCGATTCCTCGCCGATGTATGGTAGTTCGGAAAGCGTCGCCGGCGATCTTGCCGGCGACCTTAAACTTAGAAAGCATCTCTTTATCGCCACCAAGGTCTGGACCAGCGGGCGGGAAGCCGGTATCCGGCAGATGGAAGAGTCGTTCCGTCGATTGCGTGCCCAGCGCATGGACCTGTTGCAGGTGCACAATCTGGTTGACTGGCGCACCCATCTGGCCACGCTGCGCCAGTGGAAAGAGAAAGGGAAAGTTCGCTATATCGGCGTTACTCACTACACCGCCAGCGCCTACGACGATTTGGCGCGCATATTAGAAACAGAAGATCTCGATTTCGTCCAGCTCAATTACTCGGTCGCCGAGCGTGAAGCGGAGCGGCGTCTCTTGCCTCTCGCCACCGACAGACGGATCGCAGTGCTGGTTAATCGGCCATTCGCCGGCGGCCCGCTTTTCAGCAAGGTGCGCGGCAAGCCATTGCCTTCCTGGGCCAAGGACATCGGCTGCACGACCTGGGCTCAATTCTTTCTCAAATTTGTCATTTCGCACGCGGCTGTAACCTGCGCGATACCGGCGACGAGTAAAATCGCGCACCTTATCGACAATATGCAAGGAGGCATGGGGATTATTCCCGACGCCGGGATGCGCGAGCGCATGGTCAATTACGTAGGGGCGCTGTAAAGATCCCCGCATCTTTTCGGCGCTGGCTATTTCACTTGACGCTCATCTGCGAGTTGGACTACGTTAGCGGCGATTCACGGCCCGATGCTGCGACGCGCGCGGGCTCAGCTCAATCCGAGGTGTAAACATGAAAAAACTCTCCGTGCCGTTTATTCTTTGTCTGCTGGCCTGTTTGCCGGCTGCACATGCCCAGGCGCCTTTTTACCAGGGAAAAACCATCAAGGTCATCATTGGCACGCCGCCGGGAAACCTCTACGACCTGTGGGGGCGGCTCATTGTCACGTACATGGGTAAGCATATTCCGGGAAACCCAGATTTCATCGTGCAGAATATGCCCGGCGCGGGCCATGTAGTCGCGGTGAATCATCTTTATAGCAATGTAAAACCAGATGGCTTGACGATCATCGGTTCAGTTATCCTTCGCTGTATCTAAATCAGTTGCTCGGCAGACAGAGATCCAGTTCGACTGGGCGAAGTTCACCTGGATCGGTTCGCCGGCCCGCGGCGACACCCAATGTACATCGCGCGGACACGCCTTATAAAACTATCGAAGATGTCCTTACGGCCAAAGAGCCGCCCAAATGCGGCGCGACAGGAGTGACAGGGCCAGATTCTTACCTGCCCAAACTATTACAAGATACCGTAGGTGCTAAGTTCGCCATCGTTACCGGCTATCCCGGCGGTACAGACATCGACCTCGCGGTGGAGCGCGGCGAGATTCAGTGCCGCTCATTTACATCGAGGCTTTTTTGGCCGCGAGCCGTACCATACATGGCGTAAGACGAATTTTGTTCGACACATGTTTCAGACAGGAAGCAAGAGGGATGAACGGATGCCGGATGTTCCCACCATCGCCGAAATCATGGATCGTACAAGACTCCAGAGTCGGGAAGGCGTCTGAGCAAGGTGCTGCTCGCTGCCGGCGACATGGGCCGGCCCATGTTCGGTCCTCCGGGATGCCGGCGGATCGCCTGAAAATTCTGAGCGACGCGTACGATAAGACGATGAAAGACCAGCAGTTTCGTGCGGAAGTGAAAAAGCGGAACTATGAATTCGATCCAGTCGGCGGCGAAGAATTGGATAAACTCGCTAAAGACGTAATGGTCCAGCCGCGGATATCATCGAGCGTTGAAGAAAGTCCTGGGGAATTAGGATGAGTCCGCGGCGGCAACCGCGGCGAAGCGAGTTTGCCGTCATGATAATCCTACGCCGCCACGGCAGTCGCCCGGCGCGGCGCTCCTGCGTCCTCCGATCCAATCAGGTCGTGACTGTCTATCGATAGCGCCCCAAGTAAGCCACGGCGTCGATCTCGACAAGACAACCAGGGGACAACTCGACGACCTCGAGAGTAAGACCCGCGGGAGTGTCGTTGCACGGTGCTTGAAGAAGTTGCAATACGCGCCGGCAAACTCGTTGCGGTTTTGTCCAGCCGTTAAATACACGGTTGTTTTCACCACGTTGTCCAAGGTTCCCCCGGCTTCCTCGACGATTTGCTGCACATGGCGCAGCGTAATTTCCGTTTGCCCCTCCAGATCGCCCTCTGCTAGCACCTCGCGTTGGAACCCCACCGCGTCTTGACCAGCAATCAACAGCCAGTCGCCGACCCGCTCGGCCTGCGAAAAAGAGCCGGGAGATTTTCTTACCTTGGGGCTGGCGACGATCTGTTTCTCGCCGCGATAGGCAATTGCGACGGAGCGGAGCAGGATATCTTCCCCCAAATCGCGAATATAAATTCCGGAGTTGGGCGGAAACTCGTCCGCAGAAAAGATTCCCGCGTAAACGGCTCTGCGCGCTTCGCCATAGCCCGGCCGATAATCCGTGCTCGGCATAAACATGAACGTGCGGCAGAGATCGCGCAGCGAAAAATCCTGTCGGCCCAGGATATCGTTGATTCGGCCGAGAACTTCGGTTGTTTGCGTCTGGATTGCAATCGGCGGTGAAATTCTCCCATCACCATCAGCGGCGTCGACACGGACAAAAAGACAAAATTTCCGACGCGTACTCCGTGGCATCGGCTGCCGCGAGCCAGTGGCAATTCGCGCAGGTGAAAATACTGGCGGTCTCCGGTCGCCGTCGCGATCGCGTCCATGCGCACGCGACAGTTGCCGTCGAGGCCCGCGATGCCGACCAGCGTCGCCGCGGGGCGGGTTTCGCCATCTTTCCCGAAGGCCGCGTCCAAGACTTCGCAAACCAGCCCAGCGTCCGAGTAGTCAGGCAAATAGACCATCAGGCTGACGACGTCTGTGAGATTCATATCTGCGGTTTTGCGCGCGGCGACAAGATTTTCCACGGTTTGCCGCGCTTGATCACGGGTGCTTTCGTCGGTAAGAGCGCCGTGCGAAAGCCGAGCGTCTTCAGCCACGAAGGCAAATTCCCCGGCGACAAAACCTTGGGAAAAGAGTCCTGGTTCCAGGTGGATTTGTTCGTCATGGATAATCTTTGCCATCCGAGACTCCTCGAGAATATGTTAGCTGGCTTTGATATAGGTAGTGGTGAGCGCACCTGAACTATATCAATGAAGCTCAGCATTGATAATAGATCGGCGAAGAATGGATTTACAGGCTGACCGCCACAAAGTCACTGAGATCGGGAAAGCGTTGGATGATGGACCGACGCGCCTGCGCATCGTCCGGATCTCATTCAGCTTTACATGAGCCATTCCTGGCCTCCTTAAACTCACCGCCTCCCCCCTCCCCTTCCCCCCCCCCCCCGGCCCCGCCGTTTGAAGAGCACGGTCGTCATGATCGCTCCAGCTTCGGTGCCGCAGTTCAATGACCTTGGGAAATTCAGCGAAGGCTTCCAGCGTGCGCTCGATGCGCTCGACATTTTCCGGGGCGAAATGGAAACCAGCGGGGTACTGAAACAGCAGCGCTGCAAGCTTGCCTACTTCCGCCAATGGCATCAACGCGCCGGAAAACAACTCCACGTCATTCGCCGCAAACGGTTCCCAGGGCCGAAGGTCACTGGATTCTCCGCCCAGCCGTTTGGCGTGCGTGAATTTCTGCCAAGCTTTCACGGCGAATTTGAAATCGTCCGGGGTTCTCGACACCCAGGCGCGCGTCATTGTTGGCTTGGGCGGGCGGTAAAATGTCGAATTGATCTCCACCAAATTGAAATACGAGGCGTAAAACTCCAGTTCGTTGAGGCGGCGCCCGACCGCCATCGGATAAAATATCTCGTTCCAACCCCGCGGCGGTCCGCCCGGGTAAGAATAGCCGCAAGTGCCAACGTTAAATTGCCGGTTCGAAGCAGCGGTCATATCTGTAAAGCATTCAAGCGAAACGCACGCGCCGGTTTGACAAAGTTGATTTGCAACCCCAGGTTTTTTCATCTAAAATATTTTGGTCTTTGGGCCAATCGAATTTCCATCGGAATCTTTAGGAGGATCGGGTTCATGGCAACCATGATTACGACCGAGTGCATCAACTGCGGCGCCTGCGAGCCGGAGTGCCCCAACAACGCCATTTCGCAGGGCGAAACCATTTTTGTCATCGATCCCCTGCTGTGCACCGAGTGCGTGGGTTTTCACGATTATGAAGCCTGCGCCGCCGTCTGTCCGGTGGACTGCTGCGTTACAGACCCTAATAACATCGAAAGCGAAGAGGCGCTCATCGCGCGCGCCCGCGTCGTCCACCCCGAAGTCCAGTTCGACGACAATTATGAGTCGCGTTTCCGCAAGGGGCAAGGAAAAAGCGGCGAGCAGGCAGTGGCAAAAGCGGCTCCAAGTCAGGCTTCCGCTCGGGGCACGGTGGCAAGCGTCGCTGCTCCGGTAGCGACGGCGGTCGCCTGCGCCGAACCGGAAGTCAATTTTGTGCCGCTCCCCCCAATCGACTCCTGGAAGATTCCACTCCGTTGCCTCAAGTGCGACAAAACCCACGACGAGCCTGTGAGCAACTTTATGATCGGCAACGTGATCTTCTGTCCCCACTGCTATAAATCGATAGTGGTGCGGGATAACCTCAACTTTCAAATCCGCACCCTTTTGAAAGACTCCTACGCCAAATGGGAGCAGGAGCAAAACGCATTCATTGACCGCAGAGCGCGAGAGCTGGCTGAGTTCAACGAACGGCGCGCCAAAGAAGCCCAGATCTTCGAAACCCGCCAACAAAAGGAACTGGCGCTGATACGCGAGCAACTTGACGCCATCGGCGAAACCTACGATGCGCCTGGGCGACCAGTCAAAAAAGGGGCGCGGTTCACCTGGGCCTGATCTCTCGCTCCCATGCTCAACTCCTGGCTTCACGTCCTGTCCCTGGTCGTCTATCTTGGAGCGGTGCTCGGATTCTGGTTTGTTCTACTGCCGGCAGTGGCGACCCTCCAGGATCACGAAGACAAAGCGCGGTTCTTAGCCCGCGGCCTAAAGTTCTACAATCCGCTCCAGGTGGGCGCCCTCGGCGTGTTGCTCTTTAGCGGCGCGTTCCAGTTGACCGAGCTCAAAGCAGCTTACCGTGAGACCTTCGTCCAACAACTAGGCTACCAATTGGCCATCAAGCTTGCCCTTGCTTTCTTGGTCGTGCTTTTTAGCGTTTATCAGTCTATGGGCATCGGACACAGGTTCGTCAAACGGCATGAAGGCGGCGATCCAGTCACTGAGCAAGAACTTGACGGTGTGCTGAGGCGGCTCAGGAGCACGAACTGGCTTATCGTTCCCATTGCTTTAATCACCCTATGGTTTGGACTGCGTTTGACTAAGTAAGCACGGGAATTGCCCGCACAGGAAATTTTACTCAGGTCTCGACCCACGCGGTCAATCCAAGGTCGATGTCAGAATACGGGGAAGGATAGTCTACATAGCAAATGATTCTTTGAGAGTTATTTATCGTTCCAATTCCCACGCCCCGCTTTGGATCGTCGCGGATAAATCAGGCGCTTGGGCAAGACACGGGCTGGCGGTCGATAGCTCGCCGCAGTTAGTCCGCGAAAAAGCGGTCGAAGCGCTGAAAAACCGCCATGTCGACGTCATTTCCGGCAATCACCACAATCTTTACGTGCGCAACGCCAAAAACGGTGAGGACTTCGTGCACCTGGCCGAGGCGGGCAACGACTGGACGGAAAAACCGGTTGGTGGCGGCAGGCGGTATCCGTTCGGTTCAAGACCTGGTTGCGGTCGGATGAGGAAGTCAACGCGCTCTACGAGGCATAGACCCGCTGCCTGGAGCGTAAGGGTTATCCATCCGCCGAGGCCATCGTCAACGTTTTCCAACTCGCCGTGCGCCATAATCCTGAAATCGCCGGTTTCAACCCATTGGCGTTATGGAATACCCATTACCTGCGCGAACTTGAGGATCAGCGGCTACATCAACCGTTTATACCAATAAAAAAAGGCGGAGTCTTACGACTCCGCCTTTTCCCACGCCCCCGAAGCGCGTTTCGCCTATCAATAACTGCGTGTCATCTGTTTGCCATCGGAAACCTGCGAGCCTTTCTGCTCCTGTTGTTGCGGCGCAGCATTCGCGGCGGTGTTAGAATTGATCGCTTCCCGGTAGACCAGGATTTCGACACGCCGGTTCTTGGCCCGCCCGTCACGGCTATTATTATCGGTGGCCGGAGAGTTTTCACCGTAGGAGACAGTCACGATGCGTAGCGGGTCCATCTTCTTTTGCGTCACCAGGTAGCGGCTAACCGCATCGGCCCTGCGCTTGCCGAGTTCATAGTTTAAGTCTTCGGAACCCGCGTTATCAGTGTGGCCGGCCACCACAAACACCGCGTTTTCTCCACCCGCCAGATCTCCCTTGAGATCGCTTAGAAAACCATCGATCTCCTTTCTCGCCTGGGGCGGC
The DNA here is from genome assembly GCA_963840855.1 of uncultured delta proteobacterium. Classification (GTDB taxonomy): domain Bacteria; phylum Desulfobacterota; class Binatia; order UBA9968; family UBA9968; genus DATACQ01. Next base: position 75,403 of record CAWJBB010000024.1, read on the forward strand.
AGTGCCGCGGAGTTAAATCCGAAGTTGGCGCCCTCTTTCATATCAACAACCAAGCGGCGTTCGAGCTTCAGGTTGCCCAAGGTTGTCAGCGCCCGCTCCGCTTTCCCGTCTACTTCGCCCACCTTACCTTCGACGCCGGTGAGCTTGCCTTCGACGCTGCCTAGCTTGCCCTCGGCGGCAGTCATTCTACTGCCCAGTTGCCCGATCTGGCCTTCCGCTTTTCCAATCCGGTTTTCATTTTCTGACACGCGGCCGGACAACGGGTCCATCTGCTCGCGCACCCAGTCACGGGTTGCCAAACAGCCGGACAGAAGAAATGCCGCAACCAGCAATCCGCTGTGCCATAATAAACCAGTATTCGCACTAGATCTTTTCATATAGCCTCCTAATTCTCCTTTTTTGAGCCTATTTTGCTTTGCTGGACTTTTCCATCTGAATCGATGATTACCGCCCCGCGGCTATTCCGAGATCCTTTCGGCTATAGGCCACGGGACTGCTTAGTCTTCCAGGTCTGGCTCCATACGAAGCTTGAGGCTTGTCGAACTCCGTGGACATCAGTGCCAATAAGACCGTTGTCGATATAGGCTTGAGCAGACCGGCAACGTCAAACTGATGCCCTTCGGATTCGACATCTTTTTCAAAACGATCGAGCGCGCCGCTCACATAGATGGTTTTCACCTTGGGATTACTGGAGCGAATGCAGCGCATCATCTCGAACCCGTCCATCGCTGGCATTTGAATATCCGTGACCACGAACTCTGTCGGATGATTGAAGTATTCCGCATAGCCTTGGAAGCCGTCAAAAGCCGTGAAAACTTCATAGCCACGGACACGCAACAAAAGGCTCAGCGTGTGGGCAACATTCTCGTCATCATCTACGACAAGTACGCTATGCGGATTTAACCATGAGTTTCGCTCCAAAATCGCCGGTTAATATTAGAGCAAATCACATACCACGGCAAAATGAAGTTCTATCTAATTGTATTTCTGGGTTTTACCAAATCATTGTTGAATTGTTAACGAGCGAATGAAGGAATTTCCTTCACTGCAATGAAGTAAATTAGAAGACAAATTGAGGGATTCAACCATCTAATTGTTAACAAACTTTACGTCCTTCACAAACCAAACCCGGTTACAACCATATCGGGATCAAACAATCCGAATGCGAAAACCAATTTGGCATAGTCAAGCGCATCAGCACGCAGAACCCGGCAACATGCGGGTTCTTCACGCCGTCCCTAACACAATGTTGGAAGACGATCTGGCCGCGAAGTTCGATAAGTTGAAAAGTTCAGTTGGCATCAGATCGTAAAGGTGGGTTTAACTTTCTTGAATTCATCTACTTTCAGTTGATGTTTTTTTAGCAGATCATAGAAATCCGCACGGTATTTGCCGGCTAGCTTCGCCGCTTGACTGACGTTTCCCTCCGTCAAGGCAAGCACCTGCACCAGATAGTCTCGCTCGAAGGCGTCGCGCGCGTCCTTGAGAGGCTTGATCATTTCATCCGTAGGCGACGCCCGATCCTGCGTCGACGATTTTTCCTCCTCCCGCACATTGATCTTCGTCGGCAACACATAGTCTTCGGTGATGGTGTCCTTCTGCGTCATTGCCACGGCGTATTCAATCGCATTCTCCAACTCGCGCACGTTGCCCGGCCAGTCGTGGAGCATCATTTTTCTCAACGCCTCAGGCGCAATCGCCTTGACGTCTCTTTTCATCTGCACGATACATTTTTTGAGGAAGTGATCAGCCAGTGGAAGGATATCCTCTTTGCGCTCGCGCAGGGGCGGCAGATAAATCGGAATCACATGAATCCGGTAAAACAGATCATCGCGAAACAAACCTTTTTTAACTTGCTCTTCAAGATCCTTGTTTGTCGCAACGATCACGCGCACATCGACTTCGACAGGGGCCTGGCTGCCAACGGGATAAAATTGACGCTCTTGCAATGCGCGCAAGAGCTTGGACTGAGTCGCCAGCGGCATGTCTCCTATTTCATCCAAGAACAAAGTTCCGCCATGAGCCTGGGTAAACAATCCCTTGGTAGTTTTGACCGCGCCCGTGAAGGCGCCTTTTTCATGTCCGAAAAGCTCACTTTCCAAGAGCGATTCAGGCAACGCCGCGCAGTTCAAGGCGACAAAATTCTGGTCTTTTCTATCGCTCGCTATGTGAATGGCTTTGGCGATGAGCTCCTTACCAGTACCGCTCTCGCCCTGGACGTGAACTGTGGAGTCGAGCTTGGCGATGCGCATGACAATGTCCAGCACGGACCGCATTTTTGCGCTCCGCGCCACAATATTCGCAAAATCGAAGCGCTCTTCCACGAGCCCCTTGAGCCGTTTGATCTCCGAGTTGAGCCGGCGGTGCTCCAGCGCCCGTTCGATCTGCGCCAATAGATCCCGCGGTTCGAACGGCTTGGTGAGATAGCCGTAAGCGCCTTTGCGCATCGCCTCCACGGCGGTTTCAATGGTGCCATGGGCAGTAAGTATGATCGTCGGAACATCCGGGGTGATAGCATGGACGCTTTCCATGAGCGAAATGCCATCTCGATTTTCCAACATCAGGTCGAACAAACAGAGGTCCACCGGCTCTGCCTTGACCGCGTCGATGGCGTCCTCTTCCTTCTGAGCGGCGGTTACGTCGTAACCAGCGGACTCGAGTCTCATTTTCACTAGCTCGATGATATTCGGATCATCATCGACGACCAGGATTCTATTCATCGCCATAATCGTTGCATTACCTCGTGCGGTCCCGTTTTCTTTCTTCGATTTCGATATCCACCCGCTTTAGCTTCTCCACGCTATCAAGTACACCGACCCAAATTTTTGCCTGTTCGACCCACGGACTTTCGGGATAACTCTTGATCACGCGGCTGAAAAACCCGATGGCCCTTTTGTTGTCCTTTTTCGGATTGTTGGGATGGGCGTAGATAAGTCCCATGTGAAACACCGCGGCATCCGCCGGGGCGTTGTCTTTGGCCAACGTCAGCACCTTTTGACTCTCTCTCAATGAGCTTTCATAATCCCCTTTGCCCAGCAATTGTTGAGCTAACTGCAAGTGCGCGTCCGCCTCGCGTAGTTCTCGAATTTCTTTGGGTTCCACCGGCGGCGCAGGTGGGGGAGGCGCGGGCGGCGGAGGCGCGGGCGGGGGGGGGTGGCAGCCGCTCGATAATCACCTGCGGCGGCAAAGGCTCCGGCTCTGGGGCGCTTGGCGCGCCAAAAAGCGCGCAGCCCGAGCCGAACATCATGAAGGTAAAACAAAAAAGAAGGTGCTTCCTCGTTCCGCCTGATTTTCCGCCCATATCTGGCCACCATGCGATGTGATAATTTGTTTGGCGATTGCCAAACCCAATCCCGTACCATTCCCTGAAGCCGCGCCGTCGGCCCTCCCCTGCTGAAACTTTTCGAAAATCGCGTCGAGATTTTCTGCGGCGATGCCCGGGCCGGTGTCCCATACCGAAACTTCAATGCCGCTGTTAATTGTCCTTGCTTTCACCTTAACCTTTCCGGACTTCGGTGTAAACTTCGCGGCGTTGCCGAGCAAGTTCCGCAGAACCTGCAGGATCCGCTCGCGGTCGATTTTGACCGGCGGTAATTCGGCGGCGACCTCCGTTTCGATCTCGATCTCTTTGGCTTCGATCAATGGAGCAATTTCAACCACCGCCTTGTGAATGAGGGGCGCCAGAGCGCTTTTCTCCAAGCCATAGGTCATCATCCCCGCCTCCATTTTCGAAAGATCCAACAGGGACGTGACCAGAGTAATCAAGCGATTGCTTTCTTCGGCGACGATGGTAAGAAGTTTTCGCTGCTTTTCAGTGGTGCTTCCGGCGACTCCGTCGAGCAATAGTCCGGTTCCTTCCTTGATGCAAGTCAGCGGCGTGCGCAGCTCGTGGGACATGGACGCGTAGAAATCAGCCTTCATTTTTTCCAGATCGTTCAATTTTTGGCACATCAAATTAAACGACGCCGCCAGGTCCCGAAGTTCCGGCGGCGAGGCAATACGCAGGTTTGCTTCGAACTTTCCGTTAGAGATTTCCTGGGTCTTTTGTTTGAGAGCACCGATCGGTTTGGTGACGCTCCGGGTTATCACCAGCGAAAGCAACAGGATAAATATCAACGAGGCGCTGGTGATAATAACCGCGGTCTGGCGCGCCTGCGCGCCTACGTCCGCAAGCTCGCGGATCTTGCGATAGGTGTCCATTTGCCGGTATGATGTGATGCGCTCCAAGGCGGCAAAGATTTCATCGGTCACTTTGCTCTTCTCCGCCTCATACCGGGCTTGGGGGTAATCTTGGCGAGCGTTTAGATGGCCCCGTTCTTTGTCGATGATTGCCTGGTAATGATCATGCTTTTGCTTGATTTCAGTCAGGATCTGCGCGGCGCCGGCGTCCGCCACGACGAGCGCTTCGTCGAGATCACTTTGAAAATCCCCGGCGAATTTCTGAAATTCCCGGTAAAGCGCTTCTTCTTTGACGATCACGTATTTACGCTCGTAGCGAATTTCGGATAGCAGGCTGTCGGATAATTTCTTCTCGTAGCCCCCCACCCGGATCTCGTTCTCAAGGATCGAGCGGGTAATGCGGTCGAAATGCTGCAGGTTTTGGAGGATATAGAGACTCACCCCTGAAACCAGGGCAAACACCACGAGAAATCCGATCACCAGACGTGAGAAGAGGCTCATACGTCGTTCGGAGAATCGCCGCTTTGCACGACTTGCCGGCTAAAAAATCTCACGATTTTTTGGATCGCGTCTAGACCAGCCGGACAGCGTACTCGAGAATCTCGCTGAGCTTACGAATCTGAGTCGCCCGCATAGACCGCTCTTCAGGTGGCGAGGAAAAATAATCGTCGAGACTCTTTTTCAATTCCACTCCAAGAGCTCCACGCACTGTTCCATACTGACCTTTTCGGAACAGCCACGCCGGGCTTTGTGTAGTTCCTCGATCTGGATGAGCCGACCCATTTCAATGACAAGAATATGGTCCACCGCCAAACATTGTCAAGTGCGACAAGAAACTTTCCCCTCAAGGCGATCAATCGCGCGTATCGCCCTCCGGCGTGTTGTGTTAAAATACCATCTATGAAAATCGTCCGAAGTCCTGCGCTCCTAGCGTTTGCCCTTTGGCTTGTGTCTGTTCCGGTTTTCGCGGCAGAGTTCTACCGCTGGGTGGATGACAAAGGCACCGTTCACTTAACCGACAATCTACACAACATTCCGGAAAACCGGCGCGGCACGGCGAGGCGCATACAGGGAAGCGAAGGCAACAGAAGCCAACCGCCGCCGGCAGCGGCGCCGACAAAGGCGTCGATCCCCTTTGAGAAGCATGGCTCCGTCGTCATTGTCGGCGCGACCTTGAACGGCAAAACCGTAAAGCTGGTCCTCGACACCGGCGCCAGTTTCACCATGATCTCCAGCGCGACCGCCAAGCAGCTTGATATAGACCCGAGCCAAAATACCCGTACGATGCCGTTTTTCAAACCGCCAACGGAATGATCCAA
>CAWJBB010000025.1:0-14540 GCA_963840855.1 uncultured delta proteobacterium
CGCGGTGCAACTTCCTTCTCTCATGGGCGATCGGTATTTTTTGCCCCGTGGCGCGCCGGTTTATGAGACTCGGCGCGTGGTGATCGGCGCAACCGTGATCCTGCAAGATGTGACGCGCCTGAGGCGCTTCGAGGAATTGAAGAACGACCTCGTTGCGACCGTTGCTCACGAGTTTCGCACGCCGCTGACCTCGTTGCGCATGGCGGTGCATTTGTGCACCGAGCAGGTAGCCGGACCCCTAACTGACAAGCAAGCCGAACTGCTGCATACGGCCAGAGAGGATTGCGATCGACTGCAGGCTATGGTGGACGACCTGCTCGACTTGTCGCGCATCGAGTCGGGAAGGGTGGAACTGTTTCCGTTACCCACGGCGGTTAGCCATCTCGTGCACAGCGCTTTAGAGGGGCACAAGCAAGAAGCCGCCGAGGCGGGACTAAGTTTAACCCTGGAGTCCGCTCTTCCCGAGGCCAGAGTATTGGCAGATCACGAGCGCATCGGGCACGTGTTTTCAAACATGATCGTCAATGCAATACACCACACGCCCAGGGGGGGCAATGTGACATTGGGCGCCCACGCGCTCAACGGTTTTATGCGCTTTACCGTCACAGATACCGGGAAAGGAATTTCGCAAGAGTATCGCGACCGGATTTTTGAAAAATTCTTTCGCGTGCCCGACACCGAGCCCAGGGGAACCGGACTGGGTTTGTACATAGCCCGGGAAATCGTTCGCAGCCATGGAGGCGACATCGGCGTAGAAAGCGAGCCGGGAAAAGGCAGCATGTTCTGGTTTACAGTTCCAATCGCCGGTCAAACTCCTTCGAAGGGAGGATGATAATGTCGGAAGCCAAGCCGCGTATTCTCATCGCCGATGACGAACGCAATATTCGCAAGAACCTCGCTCTAGTGCTGGAGGCGGCGGGTTATCTGGTCGAGGTGGCAGAGGATGGCGATAAGGCTTTGGAGTTATGCAAACAGAGCCATCCGGATATCGCTTTTGTGGATCTCAAGATGCCCAACATGAAAGGCCTCGATGTGCTTGCCCACGTTCGAGCGCTGAGCCCAAAAACCGCTGTCGTGATCATTACCGCTTACGGTACCGCGGCTAATGCCGTGGAAGCGATGAAGCTTGGGGCGGTCGATTTTCTCGAAAAGCCGTTCGATCCGAAAATTATAGAAATCTTGGCGGCGGAAATCCTTTTTCGCCAAAGACTCGGCGGCAGTGCTGCTTTTGATGATTTGATGCATCTCGCGGAGCTGGCGCGCAAGCGCAATGCCGTTATCGAAGAGCGGGGTTATTTGAAAACGGCGATGGCGCGCGCTCTGGATCGTCCCGAGCCATACTATTGGCTCGGGCAATCGTGGGATCGCGAGGGCGATGAGAAACGCGCCATTCGGTACTATTACATGGCGGTAACAGCAAGTCATGATTGTCAGCCGGCCATCGATGCTTTGAAGCGTCTGGGTAAGCCGGTCAACGGCCGTTAGTTTCATATTTCTTGCGCTTGCGCCAGAGGGTCGAAGCGTCGATGCCGAGAATCGCCGCGGCCTCCTCCAAGGTGGCGCTCCTGGCCAGTACCCGCGCGATATGCTCTCGTTCGATGGCTTCCAGGGAGAAGTTACCGCCGATCTGTGGCGCTTCAGCGGTTGAGTGTGCAGATATATGCGCGGGGAACGCCTCCGGTTCGATGATCTCCGCCGGCCAGAGGATGACCGCTCGCTCGATTGTATTGCGTAGTTCGCGGATGTTTCCGGGCCAGGCATAAGCGACCAGCGCGGCTTCCGCCGCCGGGGATAAGCGCGGCGGTGGCCGGCGCGCTGCTTTGGCGAAGAAGGCCAAAAACCTGCGTGCCAGGCGCAAAGTGTCCTCCGAGCGTTCACGCAGCGGCGGTAGTTGTAAATCAATCACATTGAGACGATACAGTAGATCTTCGCGGAAATGCCCCTTGGCGACGTGATCCTCCAGATCGCGGTTTGTGGCGGCGATCACACGAACATCGGCGCGCCGGGTTCGATTCTCGCCGACGCGCTCAAACTCCTTTTCTTCCAAGAAGCGTAGAAGCTTTGCTTGCAAAGAGGGAGAAATTTCGCCGATTTCGTCAAGAAACAGCGTTCCGCCTTCAGCCGCCTCCACGCGCCCGGCCTGGTCTCGCACGGCGCCTGTGAAAGCTCCTTTGGCGTGGCCGAAGAGCTCGCTCGCCAAGAGTTCTTCCGAAAGGGTCGGGCAATTGACCACGACGAACGGGCTGCCCGCGCGCGGACTCAAGTTATGAGTCATGCGGGCCAAGACAGTCTTGCCGGTGCCGCTTTCGCCGCGCAAGAGAACCGCAACATCCGAAGCCGCGGCTTTGGCGGCGACATCGATGACGGAGCGAACTTTGGGTGAATCGCTTTCCAAATCGATGTCCGGCGCCGCCTGGCTGAGACGCCCCTCGAGATCGTGAATCTGCCGATGGAGATCCCTTCGGGTGAGATACTGATCGACCAGGTGGCGAATCTGTGACGGCGTGAACGGTTTGGCGATATAATCGGCGGCGCCGCGCTTGATGGCCTCAACGGCGCTGTCGATAGTTGCATAGGCGGTCATGATCACCACCATAAGATCCGGCGCATCGGCAAGCAGTTTGGGAATGAGATCGAGACCGCTTGACTGTCCCAAGCGCAGGTCAAGAAACGCGAGGTCTTGCCGCTGTCGCGCCAGCGCATCCAACGCGGCTTCGGCTGAAGCTACGGTGGTGACCTCGCATTCGATTTGCTCAAGGCAGAGAGCCAGGGTGGCGCGGATGTTTTTTTCATCATCGATCACCAACACCCGAAGCCCCTTCGCGGATGTCAAGCTCGGCTCGTCTTTTTGCATGGAGCTACTTTAAAAGGGTTGGGCCCAACTCGCAACGGTCAGAGTTTGCCCTGGATGCAGAATGCACAATGACTCGAATGCAGAGCCGTGGTGTCTGATTCGGTTAACATTCCGCCACAAACCTGCTAAGAGACATGAATCGTGCTCTCGACGCCGCTTGCCTCGCTCAGGGAGTTGCTTCTCGGCAAACCCAAAGATCCTCTCGATCCGAAAGTTTTTCACCAAATATCGCTAGTTGCTTTCCTTGCCTGGGTTGGTCTTGGCGCGGACGGCCTGAGTTCCTCGGCCTACGGACCGGAAGAAGCCTTTCTCGCCCTCGGCGAGCACTTTTATCTCGCCCTGCCGCTAGCGCTTCTCATGGCGGTAACGGTCTTCGTTATATCCGCCAGCTACTCACAAATCATCGAGCTGTTTCCTACCGGTGGTGGCGGTTATCTGGTGGCAACGAAGTTATTGGGGGCGAAGGCCGGGCTGGCGTCAGGGGCCGCGCTGGTGGTGGACTACATGTTAACCATTACAATCTCCATCGCCGCCAGCGCCGACGCCTTGTTCAGTTTCTTACCGTCGCCGTACGGGCCTTACAAGATCGTCGCGGAAGTATTTTTGATTTTCGGTCTGATTTTTTTGAATCTGCGCGGCGTGAAAGAGTCAATCATATTCCTGCTGCCGATTTTCTTGCTGTTTATTTTCATGCACATCGTTGTCATTGCCATGGGTTTACTGCCGCATCTCGGCGATATGCCAGCTTTGGTCGCGAACTCGTACCGTGAAACGGTGCACGACGTGCAGGGGTTGGGGCTGCTCGCGACATTAGCAATCTTGCTCCGTGCCTACAGCCTCGGCGGCGGCACTTATACAGGGATTGAAGCGGTGAGCAACGGACTGCAGATTTTGCGCGAGCCGCGCGTGGAGACCGGTAAAAGGACCATGGTTTACATGGCTATTTCACTCGCATTCACCGCCAGCGGGATACTGCTTTGCTATCTCTTGAATCGGGTCGCCCATGAACCGGGAAAAACCCTCAATGCCAGCTTGTTCGCAATCGTGTACGGCACCTTCTTCGGCGCCGATTCGCCAACCACCGCAGTCCTTGTGATCATCACTTTGATTACGGAGGCCGCGTTGTTGATCGTTGCCGCACAAGCCGGTTTTCTCGCCGGGCCGCGGGTGCTTGCTAACATGTCCCTGGATTCCTGGGCGCCGCACCGATTATCCCACTTGAGCGATCAGCTGGTGACCCGCAATGGCGTCTGGTTCATGGGGCTGACGTCCCTCGGGTTTCTGATTTACAGCCAAGGCCACGTCAAACTGCTGGTAGTCATGTACAGCATTAACGTGTTTCTCGTTTTCACCTTGTCGCAGATGGGAATGTGCCGCCACTGGTGGGAAGTGCGTAGATCGCAAACGCCGTGGCATCAACGACTGCTTATCGCCGGCCTGGGTTTGCTTCTAACGGGGACGATTTTGTTCGTAACCGTAACCACCAAGTTTGCGGAGGGCGGTTGGGTAACCATTTTCGTCACTCTCGTTTTCATATCGCTGTGTCAAGCCGTGCGCTGGCATTACGATCGCGTCAGAGAGGCGCTCAAGAGGCTTGATGACACGTTGCTTGGAATTCCTTTTCAGCCCGACTTGAACGCGGCCGCTCCGGTGAAGAACCCAAGCGCGCCTACTGCCGCAATCATCGTACGCGATTTTGACGGCATCGCGGTGCATACGCTACTGAACATCCAACGTTTGTTTCCCAATCATTTCAAAAACGTTGTCTTTATATCAGTTGGCGTCATCGATACCGGTCAATTCAAGGGACATGCCGAAATCGAGAACCTCAAACGCAAAAAGGAGGAGGACCTCAAGAGCTTCGTGGATTTTGCAACCTGTCTGGGTTGGTATGCCGAGTACCGTTATAGTCTCGGCGTAGATCTGATCGAGGAGTTAGAGCAACTGTGCGACGCGGTGGCCAAAGAGTTTCCGCGGGTAATTTTCTTCTGCGGCACGCTAGTGTTCGAACAGGAAAACCTGTTTACCCGTTTGTTGCACAATCATACTCCATTTACCTTGCAACAGCGGCTGCAGTTCTCAGGGCGGGACATGATGATTTTGCCGATTCGGGTTTTTACCGATGTTACGCCCGCGCAAAAAGCGGCATGAGTTTTACCACGGGGTCTCGGGTAACTCAGCAGCCCTCGAAAAGCGCCATTAATTATCACTCTAGTGAGCTGCAACAATTGATCGCGTCAAGTTCGAAGAACCCTTCGACAAGCTCAGGGTGAACGGTCAAGGCAAAAGCCGTTCGTGGTGAGGCTCTCGAACCATGAACGACAAACGCTATGTAGTTGTCACAGTTCACTAGAGCAACCCGCGGTAATAGATTTTCGCGCCTTCCGGATGAGCGAACGGCGGTAGCTTATGCCCGTGACAGCCGGTGTCCATGATATGCGCCACGGACCAGCCTCGAACGAGAAACGCATCCGCGAGCAACTGTCGGTGGCAGCGCCAGGGCACGGCTTCGGCGCACATGAACGCGGTTCGTTTCGTGCCGGCCAATCTTTCCACTTCCTCGACGATGTTGTGAAACTCATCCGTCAGCATGAAATCCGCATAGGCGCGGAAGGCGCCAACTTTCCAGCCGGTGTTTGGCGAGTTAGGCGCCGGTTTGCGAAACCCGCCGAGATCGCCGCGCCAAAGATAGTCGACACCGGCCTGTTCTAACGAATTCGATAACGCTTCGCGGTTAAATTGCGGATGGCGCCGAGAGGCAGGCCAGCGGCGTACGTCGACGATCAATTCGATTTCATGGGCTTCGAGCAAGGCGAGAAATGTCTCGATCGTCCTTGTGGAATGGCCGACCGTATGAATCGTTCGCGCCGAGTCACAATTCATTTTAGCTCACGTTCAAATGGTTCAAGCCGTCCGAATTACGGTTTGAACATCTTGAACGACTGGAACTCCTGGAACCGCCGTCGTAGATAGCGTATATCGATGCTATCATCGCGCCATGTGGCATTCCATTCCGCTCACGCTGTTCTGGTTCACTTACTTTGGATCGCTGGGAATCTTTTTTCCTTATTTCAGTTTGTATCTCCGGGAGAACGCGGGCCTCTCCGGGACGCAACTGGGAGTGGTCCTGGCCATTTCTCCGCTGGTGGGGATGATCGCGCAACCATTGTGGGGCCAGGTGGCCGACCGCACCGGCGCGCGCAGCCGTGTATTGGCATTTCTCACTCTGGGCACGGCGCTTGGGTATGCGGGTCTCGGACTAGCGCAGGGCTTTGGGTACATCCTGATCGCGATGGCAGCTCTGGCGTCGGTCGGTACGGCGGTATTTCCGCTCATGATTTCCGTCAGCCTGGCAATTCTCCGCGACGAAGGGCGGCACGCCTTCGGCCGCGTGCGGGTGTGGGGAACCATCGGCTACTTCATCCTTATTCTTCTCTTCCCATGGTGTCTCAACGTTTATCAACCGCCCGGCGTTGTGCATTCTACCGGCCGGGAAATTTCCCAACCGGGTCTTGGCCTTATGTTTCCAATTACGGCGGCTCTGGTGCTCGTTGCCGCGTTCATTGCCTTCGTATTGCCGCAAAAGGGCGCGGTTGCGCTGCGCGCGCAGCGCGGCGACTGGCGTGAGCTCATGCGCAATGGCCCGTTTCTGCGGTTTCTTTTCTTTGCGCTGGCCGCCCACTTCCTGATGCACGGGCCCATGTGGCTATTTCCACTCTTTGTCCGCTCCCGCGGCGGCGATCTGGAAATGATTCGCGCCATGTGGATATTGATGTTAACCTTCGAGGTCCCGTTGGTGTTTTTGACGGGTAGCGGTCTGAAGCGGCTCGGCGCGCGCGGACTGCTGGCGGTTGGTGTTTTCGTGGGCGGTTTGCGTTGGACACTATGCGCGGTACTCACCGATCCCATGTTGCTGTTTGCCGTCCAGGCGTTTCACGGCGTGACGGTGGTTGGCCTCAACTTGGGAAGCCCGCTTTACTTGGACACGGTCGCCCCGGAACGACTGCGCTCGACCGCTCAGGGGATCCTCTCCATGGTGGGGATGGGGATAGCGGGCATCGCGTCGAATACTGCCGCCGGCTGGTTAGTAGACCACGGCGGGACGGACGCGCTTTACTTGATTTGCGGTTTGGGGGCGTTAGCATTGGGTTTGCTGACCGGGTGGTTCTTGCCCGCTGCGGCAACGCGTGACGCCAAACGCGCGCAGGAAGTGCTGCCGAGCGAGGTATTGCCGTAGAATTTTGAATTGGAGGCGCAGGTGTTGAAAACAACATGGTCTATGGGGGCTGTAAGCCTGATTATCGCGCTCTTGTCCGTGCCGATATTTTCCTCTCCGGTGGCGGCGCAAAATTCTACGGTAAGCGCGTTTTTGGATGGGTTAGGACGCGAGCCGATGCTTGGGTCCGCGGGCGCTCCCGTTTGGATCGTCGAGTTCTCCGATTTTCAGTGCGGCTATTGCAGGAGGTTTTGGCAGGATACTTTGCCGAAGCTTAAAGAGTCATATATCGAAAAAGGCACCGTGCGTTTCACTTACCGCCACTTCGCCGTTCTCGGTAAACCGTCCGAGCAAGCCGCATTGGCCGCTGAATGCGCCGCGGTACAGAAAAAATTCTGGCCATATCACGACAAATTATTCGCCAACCTGGGGGAATCGCTCTTTACCGAAGCCAATTTCAAACGGTTTGCCCGGGAGGTGGGGCTAGATGCCGATCAGTTCGGCGCCTGTCTCAGCGCCGGCAAGCACAAGGAAAAAGTAGCGCGCGAAACCGCCACCGCGGCTTACCTCGGCGGCCGGGGGACACCGCTGTTTTTCGTCAACCAAAAGCTTTTGCCAGGCGCCCAGCCATACAGCCTGTTTCAGAAAATCATCGCTGAAGAGCTGGCGGCGGTCAATACAAAGCGGTAAGGCAGCTATCTTTCCGACAAGGCATGGAGCACCGCCTTGAGTTTTTTCCGCGCCGGTCCATGTTCTGGCGCGTGAATCGCGAGATGGTATCGCTGCTGGCCGGTGGGCGCGCTTTGCTCATGCAGATTGCGCACCCCAAAGTCGCCGCCGGCGTTGCCGAGCACAGCCGTTTTAAGGATGATCCGCTGGGCCGCCTGCATCGGACCATGAACACCATGTGGTCCATCGTATTCGACGAGGCCGCCGCTGCCCGGGCTTCCCTGGAACGAGTCAGAAGCGTGCACGGAAAAGTACGAGGAGTCGTGGCGCAAAACGAAGCTTCTTTCACCGGCGCGCGCTACGACGCTCTAGACCCGGATCTGCTGCTCTGGGTGCATGCCACGCTGATCGATTCCGGCATCCTAGCCTACGATAATTTCGTTGCGCCGCTTTCGCCGGTGGAAGCGTCTCGATATTACGAAGAAAGCAAAATACTCGCGCGGTTATTTGATATCCCTGAAGGACTCGTACCCGCTTCGCTGGCCGACTTCCAAGCGTACATGAAAGCCATGCTCGCGGGGAATCAAATCGCCGTCGGACCCAGCGCGGGAACGCTGGCAAAGGAAATTCTTTATTCCCTCCCCTGGCTCTTGAAGCCTGCCGGGCCGCTCTTTCGTTTGATAACCGCCGGATTATTGCCGGCGGAGCTCAGGAAAGCTTATGGCATAGGTTGGAACCAACGGCGAGAAAAAACATTCAAGCTTTCAACTCTAACGATTCGGACACTGCTGCCTCTTGTTCCGCGGCCGCTGCGCATCGTGCCCCAAGCACGCGCCGCGGAAAAGCGCGCAAACAAAGATGGAGTGTTGGAATGACGGAATATTAGAGTGTCGTGATGTCCAAGGCTTCGGGTTGCGCCTATACCCTTAACCAACGTCTGTATTCTTAACGTCTGGAACGATTTGAACGTTCTGAACGGCTTGAACGGTACCCGGACCGTTACGCGGGCAGACCCGTGCCTTCCCGCGCCCCGAGCATGAGATTCAAGTTCTGAATCGCCACCCCCGCTGCGCCTTTGCCGAGGTTGTCCAGCCGCGCCATGAGCAGGACATGACCCGACTGGTGCGGTAGCACCCGCAGAGAGATTCGATTGGTTTCGTTATTCGCCTGCGGATCGAAGGTAAGTTCGTTGGCGTCGCTTGCATCCGTCAGCGGTTCGACTTCGACAAAAGTTTCTCTTTCATAGCGCGCCGCAAAAGCGTCCCACATCGCTTCTCCTGTGGTTGTCTTCGGTAAAGTCTTCGCCGGGATCATTATCGCCACCCGCATCCCGCAGCGAAAAGGGCCGACGGCAGGCAAAAATTGCGGTTCTGCGCTAAGCGCGCCGTGGCGCATGATTTCGGGAATATGCTTGTGGACTTTGTTGATGCCGTAGGGCGCTTCGTGGGCGAGCTTGAGCAATCCTCGTTTAGGATTCTCCCAGCGCTCGATCAGTGAACGGCCACCGCCCGAGTAGCCGGAAAGCGCGTGGATCGATAACGCTGAATCGGCAGGTAGGAGCCCGGCATCGACGAGCGGGCGAACGAGCAAAACTACGGCGGACGCATAGCAACCCGGATTCGCCACGCGCGGCGCTGTCGCGATCCGTTCCCGCTGGCCCGAAACCAGTTCCGGCAAACCGTAAACCCAGCCTTCGCTCACGCGGTGCGCGGTGCTGGCATCGAGAATACGCACCGGCGAGCCGGCGAGCCATGCCGCTGCGTCCTTCGCTGCGTCGTCGGGTAAGCAGAGAAGCACAATGGTGGCGTCGCGCAAAGCCTGCTTGCGCGCATCAGCGTCTTTGCGCAACTCCTCGGGGAGGGTGATTACCTCTATGTCATCCCGCCCCGTGAGCCATTCACGGATGCGCAAGGCCGTCGTTCCCGCCTGGCCGTCTATGTAGATTTTGCGTGGCATATCGGATTTCTTATTATCTAAGCTTGGTTCAACGTTCAAGGTTCAGCGTATGCCGGAGTCCAAATTGAACGGCTAAACCGTTGTCCCTAACTTTGAACGTTAAACTTTGAACCGGCGTACCCGCTTAGATTCCAGGTTCCTTCGGTGGTAGCGGCGGCTTGGCGATATTCTTGGAGATTTCCTCGACATCCCAAAGTTTCGAGAATTTGAGAGCCCTCGGGCAATGGCTATAAGACTCCTCAACGTCGAGTAACAGACCTTGAAGCACTTCGGCTTTTTCGTCGGGATCGTGTACCTCGAGGTTCACATTCTGGAGTTCAGCACGGTCGATCACTCTGACTCCGCCGTTGACTCGCACCGTCTGGTTGTGGCCTGGTATAAAGAAAACCAAACCAACCTTCGGATTGCTTTCGATATTGCCGTAGCCGTGAAACAGTTTGTTTCCGGCGACGTCGGGAATGAAGAGTTGCCTGTCATTGAGAATCTTCACGAACCCGGGCGTGCCGCCCTTCGGCGACGCGTCGCAATTGCCATCGGCGTTGCTCGTCGCCAACACGCAAAAGGGCGAGTGCCTGATAAAATCTTGAATCCATGAGGCCATCTGAGGCTTAACTTTACCCGCGGTACGCGGAACCGGATAGCCAAATTTTTCTTGATATTTGTTCTCCATTAGCAACTCCAATTGGATGATTAACACCCGCAGTCCCCTGCTGCCGTCAAGCCGTAGCATTTCTGCTCAACCCAATTGGCAATTGGGCGGCGGGTGGAAGGCAGCAGTTGTGTTAGGCAGTTTTTTCCCTGCTTTGCAAGTTCCTGGTCAACCTCTGCCTCAATCTGCTCCAGTGTAATTCTTTTCGTGCTCGCCGAGCGCTCGTCAAGAAATCGCTGGAAAGCCTGACTTCCTCGCAAAGCTTCTACTTCCCTATCGAAGTCGTCAGCTTCGGCGATACAAAATTCCTTGCCATCTGGTGTCACGAGCAATACCGGCTCTCGGCACGCAATCTTAATGATTCCGTCTAAATCCAGTTTTTCTTTCTTCAAGTCGATGGTTTTCAATTCTGTACCTGGTAGAAGTTTCTACAGACGCAACGAAGAAAAGCAACGAGAAAACAAAGATTCTATATTGGCTCACGTACCGCCCCCAGGCTCGCGTATAAGTGGCTTGTTGTCCTTCGTGACTCTAATTAGAAACCGCAGCGCCTCATTCACTGACTCGGCACTCGGGAACACCTCTGCTACATCGGGCTCTAAACGGACAACCGAGCTGCCGAAACTCTTACGACCCGGGCCGAGCCTCGGCACCTGTAATCTCTTCAGGTCGTATTACGGCCGCAGTCGATCTTTCATCTCGGGCTTAACCTTCTTCATAAGCTTTTCTCTCGGAAGAGGTGACTTCTCTGGCGCTAATCACGCGCACAGACTCTCCTCTTTCTGTGTATGACACAATCAGCAAACGACCTTGCCGCGACTCGCCTAGCCGGATTTCAACTGAGCCCTGGTTTGTTTGGGAAGTGCGGTTATCACTGACCGCAACAAAGAATTTACCAACTCCGGCGACCGGAATACGGAGGCAACATCCGGGTCCAATACAACTGCGACCGTCCCGCCCTTCATCAGGGGGGCAAATCGGTTTGGACGAGACTTGCGATAGTCGAATCGATATTCTCGTCGCATTTCGTCTCTCTTTGGTCTTTTAGGACCTGATGTTTTCTTCATAGTCATACCACCAGCAAGCGTTCTTTGTCCGAATGACCAATGACAATCTCCCGCTGCTCTTCGATCGAGTGGTCCTCGTCGTTGAATATTCGGGCTAGAGAATCGCCAAAGACGGTAAGCGCCTCCTCGAACGACACGCCATGCTTGGAGAGGTTGGATGTTGCTTTCCTGCGATCCCATTCGAACTTTAAGCTCATTCTTGAGAGAGCACACTAACACGATCACAACTGTCTTTCACATCGCCCTATCGAAGGATAGGACGGATACTGTTTCATTCCCAAATCGTCGATGCGCGCTTGATGCGGAAAGTTGCAGGAAGGGACAGCAAATTAAAAATGACTACAAACACGAAAACATCGACGATAGACTTGCCAGAACGAGTACGCAGAAACAACGGAGTCAGAAAGGCACTCGTCAGGCAAGCAAGGAAAAATCCACCGCAGTCGCTATTCAGAGAGCGGGATCTGAGACTTACTGCACTAAGCTCGAAAGACTCAAACTATTATTTGAAGGCTCCCTCGCTCGAAAGTCCGGCTTTCAAATTAGCGTGGAGAAGCCTGTGAAACAGGCGTTCGCCTGCTTCGCGTCTGACTGAGAGCCGCCCGGTGTTGTATGCCCGCGAAGCAAGGCCGCGCTGAACGGATTCGCATATCGCGACGTCCTCCGTCTGAATCCGTTCGCTAACACCGATGCTGGCAAGATTGCGCTCGCGCGCGGCTTCAGACACGTCGGCGAAGTAGTAGTCGAAGATTACTTCAGTGCGATCGACCGCGAGGGGAATTACGAGATTAGTATCCATCACTCCTTCGTAAACGTTGATCATGAAGTTCGGATAAATCCAATAGTACAGCGCCCGCTTGCCTGTCCGTACGGCGGCGGTTCGGGATTCAGCTTTATCAGTGACCATCGGGCTAGATTGCAAGCAGAAATGCTCGCCGGTTTCGATCTTGTATTTACCTGGATCGAGAACGCTGTTTAGACTGCCGTGGATGTGGGGCACATGGTAGCCGCCGTCGAGATAGTTATCGACGAAGACTTTCCAATTACAGTTGAGCGAATAGTGGCGCCGCTCAAACCAGTGAGGTTGTTCAAGGTTCAAGGGTTCAAAACGTTCAATAAAATCTCTGCCTAACCATTCTTTCAACGATGGACCGCCCGGTTCGAGTTTTGCCAACAACCAGTGTTGCCATTCGGCGATCTGAACCGGGACAAGCCCATTAGCCGAGCGGTCGAAATTGGCGACACCGCCGAATTCCGGCGTATGGATGAGCGCGCCTTGAAGATCATATGTCCAGCCGTGATACGGGCAGCGGAGGTTCTCAGCTCTGCCTTGCGGCGCTGTTAAAATAGCGGCAGCGTGATGACGGCAGACGTTGAAGAAACCACGCAGGATGCCGTCGTTGCCGCGAATAACTAAAATGGGCTCGCCGGCAATCTGACAAGTTAGGTATTGGCCCGGCTCACGCACTTGATCGGCGCGCCCGACCATTTGCCACGAGCGAGAAAACACGGTGCGCTGCTCTAGTTCAATGACACGCGGGTCGGTGTACCATGAAGAGGGAGGGGTGGAGGCTTCCGTTAATGGGCGATCGGGATTGTACTTGGTGATTATTTCCCTGAGACCAGTGTCCATGTCTTCAGGCGCAATCGGATAAGAAGCAATCAGCCAGTCTTGGCAAGCGGCCGGACTGACGGTATTACAGCGGCCGTTAACGGCTCGACGTCACACTCCGAAACAGTAGTCACCGCAATCGTGTCGCAGACGGCATTGAATACCTCCAATGCGTAACCGTCCTCGCAGTCTTTTCCGGGCAAATACTCGACGATGGTGGCGACATCACCTTTTCGAAGTCCATGTTCCGGGAGATCGATCCGTAGCGCGACTCGCTTGAATAGATCAAGTTTCATTGTTTTGCCCTCTTGTCGGGGACCAAGGTGACGAATCTCGTTTCTCCGGTGGCCTCAAGTCTATGCGATCTAAAGCGCAAATCTTCTAACTGCCATCGCCCAAAGATTTGGCAAGTTGAGATATGTCCTCAAAGTAGCGGCGATGCGTTCGTCGCAGAGCTTTTTCGTCTGTGGCTTCCAACAAGACGACTTCGTGCTCAATCTTACTTCGGTTGAGATTTAATTCGATCTCAAGGCGTATATTCTCTGCGCGCAACCGTTCAGATTCGTCGAATGTCTTAAAAGTAACGATACGTCCCTCGGGGCGATTATATTCAATCAGGAAAATCATTGTTTTAGGTCCTTTTTTTCTCAAGGGTATCAATGTGGTTCCGAAGATTTTCAGCTATCATTTTCTTTCCGAACGCCACTCCCTCTTTGAGGTCCTGGACCTTATCTACTTCGTCAGAGTCCACCTCGTTCAGTAGAAACGCCGACTCCTTCTCAATCTCCTCAAGCTTCGTAATCAGTTCACACATTGTGCCCAGCAGGTTGCGCGACTCTTCATCCCCGCCGCCATATTTGATGTTTGAGTCTACCACGTCAGAGAGCATTTCTGAAAGTTCTGCCCAAACATGCTGCAGATAAGTCCTCACCTGGATCTCTACAGGTTTGCCTGAGCTTTCCATGATTACGTGCACAGCACGATAACCGTAACTGGGATTTATTCTACGGTCCATAATTCGTACGGTGTCGGGAAATGCAGATAGGAGTAGTCCAACTGCCTCGTCTTGTGCCAGAATATCAGTGACGACGATACGGCACCCTGCGATATCCTGAACCTGGCTGAGTCGAATGCTTTCGCGACGTAATTTCTCGATTATCGAGCCAGTAGATTTGGCTGGCCTTCCAGTCGGTTCTAATTCGAACAGGTCCCGAATTGTTGTGATAACGGCTTTGTATTCTGCTCCGAAAGACCGTCGGTATTGATCCAACAATCTCAAATCGGCTTCTCTGGGAGGTCCCTTTCTTAAGCGCTCCCCGAGCCGGTCCACTTGGGTTTTGCTGAGAATGGCCATAGGTCGTTCCGGGACGAAAAGTTCTGCCTCGGAGCTATCTTCCCGGGTCGGTCGTTATAGCTCCCGGCGGGCTTGTTGGGCGAAGATCTGGTTTCGAACTCGGTCGAGCAGCAGGGGGCTTTGCTGTTCAGCTCTGCCCGTGCGGGCAGGGCTATGAATGATC
>CAWJBB010000026.1:0-39326 GCA_963840855.1 uncultured delta proteobacterium
GACTTGTCGTAGGAGGTAACGAATATGGAAAATCCAAATTCGGCCAAAAAAATTGACGTTCCGACCGAGCATTGGGACCGGTTATTCGCGCCCAGCGCCTGTCTCGTCATGATTACCACGGTGGATGACGCGGGCAGGGTCAACGCCGCTTCTTTTGGCACTTGCGTGCGCGTTTGCCATGATCCGGTGTACATCGCTTTTACCGTCGGAGCGACCAAGGACACTAATCGCAATGCGCTGGCAACAAACCAGTTTGTCGTGAATGTACCGCCCTTCGAGCGAGAGATCCTCGAGAAAGTGAGAGTCGTTGGACTCGAGTTTCCGCCGAGGTCAACGAGTTGGAAAAAGCCGGGCTCACGGCGATTTCTTCCCGGATCGTCAAACCGCCGCGCATCGCGGAGTGCCGTAGCCACTTCGAGTGCGAGGTCGAATGGACCAAACAGTGGCTGAATCGGCTCATGGTTGTGGGGAAAGTCGTCGCCGCGTCAGTGGACGAAGGCTGCGTGGACGAGGGCGGATACGTGGTGTGGGACAAGCTCAAGCCGGCGCATTACTGCGGCAACGCGTATAAGAACGGTTTCGTGGCGGCTTATCAAACGATGCAAGTCGACATGATCTACAACGAGCCCATTGAAGCGCGTCCCCAAAAAACGTAGTGGACCGTAACAACTTAAGGGCTACCGTAGAGGAACAAGATCATGAAGTTTATCGAACTCACGATGCCGCTGAGCCATCAATGGATGCCTGATGAGGTCCTTCCCACATCTGTAAGGTTCTTTCTCGGGCCAAAGAGTCACCCGGAAAAAGGCATCGTGCTCGGCAGCGACACCGGCACATGCCTGACGTTGCCGTCCGTCTTCACGGAGTTTCGCAAGACCGCGAGGTTGCACGACCTTCCGGTCGAAAAGTTGGTATTGCGGCCTACCACGGTGATCCGAATCGTTAAAGATGACGGAGAGGAAATCAATGGCATAGACGTGGAGCGCGCGTTAGCCTCGGCTCCACCGGCGACGGGAGATGCGCTTCTGATCGCAACCGGCTGGGGCGACCGAAATTATCATGAAATGGAGGGAGGATCGTACCTTCTGCGGACTCCGCATTTTTCCCTCGAAGGCGCGGAACGTTTGGCCGGGCGCATGAAAGAGAACCAAAACGATCTGCTGTTGATCGACACGGCGCTTTTGGGTTTGCCCGACAGACATCTCATACCGGAATGGTGTTCGATGATTCCGACTCCGCCGGTCGAAAGCGCGGAGGCGCGCATGTACTTGCACCTCTACGATGGCGACAAAGCGAAAGCCGACTTCGCAGTTGAGATGGAGTTCGCCCGCTCTGGCATTATGACTGTGCGCAAGCTGATTCACTGTGGCCGGATCACAACCGCCAGGATTCGAATTATCGTAGCTCCTTTAAAAATCGTCAGAGGCGTGGCTTCAACGTGCAGAGTTGTCGTCGTGGAGGACTGACGATGAAACTATTCGATTTGACTATGCCGGTCTGGGACGGCGCGGGATACGGAGAAATATTACCTTTCACCAATTCTCCGGTGCGTCTGCTGGAGTACATGTTTTACGACAAGCATGGCTTGCGCATGACCAGAATGAAGCTTGACGGAGAAACCGGCAGCCCGTTCATGGTTCCCCATCAGCGTATGCCCTTCGACGCGACCCCCTTGCAACCCGACCCGAAGTTTTCCTGGACGCTGGACGAGATACCACTCGAACGGTTGATTTTGCGCGACACCGTCGTTCTGGATATCAAGGCTGAAGAAGGTCATGAAATTACACCTGCAGAGATGGGCGAGGCGATCCGGCGCTCGGACTACCGCAACGGCGACGAAGTGTTGTTGCGCACCGGCTGGGGAACACGCGAGAAGGCCTACGAACTCGGCATCGATTATTATAAGAGGTCTCCGAGCGTGCATTATGACGCGGCGATGCTCCTCGCGACGAAAATGGCGGAGATGGGTGGCTCAATTTTCATGACCGATTGCGGATTGGTGAACCCTCCCCGAGTGCAGGGCAACGATTGGTTTCGCGGAGACAACCCTTTGGTGCCTCTCCCCAAGCCTTGGCCATCGGCAGAAGCCCGGGAACGAGTGTTGGACCTGGGCGCCCATAGGCATGGGAGCTCTCATCCAAGCAGCTACGGCGCTCTCATCAAGAAATTGATGGCGGGTTGCAAGTGCCTGGTCGACTGCAACCAGATTTCCAAAAACCGAGTGAAGATGATCGTACTTCCCCTGTTGATTAAAAACGGCGGCGCATCGCCGTGCCGATTCATAGCCGTCGAGGAATGATTGGGAGAGATTTCGCGGACACAATACTCGATTTCCGAAGACGCTTCCGCTCCACATGTTTTCGCGGCAACTTAATTATTTTAGACGATGAGATCCGGGCCTCATCAATCAAGCAGCGTCACTTGATCACCGACGCGAATCTTCCCGCCAGAGCCACTCGGAAGCATCGCCACTGCAAAGGTCGGGCTCTCCTGGCCTATCTTCTGGATCAGCGTCGTGAGAATCGGCAGATCACGTTCACCGGTTTTGGGATTCGCATGCGTAGCGAGGCACCTGGTTTTCGGTTTGACCACGTCAAATGCCACGGCGCCTATGCGGATCTTTCGGCCGACCCAGTTTTGCTCCTCCCAAGCTCCCAGCCCATCGAGCGCGATGTTTGAGCGAAAACGCAACTCGCTGACCTCGTTCCCGAGCGCAGCTTGAAGTGCTTGAAGACTTCCCCGGCCGTGCAATGTGACCCGACCCGCCTCTTCGTCGTGGTAGCGCGGCGCTTGGCCATCACCGATCACCCGTAGAGGGAGCCGCTCCGGGTGACCCGTGAGCGGATTCTCGCCGAGCTTGAGCACGTAGTCCGCCAACACCGCGCCGATCCGCTTTCTGCCCTCCGGATTCAACACTTCATCGACTAACACCGCAGTCCCCAAACTTATGCGCAATCGAAATGCCGTTTCGTCAAACCTAAGCTGCAGCCGTGCCAAACCTGGCGTGTTTATCAGCGCCACCATGCCGGTTTTCCTGCTCCAGGCGTTATCTGCGGCTTCCGTATCGGCAAACCGGATGCCGAGGACACGGTCACCGGCGATTCTCCCTTCGTCGAGAACCGTCAAAGTATCGCACTCTTCAGGAGTGAAACCTTTCACCGGATAGCGGTACAGCGCGACTACATGCGGCATGCGGACCTCCTGCTGTCAGACTTGTATATTATGTTTCCCGAGAACTATCGGGCAAACGTTTCAACTGAGTAGTTATTACCGCTCCGTAGACAAAGTGCCCTGGTGGAAAACCAACTGCCAGCGATCATCGATCAACTTCCAAATGGAACTTCGCAGCGAATAGATTGGCGGCTCACCGGGACCTCCGTATCTGACGGCGCGGTAGGTTGCCAAGACTAAACCCGGCGCTAGTGGCAGTGTTTCGAAGTCCACGAGCGATCGGCGAATATGCTGCTCCGCCTGGAGATTATCAATGATTTGCTTTTTATCGAAAACCCGCCCTGAGCTTCCAAACTCGATGAAATCGTCGGCCAACAAGGCGGCAACATCATCGGCAGATCTCCGCACTTCGGATTGCAGCAGTCGTTCCTCTAACTCTCGAAGGTGTTGTTCTATAGACAAGTCTGGATTCATCGTGCGTTCGCCGGAAAGCTCAGCCGGCGATCTTAGCGATCGATCGGCAGTGTAAAGTTAGCCTACGAGCTTGTCGTACTCTGAATGAGAGCCAATCCAAAACCACAGCAAGTCGTCGCCTGCTTCGACAGCCAGCGCTCGGTATTGTAAACCAACTCGAACGGCGCGGTACTTTCCAACTTTCTTGAAATGCAAAGACGGGTGTGAAGGGTTTGCCTTCAAAAGTTCGTAGTTCTTATCAGCAAGTTCGCGAACCGATTGCGGAAGGGCGTGATAGCAAGCCCAAAAGCTCGGAGCAGCGAAATGTCTCAAAGCTCCTTACTCTTTCCAGCGCGGTGCGCTGCCAGAGCTTCGTCGGCGAGCTTATCCAGCTTGCCCTTTCCAACATCCTCTTCGATTTGGCGATCCCACATTCGAGTGTCAAACTCAAGAAACCATCTACGGAACGTGGCAAGTTCAGACGGCGTGAGATCTTGAATTTCCTGTTCGATATTTTCGACCTTACCCATAGAAACCTCCTAATCCGTAACGTTAACAGAGTTTCCAACCGAGGGCGAACGAGTAGCGTTTTATCTCCAAAGCCTAGAGGCAATCAAGCTTCGGCTTGATCGCCGACGCAGCGACGGGAAGATAGACCTCTCCTGAGTATCGTCGAAGGAACGTGTTGGACTAAATCCCCGTTGCAGGCGAGCCGACATTCGAAACCGTCTTGATTCATCCAACGTGTTAGGCGAGAAAATCGAGTGTGCGTTCGCGCGCGAGGTTTGCCGTGGCGGCGTCGTAAACCGGCGCGCAGGCTGTTGTCGAAACCGTGCGGCGCATTACTGTTCGCGACCATCCGTCGGCATAAAAGATTATTTACACACTCAGCGACGTACCCCAGACTACCTCCATCTTACCAAAAGCTCCCATCCTCTCGGTCAATATTGACTGCGAAAAGGCTGGCCAGAGGGGGGTACTCTGGGTCGACCCAGGAGGCGATCGTCATTTCTAGGGCTTATACGGAAGCCGTTGTTTGGAGGCAGATGGGCCAAAAACCTCTAATTTTCTCTATTTTTCGACGGCTTCCGCATCACGCTTGAAGCCTTTTTAGGACCTCGAGCGCCCGCGCCCAGGCGGAGTGAGCTACCGATTCCATGTAGCCCGGGCCGCGCGTCATCGTCATGAATCCGTGGCCTGCACCGGGGTACACGTATACTTTGGCATCGGGGAGGACGCTGAAGGCTTCCCGGATGTGCTCGACCGCTGCCATTGGCGCCACCTCGTCCTGGTCCCCGTAGTGAAAGGACAACGGGCAGCGCACGCGGTCCACCTCCTCGAGGTATTTCTCGACGTGCGATCCATGAAAGGATATCCCGGCATCTATACCGTAGCGCGCCGCCGCCAGGAGGGCGAAAGGGCTGCCGAAACAGAATCCCATCACGGCGATCTTGCCGTTGCATCGGGGGTGCTTCTTGAGCTCGGTGATCACGTCGGAGAGGTCCCTCATTCCCTGCTCGAGGTCATACCGGTCATTGCGCGCAAAAGCGCGCTTGCGCTCTTCGGCGGTCCAGGGCAGCGGACCCGGGTCGGCGTCGCGCCAGAACATATCGGGGGCGGACACGACAAACCCTTCCGCCGTGAGCGTGTCGGCGTAATGTGTCATGTCGCTGTCGACGCCCGAGATGGTTGACACGATGACCACCCCCGCCCCCTTACCGGCGGCGGGAGCAGCAACGTAGGAATCAAACGTACGGCCGTCGGCGACAGCAATCGTGACTCGAGTCCCAGCCATTGGCACACCTCCCGTCAGTTCCTAAATTTCACCGGCCCGGAATGCTTCCTTTATAGAGCTCCTTTAAGAATCCGCTCTTCTCGATTTCGCGCAGAATGCTCATATCCATGAAGTCGGCAGGTTTGAAAGTCTTCGCCTTGGGGTCGGTCTCGCGGTCCAGCTCCCCCTGGATGGCTTCGTCGCTGGGAATCGGCAGCGGATCGATATTTTCCCGTTGGTCATCGTACAGGAAGCCAATTTGATCGAGGGTGGCGCCGCGAAAGAATTTTTGCAGCGCCCGCAGAGAGCCCTCGCGGTTGACGCGAAAGTAGTGCACGCCTTCGACGTAGGCGCGCAGGAACCGCGTCATTCCCTCCCGATCGCGGGCGATGAAACGGCGGGTCACATTGAGCGTCGCTCCAGTTCCGGCTAAATTCAACTCTTTGGCGGACCCGCCGGGTAACGACTTGGCCCGGCCTTGATGGATGAGCAGCAGTGACGATTCGCCACTGACTCCAGCCTCGACTTTGCCGGCAATGAGAGCGGAGGCTACCTGAGGCGTCCCGCCCATCTGTATGATGCTGACATCGGCGTCCGGCTTGAGCCCGACTTTCTTCAAGGCATCCCGCAAAAACGTGTCGCCCTGGGAGCCGTATTGCGTCACGCCCACGGTTTTCCCCTTTAAATCCTGCAAGCGCTGCAGAGTGGAGTCCGGCCGAACCAGGACTCTTTGGGTGGTAAAGTTCGTCGTCCCCGCGACGATCACGGGATCGGTGCCGCGAATGCGCGCGCGGAGCACCGACGAGACTCCACCGAGGGCGTAATCGATGTCGCCGGCGATAAGCGTTTGGATCAGTCGCGGACTCCCGGTCAGTAGGATTACTTCCGCATCGATGCCGTATTTCGTGAATAGGCCGGCTTCTTTCGCTATCCATGGGATTGCCTGGGTAATGCCTGGGGCCACATAGGCAACCATCACTTTGCGGCGAGTCTGCGCAAATCCTGAATCAGTCGAGAGCGCAATCACCGTCAAAATGGTCGCGATAAATAGAAGCCCCTTGTGCCGTATTATTCTCATCTGCGGAGCCCCCTCCTGCGCAACGTGATCCGCCCGCCAGTTAACACGCGGACCCGTCGCTGTCAACGTCGGCGCGCGCAGCCCTTGCGGGTCGTTCAACGTTCGATGTTCAAAAGTTCAAGGTAATGGAAACTCCGAATCCAAATCCGAATCTCTTAACGTTGAACATTGAACGTTGAACCGTGAACTAGACCGGCGAGCCGGTCAGTTGACAGCCGGGACAACAACGAGCTATGCAGGGCAGGAAATCCACGGAGGTGGGCTATGAAGCAAGCCCCTCGAACCGATAGCGTTGCGCTGGATGGTATAGCGCTGCTTGATCACGACATGGCAGAAAAAAATCTGTCGGGCTATTGGTCTCTCGGCATGGAAGGACTGCCGCCTCATCCAGTGACTGCCGTCGAGCCCCATCTCTGGAAGTGGGCGGACGTGCACGAAAGCCTCTTGCGCGCGGGCGAAGTCATTAGTCTCGAACAGAGCGAGCGGCGCGTCGTGCGTCTGGTCAATCCGGGACTCAATAAGCAGCCCTTCGCGACGCACACACTGCAGATCTCATTCCAATACGTCAAACCCGGCGAGAATGCGCGGGCGCACCGCCATACGCCCGCCGCATTGCGATTCGTCATTCAAGGAAACGGCGCTTACACCACGGTCAACGGCCAGCAATGCGTCATGGAGCGGGGCGATTTGATTCTCACGCCCAAGCTCAGCTGGCACGATCACTCCAACGAATCCAAGGAGCCGATGCTATGGCTCGACGGTTTAGACTTTCCACTCGTGCAGGCGCTGCACCAGGTCATGCAGGAGCGCTACTCCGAGCGCCGGCAGGCTATCGAGAAAAGCAGCGAAGAGATCATGGATAAACTCGGTCCATCCTTGCGCCACGGCATGCCGCTCGCCGACCTCTTCCATTACAAGTGGCGCGACACCGAAAGAGCGTTGCGCGCGCTCACGCAATCATCGGCGGCAAGAGACCGTTTCGACGGCTATCTACTGGAGTTTCGAAATCCCCTGACCGGCGGGCCGACGATGACGACGATACAGTGCGCGGTTCAACTGCTAACTCCCGAGGATAAAACTGAAACGCATCGCCACACGAGCACCGTAATCTATCATGTGTTTCGCGGCACCGGCACCACCGAGATCGGCGAGCGCCGTTTCGATTGGCAACAAGGCGATTCCTTCGTCGTGCCGCTCTGGTACGCCCATCGCCACCTGAATCGTTCATCATCCGAAGACGCAGTCCTTTTCTCAATGAGCGACGCGCCGGCTCTGAAAGCGCTCGATCTGTACAGCGAGGAGTCCTAGAACAATAGTGAGGGAGTGTTTATGGTCGACGTGAGACGAACCCTTGGTCGAATCGCCGCAATGCTATTCTGTCTGCAAGCGGCGCTATCGCTGTCGTGGCTCCAAGCGGCGTCAGGGTTGGAGGAGATCATCGTCTCATACGCCGGTCCGAGCGTCACTTTCCTGCCGGCGGAGGTGGCGCGCCAGCGAGGCTTCCTGCGCGAGCAGAACCTCGACATTAAGTTGCTGCTCACAAGATCGGAGGTCGATCGTGCCGCGTTGGTCAGCGGCAGCGTCGACTATACGCTCAGGGCAGGCTCGTCGTTCGTCTCCGCGGCTCGGGGTTTGCCCGTGCGCATCGTCCTTCTCGGCACGATGAAGCCTTTCTGGGGCTTGGTCGTTCGACCTGAAGTGAAATCGGTCACCGAGCTCAAGGGAAAATCGATGGGCGTGCCTGGACTGCTCGGCTCGCAGCATGTTTCCGCGAAATTCATCTTGAAGCACTATGGCCTCGACTCTGACAAAGACGTGGTCTATCGCGTCGTCGAAACGGGAGCGCGCATTCCCGCAATCCTGTCGGGCTCCATCGACAGCTCAATGATGGATTATGGCGAAGCCTTCAGAGCCAAAAAGGCCGGCCTCAAGATGCTGGTCAATGCCTCCGATCTTCACGCTCTGTTGGCCGGCGGTCTCGCCGTCAATATCAAAAAACTAAAGGAGCAGCCCGATCAAGTGCGACGAATGCTGAAAGCGATGACGCAAGCATTGAAATATATCCAAGAAAGTCCTGAAGGCACCCAACAGGTGATGATGAGTTGGCTGAAGCTCGATCGCGAAATGGCCGCTGATATTTATCAGATGGCGAGAAACAATTATACGAAGAATGGCATGGTGGACGAGCCGATGTTGAATACGCTGGTCACCAGCATGTTGGCCGAGGTCGGCATCAAGAACGTCACCGTATCCCAGCTGGTGGATTTCTCGCTGCTTCAGCAAGCTCTTAAGTAAATATGTTTGGAAACCTTAAAGCGAAACGTTCATGCTCCCTGGGGCATTTTTGGACGTTTTTCTTGCCGATCTATTTTCTCGCCGCTGCGGCTTTGGACCCAAGCGAAGTCACCAATAGCGAGTATCTCAAGTTTATCCTGGCGACGCGCAGGCCAGCGCCCGAGTATTGGGTCAATGGCCGCTACCCTAAAGGCGCGGAGAACGATCCCATCGTCTTGGTGAACTTCCACGAGGCCGCGGCGTATTGCCGGTTTGTCGGGCGGCGTTTACCGTCGGTGGATGAGTGGCAATCAACCTGCGGATTGGGCACTCTAAAAAAGCGCGGTGATATCTGGGAGTGGACTTCAACCGACGTCGATATGGGCGGCCAAATCTATAAGGCCCTGTGCGGCCCGAGCAATACCTGCGATTGCTCCCACCGCTATTTGCCGCAATGGAAGAACGAAGTGAAGGGTTTTCGCTGCGCCAGCGACTCCACGCCGGTGACCTGGTTGCCGACGCTGTTTGGAAACTTCAACGGCAGACAGAATTGCCAAGACTGTTGGGCTTGACGTCTGAAACTGTGCCCCGAGCCAACTCCGACTCGGAATCCCTGTAGGCCCGAATATACGGAAGTTGCTTTCGGCCTTTGTCGAATAACGTGCTGAACAAGGCTTTACAACTTGTTGTCACCATTGTAAAAGCGGTCGAAGTGACAACGATGCGAACCGTAATATACAGAAGAAATGCAGTTATATACGGAACTAGATAATCTTGGTTAGCCACCTTAAAACGTGATGGCAAGATTACACCGGCTGATATATATTTAGGTCAGGTTCCAAAAGCAAAGATCTGGTGTCGCAATGAAATCCCAACCACGTTACAGCAAAGAAGAGTTTGCCCGCCGCGGGGATGCGATCTATGAAAGTGAGCTTCGCCCGGTTCTGGAAAAAGGAAACGCGGGAAAATTCGTCGCCATCGATATCGAAACCGGAGCCTACGAGGTAGATGGCAATGAACTAGCCGCCTCGGATCGCCTTCTGGCTCGGGTTCCAAACGCCCAGATATGGCTGAGGCGTATTGGCTCCCGCTATGCGCGCCATTTCGGGTCCTACCCACGATCACCCGCAGCATGATTTCCGGCGTTGTCACGCACGACCGCCAAGCTGTTATCCACCTCACGGTGCGTGGTCCCGCCGGGCAAGAGCAAGAGATCGAAGCGATCATTGACACGGGATTTGACGGGTCGCTCAGCCTGCCTTCCTTAATTGTGGTCCAGCTTGGCTTGCCTTGGCGCCAGCGTGGCCGTGCACTCCTGGCAGATGGGAGCGAGAGCGTTTTTGACATCTACGAAGCCACAGTGGATTGGGACGGGGAAGCTCGGCGCATTGCCGTGGACGAGGCCGAAACCGTTCCGCTTGTTGGGATGTTTCTGCTGGAAGGCTATGAGCTTACCGTCCAGGTCCAACCTGGTGGGAACGTTACCCTAAGAGCGTTATCGCAAACAAGAAGTGGCTAACAATTGGGTTGAGAAGGACGCGGCAGACCGCGCCTCTCACCCATAACGTTAGCCGCCATTGCGTGGAGCGCTTTCTGGCCAACTTCATTCCTGGTACTATTGGCAGTTGTGGAGGAATTGAGCCATGAGAAGGATTTCCAAGGTCAAGGTCTTGCCCGGGTATCGCCTGGAGCTGGAATTTGACGACGGGGTGTCCGGAACTGTGGACCTCTCTGAAGCGGTCGGCAAAGGTGTGTTCGCCCTGTGGCGCGACCCGCTCGTCTTCGAGCAGGTTCGTATCGGTTCATCCGGTGAACTGGTCTGGGGCGAGCAGGTTGATCTATGCCCGGACGCGCTCTACCTCAAGGTAACGGGTAAGAAACCAGAAGACATTTTTCCCGCACTGCGCGGCCAGCCCACTCATGCCTGAGATCAGCCGTTTCTTCGGCATCGTGATCAAGATGTTCTTCGACGATCACAACCCGCCGCACTTTCATGCGGAGTATGGCGGTAATCTTGCCTTGATCGATATTCGAACTCTGGCCGTCTTCTCCGGACGGTTGCCTCCTCGCGTAACGGGTCTTGTGATCGAATGGGCGACGCTACATCAGCAGGAGCTTCTCGCCGATTGGGATAGGGCACGCGCGCGGGAGGAGCTCCAGAAGATCGCGCCCTTGGAATGAGAACGGCTAACATTGGGTTGAGAAGGACGCGGGGGGACCGCGCCTCTCACCCAAAACGTTCGCCCGAAAACCTGCCACGGAAAGCAAGTATGGAGACAACCAGATGCCGAACTAGGCGGCCGTTGAGAACCACTTTTACGGCGAGGAGTTGAGTGAGGTGGAAGCGGCCCTGAAAACCGTCACCAACAATCGGAGGACACGTTCATGACTACGGAAGGGAAAAATGCCGCTGCCGAAGAGGCGATCACGAAGGAAGCGCTAACCCGCTACCAAGCTACGACGGGCCCCCGCCTGCGCGAGATCATCTTGAGCCTGATCAAGCATCTGCATGGCTTTGCGCGCGACGTGCGGCTGACCGGCGACGAGTACCTCTTCGCGATGAACTATCTGGTCCAGCTGGGCGGGTACTGCAAGGGCGGCAGGCAGGAATTCCTCGCGCTCGCCGAGATGCTCGGGCTCGAAACCCTGGTGATCCAGATATCGCAGCCGAAGCCGGAAGGCGCGACGCTGCCGGGCGTGCTCGGACCGTTCTTCCTTCCGAACGCACCCTCTTTCGCGAACGGCGCCGACATCGCCGAAGACGTCGCGGGCGAGCCGCTCTACGTCTCGGGGCGTATTCTCGCGATCGATCGTCGGCCTGTTCCAAACGCGACCATCAACGTCTGGCAATCGGACGGGCGGGGACTGTACGACGTGCAGGGTGACCTGGCCAAGGACGGAATGCGGACGCGGGGGCAATTGAAGAGCGAGCCGGACGGTCGCTATTCGTTCTGGACGGTCGTCCCCATCGGGTATCCAGTCCCGAATGACGGGGGGATGGGCGACCTGGTCAAGTATACCTCGAACGGGGGCTGGCGGCCGGCGCACGTTCACTTCATGATCGAGGCCGATGGCCACGACACCCTGGTGACGCAAATCTGCGTGCGCGGCAGTGAGTACCTCGACCGGGACGCTGCCTTTTCGGTACGGGACGGGCTGATCGCAGACTTTCCGCGGCATCAGCCCGGTAAGGCGCCTGACGGCCGCCAGATGGATCGCCCGTTCCACACCATGGACTACGACTTCGTATTGACCCGCGCATGATCAAGGGCGTCATGTTGGAGGATGAAAAGGTCCCGGTGAGTCAACTCCAACCTATGCCACGGGGGTAAGGCAGGCCGAACAAGCCGCTGCAGCCGACCGGGCCGGCCATTGCGGCTTCTGGGAGTTCACAGGTCACTCAGGCCGGCCCGGCGGCTGAGCGGGGTCGGTTATGCCGCTAGATTGAGCAGGTCCCAGAGATCATGTACAAGACGGCAAGCCCCCAAGCATGAAAGTGCTCTAGAATCGCACTAGCAATTGTGGAGGCCATATGCGAGCTGTTGTTCTGACCACATTCGTTGGTCTCATCTGTTTGGTATCGCCGGCATTGTCGCAATCTCCCTCGGTACCTCAACCCGACAGCGTATTTCTCGAAGAGCTCACCTGGATGGAGGTACGCGACGCGATTGCCGGCGGCAAGACAACCGTCATCATCCCGACCGGCGGTACCGAGCAGAACGGTCCTCATATGGCGCTCGGGAAACACAATTACCTGGTGAAGTACAAGGCCGGAGAAATTGCGAAGCATCTCGGGAATGCGCTTGTGGCTCCGGTACTCGCCTACGTTCCTGAAGGCGAAGTCAACCCGCCCACCAGCCATATGCGGTTCGCTGGTACGATCACTACGCCGCAGGATGTATTCGCCAAAGTCCTCGAGTATGCTGCAAGAAGCTTCAAGCAGCACGGATTCCTCGATATAGCCCTCATCGGCGACAGCGGAGGCAACCAGAAGGGTCAACAACTCGTGGCCGAGGCGCTGAACAAGGAATGGGCCGCCACGATAGTGCGCGTCCATCACATCACCGCCTACTATCCAGGACGAGGCGACAATTGGCTTGTCAGCCAGGGTATCAGTGCCGCCGACGTGGGCTCACATGCGGGGACACACGACACAGCGAGCCTGATGTACCTCAATCCCTCAATGTTGCGATTCGACAAGATGGGGCCAGGAAAATCAGGAGATGGGCAAGGGCACACCGGTAACCCTGCCAAGGCAACTGCTTTGTTCGGGAAACATATTCTAAAAATGCAAGTGGATGATGCGGTCAAGCAGATTCAGGAGTTGCGCGTGAGCAGCCGCCGTTAAGCAGCGCCCTTCACGGCAAGCGAGGCGGCATAACAGCCGCTGCAGCCGACGAGCGGCGCGGCGAGCGCGAGCTGATTCGGAAAGATCGTGAGCGCCGCTCGCGGCTGAGCGGCAATGCGTTAGCCGCCATTGCGTGGAGCGCTTTCTGGCCAACTTCATTCCTGGTACTATTGGCAGTTGTGGAGGAATTGAGCCATGAGAAGGATTTCCAAGGTCAAGGTCTTGCCCGGGTATCGCCTGGAGCTGGAATTTGACGACGGGGTGTCCGGAACTGTGGACCTCTCTGAAGCGGTCGGCAAAGGTGTGTTCGCCCTGTGTGGCCGATTTCACGGAACGTACCCACCCAATTTCAACGAAGGGACCCACCTGATTTCACGGAAGGGACCCACCCCATTTCAGGTGGTACCCTTCGTTTTCTGAGCTAAGCGACGAACGATGCTACCTTGGCCAACTGGAGGAGGATCCAGTTGATGGCCAAAGAGAGGACCAGCGTTCGTATGCAAGCGCAAATCAAAATTCTGTCCGAACAAGGGCATTCCATTCGCAGCATCGCCCGGATACTGAGGCTTTCGCGCCGAACCGTGCGCAAGTTCTTGGAACCAGCCCCACAACCGACCTCTGAGATCGGCGGCTGGATGGAGACGCTTGACTGGGAGTATGTCCGCCAGGAAGTCTATGGCAAAGGGACCACGGTCAAGCAGATCCAGAGGGAAGTGGCCCCCGATATCGCGTACGTAAAGTTTTGGCGGGCGTTTCGGGAGAAGGTCAGTGCGCAGGCCTCACCCGATCAAGTGACGATCCGGCTCGATCATAAGCCCGCGGAAAAAACCCAGATCGATTTCTGTGACGGTCTGTTTCTCACCGACCCGGTCACCGGCCATAAAACTCTCACACAGTTTTTCTTAGGCGTGTTGCCGTTCAGCTCGTATTTCTTCGGCGAGTTCGTTCTAGATCAAAAGCTTGCCACGTTTATCGGGGTCCAGAGCCGCATGTTCGCCTACTTTGGTGGGATCACCCCCTACGTGGTCGTGGACAATCTCAAAAGCGGTGTCCACAAGGCCGATCTGTACGACCCCGATGTCAATGCCACCTACTGTGACTTTGCCAATCACATGGGCTTTGCTGTTCTGCCGGCCAGGCCCCGAAAGCCCCGCGACAAGGGCTCGGGAGAAAGCCACATCGGAGTGGTCCAAAGGAGTTTTTTCCAGGAGGTCCGTAACCGCGTCTTTTATTCGCTCCCCGAGCTCAATCAAACGCTGCGGGACTATCTACAGCGGCTCAACTACGAAGTGATGAAAGACTATGGGGTGAGCCGCTCCCAGCGCTTCGCTGAAGAGAAAAAGCAGTTAAAAGCCCTGCCGGCTTCGCCCTTCGAGCTCAGCGAGTGGCGGCAAGCTAAAGTCCATCCCGACTGCCATGTCCAGGTGGAAAAAAACTTCTACTCGGTCCCCTTTGTTTACGTCGGCCAAATAGTCCGGGTCAGACTCACGGAGAAAATCGTCGAACTCTTCAGCGAGGACAGCCAATGCCTTACCGCGCACCCAAGACTTAGGGGCATCGGACAGTTCTCCACCTATGATTTCCATTATCCAGAAAAAAAGCTTAGCGTAGCGCGCTTCGAAATCCGTCACGCCCAACAGCAAGCCAAACAGGTCGGCCCCCATGTCGAGAAGTTGGTCGACCAGCTGCTCTCGGGCCACCATCCGCTGCGCCATCTACGGCGGGTCCAAGGGATCTTGCGGCTTTCAAAACGCTATCCCGTCACCCCTCAAGCTCTGGACCACGCCTGCCAGCGCGCCCTGAGCTTCAACAAAACACGGCTCGCCTACATCAAAGACTGCGCCCTTTACTTTGTCGCCCACGGTCAAAGACCGACGCTGCTTACCCCAAAGAGAAAGCCCGATACCGTTCATCTGCACCAATACGGCGCCGATTCGGACTCGGATCCAGAACCGTCCTTGCCTTCGGTGGAGGAGGAAATCCTATGAGCACGAGCTTAAAATCCAGCCGCAAAGCCATTTTTAATCATCCAGACAAGCAAGCGGGAAAAAACGGCCTCCGTATAAGCCCTATAAACGACGATCTCGGCTCGGTTGATACCTGGGGTTCCCCCAAAAACAGCCCTTTCACCAAGAGGTCGCACCACCATGATGCTTGATCAAGTCAGAGCCCTCTCGCACCAGATGCGCCTGTTCGGCATCCATGAAGCCTGCGAACGACAAGCCCAGATCGCTTTGTCCCAGCAGTTCCATCCCCTGGAGTTCCTCCGACTCCTGCTCGAAGATGAACTGTTGTCGCGCAAAGACCGTACCGCTAAGGCGCTCATGACCAAGGCCCGCTTTCGGTTCCGCGCCGATCTGGAAGACTTAGATTTAGCGTTCCACAAGGATCTGACCAAGGCTAAGATCAAAGAGCTCTGTGAATTAAACTTCCTTCATAACCAGGAGAATCTTTTGATCCTTGGAAAAACCGGCCTGGGTAAAACTCATCTCGCCATTGCCTTGGGTAAACGGCTGTGCCAGGAAGGCCATCCCACTCAGTTCTTGCCAGTCAACTTCCTGTTCGAGGAAATCCAGGCCGCCAGGGCCGCCGGCCGTTACCTCAACTACATCCGTAGTCTCATC
Source organism: uncultured delta proteobacterium (assembly GCA_963840855.1). Classification (GTDB taxonomy): domain Bacteria; phylum Desulfobacterota; class Binatia; order UBA9968; family UBA9968; genus DATACQ01. The sequence goes on from CAWJBB010000026.1 coordinate 15,723, forward strand.
AAGGCCAAGGTTTTAATCCTCGATGACTTAGGGCTAAGAAACTACACCCACGAGGAGGCCACTTCCCTGATGGACATCCTCGAAGAGCGTTACCGCAAGGCTCCCCTCATTGTCACCTCCCAGGTCGAGCCCCAGGGGTGGATAAAACTGTTTGAAGATCCGGTGATCGCCGAAGCCATTGTGGATCGGCTGATTCATCCATCTCAGAAAATCACTCTGAAAGGAGAGAAATCCTATAGAGAAAAACTTGCAGAGAAAAAATCGGGATTGAAAAACCAGGGAGGCTCAGTGTAAAAGTCAAAATCGCTTCGTCGCTTCGCTCCGCTGATTTCAGTGGTCCCCTTCGTTGAAATCGGGTGGGTCCCTAAAGTGAAATCGAGCACCCTGTGGCGCGACCCGCTCGTCTTCGAGCAGGTTCGTATCGGTTCATCCGGTGAACTGGTCTGGGGCGAGCAGGTTGATCTATGCCCGGACGCGCTCTACCTCAAGGTAACGGGTAAGAAACCAGAAGACATTTTTCCCGCACTGCGCGGCCAGCCCACTCATGCCTGAGATCAGCCGTTTCTTCGGCATCGTGATCAAGATGTTCTTCGACGATCACAACCCGCCGCACTTTCATGCGGAGTATGGCGGTAATCTTGCCTTGATCGATATTCGAACTCTGGCCGTCTTCTCCGGACGGTTGCCTCCTCGCGTAACGGGTCTTGTGATCGAATGGGCGACGCTACATCAGCAGGAGCTTCTCGCCGATTGGGATAGGGCACGCGCGCGGGAGGAGCTCCAGAAGATCGCGCCCTTGGAATGAGAACGGCTAACATTGGGTTGAGAAGGACGCGGGGGGACCGCGCCTCTCACCCAAAACGTTAGGCGCCTGATCTCATCGTAGTCGAAAACTGCAATGGATTGATATTATGAATCAACACTTTGAATACGACGTTGTCTTCTCGTTCGCAGGTGAACAACGCGACTACGTCGAAAAGACGAAGAATGCCCTCCTTAAAAGAGGTATACGCGTGTTCTACGACCGAGATGAGACTCCCGAGTTGTGGGGAAAAGATCTCTATCAGCACCTTAGTGAGATCTATCGAAAGAAGGCCCGGTATTGTGTCGTATTCCTTTCCCGCGACTACGCTGACAAGCTCTGGACGAAACATGAACTGAAGATCATCCAGGCACGCGCGTTTCAGGAGTCTCGGGAGTACATCCTGCCAGCCCGGTTCGATGATACTGAGATACCCGGTCTATTGCCAACAATTGGCTACGTAGACTTGCGACAACTCGGCCCAGAAGACTTGGCAGACTTGCTAGCCCAAAAGATTGGGGCTGGTACTTCCATCGATACTGCCAGGAGCAGAGCGGTCGATCCAGCGCTCGAGGGTTATCTTGCAGAAGCAGTTTTCCAGGCGGAGGAATACCTTCGTCCGGACCCGGGGTTGATAAGGTCAGATCGAATCGCTAAAGTAGTTCGTAAGTCGTTTCGACTTGCGGGGGTTGATCCTACTGCTGACTCCATTCTCCAATATCTGAGGAACGACAAGCCTGCCTTTCGCGTCGTCGGCTATCTCGCATTCCAGATCAGTCCGCTACCTCAGCTCGTTCCAGATCTCATAAACTGTCTTACCCGAGAGCGTAGGTTGGCCAGTGAAGCCAAGGAAACACGACCTCTATGGCAGCTCCTGGTGTGCTTCACGGCCCTAGTTCGTAAAGGAATCGAGGCGAGATCTCGAGACCTTATTCGAGATGCGCTCGATCTGTTTCTTGACTTCCTTCGTTCTGATAGTTCGATCGACACTGGTGGTGAATGCAAGGAGAGGATTGAAGGGCTTATAACCTTAACCTCACGCACCTAACTAACGGCTCAAGCGGGACGCTTCGCGCCCCTTAGCCGCGCCGTTAGACCGTCAGGGACCAATACTGTCCACACCGGGGAGCGAGTGAATGGTGAAGACATACCGGGGGAGTTGCCACTGTGGAGCGGTTAGATTCGAGGCTGATCTCGACTTGACGGTGAGCACGTACAGGTGCAACTGCTCCATCTGCCGGAGAAACCGGTTCTGGGTAGCAGTTGCCAAGCCCGAGGGCTTTCGCTTGCTAGCGGGCGAGCATCAGATGACGGAGTACCGCTTTAACACGAAGAAGAACCAGCACTTCTTCTGTAAGCACTGCGGCGTCCGTGCCTTCGGTGTCGGCAATGACACTCCAATCGGAAAGATGTACGGTGTCAACGTGGGGTGCCTGGAGGGCATCACGGAGGAAGAACTTTCCAAGGTGCCAATCACGTACGTTGACGGGCTGAACGACAGATGGCAAGAGCTCCTGCGTTCTCTTCTCATCTGTAGGGCGGCCATGATTGGCGCAGTGCGGCCTAACACCGCGGTTGAGTGCGCCGCTCTTCATACGGCGCTTCGCGCCTCTTTCGGCGCGCCTCACCGCGAACGTTGGTGGCAAGGCTCATGGCTGACCGCCGTTCTGTCCAACAGCAACACGAGCGCGCCGTTGTGCAAGATTTCCTTGCATGGCTCAACGCGCGTCACGGAGCGCAATTCAAGGTTATTGCGGAACCGAACCCACCAGAAGCGATTGTTCAATCAGTTCGTGCCACTCGATGGGTGGAAGTTACTGATGCTTTCTGGACTAACGCCTATGCGCAAGATCTGTACTCTTACGCGACGCCGGGCGAGAAGCACAAACCGGTTGGACCAGGCCCTTTTGCCGGCATGGATGAATCGTTCTCTTCTCAGTTTGTACAGGCCATCGCGAACAAGCTCAAGAAACGTAGCTACCTACCATTCCTTGATAAATATGGTAAAGGCTATCTGCTCGTGCCAATCAATCACCCGTGGTTTGATGGAGGCACGATTCAGCAAATGAAAGATCTTTGGCGTGCGAAGCAGCCTGTGCAGAACTTGGGCTGTTTCAAGGACGTGTACATCGTGTTCACGTCATCAAACCGACGGGTGTTCCGAAGGTGGCATGTGTGAGAAATTGTCACCTAACCCGCCGCTTGAGCCGATAGTTAAATTGCTGAGGAACGATTCTATTTCCAATAACGGCTCAGCGGCATAACGTTATGCGGTCTCTGCCGTTGTGAACATTCTGAATAGATGAGCGGAAAGCGAATCCACCACTATATTCCTCAGTTCTATCTCCGGGGCTTCACCGATCCTTCCGTCACTGGCGGCAAGACGCCTTGGCTGTGGGTGCGCCACAAAGAGACGTCCGGCGTCGTTCGCAAGGCACCCAAGAACCTTGCAGCCGAAATTGGCTATTACGCCACGGAAACGGCTGACGGGCTCGACTACGCGACCGTTGAGAACGAATTGGCTGTAATGGAGAGCCGAGCAGCGTTTGCGCTGCGGAAATTTCTCGACGGTCCCACTGGACATCGCAAGATCGAGCCTGACTTGTCGGTTTTCATCGGCTGGCTGGCAGTTCGGGTACCCTGGTTTCGACGTGCGGCGGAAGATGAGTGGCAACGGTTTCTTGAGAGGGTTGCCGGAGGCAGGGAACCGCTACCAGACGATCCCGATTTTTCTTGTAGTCTGGTCAGTATGAGAACTGGAGAGCAGCGACGATTCACGCTTGCCGAGGCTGTTGTAGCGATCAAGTCCGGTACTTGGCAGGCCCGTCTATCGAAAACCAAATGATCGACGCTATGCGAGTTCAGGCTTGGTACTTTCGGTTCAAACATTTTCCCAGGCTACACTGGACCGTTCTGACAGCGCCGCACGGTCAGTTCTTTTTGACTTCAGATCGTCCCATCGTATGGTATGTAACGGACGGGCGGCTCGCCGACTCACCGGCTGCCCTTAAACAACCTGGCGTTGAGCTTACCGTTCCAGTGAGCAGGCGCTTCGCCTTGTTAGCGACTGCGGAGATTCCCCATTCCGAAACCAGGATTCGACCATCAGACATCAACCGGAGGACGTTCTTATTCTGTGAGAGATTCGTCGCTTCTCCGCGGGAACGTGAGATCTGGGAAGTCGCCGCATAACAATTGGCTTGAGAGGGACGCGGCGGAGGACCGCGCCTCTCACCCAAAACGTTAGATACTTACCGTTTAAATGGTTCACATGACGACTTTAAGAAAGTTTATCGCGACAAGCATGTCCTGAGCCTTGTCGAAGGGACACCAAGCGCGCAACAAAGACTCGTTGTCATTTCGATCAACGAGAGAAATCTTTCTTAGATCCCTCGCATACGCCGGACTGTGTGAAAACTCATTAGGAGCCCTTCGACGTAGCTCAGGGCGAACGGCTAAATGCTTGATTTGTAATGTCCGATATCCGTTCGTGGTGAGGCCAGTCGAAACAAGAACGGAGTTTTCACACAGTCTGGCGCTCGGGATGACGGGCCTTGGCCCGCCACCTTGACGGCCTTTGCGCCTTTGCGCGAGTCATAGTTTTTCGATTTCCGTGATCCGAAATTGGCCGAAAATTTCAAAGATGTTTGGCTAGACTTTTGTTCACTTTTTGGAGGGATTTGCATTGACAACGAGAGTCGAAGGATTCGCCAAACAAATTGCGTCAGTGGATGAATCCGAACTTCAGGCACTGTTGGAGCGTGTGGAAGAATTGAGTTTGCGGCAAGGGCTTCGCGCGATGGCGAATCGCTATCGAAGACAGTTAAGGAAACAGGGCGAGATCAATGAAAGTGCGGAAGGGATTTTCAGAAAACTGAAACACATCCGCGAGGAAATCGCCTCTCGTGAGTATCCAGGATGAATGGATTGTCCTCCACTATTGTGAAGCTATAAATCCGCCAATAACCGCTAAAATCGGTTTCAGTTTTTTCTGAATGGGATCTGCGTCCACTCCAAAGTTTTCAAGAGCTGTAGCCCCCAAGAGAAAAAGAGACCCCGCCGGCGCAAATATCACTGGGCATGGAATTTGCCCTTCGAAGCTATTTATTTGAAAGTCGCAAAATCCTAGCGATCTCGTATCACGACGGCCATCTGCTAATATGAGATTGCGTTTCGTAGCCGGTTCAACACCAATTCGTTCTAAGTATTCCTCTGGAATAAATGAGTATAGCGCTCCCGTATCGACCCAAAACTCCTCCTCAAAAAACAACGATGAATCTTTAATGTTAGAGACTTTTACTTTGGTCTTGAACATCCCCATATATTACCTCTGGCAAATTTCTAGTTTCGATCGCTAAACACTGAGTGAGTCGGCTAGGCTACCGCAGCCAACGATTTCGTAAGAATTGGATAATGCTATAATCTTTTTCGGGCCATAACAATGGAAGCTTCCTGCCGACCGACACCATACGATTGTCAGCCTTCGCTGCTTGTGTAAGGATCACTGGGCCTAACCCGGCTGATCGGCGGTGAGAGAGGCTACCGCGTGCGGTAGGCGTGCGCCAGATGAAGTGTTTGCGGACTTTTTGGAGAAATTGAGCTAGAAACTATCAAGGGAGCAGCTTCATGGACACGAATAAAACGGTTACAATTCCGGTAGAGACCGTCGGCCAGGCTTATTTAGAATTACTGCGCGCCCGGGGCATCAAGTATTTTTTCGGCAACAGCGGCACCGACTTTGGCCCGATCATCGACGGGCTGGCAAAGTTTGGCGCCGAGAAAAAGATGCATCCGATGCCGATCACGGTTCCGCATGAATTCGTCGCGGTGAGCATGGCGCAGGGTTACGCCATGATCACGGGCGAGCCACAGGTCGTCATGGTTCACGTGATCGTCGGCACGGGCAACGCATCAGCGGCGGTGATGAATGCCTCGCGCCTCAACGTACCGATGATCTTTTCCGCCGGCCGAACGCCGCTCACCGAGGAAGGGCTCAGAGGCAGCCGAACCAACTTCATCCACTGGGGACAGGAGTCTTTCGATCAGGGCGGCTTGTTGCGCGAGTTCACGCGCTGGGATTACGAGCTGCGCAATGGCGAGCAGGTGGAGGCCGTCGTCGACCGGGCGCTGGAAATGGCGCTTGGCACGCCGCAGGGTCCGGTCTATTTGACCCTGCCGCGCGAAGTGCTGGCGCAGAAAATGGACTCCATCACGATTCACCCGTTTCGCAAAAACAAAGCGGAAGCCTTGCAGCCAAGCGCCGAAACGATCAAGCGCACCGCGGAAGTATTGCGTCGCGCAATCAATCCGCTGATTATCACCGGCCGATTGGGGTCCGATCCCAGAGCGGTGAGCGCGATGGTTTCTTTCGCCGAAGCGCTGGTCGCTCCGGTAGTCACTCCGGCGAGCCCGTTCGTGAGTTTTCCCAACACCCATGATTTTCATCTCGGTGTGAGCTCCGCGCCGTATGTCAAAGATGCCGACGTAGTCGTGGTGGTCGAGTGCGATGTGCCGTGGTATCCGTTCCAAGGTAAGCCCGGTGAGAACACGAAAGTGATCCAGATTGCTCGCGGATCCGAACTACAGCGGCATTCCAATACGCAATTTTCCCAAGGATATTTCCATCGGCGGCGATCCGAAGCTGGCGTTGGAGCTGCTCGCGCAAGAATTAAAGTCTCATCCGCGCAGCGAGAAGTTAACGGCGGAGCGCGCCGAGCGGATTCGCTCCCAGCACCAACAATACCGTGAACGTTTGAAACAAAAGGCCGAAAAGGCGAGCCGCGATAAGCCAATAGATACCGCATGGTTGTCCTATTGCGTGGACCAGGTGAGAGACAGCCAGACCCTTATCGTCAACGATCATGGTGTATCACAGGAGCATCTCAGCTTGAGTGAGCCGGCAAGTTATTTTGGCGGTTCCCCCGCTGGTGGTCTGGGCTGGGGAATCGGTGGCGGCTTGGGCATGAAACTCGCCTGCCCGGAGAAGACCGTGATTGCCAGCGTCGGTGACGGAACTTATATGTTTAATAACCCGACAGCCTGCCATTTCGTCTCCGAGGCCTATGATCTCCCCATGCTGACGATAATCTGCAACAACGCGATCTGGCACTCCACCAAGGCCGCGACGCAACAGGTTCTACCCGACGGCTGGGCGACGAGCACGGGCAATTTTCCTCTATGCGACCTGACGCCCTCGCCGCGCTACGAGATGGTTGTTTCGGCCCATGGCGGCTACGGCGAGATGGTCGATGATCCAGCGGAACTCCTGCCGGCATTGCGGCGCGCTCTCAAAGTCGTCCGCGAGGAAAGACGTCAAGCCGTGCTCAACGTGATCTGCGGAACCCATTGACGTGGATAATTCACGAGATTGGCGCGCGAGCAGTACGACTCTACGGTCGTGGGCAATTGGCCATTTGGTTCAACGTTCAATGTTCAATGTTCAACGTGTGTCGGAGCCTTTATGGACTGCGGAAATTGTTGTCGCTAACTTTGAACGTTGAACTTTGAACCTTGAACACCGCATGTGTCGCCGAGGAACGGCGTCACGTAACTTGGGAATGGTGATGATGAATTTTTATCCTTGCTTCTCTAGAACAGGCCGGCTATTCCGAGTGGCATTGCTGGCATTGTCGCTCGGCGCGTTGCCTGCAGCCGCTTCAGCGCAATCCAATCGGCAAGCAGAGTGGGAGAAAATCTCGCGCGCGGCGGACTCCGAAGGACAGCTGACGCTCTACGGTTGCTGCTACGAATATGACCGCGTCACCGAGCCATTCAAGAAGAAATACCCAAAGATCAAAGTTACCACCTTCATCGGCTCGGGCGGGCAGCTCGCCTCGAGAATACTCGCCGAGCGGCGGGGCGAAAAATACATTCCCGACGTCGTCAGCTCCGGCGCTAACACCCTTCACGACGCCCTCTACAAAGCTCACGTTCTCGAACCCATTCAACCGGCGCTCATCCTCCCCGAAGTTTTGGACCACACCAAGTGGTATCAGGGCGAGCACCGCTACATCGACCCGGAGAAACGTTACATCTTCGCCTTCGTGGCGAACTCCCAGTCGGGACAGGTGATCTACAACTTGCAACAGGTCAATCCCGCGGAATTCAAGTCCTATTGGGATCTCTTGAACCCAAAGTGGAAAGGTAAGATGGCATCTCTCGATCCGACCACGTTCGGCATGGGCGCGACGCTGCAGTTCTTTTATTATAATCCCGAACTGGGGCCCGCGTTTATCAAAAGACTTTACGGCGAAATGCAAATCACGATAAGCCGCGACCCGCGCCAGATGACCGACTGGCTTTCCGCCGGAAAATATTCTCTTTGCATTCGCTGTAACGCCGGGAGCGAAGTGGGAAAAGCGGTGCATCAGAAGCTCCCCATCGGCTATCTCGATACCGAAGATTGGAAGGAAGGCGGCAGCTCCAGCGCCGCCGGCGGCACCCTCGGCATCCCCACTCGGGCGCCCCATCCCAATGCGGCGAAAGTTTTCATCAACTGGTTTCTCTCCCGCGAGGGGCAGATCGCCCTGCAAAAATTTGGACGGCCCGACGCGCACAACTCCCGCCGCATCGACATTCCGAAGGATGACGTCGATGCTTATAATCGCCTGGATGAACGAAAAAAATACTTCGACCTGGCAAAACCCGAGTACCAGGACCTGACGCCGATCTTCAAACTCGTCAAAGAAGTCCTGCCGCAGAAATGAAATAGGTCCGCCATGAGATATAGATTCCAACTTTTCAAATGTTGAACAAAACCACTTCAAGAAAATTTATCGCGCCAAGACGCCAAGGCGCAAAGAAAAATATCTTCTCATTTCTCCGAACTTGGCGTGCTTTGCGTCTTTGCGCGAGTCATCTTTTTCCCGATTCGGTAATTCAAAATCAACGCAATTTACAAACATGTTTGGCTAGTTTTTAGGAGGTGTTCATGAATAAGGCGCTTCGCGTCATTACGCTGACCTTGTTTTGTGTCACGGCGTGGCACTCTCAATCCGGCGCCCAGGAGAAAAAGCTGGAACGAATTCGGATCGGTGGCGGCTCGGTGGGCGCGCCGCAGCTGACCATGTGGTTTGCCAAGGAGGCAAACCTCTACGAGAAGCACGGACTCGCAGTCGAGGCGATCTCCATTCCAGGGAGCTCCATGGCGCTGCAGGCCATGCTCTCCGGCGAATTGCCGATCATTCAGCTCGGCGGCGCGGCGTCTATGCAGGCCAACCTGGCAGGGGCCGACACGGTCATCGTCGCGACGATTCTGACGAAATTTCTTTTTTCCATTTTCAGCCGGCCCGAGATCACCAGGATCGCCGATCTCAAAGGCAAACTTTTTGGCGCCACACGCTTCGGCACGCTTTCCGATTTTGCCTCGCGCTTCGCCTTGGAAAAGAACGGCCTAAATCCCGATCGGGACATCGCGATGGTCCAAACCGGCGGCCAGCCCGAGACCCTCGTTGCGCTTCTCACCGCCAGAGTACAGGCTGCGGCACTCTCTGTTCCGGCAATTCTGCGCGCCAAGAAAGCGAATATGCGCGAGCTGCTGGACATGGCTAAACTGGATGCGACCATCCATCAGAACGGCGTCGTGACGACGCGAAAATATCTCAAGACGAATGAGGACACGGTGCGCCGTTTTCTCCGCGCCTATATCGAAGGCGCCGCGCTCGCCAAAAAAGACCGGGCGTTCGCGACGCGCGTGATGGCCAAATATCTCGGCACCAACGAGCGCGAGATTCTCGACGACGCCTACGAGCGCGTCACCCTTCATCTCGAGCTGCCGCCGTATCCCACCGTCGAAGGTGTTTCCACGCTGCTGAAGACCTTGGAAAAGGCCCAACCCAAAGCCCGAACAGTCAAACCTGAGGACTTTATTGACAGCCGATTAGTCCGCGAGATCGACGAAAGCGGTTTTATCAAACGATTGTAGCGGGAGCACACTGCGTGTGCGGTTTAGTGTTCAACGTTCAAAGCTCAACGTCCCCACCCCCATTGACGCTTTTCGATTTTACTCAGGATGAATGCAACGCGGGAAGAACTTCTTGCAAAAAAATGCGAAATTGCTCATTCAAATCGTCACCGATCGGGCGAATGGCGACGTGGTCGACCCCTGCATCGATAAATCCTCGCAGGGAGTCGACGCAATGTTCCACCGGGCCGCAGGCGGTCCAGATTTCCACACCCGGCCGGGTGAAGTCCTTTTGATAGTACGCGTCGAGAAAAGCTTTGGCTTGGCGAAACGCCTGCTCCCGATCGCGGTTCACGGAAACGCCGTAGTACAAAACGGTCTTGAATTTGTTCGGGTCTCGCCCCTCTTGGACCAGCATATTCCGCAATCGACTGAGGTAGTGTTGAAACATTGCGAGCTCGATCTGATTGGTCATCCAACCGTCGGCGTAGCGGGCGATGCGCCGTAAGGAGCGCTCCACGCCGCGGTCACCGATCTGAGTGGGTCGAGGCGTGCCGGCGATGTAGATCGGGCAAGGCTGTTGTGTGGGTTTGGGCAAGAGACTCACGTCATCAAAGGTGTAGTACTTGCCGTGGAAGCTCGCATGTTCATCGGACCAAAGAACCTTGAGGGCTTGAATCATTTCTTCCAATCGCGCCGGCCGCTCTTTGCTTTCCACGCCCATCACTGCGAGTTCCTTGGCCGCCATCGGGTGTTGGCTTGCCGGATACCCCATGCAGGCCGCCAGCCATGTGCGTCCACCCGATAGCACGTCGAGACTCGCCCACTGTAGGGCAAGCAACAGCGGATTGCGCTGGGCGATGGTGGCCATGCACGCCACGCCGAGTTTCACGCGCGAAGTACGCGCGGCGATGGCGCCCAATAACGGAATGCATTCCAAACGAGGCTTGCTGAGGATGCTGTCGCCGACCCACACCGCGTCGATGGCGCCGCTGTTCTCGGCTTCGACGGCCATGTCGATAAGTTCCTTTGGCGGCGTTCCCCGCGTAACCAGCGCGCGATTGGACAAGGTGAGGCCGAAAGATGTTTTTTTCTCTGACACGCCGTGAGCATAGGACGAGGCCGCGCCATCTTTCAAGCGCAGGGAATCATCTTGCGTGAAGGTCATGAGTGTTCAATTAGAGACCCGATCTTTTCAACAAGGTCATCGACCAAATATGGTTTGTAAATGCAGTCCTTCACGCCGGCCTGGAAGAGTTCTGATTTCACTTGCGGCTCTAGATAACCGGTTGTGATGATAATCCTTATCCCCGGGTTTTGCTCCTTCAGCTCATGAATCACGTCAAAGCCGGTAATTTTGGGCAAGCCGAGATCAAGCACCACGATATCAATCTCTTCTTTATGATGGTGATAAAGATCTATCGCTTCTTCGCCGTCCATAGCAGTCAGGGTTTGGTAGCCCGCTTTCGACAAGACCTCTCTCAAAAGGCGAACCAGCGCCTCTTCGTCTTCGACCACGAGAACGGTTCCTCGACCACTAGCGTATTTTCGACTGGCGCCTTCCCTTTTCACTATCTCATCAACCGACGATTTTCCTTCCGCCCGAAGCACCGGCAAATAGAGCCGAAACGTGGTGCCGCGTCCAGGCTTACTTTCCACATCGATGAAACCATTATGCTCTTTGACGATGCCGTAGACGATTGCGAGTCCCAGCCCCGTCCCTTCACCGATTCCTTTAGTAGTGAAGAACGGCTCAAAAATCCGCTCCCGGACTTCTTCTTTCATTCCCATCCCGGTATCGCTGATCACAATTGAGACATACGACTCCGTGCCGGCTTCGAGGCGGTGCTCCCGCGCTTTGTTTTCGTCGATCCTTTCCGTTCTGATTGTGAGTTTCCCGCCTGCCAGCATGGCGTCGCGCGCATTGACGCAAATATTGAGTAGCGCTTGGCTCAATTGATTTGAATCTGCCATTACCGGCGGCAGCCCAGGGTCAAGATCCAATGCGACGTCAATAATTTTGGGAAACGATTGTTTGATCAGTTCGCTGATCGTCAAAACGAAGTCGTTGGCATCGATGGGAGCTAACTGCGCTTTCGTCCTGCGCGCCACGGTCAAAAGTTGCCGCACCATGGACGCGCCCCGTTTGACTTGTTGGTCGATGGTTTTCAAACTTTTGTCAATCTCCTGCTCGGTTAACAGTTCCTCGCCGATGAGGTTAGCGTAACCTTGGATAATATTGAGAATATTGTTGAACTCATGCGCGATGCCGCCGGCCAGCGTCCCGATGCTTTCCATTTTTTGCGCGTGGCGGAGCTGCTCTTCGAGTTTTTTTTGCTCCTCGATGGTTCTTAATAGAGCCGCGTTGGCTTGATTGAGATCGGCCGTGCGTTCCTGAACTCGCCTTTCAAGCTCTTCGTTGGCTTTGACTAAATCGTTTTTTGCTTGACGCACGAGTTCGTCCGCCAGTTTGCGCTCCGTAATGTCGCGCACGATGCCCGTGAATATTCGCCCATCGCCGAAGCGCGTTTCGCTTACCGCCAAGTCAAGCGGAAAAGTTGCGCCGTTCTTGCGCCGGCCTTGGACTTCCCGGCCGATGCCAATGATTTTTCTCTGTCCCGTGCGCAGATAGTTGCCGATATACGAATCGTGATCGCGCTGGTAAGGGTCGGGCATGAGCATTCGGACATTTTTGCCGAGCACCTCGGCGGCAGGGTAACCAAAGATGCGCTCGGCGGCCGGATTGACTGTGCCTATCGTCCCGCGCTCGTCGATCGTAATAATCCCATCCACCGCGGTTTCGACCACCGCTCGCAGCCGTTCCTCGCTAAGAAGCAAGAGATCTTCAGTCTGCTTTCGCTCCATAAACTGGCCGAGCTGGCCGCCGATATCGCTGACCATTTGCAGGAAATCAGTGTCCGGCTGCCGGACCTCGCGACTGAAGCATTCGATGACACCCAGGGCCTTACCCCCCAGTTTGATCGGGAAGCCAAAGGCGCTATGTAGCCCCTCTTCAATCGCCGCTGGCGCGCGTCTGAAGCTGCTGTCCTCCGTTACATCAGGGATCCAGACTGCCTGACCGGTGCTCCAGACCCGGCCTGACAAACCCGTTCCGCCAATGAACCTGCCTTCTTTTGTGACGGCCTCAAATCGCGGCGCATGGACGGACGGCATATGCCATACCTCGACATGACGCAATTCATTGCTAGCTGGATCTATGTGCCAAACGGCGCCCAAATCCCATCCGGCCCGTTGGCAGAGCACTTGCACTACTTTGGAGGCAGCCTCTTTCAGCGCTGGAGACTCTGCCAAGATGCGGCTCACCGCATCTTGAACCTCCAGACGCCGCTCGCCCCGCCTACCCTCGGAGATGACTGAGGCGAGCACCAACGCCGCAACGGCGATGGTGCCCATAAACGACTGCAGGTGCAGCAGAGATTGATGAGGGTCTGCATGAGCAAACGGACCAACGCCATTTAGCGCGCCGACCAACGCGATCCCAGACATGATAAACGCTGAAGTCACGGCGCCGCGCTGATCGAATCGGAACGCCGCCCACAATAGCGGCAGGACCATCATGTACTCCGAGCTGAAAGGCGCGTCCAGCACAAACATAAGGTAGGTAACGAAGATCAGAAATAGCAGCAAACCTGCGGCCTCTACGACCCGGTCAGCTTTGAATTGGGGATAAGGCCCCGTCATCCAAATCAGCAGGAGAGGGGCGACGATCAAAGCGCCAACCGCGTCGCCCAGCAACCAGGTGAACCAGATAGTTAGATACTGATCCCATTGAGCGAAGCCACCCAAGGTCAAGCTGGTAAGTCCAATGGTCGCGCTCACGGCCGTGCTCAAAATCGGAGCGAGCAAGACGAACTTGAAACAACTTCTGGCTCGTTCAAAGGCCTTTGCGCCGTTGGCATAGCGATTGATTACCCAAGCGCCGAGGAGTGCTTCCAGCGTGTTGCCGGCCGCGATGCCGAACGCGGTTGCCACGGATCCCGGCGTGGTGATGTTTACCAGGAAAGCCCCGAGAAGGATTCCGGGCCAAAATCTATATCCCCAGAGGAGAAGGGCCGCCAACGCTATTCCGGTCGGGGGCCAAACCGCGGATGCGCTCGCGTGTACATAGGCCAAGGAAAGCCCGAGCCTGCCGGCGCAGTAATAAATAGCTGCAAGCGCCAAAATCGCTGCCAAACTCCGCAAGCCTGATCGCATATATAAGTCTTTACCCGTTCCCCGAAGGAATTTTTGTAGAGGCTTAGATCGAAAGACGAACACCGAATTGAATACAGGACCGTCAACTCAGTTTCGGTTCTGCACGTTGATTGAGCCTTCAACTAAGTTGTAAACGGCAAGCTATAAATGCTAGCTCCCATTTTTCCATATTTCAATCTAATTCACCGAACGTTGAACATGTAAACCATTTGAACTACGCTGAACGTTCAGGTTGACATCACGCTTCATTATCGCTTACGCTTCCGTCGCACTGATCGACCCCGTACCAGACCAGTCTCAACGGTAGCGGCGCTTGCCTCAAGAACAGCTTTGGCACGGTTTGAAGAGGATCTCATACTCGCACGCCAATTCCCCCAACGAAGGAGGGTAAGTATGATTCATATATTTTTCCTCGTAACGACCGTTGTTCTCAGCGTGCTTACACAGCGCTCCTTCGCGCAGCTCAGCGATTTTAGACCGGTTACGCGGGAGATGCTCTTGAGCCCTAGTCCCGGCGACTGGCTCATGCTCAATCGCACCTACGACGAGCAGCGCTTCAGTCCGCTCAATCAGATCAACAAGAAAAACGTCGGCCAGCTACGGATGGCATGGTCGCGCGGCATGCCAGCGGGCTCGCAGGAATCGGTGCCCGTCGTCTACCGAGGCGTCATGTATCTCGTCAGCCCCGGAGGCGGCGTTCATGCGCTCAACGCCACGAACGGCGATATGCTCTGGGACTACCGGCGCGTTTTTCCTAAAGACATGATCGACTTTATCGGCGCGCCCACAAGAGCAAGGTCCAAAGGGCTCGCGATCTTTGAAGATCTTATCTTCTATGATTCCCCGGATGGTTTTTTGGTAGCCCTGGAGGCGCAAACGGGTAAGCTTCGCTGGGAGACCAAGGTTCACGACTACAAAACCAAGACGCAACATACCTCAGCGCCCATCGTCGCCGACGGTAAGGTTATCACGAGCCGGACCTGTGTAACGCGCGAGGGCTGCTTCATCTCCGCACATGACGCGCGTACGGGAAAGGAAGTCTGGAAGTTTTATAATACCGCTGCGCCCGGCGAGCCGGGAGGCGACTCTTGGGGAAACGTGGAGGTTGAGAAGAGGGTGGCGAGCGCCTGGGGACTGCCAGGCTCCTACGATCCCGCGCGCAAGTTGATCTACTGGGGTATCTCCAATCCCAAGCCGTACACGCGATTGACCCGTCATGGCAGCGCGGACGGCACCTCTCGGTCCGCTCCGGCCGATCTTTACAGCAACTCCACCGTGGCGCTCGACGTCGAGAGCGGAAAGCTGGCTTGGTACTATCAGTATCTGCCGGGCGACGATTGGGACCTCGATCACACCCACGAGAGAACACTGCTGCGCGCGCGCTTCAATCCCGATCCCGCGGCGGTGAAATGGATCAACCCCAAGATTCCCCGCGGCCAAGAGCGCGACGTTGTCGTTGCGGTCGGCGAGGCCGGAGGCATATGGGTGCTCGACCGCGCCACAGGCGAGTTTCTCTGGGCCATGCCGTTTCCCCTCGATGTCCCTGAATTTCATATTTCGCACATCGACGTCGAGACCGGCAAAACTCACATTAATTGGAACTCGGTGATGAAGAAGGACGGTGACAAAATCCTGGTTTGCTTTCACAACACTCGAAGTTACTGGTCCACGGCGTACTACCCCGGAAAAAATTCTCTTTACATTCCTTACCACGACACCTGCCTCGATATGACCGCGAACACCAGTAAACCGGAGGGCTGGGGACCGCGAGGCGCCGTTACCCGTCCCGGTTCCGATCCGAAGAACGCATACCTGACGATCGCCAAGGTGAACTTGACCACGGGCAAAATCCAGCGGATTCACAAACAACGCGTCCCGGGGAACGGCTCGGTACTGGCCACGGCGGGAGAGTTGATTTTTTGGGGAGACATGGACCGCAGGTTCCGCGCGTTCGATGCCGATACCGGTAAGATTTTATGGGAAACCGTGCTTGGAGGGATGATTCAGACCAGCACCATTAGCTATGCGGTCAACGGAAGACAGTATGTTGCGGTGCTGACGGGAGATGGCCAGTCGGGCACAGGGGGGCCGCTCCGGTTGGTCGACGAACTGAAGCCGCCGCGCGGCCACAATGCTGTCTATGTTTTTGCTTTGCCGGAAAGGCGATAAAGAGCGCGGTCCGAGCTGAGCTAAGGCATTAAAGGGGATCAGGGCCAGAATCTGGACTCTAGCGATACATGACCCTTCGATTGCCTACGGCTGAACTCCTTTTTTCAGCGATTCGGCGAGCTCGCGCAAATATTCTTCCTGTTCCTTTCCCTGGTATAACGCGAGGGAGCCGTCGTTTTTCAGCGGGATGCCGCCGAAGAAGTGGAAGGCGTGACCGTCCCAGTCGTAGAACTCATCGCCGCGTTGATAGATCTCCTTCCACTTGTAGCCGACGGGACTGCGGTGCAGACCCGTGCGGGCGGGAAACGCGTCTTCTTTCTCCCGGGAATCATTTAGATGTTCCTTCGGACCTGCTTCTTCGGGAAGTCCTTCCCACATGCGCCGGTAGCTGGGTAAAAACTCTTCCTCGCGAACCAACAGCGCCGTGTGCATGTCCCACCAAGGGCTGTGTCCGGCAATACGCTCATCGATCTGATCGACTAACTTATAGACGAGCCGGGCACCTGCGCGCAGGCGCAGGACCAGTGTCCCCTCGGCAGTCTTGGAATCATGCTCGACATGCATACCGCAATATTTTTCGAAGAAGGCCGCGGTTCTCGCGAGGTCGCGGGAGCCATAAACTCCATGACTGATACGGCCGACTTTTTCCTCGGTGCAGATCTCCATGGCGCCTTCCGGCATATGCACCGGCGCCCAGAACTCATATTGGTTGCCGTCCGGATCGGCGAAATAGATAACCGTCCCTTCGTCGCCTTCGGCGGCTGTTTTCACCGGGTCCGTGTGCGGGATCTTGTGTCGATCTAGCCTGCGCAGGTGGGCGTCGATGTCCTCGGGCCGGATGTAATATCCGCATCGCGGCAGATCCTTGCCCAGCGCTTTTGCCGGCGGGTAAACCTCGGGCTGAAGGAACGCGCCGATGCGGCACGATCCGCCCTCCCACCACATAAAGCAAAAGATCGGAACGTTCCTTTTCCGTCCCGCAGTGGTAAGGCCGTTGATCGGCCTTAGAGGAAGGCCTGTGGCTTTATTCGCCCAGTCAGCCCAGGCAACCAAGTCGTTCGTTCCGACCACGTAATGATCGATCCAATGAACTGCCCCACGGGGTTCAACGTTTGTCATGAGTAATCCTCCGCTACCGAATTTTCGAATCGTTCAAAGTCTACCGTCACCTTTCTGTCGTTCACTTCATACATCTACCACCTGCGAGTTGACAAGCTTCATCTGATTGAGCGCAAAATCGCGGAATGAGGTAACCCACAGTTCACGTAGTGCATCTCTCCCCCTGCCTTCCTAGTCCATTTCGAAGCCGTAGAGTTTTGCGGTATTCTCCCAGAGAATTTTTTGCCTGTCCTCTGCGGCGACACCCTGGAAATCCTTGGCGATCTTTTCCTGCGAGTGGGGCCAGAAAGTCGCGCTGTGCGGGAAGTCAGACGACCACAAGATATTGTCCACGCCGATGGCGTGCCGATGGTTAACGCCGAAGAGATCGTCGATGAAAGTGGCGTAGAGCTGGCGCCGGAAATATTCGCTTGGCTTGAGCGTCAGTTTGGTGGAAAAAGGCGTGCCGCGAAAGCGTATTCCAGTCGCGTCGAAACGTTCGTCGATGCGGAACAGAAAGAAGGGGAGCCAGCCGCAATTCAATTCCGCCGAGACCACCTTGAGACCGGAAAATCGTTCCAGAACACCGGAGAGAATCAACGTGGCAAAGGTTCTCTCAACCTCATGGGAATTGATGGCCTGCGCCACCGTGCGTTTTTTTGAGTTGGAGTCCCAATCGACCCATTGAAAGCCGGCGAATTCGTGGAGGCTGAGAGGCATCGCAAGCTCCTGGGCCGCCGCCCAAAAGGGATCATAGACTTCCGAGAAAAATGGCAGTTCTTCCGGCGGCGAGGCCCACACGACTGCTCCCGCCAAACCCTTCTTGCGGCATTCCACTAAATCTTCCGCGGCTTGTTTGGGATCATAGAGGGAGACAAGGCCCAAGCCTTTGAGCCGCTTGGGCGAATAGGTGCAGAACTCGGCGAGCCAATCGTTGTACACCTGGAAACAGGCTCTTTGAAAGCCCGCATCCCTGATCCAGAACATGCGAAAACCTAGCGTGGTGTAGAGCACGTCGCCCGCCACGCCATCCTGGTCCATGTCCAGGATCCTTTGGGCCGGGTCCCATCCGCCACGATGAGCGCCGGCGTAGGAAAAGCTGTTCAAGAGCTGATTTAGCTCTTCGATGGTCTTGTTGGCGCCGAAGCCCAGTATCACGTTGTGTGGTTGACGGTCCTGTTCGATAAGCCACCAGGCGCCCGGCCGACCCTCATACTCGGTCATCATGCGCGGGGCTATATCGCGGTACTTTACCGGCAAGCGCTCTTGCCACAGGTTCAACGGCTCGCTGACATGCGAGTCCGCATCCAACAACCTATACTCCGCCATATTTCGCTCCTTTCGAATGCACACAGCAGGCTGCGCTATTGAACGGAATTTTCTCAATCATTGCAATCCCCCCTCCGTTCGTCCTGAGCCCGTCGAAGGACCCCGAGGGAGTTTTTCAGCAGGCTGTTAGAGTCTCGAGGCTCGGCACAACTCGGGACCCGAGACTCAAGACCGCGTCAGCGCTTCAACCATTTTTTAGTGCCATAGGGTGCGAGATGTCAATCCATTAAACGAAGCCACTTCGCGGGCGGGGTTTACATAGAACAAAGGTCGGTTGTGGTTCAGTCTCCGAAATTTGTAAGGCCCCCGTGCCTGCCCGAATCAGGGCGACCACAGGGGGTCGCCCCTACATTGATACGTCGGTTAAAATCAAACTGAACCATTACCCAAAGGTCGGTTGTTTTGACAGCTTCACGGATGCGGTGCTACCGTGCAATCGGCGCCTGGTAGGCGCCGATGCGGTTCCAATCGTTCCAGCCGTTCCAGTGGTTCCAAACGATTTAGAATTCCGACGGCTTGAACGGCTTGAACGATTTGAACAATACTTTTAGCGTATGAGCCGTTGTTTAAGAATCGCCATATTTGCTATCTGGCACTTGGGACTTTTACAAGTTTCCTGTGTCGCGGAGACGCTTCGAGTCGGTTTCCCGTCACTTGCCACAGGCTTTGCGCCTTCATGGGTGACAGCCGATAAGGGGATCTGGAAAAAACATAATCTAGATGTCGATCTTATCTTCCTGCGCGGCGGTTCACGGACCGTCTCGGCACTCATCGGCGGCAGCGTCGATTTCATCCTCGGATCGGACCTTGGCGTCACCACCGCGATTGTCCAAGGCGCAAGTATTGCGCGCGTCGGCGTCACGACGAATACCCTCGGCTACTCGATGGTCACGCAGCCGAACATAAAAAGCGTGCGCGATTTGAAAGGCAAGATCATCGGCATAACTCCCGGCCGCGACGCCGCATACGCGCGGGTGGCTAAACTCTTGCGCGATAACGGCATGGACGCCAATAAAGACGTGACGTATCTCGCCGTGGGTGACGGCGGGCCGGCGGCCCGAGTGGCGGCGCTCTCCAGCGGCATTATTCACGCGACCATGTTTACGCCGCCCTCGGACATGATCTCGGAAAAAGCCGGCATGAGGATTCTGGTGAAAATCGACGTCGCCAACGTCGGCGGCGGTTTGAACACCACCCCGGCACTCGTGCAGAAAAAGCGGCCACAGGCGTTGCGTTTTTTACGCGGCTACATGGAAGGGATTCAATATTTGAAAACGCATATGGATGAAAGCCTGAAAATTTTTTCCAAATACGTGCGCAATCCCGATCTCGGCGTGATGGCTTACCTTTACGAGGAAATCTCAACCCGGGTCGAAGGCGGGCTTCGCCCTCAAGGGGAAGCGGTGCGCGCGCTGTTGGACCTCGCGGCGCTTGATTTACCCCAGGCGAAGAAGCTCAGCGAAAAGGACCACTGGGACTTGAGCCTGATCGACGAGATTCAAAGGTCCGGTTTTCTCGACCAGCTTGGCAAATAGCTTCGCCGCCTTCCGGCGGCGAACCGTTCAAAGTTCAACGTTCAAGGTTCAAAGTCCACACCTCCCAACCTCAGGACCTGGTGAGACCGCCGAACGACGATACCTTGAACCGCGCCGAAGGCGCCACGTTGAACCTTGAACTTTAAACGTTGAACAGGCGAAGCCCTTGAACCTTGAATTGAAAGCTCCATGATCCCCTTATCCGAAAAGTGGCGCCAGGTGCGCCAGTCGTTCACTCATACGCCGCAAGCCGTGCGCTTCGTCTGGCGCACCAATCGCTGGGCGACTGTGGGTTTGGGTTTACTCACTCTCGGCGGCGCGCTCTTGCCGGCGACGCAAGCCTGGGTGGGAAAGCTCATCGTCGACGGCGTCGTCGCTTCGGTCCAGAGCGGGCAAGATGCCGAGCAAGTGAAAGACGTTTTCTTTTACTTGATCCTGGAGCTGGCGCTTTTCCTGCTCAGCGCGGCGTTCAATCACGGACGTCGGCTGATTCAACAATTGATCCAGCTCCAGCTCGCCAACCGCATCCGCGCCGAGATCATCCGCAAAGCACTGACCTTGGAACTGGCTTACTTTGAGGATCCCGATTTTTACGACCGTTTGCAAAATGCGCGGCGCGAGGGCGGCTACAAGCCCGTGGAACTGGTCAATGACACATTCTTGATCGTGCAGAACATGATCACCCTGATCTCCTTCGCTCTGTTGATGCTGCGCTTCAGCCCGTGGCTGGTGGTGATTCTTTTGGCGACAAGCATTCCCGCGTTTATCGCCGAAACCCGCTACTCGGAACGCGGCTTTCGCCTGCTCACTCGGCGAGCGCCGGAAACGCGACAGGTCAACTATCTCTCCCGGCTCCTGACCGAAGACACCGCGGTCAAAGAAATCAAACTTTTCAATCTCGGCGCCGCCTTGCTCAAACGCTACACGACTTTGTTCGACAAGTTCTTTCAGGAAGACAAAACACTCGCGTTACGCAGGGCGGCGGCGGGATTCGGCCTCGGACTCATCGCGACACTGGGTTTTTACGGGTCCTACGCCTGGATCGTCTGGCATACAGTGCAGGGCAAAATCTCACTGGGCGACATGACGCTCTACCTGGCGATTTTCCGCCAGGGGCAAACGACGTTTCAATCGATTCTCTCGGCCGTTGGCAATATTTACGAGAACAGTCTGTTCATGACCAACTTTTTCGATTTTCTCGGCCTCGAGCCGCGGATGAAAATTGCCAGCCAACAGCGAAAGCTATCGCTGCCTCTGCGCGGCGGCATTGAGTTCCGCGGCGTCGGCTTTCGCTACCCCGGAAACGATGAATGGGCGTTGCGTGGCGTCGATCTCACCATACGACCTGGCGAAAAGGTCGCGCTGGTGGGCCACAACGGCGCCGGCAAAACGACTCTTATCAAACTCCTGAGCCGGCTTTACGATCCCACCGAAGGTAGCATTCTGATCGACGGCATCGATATCCGCGACTTGGAGCCGTTGGAATTGCAGCAACGAATCGGCGTGATCTTTCAAGACTTCGTGCGCTATCACTTGCCGGTCCGAGAAAACATCGGTTTTGGCCAGATCAATGCGATGGACGACCTGGAACGCATCGCCGCGGCGGCCCGCAAAAGCGGCGCTGACGCGCTGATTGAAGATCTCCCGGCCGGTTACGACACGATGCTCGGGCGCTGGTTTAGCGACGGCCATGAACTCTCCCTCGGCCAGTGGCAGAAGATCGCGCTGGCGCGCGCCTTCATGCGCGAGGCGGAAATACTGGTGTTGGATGAACCAACGGCCTCCGTCGATGCGCAAACCGAATACGAAATATTCCAACACTTCAAAGAGCTCACCGACGGGAAAATGGCTATCCTTATTTCCCATCGTTTCTCGACGGTAAGGATGGCCGACCGCATCGCGGTTATCCTGGAAGGCCGCATCACCGAGCTCGGCACCCATGAAGAACTGCTGCGCCGCGAAGGCACCTATGCAAAGCTCTTCAGCATGCAAGCGGAAGGGTATAAATAAACTTTCGGTTCAAGGTTCAACGTTCAAAGTTCAACGTCCTCTCCCCCCCACCTTGAACCTTAAACCTTGAACTTTGAACCGCATACGCTGCGCGGCTGTCATTGGCTCGCCCCTTTGATCTCAAACTCCTTGCGCACTTCTTCCACCCACCGAAGCTCGAAAAAGTTGTCCGCGGCCAAGGGCTTGTCGAGTTTCATGGGAATCCGCAGCTCGTATTCAAGAATATTTTTGATTCCCTCCGCCGATGGGGTTCCCGGGGTGCCTTGAGGAAAAGCGCGAACATAACTTCGAATGGCTTCAGCCAACATGGGTTTGGTGATGTTTTTGATGCGCAGCCGTCGCATGGCGATGTCGGCGGCATCGTCAGGCCGTTCGCGGACGAATAATAGCGACCGGACCATCGCTCTGATCCATCTTTTGACCTGCGCGGAGTTTTCCGAGAGCTTCTGTTGAGTCGTGACGTAGCCTTGAAAAGGCAGAGGAAACATATCGCCCAGGTAGGCCAGCTTCCGCAAACCTTCCCGTTCCGCCGCGACAGTCGCAGCCGGGTCAAGCACTGCGGCTGCGACCGAACCGCTCTTGAGCCCCAGGATTTTATCGCCGATGCTCGTCCCCACCGAAATCTTGGTCACATCTTTGACCGAAAGGCCAGCGCGTTCGACGAACAATGTGGTAAAGCGGTCTTCGCTGTCACCAATGAGCGCAACCGCGATCTTTTTCCCTTTGAGGTCGGAGGCCTGAGTGATGCTGGGGTGGACGACCAAATACCAGGTGGGTTTTTCGGTTTGATACAAGATCGCTTTCAGCGGCGCGCCCCTGACCGCCGCGCGAAGGCCGCTGCCGCCGGCGCCGCTATAATCGACGTCGCCGCTCACCAGGGCCGCAATCCCGGCGGGACCGCCTATGACAATGGTTTCGTTCTCAAGCCCTTCGTCACGGAAAAACTTGCGATCCTCGGCGCTAAACACCGTGAGATAATTCAGATTCAATCCAGGAACAGCGGTACGGATTTTTTCCCCGCGCGCGGATGACGCGATAAGACCCGCCAAGAGAAGAACTGCAAGAAAGTAACGTCGCGTGGCAATCATCGGACCTCCCAGGCCTTGCAAAACGACAACCGGCGCGATAAGAAATCGCAACGTGGAAATGACCGCATAGCAGATTCGGCGAAACGTACTACTAGAAAGACGCTCCAAATTAGGTCAGGGGTCTCCGCGCTGTCAAGGCGAAGACCAAAGGGTGCGGGAATATTTTACCTACACCGCGTAACTTCTTCACCTCCGCGCTTTGCCGGTCGTTGTCTGGGACTTTAAGATCCAGCTCTTTTGAGTTTCCTTCAACTCAGCTAAGCCAAGGAAAAATCGTGAAACCTTACCCCAGGCGCCGGCTTTCCGCGAACCCCCGAAAGCTCCCGCGCGAAGTTCTAAATTTCGGCATGGCTTTTGCGCTGGACAATTATTTTTATCCGCCCGCCAGCACAATCAAATTTTCTTTTGGGAGGAGATCCAATGAGTATCTGGAAGGAATTGACCAATCCGACGACC
>CAWJBB010000027.1:0-249968 GCA_963840855.1 uncultured delta proteobacterium
CCGTCAGGCATGAGCTTCGGCTTATAAGACCGTGTGCCCGTACCACAACGAAAGTCCGTTGTTGCCATCTGGGCAGAAATCATAGCGTCTTCGGGAGAACCTCACGGGGATTTCGGCGCAAGCCTTGGATCTCTTTGTTCAAAGGAGCAGATGTTGTAATCCATTTGGCCGCAGACGTGCGCAATTATGCATCTTGGGAGTGTGTTCTCCGCGACAATATCCAGGTAACCTGGAACGTCATTCAGGCTGCCGTGAAGTATCGGGTTCCGAGAGTCGTTTTTACCAGTTCCAATTGGGCAGTAAAGGCTTTAGAGCGGCAAATAGCTCCAGCATGTTACGCTCTGGACGGACCGAAGATCGGCTCAGACATCTTACCATGCCCGCTTAGCCCCTACGGCTTCTCCAAAGCTTCTGGCGAACTCATGGGCCGCATGTTCTTGGAACAACAGGAATTGGCGTCGTTCATTGCCGTGCGGATCGGTAGCTTTCACCTGCGGGCTCCAAAGAACAAAGATCTACGATTATGGATTGGGCCGCGGGATCTTTGTAGTTTGATGCGCCGATGTGTGGAAGTCAAAGCTAAAGGATTTCACATTGTTTACGGGGTCTCAGCGCAGCCAATGACACCCTACGAGATCTCTCCTACACGACACGTTTACTCTACTGGAAGACAGAGCAAGACGACGCCTAAATCAATAAGGCATTAAATGGCTCTGCATTGGAATTATGCGTGCGAGACAGAATCTCCTTCGTCTTATAAAAAGAGCAATTTATTTATGACTGATCTTTCCCTGGAGAAGCCAATCGTGGCAGTTCGACATCAGCCTCCTCGCAGGGAACTGTCTCATGCTTATGAGACTTTGGAACAAATTCTCACCAAAAATATCACTTCGTTCTGGTATCCGCAGGCCGTTGACGTAGAAGAAGGCGGTTACCGGATTCCTAACGATCCCCACAGCCGAGATAAATCGCAGGTGAGCAAGAGGCTCGTTGGCCAGGCACGGATTGTTTGGTTTTTTTCGCGGTTGGCCCAATCCAAGTATGGCCGCACGGAACATCTGAAAGCTGCAAAGCACGGCTATCACTTCCTATACAGCCGAATGTGGGACGCACACTATGGTGGATTTTATTGGGAAGTCGATGCAGCATGTTCTATGGTCACCAAACCGGATAAACACTTGTATGGGCAAGCGTTCGCACTCTATGCCTTGACCGAATACGCAAGAGCTTCAGGGGATTCTTCAGCTACGGCAGCAGCACAGACCTCTCAACCTTTTTGAAACTCACGCCCATGACGGACGTTATGGCGGTTATAGGGAATTTTTCCAGCGCGATTGGAAAGTTCCTGAATACGACAGCTATCTGGGGACTCCACCAACAATCAAGTTAATGAACACCCATCTCCACCTGATGGAAGCCATAACTCAGTATTATCTGTTGACACACGACTGCCGTGCTAAGGAACGGCTCGTTGAACTGATTGTCGTGAATAGCAACTCGGTCCTGCGCAAAAATATCGGTGCTTGCACGGATAAGTATTTGCACAGCTGGGATCCGCTTCGGGGACCTAGCTATGATCGTATCTCTTATGGGCATGATGTAGAGAACGTTTGGTTGTTAGCAGAAGCCTGTAAGGCAGCTGAAATACCCAACAACCTACTGTTTGATCTTTACCGGACCATTTTTAGTTACGCTCTTCGATATGGTTATGACCGAAAGGCTGGAGTCTATGACTCTGGCTCGTTTCATGCCCGCGCGGACCAACGTGAAAAAATACTGTGGGTTCAGGCGGAAGGCTTAGTCGCAGCTCTCCACATGTTTGGTCTCACTGGCGAGGAAGTTTACTGGAACTGTTTCTTACAAACTTTAGATTGGATAACAAAGTACCAGGCAAATTGGGAACATGGAGATTGGTACGAACGAATAGGGTCGGACCAAAACCCACAGCTAGGCAAGAACACATATGGAAATCTCCCTATCATAATGGTAGAGCAATGGTTTACTGTTTAGATCTGCTAACAGAGATGTCGTCGATTCGGCATCCTGGCGCAATAATTTCGTTGTTCTGAATCAGTTCACTACTCATGAGATTTCAATCTCAAAATCTACGTACAAAGGGGGTCTTTATGTTAACTTTGAATGATCGTTTGCGCCCTCGTGAAGAAGAGGTCGCATCCAAAGTGATCGATGGCGAGGCGATCATCATCAATCTGGCCAACGGGGTCTACTACAGTATGGACAAAGTGGGCGCCCTGGTCTGGGAATGTACTCCAGGGAGGACACAGCTTGGAAGAAGCGATCCTGGCCGTCACCGGCCATTATGACGTCTCGCGTGAGCAGGCGGAATCGAATGTGAGAGACTTGTGCAGGAGCTTGTTCAAGAGAATTTGGTGCTTCCTTCCGAGAACGGCGCTCGCGTTCCGGCGCCGCTAATCGATGAGCAGCAGGAAAAGCGCCATACGAGATTCCCAAGCTCAATATCTATAGGGATATGGGAGACCTGCTGGCACTCGATCCTCCGGTTCCCGGCCTCGGCGACACTCCTTGGAAGGAGCCGGAAGAGTCTTCTAAGTAAGAGCGAAAATATAATCTGGCTGGTGTATGAATTCGTCTTTGATCAGCTGCATTGTCCCCGTGTTTAACGGCGAACAGTATGTGCGAGAAGCGCTGGATAGTATTTTCGCGCAGACGTACCGTCCACTGGAAATCATCGTCGCCGACGATGGCTCCACCGAGTAACGAGCGGTCGTTGCTCGGTATGGGGATCGGGTGCGCTATCTAAAGCAGAGCAATCAGGGGCCTGCAGCGGCACGAAACCTGGGCATAGGCGCGGCGACGGGAGAATTTATTGCGTTTCTCGATGCAGATGACTTATGGCATCCGGAAAAGTTGGAGCGTCAGTCGGCCCGCTTTCGGGCCCGTCCCGAATTGGGGTATTGCGTAACACATTGCCAAAATTTCTGGATTCCGGAACTCGAGAAGGGAAGCAGAGAAATATCAGGATCATCGAATCTCCCGACCTTTGCCGGGTTATGTCACGCGAACTCTGTTGGCACGTCGAGCGTTTTTGACACGTGGGTAAGTTCGATCCGGCTTTGGCTCATGGCGATAGCACCGATTGGTTTTTGCGCGCCAGCCGAACGCGGCGCCCTTATGGAAGTACTGCCCGACAGTCCTCATGTATCGGCGTCTGCACCCGAGCAACCGAAGTCGGATTCGAGCGGCACGAAGCCGGGACCAATAATTTACGGCTCCTAAGACTCTCCCTGGACCGCAAACGCCATTTTGAATCGGAGTCCGTTTAGGATTCAAGTGAGCGGTTTTACCGCTACTCACTCGACCCGAATCTTCGGTCTCTCCTCGGCCTGAAGCTTAAAAATCATGTGTGGAATTTTAGGGCAGATCGCGTTTCTAACCGGGGCCTCCCTGTTCAGAGAGAAGAGATCTCGCCTCGACTCATCGGCCTGATGGCCGCCGCGGCCCTGATGATGAAGGCCTATGGAGCGACGGGCGGCATTGCGTATTCGCGTTCCGTCGCTTAGCTATTTTGGATCTACCGGCAGCGCCCATCAGCCTATGCTTACTCGGGATGGGCGTTTCGCCCTCGTTTACAACGGGGAGCTGTATAACTTCCGCGAGTTGCGCCGGGAGCTCGAGCAGGAAGACGCGCGATTTTGTTCTACAGGAGACACGGAAGTCGTCCTCTACGCTCTCGCCCATTGGGGCAATCGAGCTTTGGCCCGCTTTAATGGCATGTTCGCCTTGGGTTTTTACGACTCGGTGGAAAAGCGTTTGCTCTTGGCTCGCGACCACGCCGGCATCAAGCCTCTCTACTACATGCTCACGTCCCGCGGTTTAGTATTTGCGTCGCAATACGATCAGATTCTCGGTCACCCTTGGAGTCGTACGCTGGACGTCTCTTCAGCGGCTTTGGCGCTTTACCTGCGTCTCGGCTACATCCCTGCGCCCTACGCATTGCTTCAGAACACGCACATGCTCGAGCCCGGGACCTGGCTTGAGGTCTCAACCGACAGCCGGCTTCGAAGCGGGCGGTTCTTTGAATTTCACCCTACCGTGAGCCCAACCTCAGCGGCGAAGAGGCGTACGAGGCCGTGGATGCGGCAATTACAGCGGCTGTGCGCCGTCACCTCGTCAGCGACGTTCCGGTCGGCACGTTTCTCTCGGGCGGCGTTGATTCTCCGCTCGTGGCCGCCAAAATGCGCGCGGTGAGTAACGGCACTCTCCTGGCTTTCACGATCGGCACCAACGGAGACCGTCACGACGAGTCCGCCGATGCCACGCCTACGCCCGAGAAATGGGCGTTGAGCAACTTGTAGAGCATGTAACGGCCGACACTGCCCTGCAGATGCTCGATGACGTGGTGGCTGCCTGCGGCGAACCTTTTGCGGATTACTCGATTTTCCCTACCATGCTGGTCTCCCGGCTCGCCCGCCAGCAGGTCAAAGTCATGCTCTCCGGAGACGGCGGCGACGAACTGTTCTGGGGATATTTCGATCGCTTCGCGTCGGTGCTGGAGAAAGTTGATGGCTTTGCTCAGAGCCCCTCCCCGCAAAGTGCCCGCTGGGATTTGCAGAAACTACTCAAGGTTAGCACGGGTCATCAAGATCTGCGCTGGCCGGGAAGCATTGGCGATATTTACTGGCTCAAACACACCCACCAGTCCGAAGGCTGGCTCAAGCGCATTCTCCCTGACCTTCCGGAGTGGCCTGCGAATTTCTCGCTTTTCACTTACACGGGTTTGGAGCCGGATCAGACCGCGCAGTGGCTGCGTTGGAACGAGTTTGTGGGTTATTTGACCATGATCCTTCTAAAGGTAGATCGAGCGAGCATGTATCACTCGTTGGAAGTCAGAGTCCCGCTTCTGGACAAGGAAGTCCTAGGTGTAGCTACCCGTGTGGACTGGCGCTCATGTCTGGACGTAAAGCGGAAGTTTGGCAAGTTGCCGCTGCGAAATTCGTTGGCTCGCCATGTGCGCCATCAAACCTCGGCCAAGCGAGGTTTTACGATCCCCATGGATGCCTGGTTAAGAGGCCCTCTGCGATCGGTCTTCGAAGAAGTAGTGCTCGGGCGCGAGGAAATATTAGGGCTTCCGCTGAACAAAACAGCCGCGCGCGCGATGTTCGAGCGGCATCTTTCCGGGCAAGCCAACTACGATTGGCTGTTATGGATGTTATTGAGTCTTGCTTTGTGGGAGCAGCGTCACTTTGCCGCGAGATCTGCATCGCGATTGACGGAGCACAAAACTCAGCTTTTCGCGTGAAAACAACGATGACAACCGGGTTCCATAAGCGCGTTTTGTTCTGGTCCGAGCGGTTCTGGCCAACGATAGGAGGAGTCGGGATTTCCGCCAGTAACCTGCTGCCGGCTTTGTGCGAACGAGGTTACGAATTTGTCGTTGTCACGTCAAAGGATTATTCCGATCTACCCAGGAAGATCATTTCAAAGGGATTCCCGTTTATCGTTTTCCCTTCTGGTCCTCATTGGCCAAAGGAAATGTGAATCAGATAATAGAGCTTCGACGACGCATAACTCAATTAAAGCAGACCTTCTTTACCCGATTTGGTCCACATAGGTTTCCTGGGCGGCAGCGTTGTTTTTCATCTCCATACAATTAACACACACCCTTCACCATTGTTAGTAAGCATGGACTCGACCCTCCCTGATCAAGAGCTGGGACGTGATTCGTTAGCTGCCCGAACGCTCCGCACAGCTGATTGGGTCACTTGTGTTTCCGCGGCGCGCCTAAGCGAGACACGTAAGCTGATGCCGAGGGATCATCAATCTTTCATCGGTTATCTACAATGGCAGGCCCGTACCGTCCTGCGAACCGAAGCCACTGCCGTTCGAAGCTCCTCGGTTGTTGTGCTTAGGGCGACTCGATCGGATTAAAGGTTTTGATATCGCCTTAACTGCGCTTACATCCGTTGTCCGCCGCTGTTTTCCGAAGGCACATCTTGTCATCGCCGGCGATGGACCGGAACGCGCCGTGTTGGAAGCCCAGGCTGCCCGATTAGGTCTTAAGGCTAGTGTCGACTTCGTCGGTTGGGTTTCTCCAGACGAAGTGCCGGGCCTCATGAACCGTGCGACTATAGTAATCATATCCCGTCCATTAATGAGGGCTTGCCTAACGTAGCTAAAGAAGCGGCTTTTCTGGCGCGGCCGATAGTGGCGACGAACGTCGGAGGAATTCCCGAAGCAGTCACGCACGGAGAGACAGGACTTCTTGTCAATCGAGAAGACAGTAACGCGCTCGCGAAGGCGATAACCTTTCTGCTCGATCATCCCAAAACGGCAGCAACAATGGGCCACGCCGGCCGTTTACGCGCGCAAGAGGTTTTTAGTCTAGAACATTACATTGATACTTACGATGATCTTTACAGAAGATTGATGGAAAGTGTGAAGAGAACGACGTCGAGTCTATCCTAATAGATTAAGCGTGAGATCGCCGCCCCTAGAGATTCCCACCTTAATCCAACAACAAAGTCGAATCGGTGACAATGCGAATCTTGTTCTGGTCAGAGTTGTTTTGGCCTTACATAGGCGGCGGAGAAATATTTGCAACGAAGCTTCTTACGGCTCTACGGGAACGCTTTTATGAGATCGTCGTCGTGACAAGACAGGACTCGCCCGATCTTCCCTTGGAAGACCAGTATCGAGGAATTCCCGTGTATCGCTTTCCATTTTGGACGCATTGCAAGCCACAATGTGGAAGAACTGATCGCAGCACGCCGGCGCTTGGCCAAGCTCAAGCGAGCTTTCGCGCCCGACCTGGTCCACATCCATGGTTTCGGACCGAGTGTGCTTTTCCACTTCGAGACGAGCCATGTGCATCTCTCCCGCTTGTTGGTCACGTTAATTGCAGAGCGACCACAGGCGATAGGACCTCAGTTGCTGGGTCAGATGCTGCACACAGCCGATTGGGTCACCGCCAAATCGGCAGCCGTGCTTGCCCAAGTACAGCAATTCGCGCCGGAGATCATAACCCGCTCGTCTGTCATTTATAATGGTCTAAAGGTGCCGGCGCTCTTACCAGAATCGCTTCCTACCGAGACACCGCGGTTGCTGTGTTTAGGGCGGCTTGCTCTCGAAAAAGGCTTTGATCTGGCCATCACGGCGTTCGCTTCGATCACCGATCGCTTTCCCAATGCCCGTCTGATCGTTGCCGGCGACGGGCCGGAACGGTCTAGCCTTGAGCGCCAGGTTGCTAAACTGGGCCTTAGGAATGTCATAACCTTTATCGGTTGGGTTTCCCCGGATAAGGTATTCGCCCTCATAAATTCTTCTACCATGGTCCTCATGCCCTCCCGACGGGAGGGCTTGCCGTCGGTGTCGTTGCAAGCGGCTATGATGTGTCGTCCCGTTGTTGCGACGCGAGTCTCAGGCCTTTCTGAGGTCGTGCTGCACCAGGACACGGGTTTACTGATCGAGCCAGAAGATAGCAATGCTCTGGCGGAGGGGATCGGATGGCTCCTCGATCATCCCGAGAGCGCTACGCAAATGGGTCAAGCGGCCCGGCGTCGGGTCCAAGAAGCCTTCAGCTGGGAGCAGTGTGTGACCGCCTACAACGACCTGTGGCGGCGGCTCATTACTGCTCGAAGCGGCGCCAGAGCCCAATTGTAAGTTTCTAACGTGTCAAATCCGTTGCGACTAAGGCGAAAGCGATTCAGCAGTGCGATGACCATCTTGCTGATTTGGGCCCTATCGACTGCCAGGTTCTCCTAATGCGCCTAGCCAATGAGCTCGAGCATGAACTAGACCTAGGCAACCTGTACTGCAACAAAAGTGAAACAGAGCAAAAAAGGACACCAACGATACATGAAGTGTTACGGGCCTAAGTTGGTGAGCATGGCAGAGCGAGTGGGTGCCCTTCCCTTGGCCACAGAAATCGCAACGGCGTCTTTGAACGTCGCCTCGACGCGACTTCCTGTTGTTCCTTGCATTAGGACCAAACATCGGGGTGCCTATGTCGTTACGCCAACGTCCTACCGTCAGCGGTTGTGGGTTACGCTTTGGACGAAAGCTCGTGATAGCTTCCAAATGCTGTCTCGGAGCCCCACAGAGAGTGCGCCATAAAGTCTCACGCGTGCAATATCTTTTGCGAACAGCGTTCCACCGCACTGGCAAAGCATAGTTTCGGCACCTGTTGGACAGTCTTATGCGCTCGTATGATCAGACAAACATCCAACTATTTAATCAACTTCGTCACGCTGGTTATTCGCAGATGGAGCTGAAATTGGTGCGCGATGCTTACGAGCTTGCGATGGACCTTTTTACCGGTCGCTTTCAGCCTTCGGGAAAATCCTTCATGGCCCACGTGGTGGGGACCGCCAGCATCCTCGGCCTCCCTGCGCTTACCCGCGCCGGTGGTGGCGGCAGGTTTGCTGCACAACATTTATGAGGACGGTGATTTCGGTGACGGTCGTCATGGCATCTCGAGGGCGAGACGGCGAAAGATCCGCGAGACTCTGGGTCCGGAGGTCGAAACATACACTGCTCGATTTCCGGAGTTGTATTGGGAAGTCGAAACATAACCAGCTTGCGCGCGATGATCCGGACGGAGCTCAGATCCGATCGACCGCGCAGTTCTCTTGCTTTTATTCGCGGACCACCTCGAGCATCTCGTGGATTGCGATGTTCTTTATTACGAGTAAAACGACGGCTCGCCGTTTATATAGATCAACAGCAAAATTGCAGCGGAAATAGCGGAGAGATTGGGCCTGTCTCGAGTTGGCCACGGAAATGAGAGAGGCGATCCGGAAGACGGAATTCGCTGAGCTACCCGTGACGCGCTTCTGGGCATGGGGCTCGAAACAGAGCATTCGTCATTGCCCCCCGAGTCTTGCCGCAAGCGATTTTCTGTCGGCGCTGGTCCAAAACGTTGTCGACAGGGCGTACAAGGTCCGTCGAAGGTATTAAAAGGAGTCAAGGTCGTCCATCGCAAATCGCAAAACACACTGCAAATGGCTTTGGATAGGTGGACGGGAAATGGCGAACTTGCGCCGGGGCTGTCCTGGAAATAAAGTCTGAAGAGCTTAAGAGGCTCTTTCCTCAACGATGCGCGTCTTGAACGTATCGCACGCGGGTTTCGTTTTACTGAAGGTCCCGTCTGGTGTGATGGAGGAAAAGAGACTCCTCTTCAGCGACATTCCCGCTAATCGTATTTATGGGCTAGCGGCCGATGGCCGACATCAGGGCTTTCCGGGAGCCGAGCGGTAACTCTAATGGTTTGACACGAGACAAAAAAGGCCGGCTGATTGCATGCGAGCACGGCAATCGTCGAGTGACGCAAACCGAAAAAGACGGCTCAATTACCCCTCTGGCCGATCGATTTCACGGCAAGAAGCTTAACAGTCCCAACGATGTTGTCGTCAAGTCCGATGGTGCGATTTACTTCACGGACCCCACCTGCGGGATTACGCCTGAACAACAAGAACAGCCAGCTCAAGGAGTCTATCGACTCTCGCCTGGCGGTAAAGAGACCTCTCTCGTGGCAGATGATTTAGCTCGACCCAACGGCCTAGCGTTCTCGCCCGACGAAAAGAAGCTTTATATCGATGATTCAGAGCGCCGTCATATCCGGGTATTTGATGTTAGTGATGACGGATCACTCTCGGGTGGCTCGCTGTTTCACGACATGAACGTAAACATTCCAGGCTCTCCTGACGGCATGAAAGTGGATGTCGAGGGCCATGTCTACTGCACGGGCGCGGAAGGCGTTTGGGTATTCGATCCTGCGGGAAATCATCTTGGAACCATCATCACACCAGAGAAGCCGTCGAATTGTGCCTGGGGAGACGATGACTGGCGGAGCCTTTACATTACGGCTGTTACCTCCGTTTACAAAATACGCGTCAACACTCCTGGAATTAGAAATTCCATAATCTCGTTCTTACCGCACCTCCATGAACAACGCATCCGATTCAACACCCTCGCTATCGCGCGCTTTGTCTCTTGTTCTTCCCACGCCGGAGCAAACCCTGTTACTCCGAACATGCCTATTGCCGCGTGATTTGGCGCGACAGGCTTGGAGCGAATGGCGAAGCCGTTACAAAGAGCACGGAAAGGGTTTATCGGGAAAAATGAATCAGTCAGAAAGCTTCGTCCGCTTCTATTCAATGCCTTTCAACAGCATAACCTTCAGTCGGACAACAAAACCGGGACGTATCTGCGATCGGCCTATTTAAAGGAGGAATTACGGAGCAAGATCTTTCGCCAAATCTGCCGCGCAGTTCTTCAGTTGCTGCAAAGAGAATGCTTCACAGCGATCGTACTTAAGGGCACCGCCTTGGCGGAAACCGTCTACGGCAATCCCGTGCTGCGCCATTGCCACGATATTGATATTCTTTTGCCGGCTGATGAGTTGAGCCGCGCCGCGAATCTGCTGCCCTCCTTAGGCTTCCAAAGAGTCAATCCGAGCATCCAAAGAAGAAACCCTCACGTCAGGATGCAGCATGAGTCTGAGCTCCCTCTCGAGCTTCACAGCGGATTATTCGAGGTACCGTATTACAATGTTGTTTCCGCAGAAATCCAGGCACGAAGTCAAAGTCGACTCATTGCCGACGTTCCGGTGAAGATTCTCGGGCCCTCCGATAGTCTTCTCCACGTCTGCGGCCACGCCTCTCATTCAGCGAGCCGCCAGTCCTTGCGCTGGGTGACCGATGCCTGGTTTATCGTCAATCGCATCCTGATCTGGATTGGGACCTGCTCCTAGACTGCGCTCGTCGGAGCCGACTGGTTTTACCTCTGTCCGTAATGCTCGGGTACTTGGCCGAACATCTGAACGCGCCAATCCCTTCTACATTTCTGAATCGTCTGTCCGCCGCTGCATCAAACAGCGACGCGATAGAACGCCAGCTGGCACTGCGTGGTACACGAGCAGCCGGTCAAGGAAGTCTCAAGGAGTTATTTCGAAGGACAACAAACTGGCGCGAACGAGTTTTTTTTATTCAGTGGCTGCTTTTCCCATCGCCCCGATATCTGTGTTGGGTGGATGAGATCCGAGATTCCCGGCTAGTACCTTTTCACTACGTTTACCGTCCAATTCGGCATCTCGGTTGGTATATGTGGTCGAAGTTGCGGGGCTTCATTCGACGCTGCGCTGTGCCGATTTATCACGCATTGAAGTAGCGCCTGTTTGCTCAAATGGCGGGAGTAACTGTTTGGTCCATTATTTTCACGTCGTGTGCATCAAAAAATAACTAGCGTTCAGCCAATCACTCTGGGCTATTCCCTTTATGCGTTTCTGCATGGTCACCACTTTCTACCCGCCGTACTCGTTTGGTGGAGATGGTGTGTTTGTGCAGCAACTGTCCAATGAGTTAGCGAAGCGGGGCCGTTCGATCTAGAAATAGTAGTCTTGGACCGCCACAACGGCTCCATTCACCAGTTAAACCAAACCGCAAGCTTCGTCTGGGAACAATCCACCGCGGAATTTCCCCCCGGGGAACCCCGCCACCCAGGCGGGGGCCTTCCAAGTCCGCCTCCATCCCGCCAAGAGTGAAGTAAGAAACAAGAATCCAAAAATCCCCCATAATCGCCCCCCTAAAAGTAACGGACGGTCCCTCCCTCCATCATTAATTTCCCCACAAAAACCTCCAGCGGTCAAAAAAAACAAGACCTGATAGATTTTCGCGACACTGAGATTCGCTGGGCGATAACGACCGGATTGGGAGCTCTTCTGTTTAGAGCTATCGCCGGAGGACCGATCTTGTCTGACCCCTCACTTACAATGACCTTAAAGGCAGCCGATTTGACTGCCAGAATAGAGACAAGGGGAGAAAATCGATGCCATGTGCGAGATTATCGATGCGTGCACTGAGGCCACTCCACCACTTGTGCTTTTAAAAGGCATCTCAACTTGTACCCAATACTATCCCGAGCCCCACTTGAGAAGGATGGCCGACATCGATGTTCTCGTTGAAGAGCGGTTTATTGGGGCCGTTGAAAGTGTATTATACAATCTGGAATATAGCAGGCCGTCAAAGGTATCGTCTGAGTTCTACCAAACGCATCACCATACTACACCTTTTTACCATCCACGACGGGACGTCTGGGTGGAAATTCATCTGCGTCTGCTGCCTCATAGCACGAAGTCGGCGCAGTCAGAAGTTTTCTCCCCCGAGAATGTGGCAAAAGAGCTAAGACTTTCTCAGTTTCAAGGCCGGGCTGTGCGAAGATTGAGTGATGAGCTGCAGATAATATATACCTCCGCACACTGGGCGCAGCAGCTGCAAACAAACGGCGGTCTCATGGCCATGCTGGACATCGTTTATATAATAAAACATGCCGGCCATACGTTAGACTGGTCCAAAATTATTGGTTGGGTAAAACTGAGCCCGGCAGCCATTGAATTCTGCTTGCTGCTTGCCTATCTTGCTCATCATGAAGTCGTGGTGATCGACCGCGACATTATCCGACGCTTAACTTCAGCGGATGATGCTTTTACAGAAGAAAAGCTGAGATTACTGTTCTGGTTGACAGACCGATATATTGCCCAAGGTCGCCCTTTCGATCTAATCTTTTCCCTACGCAACGTGAGTATTATTTGGCAGACTCTCATCTCAACACAGTCTCTAACCGAAGCTTTCTTTTTACTGCCACTGAGACTGGTCCTTCCTTCACGTTTGCGCGCTCACATATAACGTTCGTCGCTACTGCTTCTCTTTCTGCGCTTAGTCTCTCCGTTTTGTTCTAACTTTCCAGTCGATTTCTCCTGCAAAGATAGTAGAAACTTCATGTCTACCGGAATGCGCCGGCGGAGCTATGTGTAAGAAGTAGTTCGAAGCTGGCATGCCACAGCAAGCAAAGTAAAGAAAGAACAACTGGAACGTATTGAACGATTGGAACGTTTGGAACATGCGCGAGCAGCGCTGGAGCCTCGGCGGTGAGATATCCGGATTTCTACCCATCACAGGGGCGCAAAGTTCTCAACAGTTCCCGCATATCAGGAGGCAACGGAGCAGAGCATACCATGGGCCTCTCGCTCCCAGGGTGAAAAAAACTGAGCTTTTCCGCATGGAGTGCCTGGCGTGGGAATACATCGAGCATGGAGCCGGAAAGGTTTCGGTGCTCGCGGTTCTTTTTCTTGTGACCGTAGATACTGTCTCCGACGATCGGGAATCCGGAATCGGCTAGATGAACTCGCAGCTGATGCGTTCGCCCGGTCTTGGGTTGTAACCTGAGCAAACTCACCCAGTTGATGGAAGTAGAGCCGGCGCTAATTGCGAACCGTTCTTCAACTTGCCATTGGGTAATCGCCTCCCGGCTTTTCGCCAGTGCATGACGGCTCGACATCCGTTTCCGATCCGACCGATGCCGTCCGATACGACGGTCGATTATGCCGGAGTCGCCGGGCATCTTTCCCCACACCAAAGCGAGATACTCTTTTTTCACTTGACGGTCTTTAAATTGGCGCGCCAGGCACTGGAATGCCGATTGCGTTTTCGCGGCAACGATCACCCCCGAAGTATCCTTGTCCAAGCGGTGCACGATACCCGGCCGCCGTTCGCCTCCTATACCACCGAGGGCCGGACAATGATGCAACAACGCGTTGACCAACGTCCCGGTGAATCTGCCGGTCGCCGGGTGTACCATCATTCCGGCGGCTTTGTTTACCACAATGCAGTGCTCGTCTTCATAGAGGATATCCAACGGAATATTTTCCGGCAGGAGCGAACTGTCACGGAGGGGAAGGCTTTGAATGCCGATAGTATCACTGGGTTTTAGCCGCGCGCTCGCTTTGGCTTTGCGGCCGTTGACTAAAACCCGCCCGTCGCTGATTAGCCGCTGAACTTCTGCGCGGCTAAATCCGTCCGACCGTCCAGCCGAGATAAAGCGGCGTGCGAGAAACAAATCCAATCGCAACCCGGCGGCTGCGCCATCGACGGTCACCACCGTTTCTTCCATTGAACTTGCCCGGTTGGTCTTAACTCGCGCTACCCTTTATTCCAAGGCTGTCAAAAACGGCGCGCGCGCTTCTCACATCTTCTTGAATCTGGGCGATGAGACTAGCCACATCAGCAAACTTTTTTTCTTCCCGGATTTTCTTTACGAAGGCGAGCTTTATCTTTTTGCCGTAAATGTCGCGGTCGAAGTTCAGCATGTAACTTTCAACGGTGCGCGGCCCCGCGCCAAAGGTGGGATTCACGCCAATGCTGCTGACACTGAGCCACCGCTCCTGGCCGATATGAAACAAGGTGGCGTAAATCCCGTCACTCGGGATTACCTCAGTACAACTGGCGATATTTGCGGTCGGAAATCCGAGGTCTCGGCCACGCCGATTTCCCTCGACAACAGTCCCGGAAATGAAATGATAGCGTCCCAGCGACGAGCGCGCCTCATCCACCCGTCCCGCTTCGATCGCTTGGCGGATCTGCGAACTGCTGACGCGGACGCCGTTCACGAGAATTGGTTCGACAATGCCGACCTCAAAGTCTAATTCCTCGCCCCAGCGAACAAGCTGCTCAACGTCCCCTTTTCTGCCGTGGCCGAATCGGAGATCACGTCCCACCCAGATTTTTTTGGCTTTGAGACGATTGACAATGAAGCGGCGCACAAATTCCTCAGCATCCAGACTGGCGAAGGAGGAATCAAAACGTTGGTTAATGACAACATCGATGCCCAAATGCTGTAACAATTCAATCTTGTCTTCCGGGGTTAATATCAGCCGAGGGGCCCGCGCGGGAGCGAGAACCTTGAGCGGATGCGGATCAAACGTCAACACCACCGAGGCAACGTTTCGGTGCCGGGCTTCTTCCAACGATCGCAAGACCAGCGCCTGATGGCCAAGATGGATGCCATCGAAGTTACCCATTGTAACGACGCTCGCGGCGGGCGACAGTCCCGCATCATCGATCTGGTGGTAGATCTGCATAACCTTATCTTAAAAACCATATACCACAACATGCAACTGCGTGCCGCATTCGAGCGAAGCAATAGAATAGGTGAGAATATTTGGACCGTGCGGGCGCCGCCGTGGCAAGCGTCTTAGGACTCGATTGATTTTAGCCTCATTTTAGCCCTCGCCGCTTCCGGCGTCTCGGGAAATTTCTCCACAACCTCTTGGAGCAGCAAGCGGGCATTTACCTTTTCTCCCAATTCGGCAAAGGCATAACCTTGTTTCAGCAAAGCCGCTGACACTTTGTCACCCTGAGGATAGCGCCGACGCACCGCGTCAAATTCAATAATGGCTTGGTCAAATTCGCGCAGCCCATAGTGGCTCTCTCCGATCCAATATTGCGCATTGTCGGCGAGATTGCTCTTAGGATGCTTCTTTAAAAATTCTTTAAAGCGACTGATGGCAACGCGATAATCCCGCTTCTCCATCGCTTGCCAGCCCAGCTCGTAATCTTTCTTTACCAGCGCGGACTCACCGGTCGCGGAATCCAGTACCACTTCGCTCTTCGCAGCGCTGGAAGCGGCGTTCTCCCGCAACTGCTTCAATTCCTCATCGCGCGACTTTAGCGCTGCTTCCTGCACCTTGAGGGTTTCGCTTATCTTTGCAACCCGACTCTCCAAGTCTTTTACCCTTTGATCGCCGTCGCGCGTGGTCTCGCCGATCTGCCGGCCAACCTGGTGTCGTGTCTCCTCGATTCTCTCTCTCAGGATGCCAAATTCGCGCTGCAATTGCTGCAAGTTCGCGCGCGTGTCAGCGAGGCTCGAGCGAACGGAATTCACATCGGCGCGCACGGTTTCCAAACTCGTTTGAACTTGACCCGTATCGCCGCGCAAACGACGCTGTTCACGCTCGATGAGATCGACCTGCTGCGGCTGGACGCAGGCCCCCAACCCAACGAGACTGCATGCGATGAACCAAATCGCCTTCGGTTTCATAGTATCTTCACTCTAACATACCCGCGCGGCGCGGGTTCCAGTCGTTCCAAACGTTAAAGATTAACACTCGTCATGAACATCACAAGGTCAAGGAACTTTGAAAAATCAAAATCCACAATTCGAATTTCGAAATTTTACTTTGTGACCTTTGCGCTCTTTGTGGCTATTTCTCTCTCATCGCACAATCAAGAAGCGGGCCGGCCCGGCAGTACCACGAAACGCGCGCGGCGATTTCGCTGCCAACAGGTTTCGCTCGCTTCTTTGCAAACTGGGATTTCTTCGCCGTAGCTGATCGTTGAAAGACGGTCAGCGCCGATTCCCAGCGTTGCCAGAAAATCCTTGGCGGCTTGAGCGCGCTTGGCCCCGAGAGCCAAATTGTACTCATTGGTGCCACGCTCGTCACAGTGTCCTTCGATTTCCACCCGCGCCGTCTGGTTTCCCTTGAGCCAATCGGCGTTGGCCCGCAAAATTTCGCGGGCGTCGGCACGCAGGCTATGGCTATCATAGTCGTATAAAATATCTTTTAGCGGGCCGGTGCTCTCGGAAGACTTTCCCTCTTGCAGTTCACCTAGACTGGAGCGATCGGTCGTGGATTCGCGCGCGGCGTCACGTTTCCCTTCGCCCGGCGAAGGACTGGTCGATGCTTTGGGGATAGAATCTGCCGAGGCGGAAGCAGTATCGGTTTTCTTCGCGGCCGATGGCGCGCACCCGGCCGCCAGCATGATCAGGCCTATTATCATGTAACACGCCATTTTAAAATGAACCATAGCAGTCACTCCTTTCGTGAGAATTAATTGTAATTAATATGAATTTAGGAGGTTTTAGTCTAACCGAGGGGACCAACTTGGTTTTGTATCATCACCGCCAGAACCTGTCAATCTGCGCTGGTTCTCGCCACCAGCTTGCATCACGTACAAGTGATACCTACCTGCTCGGTTAGAGGCAAACGCAATGAATCTGCCATCCGGCGCCCACGCCGGATCCTCGCTATCGTAGGATTCGGACGTAAGTTGGCGAGCGTTCCCCCCATCCGCGCCAATCGTGAATATGGCAAAGCGCCTCCCGACCCTGCCAGTGTAAGCAATTCTATCACCTTTGGGTGACCAAGCCGGCGCAGTATTGTAGCTTCCGCTGTAAGAAAGGCGGCGTGATTTACCGCCGGCGACATCAAGAATGTATAACTGAGGCGAGCCGCCGCGATCAGAAACATATACAATTTGCCGGCCGTCGGGAGACCACGCCGGCGAGACTTCTATTCCCGGATCCGACGTGAGCTGCCGTATCGCTTTCCCGTTCGCGTCCAATAGATACAGGTTGCTGTTACCGGCTATCTCCAACGTAGCCACCACGTACTGCCCATCCGGCGACGCCCGCCCGCCGATGTAGCGCCCATTGGCCGGTGACCATTTCACTTCTTTGCCCGTAAAAAGCTCGAATTGGTAGAGCCCGGGACTGCGGTCTTTATACGAGGTATAAATAATGGACTTACCGTCAGACGTCCAAGACGGAAACAGATTGATCGTGCGGTTATTCGTAACCTGGAACCTCTCGGTGCCGTCTAAATGCGCGACATGAATCTCTTTGAAGCGCCCTCCACTGGTGGAAACGTAGGCGATCCGAGTATTGAAGACGCCCGGAGTACCTGTAAACTGGTTAATAATCTCGTCAGCGAATTTATGCGCGATGCGGCGAGAATCTTTCGCTTTGGCGACGTAACGCTTGCCGATGAGCTCTTTGGATTGCGCGACATCGAAGAGGCGCAGCTCAACGGTCAGATCATCCTCCTGGACGGTAAATCTGCCCTTTACCAACCCCACCGCACCGATAGTAGCCCAGTCCTTAAAATCGAACCCGCCGAGAGTGTCGCCGCTTTTCTGCGGGTCTTCGATGTATGCCGCGCGATCCAACACGCGGAACCAACCCGAAAGATCGAGATCGTAAACGATTGAGTCCGCGATTCCGGTGGAAATGCGGCCCGGGTCAGCGGTGGCGCCGGTGTTTTTTAGCGGCGAGATTGCAATGGGATATTTCGGCATGCCTTGGCCAACGACTTCGAGGGAAATCTGCGCCGCATTGACGGCGCTCGCCAAGAACAGCAGAGAGAAAAAACAACCGCTGAGTTTACGCATATCCAGCTATGCTCCGAAATCGCTCGGCTTGAAGGTCATTTCAACATCGGCGAACTCTTTTCGATATGATTCGGGAGGCGAACTGACCGGACTAGATCGCTTTATCGCGCGGATGACCGACTCGTCATAGGTTGGATCTCCCGACCGCTGCGTCACCCTTAAGCCGATGATTTCGCCGTTTTCCTTGATGCCGAATTGTACCACAACCTTTAGGTCGCTCCGGCGTCCAGCCCATGCCCAGTTTTCTTTAATCATATTGACCAGCCGGTTCTGGTAGGCGATGAATTCAACGCTCTTCAGGACCCCTTCGCCACCGACTCCCCCCTTCCCTAGCGACTGCGCTCCTAGCCCCTCCCCACTGCCGGCGCTCAGCGGTTCGCCTTTGGTGTTACCGGCTCTACTTGGCGCTCCTTGCGCCGATGCCGCCCGATTGCGCGCGCGCTCGATGGCCGCTTGCATCAAACGTTCGCGGACTTTGTCCAGGGAATCTTCATCGGCCTTGGCAGTGTCCCTCGTTTCCTTCGCTGGTTTTTGGGCCTCCTGTTTCACCACTGATTTGCTCTTGGCTAAAACAATTTCCTCGCTCGGCTTCGCCTTTGCTTTCTCAACTTTCTCCGCCTTGGGCGGCTTTTCCGCTTTCGTTGCCTTTTGCTTAACGGGCTCCGGCGGCGGTTCAACGGGAGGTTTCATGCCCTTGGTTTCAGGATCGATTCTAGTGCCGAGATTTCTTCCGCCGATTCTTTCGCCACCAACCAAATCTACCACGTAACTTGGCGGCGGCTCGCGTTTATCCGACGAGCCAAAGGGCGCCAGGAGGAGAACCAAAATCAACCCCGCGTGCGCGAACAGAGATACGAGCAACCACTTAGGCAACCTCACTTCGGCCGCGGCGGCAGGAGCATCGCGATTGCCGGGCGTGGTTTCTGAGTTAGGCATCGTTCGGGCCATCGAAAATCAGCCTGCGTCGCCGGGGGGACGGGTAACCATGCCTAGTCTCTCTATTCCAGCCTGCTTGATCTGGGCGATGGTTGTCATCACTACGCCATAGCGCACATCTTGATCCGCTCGCAGGTAAACCTGTTTATCGGCCTCAAGTTTCTTGATGGCCGCGAGCTTCTTGCCTAGTTCACTGAGAGTCATCTCATTATCGTTAAGATAAATCTTGCCGCTTTTTGCGATGCTCACCACCAAAAACTCTTCCGTTCCCTCGATGGCGCCCACTTTAGCCTGCGGCAAATTGACCTGGACTCCTTGCTGGATGATCGGCGCCGTCACCATAAAGATCACCAACAAAACCAACATGACATCAACGAGAGGGGTCACGTTGATCTGCGAAATCGTGGTTCCGCCGCCTTGTGGCGAAGCATCAAAAGCCATAAGGACCTCGTACTTATTTTACTTGAAAAAATGCCGCTCCGCGATATTTAAGAACTCATGGGAAAAATTGTCCATTTCGACCGCGAGAACCTTAATGCTCTGGGCGAAGTGATTGTACGCCATCAGCGCCGGTATCGCCGCCGCCAAACCCGCCGCGGTGGCAATCAACGCCTCAGCAATGCCGGGAGCAACGGCTTGAATGCTGGAGGAATGGGTCACGCTGAGGCCGCGAAACGCATTCATAATACCCCAAACGGTGCCGAACAGACCGACGAAGGGCGACGTGCTTGCAGTGGTGGCCAAGAACGTGAGTGATTTTTCCAGCTTGGTGATCTCCACGCTGGCAGCGCGTTTCATGGCGCGCGCCACGTTGTCTATGCCGCCTAACTCCGTGCTGAATCCCTCGCCGGTAGCCGGCTCCTTCTTGTCGCGGGAAAGCCGCGCGAGCTCCTCGAACCCGGCCCTAAAAACCTGAGCCACGGGGCTCGCCTGCAAATCGCGACTGAACTCGTTGATTGAAGACAAATTGCGCCGCTCCCAAAAAATCTGAATGAATTTTTCCGATTCTTTGTTGGCCCGACGAATCTGCTTGAACTTGAAAAAAATGATGCCCCAACTCACCACGGAAAACAAAATCAGGGAGTAGAGTACCAGTTGGACCAGCGGGCCCGAGCCACGCACAAGATCCAAGATACCATGTTGCTCGGGTACCGAAACGGGATTTTGCGCGAGCAGCTGGAGCGGCCAGATCGAAGACATCAAGAATCCGACAAGATAATTGAAAAAGTATTGCAAGCCCTGTATTTAGTCAAAATATGCGAATGCTTTTATTATATCTTGACATCAATGATTTAAAAATCAATTGACGGTAGAATCATGAAAAATTTTTCTGCGCGGATCAGCGCGCCACGCCAGACCGTTAGGCGCGACTGCTAGCTGATTACGCTGGGCTGAGCGTAAGGGTCATGTGGGTAAAGTTATGATTAAAACCATCGACCAGCTGCCGCTGGAAAACAAGGTTGTTTTCTTGCGCGTTGATTTCAACGTCCCGGTGCGCGACGGCAAAGTCGCCGAGCCGCACCGCATCGACAGCACGCTGCCGACCATTCGCCGGATACTTCAGCGCGCAAAGAAAGTCGTCATTGCGTCGCATCTCGGCCGTCCTGACGGCAAGCCGTCGCCGAAGTACAGCCTCGCGCCGGTGCGCGAACATCTCGGACAGGTGATTAACGAGCCGGTGGTTTTGGCTCCCGATTGCATCGGCGCCGAGGTCGAACGGCTCGTGCGCGAATCAAACCATCGGATCATCCTGCTCGAAAATCTGCGCTTTCACAAAGAAGAAGAAGCCAACGATTCGGCTTTTTCCAAGGCCCTTGCGGCGCTGGCCGAAGTCTACGTTGACGATGCCTTCGGTGCCGCCCATCGGGCCCATGCGTCGATCGTGGGAATGGCTGCTTATTTTAAAGATAAAGGCGCGGGCCTCTTGATGCAAAAGGAACT
Source organism: uncultured delta proteobacterium (assembly GCA_963840855.1). Classification (GTDB taxonomy): domain Bacteria; phylum Desulfobacterota; class Binatia; order UBA9968; family UBA9968; genus DATACQ01. The sequence continues at coordinate 20,859 of CAWJBB010000027.1, forward strand.
CGACTACCTATTGCGCGTCTTGACAAATCCAGACAAACCGTTCGTGACGATCTTGGGCGGCGCAAAGGTCTCTGACAAGATCGGCGTCATCCGCAATTTGCTTCCGAAAGTGAACGCGTTACTAATCGGTGGCGGCATGGCATACACTTTCTTAAAGGCCCAGGGAGTTGAGATCGGCAAATCGCTCGTGGAAAACGACAAACTGCAGCTTGCACTCGAGCTCTTGCAGGAAGGGGCCACCCGTCATGTGGCGATTTTGCTGCCGGTCGATCATGTCACTGGAGACGCAAACAAAGAAAATCCCACGACTACCGACGGAATGATTCCGACCGACCGACTAGGGCTCGACATCGGTCCTAAGACGGCTAGCTTGTTTAGCAACGAGATCCGCAAAGCCAAAATGGTTCTTTGGAATGGCCCTGTGGGGCTCTTTGAAGTCCCGCCGTACGACGCGGGCAGTCGATCCTTGGCCCGAACCCTCGCGGATGTCGGTTCAAGTTGCGTGAGCATCATCGCGGGCGGCGATACGGTCGCCGCCGTGACCGCCGCGGGCGTGGGCGATGCACTTGGCCATCTCTCCACCGGCGGCGGTGCAACGCTGGAATTTCTCGAGGGCAAACAACTCCCGGGAATCAAAGCCCTCGAGGAAAATTCATGACTGCCCCTCTGGTCGTCGGGAATTGGAAGATGCACGGCACCCAATCCCAATGCTGCGACCTGGCGCGCCGCGTCGCGCGTGGACTCAAGCGCAACGGGCGGCAAATCGAAGTCGCCCTGGCGCCCCCACAAACGGCTCTCGCAAAAGTCAAAACGGTGATCGCCAATAGCCGAATCCGGCTCGCCGCCCAAGACTGTCATTGGGAAGACCAGGGCGCGTTCACCGGCGAGGTCAGCGCCGCGATGCTAAAGGATGTAGGCTGCGAATTTGTCATACTCGGCCACTCGGAGCGGCGCCATATACTAAATGAAAGCGATCTCGTCGTGGCCAAAAAGGTCCAAGCCGCGTTGCGCAACGGGCTCCGGGCCATCTTATGCGTCGGCGAAACATTGGCCGAACGCCAAACCGGCCGTACCACCGCCGTCATCACCCGCCAACTCCGCATCGCGTTGAAGGGCTTTGGGAAAAGTGCTATAGACAACATCGAAATCGCTTACGAACCAGTGTGGGCCATCGGTACCGGACTCAACGCCACTTCAGAGCAAATTGCGCGGGTACACGGACGAATTCGGCAGTTCCTCAAGGCGTCTTTCGGAAATCGCAAGGGAAACGCCGTACGCATATTATATGGTGGGAGCGTCAAGCCGGAAAATGCCGCGGCTATTCTTCGGACGCCTGGGGTAAACGGACTGCTGGTTGGCGGCGCAAGTTTAAAAGCTGAAACATTTTTGCCTATCGTCAACTGTTTAGGCTAAAATTCATAAATCCATGATCATCCTGATTACAGTAATTCACGTTCTGGTTTGCATTGGCTTGATCCTGGTGGTCTTGTTGCAAACGGGTAAAGGCGCCGAAGTTGGCGCGGTGTTTGGCGGCTCGAGCGCGACGATCTTTGGCAGTAGCGGCGCCGGAAACTTTTTGAGCAGACTCACGACGGGCATGGCGATCGTGTTTATGATTACCTCATTGACCTTGGGCTATTTCGCGGGACGAAAACCGTCCGAGACGATTTTCGACAAACAGCCGGCCGCCACAGCGCCGCCGGACAGAACCGTAGCACCCAAACAGGAAGGCGTCCCCGTACCCGCCCCACAACAAGCCCCGGCTCAGTCCGATGCTCCACAGGTCAACCCACCCGCGAAATCCCAAACCCCGTGATATGAAATGCGAGGATGGCGGAATCGGCAGACGCGCTAGTTTGAGGGGCTAGTGCCAGAAATGGCGTAGGGGTTCAAATCCCCTTCCTCGCACCATCCCAGCCAGCTAATTTTCTCCACCCTGTGATCGTTCTCATCAGGAAATCGTAAATGGAGTAAGGCGAGGGCGTTTTCGCCGCGCCAAAGACGGCTTCTCATGGCCTCTTGAGAGACGGCAAATACATCCACCAGCCACCGCAAGTTGATCACTCGTGGACAAAATGAATCAGCGTTGCGCTAAGGTGACGCGCTTTGTCATTCCCAATCCTGTCACCTCACCGGAGTTTCAATTTTGGTCACTTTCGTATATCTCCAGAGGCTCCTCAGTCACCAAAATCCATTGATAACAGCGATTTAGAGATTATCGATACGTCTGGCATGGAGGTTGCTCCAACACGCTGTGGAAAAAGGAGAATTTCAATGGAACACCAAGAAAACAGCATCAGATTGCTGACTCTTTCTGAAGTTGCCACGATCCTAAAGATTTCCAAACGGACTTTGCATAGGATGATCCAGCACCGCCAGATTCCCGCTTTCAAAGTCGGGGGTCAGTGGCGCATTCTGGAGAGTCGCTTTCAGGAGTGGATGCGGGTTGAAGAACAATCGGCGCCACGACTGGAGTAGCAAATCGCCGAAGCAAGACAGGTTGCGCTATCATCTTTTAAATCCATAGGACTCCCAGTTTGTCAGTATTTTTTCTTGCAACTCCTGAGGCCAGAGGTTTTCAAACGTTGCCTTGACGGGGATCGTTTCCTGAGGCCAATCTTTTGGCCAGGTACAGTCGAAAATTACACCCGCCGCGTCTCCCATCAGCCGCTCTTTCTGCGCCAGGAAGGGTAATAATACTGGAAAGCCCGGAATATGGGGAACCGGGTGAATTCCGTTAACCGGATGGCACTTCGTCGTCATGGCGTGGAGCACTTCGTCCATGTTCGTCGGGTCGACGTCCGCGTCTACGATGACCATGTAGTAAACGAAAAGCCCCGGCTTGGTCGCCCATACGGCGTGGGCCACACGGCGCGCAAAGTTAATGAACGGCACTTCCGTCGAGACTACAACCATATGCCCGACGCCGAAAGGAGGGCAGAATACTCCCTTCACCGGCAGCCCCATTTTTTTCAGTTCCGAAAAAATCTCCGCGCCTTTGATCAGCGCAGTAGCGGTCTGCCCTTCATGCACGGGCATGCCCATGTTTGAGAACGGCAGAATTGGATCGTTGCGGTAGGTGATGGCGTTCACTTTCAGGATCGGCTTCGGCGACGACTTCCCCGCCTCGTATCCCATGTACTCCCCGAACGGCCCCTCGGTACGGCGCTCATGGGGCAACACCTCTCCTTCCAAGACGATTTCCGCGCTCGCCGGCACCATCAGGTCGTTGGTTTCACACTTCACGAGTGGAATCGGCGCTCCCTGAAGCCCGCCCGCAACATCGACCTCGTTGACGTAGGGCGGCAGCATCACGCAACTGACGATGGGAATCACGGGTTGCCCCCCGATGGCGACGGCAACGGGCATCGGTTTGTTCATCGCTTCGTATTTTTGATACATCTGGCCGATATGCTGCTGAAGCGGGAAAAGGCAGCCAAGCGTGTTGCGGTCATGCACCATCAACCGGTACATGCCCCAGTTGACCCAGTTGCTTTCGGGATCTTTGGTTATGACAGTATGCCATGTGCCGATGTAACGCCCGCCGTCTCCGCCATGTATGAGCGGGATCGGAAACTTGAGCACATCTACGTCATCGCCGAGTAGAATATTCTCCTTGCATGGACCAGTCTTGATCGTCACGGGTGGTAGCGGTTTTTCCTTGCGTTCCAAATAACTTTGCATGATTTCCTTAGCAGAGGCGCTGGGTTTCATACCCATGGCTATAGCCGTGCGAGCGAAGAGCCCATGACCGGGCTGTCGACTCGTTCCCAACGGCGCCCCCAGCGCGCGAAACCCCTTGGGGTACCCCTTGACGGTCTCAAAAAGCGCCGCCGGCGCGCCGAGGTCGTAACAACGCCGGGTGATCGCGCCCATCTCTAGGTTCCAATCAACCTCGGTGTGGATGCGCTGCAATTCGTCGTACTCCTCCAGCAAATCAAGGTAGTCTCTTAGATCAGCAATTTGCATGGGTAATCTCCGTGAACACAAGTCTATTGGGCCAAAGTCTCGCTGCGCGACCAAAAATCGTTAATACCTTAAGTTTTATAGCAGACAGCACAGATCTAAAGCAAAACAAAATTGTCGACTCAGTAGTCTCCCATCAAAGAGGCTGTACATTTAGTTTACAAATTGCTAGACATGCATAACTTATTGTTTTATATTCCAACTTTCCATGCTGAAAAGGAGGGGCTTATGACAGAGTCATTTAGACCCGGGGGATTACCCGCAGACATTGGCGCCTATCTTGGACCAGGGACCAAGATCAACGGCAAACTGCATTTCGATGGGCCAGCAACAATCGAAGGTGAAGTGGACGGCGAAATCGTCGCTCAGGCCAACATTACGGTGGGCCAACAAGCAACGATCAAGGGGAAAATCTCGGCGGCATCGATCCTGGTTCAGGGTAAGGTGATGGCGGACGTGCAAGCGGATAAAAAGCTCGAAATCCAGCCACCTGGTTCGGTGGTGGGCGACGTCAACATTCAGAGTCTGGTCATCGGCGACGGAGCAATCCTCGAAGGACATATCTCCATGAAAAAAATCGAAGGCCGGGTCTTGCCGATCCGTCAGGAAATCAAAAAAGAGGGCGTATCTTAAGCAGCTCAATCGACGAATAAGGAAACGATTTTCCGCTCCTTTGCGTTAACCAGCCCGCGCGCTGTGATCCTGAGCAAAGGCAGGGTAACGAAGGGCAAAAAATTCAAGGCAAAAATGGGCCTGGCAAACGGCGAGCCCATTTCCCTCAATCGATCCTGAATCCGCCTCAGCCGGGGCCCAACGCTTTGCCAAGGCTCCAGGGAAAAAATTCCGCCAATAGTAAAATCGACTTTTGTCGACGATCGCTCCGTTGTGCGCGATGGCGATGCCACCGCCGCATTCGATCAGGGCGTTGGCGCACAGCGCCATGTCCGCGTCGTCGGCGCCAACGACCATCAGCGTATTCTCATCCAAGTTGGTCGTCAGCCCCACGGCTCCCACGCGGGCGCCGAATCCGTGCAAAAGGCCAAAGGCGATCTTGTCACTTTTGTGGTGGCGGTCGAACATTGCGACTTTTAACAAATCAGCACGAAGATCGGCTTCGACGAAACCCGACGCGGCATTGACTTCGACAAGTCGTTCCGTGGTGATGGTTTGATTGATCAGGCTCATGATCCTGATCTTCGGAGCGGGCGCGGGCGCGGCGATTTTAAACGAGTCCGCAGTCGCGGCAGGCTTGAGCCGCAGGGAATGGCTCATGTCCGCCGGCCAGGTTATTGGCGCCGCATGCACCAGCGATTGGCCGCCCTCGGCCACATGCTTTGCGCCGATCCACACGTCTTTGACGGCACACTCTTCCAGGGACTCCAAAAATATTAGATCCGCCCGGCGTCCCGGCGCGATACCGCCGATTTCTTGCTCCAGGCCCGAATAGACTGCCGAGTTGAGCGTTACCGATTGAATCGCTTGCATGGGTGTTAATCCGAGCGCGATGGCCCGGCGCACGACGTGATCCATATGGCCGCACTCCGCCACGTCGTCCGGTGTCATGCTGTCCGTGACGAGAATCAGACGCTGAAGATTCACGCCCGACGCTACCAACTGCGGCAAAGTTTCCGCCAAATCTTGCCGCAACGATCCTTCGCGCAGCATGGTCCAATAACCAAGCCGCAGCCGCTCGATGGCGTCCTCGAAACGAATCGGCTCATGGCATGAGGAAATCCCCACCGCGGCAACCGCGCACAATTTTTGATCCCGCGCGCCGGCGGTGTGGCCGTGAATGATCTGGCCGTTGCGATTCGCCAGTTCCAATCGCTCGAGGATTTCCCCATCGCATTGCAATAAGCGCAACCAGGAAACAACCTCTCCCATGCCGAGCACACGCGGGTCAGCGAGCGCCTCTGCTATCTCCTCGTTGGTAAAAGTCGCTGTGCTACACAAGAGCGGGTCCTGGGGCACCACCATCGAGACCAACGTGTAAACCCGGAGCGGATGTTTCTCGACTTCGTCCAGAAAAAACTTGAGGCCACGATAACCGAAGACCGTCGATAACTCATCGCAGGAGGCGACCAGGGCGGTGGTGCCGCGGGCAACATAGGATTGAAGATGCTCGAAGGGCCGGCAATAGTGACCGATGTGAGTATGGCCGTCGATGAAGCCCGGAGAAACGTACCGCCCGGCCGCAGAAAGAATCTCCGTCCCGTCCCCGCGGGTGTGCCTCGCACTTGGGCCTACATAGCAAATACGCCCGTCGAGAACGGCGATCTCCATCCCATCGAGAATTTCGCCGGAGTAAACATTGACGAGCTTCCCGCCAGTGATAATAAGATCCGCTTTGACCTCTCCCATGGCGCCGAGTATCAGTCGTTCCAACTGTATCTTTGTGCGACTCATGGTACGCTAACTAACATGGTGCATTTCAGTTTACCAAAGGAACGTGACTATTTGATCCATCAGTCGCGCGCATATTTGACTTCAGACTCATTCGCCACATATTGTCGCGCTTAAGGAGAAAAAGCATGATCATCGACTGTCACGCGCATTTAGTGCCGCAGAGCTGGTACCACCCGAAGTCGCCGAAGTCGATTTTTGATTTGCCGGGTCTGTTCGAGGAGCAGGACAAGGCCGGGGTGGACGTCACCGTCTTCGGCAACAACTGGATTCGCTCGCCGGACGGCTACGATCCGTTGAAGGTTGTGCGCGAGTTCAACGAGCATGCCGCCGAGTTGACGGCCAAGCATCCCAAGCGTTTGCTCGGCCTGGCTTGCTCGGTGCCGTTCGACAGCGGGCAGATTCTTAAGGAAACCGAAAAGGCCATCCGCGACTACAAGCTCAAGGGCATCATGATCAACTCGAGCACCAACGGCGAGTATCTCGACTCGCCGCGGGCAACGCCGTTCTTCGAGCTGGTGAGCGACCTCAACGTTCCGGTGTTCGTTCACCCTCCCAAGTTCACCATCGGCAACGAGAAGATGGAAATATTCCGCCTGCCGGAGATGCTCGGCCGGCCTTTCGACACGACGCTCTCGCTGACCCGCTTTATCTTTACCGGCGGCTTCGAACGATTTCCGAAATTAAGAATGGTCTGCGCCCATGTCGGCGGCGCGCTGTCCATGCTGCCGGGACGTTACGGCTTCGGCTACGAACTCAGAAAGGATGACAGCTTCGGTCCCTGGGAGCCGGATGTCATGACCCGCCCGCCGGCGTCTTACATGAAACAACTTTATTTCGACACCGTCTGCTATCATCCACCGGCGGTGCAATGCGCCATCGACACCATTGGCGTCGACCAGGTCGTTTTCGGCAGCGACTCACCACCGGTGCCGATTCCACTGGTGCGGGCCGTGAATACGGTGAAACAATTGAAAATTTCCGATGGAGACAAACAAAAGATCTTCGGCGCCAACGCAGCGAAACTACTCGGCTTGGCTGGATAAACACTAAGAATGCTTGACTAGCTCGGCACGAACGGAATTCGGATTTGACAAAGAACCTCCCTTCCGTTCACCCTGAGCGCGCCGAAGGGTCATGTACGGCTAGGACGGTTAACTAAGGAAAATAAATCATGGCAAAACAACTCAATCCGGGGGACTTGTTTCCAAACCTCAGGGTCCCCATCTCGGATGGCCGGACGATGAACATCCCCGCCGATCTCAAAGGCGATTACGCGGTCATCATCTTCTACCGCGGAGTCTGGTGACCCTATTGCGTCCGGCAGTTAGCCGACTACCAAGCGCAAATCGTCGAGTTCAAAAAAGAAAATGTCGACGTCATTGCCCTGTCCGTCGACCCCCTCGACAAAGCCAAAGAGATGGTTGAGAAGTCCGGCGCGGCCTTCCCCATCGGCTACGGATTGAAAGTGCCAGAGGACGCGGACAAGGTCGGCGCTTACTGGGAAGAACGCCGCGGTATCGTCCACGCCACCGGCTTTATCATCGACTCGGATAAAAAAGTGATGCAAGCCTGTTTTGCAACGGGTCCCATCGGCCGCATCGCCGCCGAAGATGCCCTGCGCTCGATTCAAGGGGCGAAGAAAGCGGAAAACCCAGGGAGGTTAAAACCCCGCGCCCAGCACTTCGCTGAGAATAGCCACGGCCCGATCGCAATCGGCGCGGCTCACGTCACGATGGGTGACCAGACGAACGCGCGCGGCGTCGATGGCGCCGCTGAGCACGCCCCGCCGCCCAAGTCTGTCGACCAGTACCGCAGGGCTCAAGGCGGTCTTGCTCACGTCGAACATGATGATATTGGTTTGAACCTTCGCCGGGTCGATCCGGACGCCCGGAATTTTGGCCAACCCACGGGCAAGTATCTGGGCATTCTCATGATCGGCGGACAATAGCTTAGGTCCTTCTTCCAGCGCGACGATTCCCGCCGCCGCTAGCACGCCGACCTGGCGCATGCCACCGCCGAGCAGCTTGCGAACGGCGCGGCAGCGCTCGATGAATTCGCGCTTGCCCACGATCATCGAACCCACTGGGGCACCCAAGCCTTTGCTAAGACAGAATTGCACTGAATCGAACTTGTGCGTTATCTCGGCCACCGTCTGGCCCAGATGCGCCGCGGCGTTGAAAATCCGGGCGCCATCGAGGTGAACTCTCAGCCCGGCTTCGTGGGCACGGTCGCATATTTCCTCGGCGACAGCGGTTGGATAAACCGTGCCGCCGGCCATGTTGTGGGTATTCTCCAACGCGACGAGCGCGCTTTGCGGACGATAGTACGCCTTTTCGCGAATGGCGGGAGCTATTTGCTCCCAGCTCATGATCCCGTCTTCGGTAGTAATCAAGCGGGGCAACACTCCGCCCAGGGCCGACATCGAAGCCATCTCGTAGTTGTAGACATGCCCCGCCGCTTCGCAGATCACTTCCTGTCCGCGCTGAGTTTGCGCCATGATGCAAGCGAGATTACCCATGGAGCCCGACGGCACAAACAATCCCGCTTCGCGGCCAAAGATTTCCGCGGCTCGGTCTTGCAACCGATTGACGGTCGGATCTTCGAGGTAAACATCGTCGCCGACCTCCGCCTCCGCCATCGCGCGCCGCATAGCCGGCGAAGGCTTGGTCACAGTATCGCTGCGAAGGTCGATAATTTTATCGGGCATGGTCGCTTTCACGCGGCTTTCTTGAACCCTTAAATGTTGAACCTTGAACAATCATTCCATCCGCTCTTCTATCTCCCGAATCGTCTCCGCCGGCAACTGCGGCCGAACGAAGGCATTATAGATGCAATCGTTTTGCAGCCACATGATGTCCGCTCGTTGTCTCACCGCTTCGCGCATTTCATGTTGCAGTTTCTCTTCCATGCAGTGTTGTTTGATGACGTCAATTACCATATTGCCGTGGCCTTCGTCGTGGTATTCGTGGGCGCGGAAGAAATCCAAACAAGGTTGGGGAATCCACGGGTAATATTTTTCCAAGGCCTCGCGCTCTTCTTTCATCCGCTTTGGTCCGCCTCCCTCAAAAACCAATCCGGTGCCGATGGCCACTGCCCAATGGCTTTGTTGAACCAGCGACACATACATTTCCAGCGCGGCGCGTATTCCCGGCAGCGGTTCGTAGTTTAGAATATCTTCCCGGGCAATGCCGAGACCTTCGGCGAACTGCACCCAGAGTTCGGGGTGACTGGGATATTTTCCGCCAAACAGGTCCTCGCCCTCTTCTTCCACCATGTTTTCAAGCAGCATTCTGCGTAACTCAGGGATCGGACATTTCTGATAACGCACGCCAAAAAAACGATGGATATTGCGAAACTCGTGAAACTGGTTGCGCGCCCACCCTTGGAGTTGCTCCTTGGTCAGCCGGCCGCTAAGCAATAGCTGGCGAACGGGATGCGGCCTAGGATGGCGCTGGCGCAGAGTCTCTTGGAGATTGTCGATTAGTGCTTCCGGCCCGAGCAACCTATCCATTGCCCACCTCCACAGTAAGTGAAGAGTTCAAAACGTTTTGAACGACTCGAACGACTTGAACTCTTACTGAGAATTTCATTGACGCTGTTATCATAGCCAAGAACGCCGTTCTTGACTAGCCTCGATGCGCGAAAATTCAGATTGTCTTTTAACCCGTGCTTTACTAGCATACCGCCTATGGTTTCACTATCCCTGCGCGGCGTTACCAAATGCTTCGGCTCGGTCAAAGCCGTCAACGGCGCGAATCTCGACGTGCAAAGCGGCGAGTTCTTGGTAATCGTCGGCGAAAGCGGTTGCGGCAAAACCACCACACTCAGGCTGATCGCAGGACTGGAGACTCCCGACGGGGGAACCATATTTATCGGCGGCGTGCCGGTCAACGATGTTCCCGTGGGCAAGCGCAACGTGCAGTTGATCTTTCAGAACTACGCCCTCTGGCCACACATGACGGTGTTCGATGAAAAGAGTTATACCAATCTGACGCTGCCCCTAAAGGTTCGCAAATGGACCGCCGACCGGATCGGTGAGTTTCTCCGGCCCATCGCCCGGCGGGTCGGCATCGAGGAGAGCCAGTATAAGCGCAAACCGAACGAGCTTTCCGGTGGCCAACAGCAGCGCGTCGCGCTGGGCAGGGCAATGGCGACTTCGCCGCAGATTCTTCTCATGGACGAACCGCTGAGCAACATCGATCCGCCGAACCGGCTACGGATGCGCAGCGAGATCATGAAGTTTCACCAGGAAAACAAGCTCACGACAATCTACGTGACCCATAATTTGGCCGATGGCATCGCTCTCGCCGACCGTATAGCGGTCATGCGCGAGGGGCGCTTCGAACAGGTGGACAGCGCGGAGAATCTCATGCGACAACCCGGCTCGGACTATATCGCTGATTTTTTCAAGGCCGACCAGTTCAAATTGCGAGTCTCATAGACGCAAGCCATGAAGCGAACCCTCGCGGCCGGAATCCTCCTGCTATCTTTTCTAAGCGCGGGGACGGCACGCTCCGCCTGCCGCGAGCTTGACGTCGCCCGCGGCGTTTTCCGTCCCGCCTACGCCGCCCAACCGGACGTCACGGTGGAATTCTTCGGCCACAATTTTTTTCAGATCACCTCAAGCAAAGGGACGCGCATCATCACCGATCCGGTAGCGCCGGGCTTTTATCCAACACCGAAAGTAACACCCCACGCCGTCACCATCGGGCGCGAGCATCCCAATCACAACTACGTCGAGCTTGCCCTGGGCAATCCGGTGGTATTGCGCGGCCTCGCCAACTACGGCGCCGAGTGGAACAAGATCAGCACCACAGTGGGCGACGTGCTGATTTATAGCGTGCCCGTTTACCAGCAACAGTTCGGTAACGCTCTGAAGGGCGCGGCATTTGTCTTCGATCTCGGCGCGATTTGCATCGCCCACCTGGGCGATCTTGCGCACAAGCTTACCGAAGAGCAGATCAAAGCGTTTGGCAAAGTCGATATTGCCATGATCCCCATCGGCGGCACCTTCACAATGCCACCCGACACCGCGCGGGAAGTCTTACAACAATTGAAGCCGAAGATCGCGATTCCCATGCATTACCGAGAAAACACCGCGCTTTTGGATATGTTCGTAAAGGGCTTCCCGCACAAGTACCTCTCGACCTATAGTTACACCTTCAGCAAGGCGGCGCTGCCGGTGCCGACAATGATCATGGTCTTTACGCCCTGGGGAATGCGGGACTATCGATAGGAAGGCGCAACCCGGTTTTCTCTGTGCACGTTGTGACTAGATTCATATCTTAAACGCTTCCACCGTTTCGCGCGCGAAGAGCTCGTCGAGATTGAGCCGTTGCTTGATGAGTCCCTGCTCGAAGAGATAGCCATGCAGGGTTTCTAGGTTTTTCCGGTTCGGATCGACTCCGTAGGGCCAAAAATCCGCTGTCATCAAATCCCTGGTATCTTCGTACTCAGCCGAGGTCCAAGGCAGACTGACGCGCAAAACGTTCGTGTCATAAAGATCGCGCATGCAGATCTCTTTGGCTTCGCAGAAAGCTTTATACAACGTCTGCGCCACCCACGGTTCTTTTTCGTAAATCGCCCGTTTAATCACGATCACATGCATGATCGGAAACAGACCGGTCTTTTTGAAATACGCCATCTCGACTTGTCGATAGTTCGGAAAAAGGCGCCTAACTTTTAGGGAACCTTCTAGAAAACAAGTGGGCATCCGTGGTGACATCATGGCGTCGATCTCGCCGCTCTCGATCATGGCGTTCAACGTGGTATCGGGGCGGCTCTCCATGCGCACTCCCACGGGCATCTCGAAATCCACCCGGTCTTTTCGTCCCGGGTGTTCCTCGCCGGCTTGCACCCAGTGAATATCTTTCGGCGGGACGCCGTATTCATGCTCGAACATGCCGCGCAACCACACGGCGGCCGTCATGCTGTATTCCGGCACGCCCATGCGCTTGCCGCGCAGGTCTTCGACGCGCTGAATGCCGGAATTCGTGTTCACGAAGATACAACGATGGCGAAATGTGCGGGACGGAAAAACGGGTATCGCGATAAACGGCCGCCGGCCACGCGCCGCAGCGGTCAAAAATGCGCCCATGGAAAGCTCCGATGCATCGAATTCTTCGTACTTCATCATGCGCCAGAAGATTTCTTCGACGGACATGACCAGGTAGTTGATTTCGATGCCCTCCGGTTTGACGACGCCGTCTTTGAGCGGCCTGGTCCGGTCGTAGTCTTCACATGCCAAGGTTAAATGGAGCACGCTCATTTTTTTCTCGTACCGGATGATGACTTTACTTTTTGCGCGCCCGCCACCAGTTTTACGAATTTTTGCATTTCTGTGACGAACCGTTTTTTGCCCTCTTCCTTCAACAAGCTTTCCAGGTACGCGCTACCGAGACATATACCCGTCACACCGGCGCGCACGTACTCTTGGACGTTCTTCAGGCTCACGCCGCCTGAGACCATATACCGTATATCAGGGAACGGTCCCCGCATCTGCTTGACGAAATAGTGCCCGCCGACCAAATCGGCGGGGAAAATCTTGACAAGATCCGCATGCGCGCGCCTTGCGGCGATTATCTCCGTGGGTGTCGCCGCGCCGGGAACGCAAGCGACGTTGGCCCCATGGCAGATCTCGACCAAGTTAAGCTCCAGCGACGGCGATACGACAAACTCCGCGCCGGCGTTGATGGCCCGTTCCGCCTGCTGCGGAGCTAGCACCGTGCCGGCGCCGACGTGAACTCTTTTCTCGCGCGCCAGCTCACCCATAACATCCAAAGCGCCCGGCACGCTGAAGGTGATCTCGACGAATTTGATTCCACCCTCCGCCGCGGCGTGTGCCAACCCCAAAGCTTCTTCGGCGCTCTGCGAACGCACCACGGCCACCAAACGGCTTACGTAAAGTTCGGAAACGAGCCGGATTCGATCCATAGTAAGGAGCGTTCAATGCGTTCAAAAAGTTCAAATCGTTCAAAACGGCTTGAACAGCTCGAACGGCTTGAACTGACCGCTAAGTTAGACTCAACCCGCCATCGACGATCAACGTCTGCCCGGTGACGAAATCCCCACCGGTAATAAGTCCGAGAATCGCGCCGGCGATGTCTTCAGGGCTGGCGATGCGTTGCAATGGATAACCCGCGGAGGCGTTGGCGATCACCTGTTGGTAGTCGGCGCCGAAGTGCTGGCTCATCCATGGCGTGTCGGTGAACGCCGGCGCAACGCAGTTGACGCGGACCTTCGGCGCCATTGCCACGGCCAGCCCGCGGGTCATATAAATCAACGCTGCCTTCGCCGTACCATAAGCCAGCGACGACATCGTCGATGGCGCTAGCACGCCACTGATCGATGAAACGTTGACGATCATTCCCTGGCTCGCCTCTAACAACGCCGCCGCCGCCCGCGCGCAGCGGAATGCGCCTTTGACGTTGACATCGAAAATCTCATCCCAGATCGCATCCGTCAGGCCCGCCAAATCGGCGAGATTCACCCAGTGGGTCACGCCGGCACTATTGATGACAATATCGAGCCGGCCAAATGTTTCACCGATCTCGGCGATCGCGGAGCAGACCTGCTCGTCGTTTTGAACATCGGCCTGAACAGCGACGGCTTTCACGCCACTGCGAGAGATTTCCTGGGCGAGTTCTTCGGCCTCCCGCCTCGACTTGCGGTAATTGATTGCGATACCGCTGATACCGGCCTTAGCCAGGCTACGCACCACCGCCCCGCCGATCCCGCCGGCGCCGCCGGTCACCAGAGCTACTCTGCCGCTTAATTCCACAAGCATCCTTTCGGAATGAAGTCTCGGGTCCAGAGTCTTGAGTCTCGAGTCCTCTCCGACACACTGACAATCAGAATCAACTCTAGACGCCAGGCCAACGGCCATCTTTATCCTTATCCTTTAGCCTTCATCCTTTCTCTCATCTTCTTCGTCTCCTCTTCGTCGATCTCCCAATCGCGCGGCAGTTTTACAAGCGCGTCGGGCTTGCCTGTGAAACGTACGGCGACGCCATAGCTCTTTTCCGCTTCTTCGGGACCGACGTAACCTTCAATCACATCCCGCAGAACCAGCTCAGGCGCGCGCTCAAAAGCATTACCGTAGCCGCCGCCCCCCGGAAGATTCACATGAACGACATCGCCCCGCTTGAGATCCACCATTGCCTTGGCGTGTAAGCGCGTGCCGTCGCCAAGCAGCACTTCCCCCTTGGCGCCGCTACCGCCGCCGAGAAGGCCGGGCGCAGGATACTCGGTGCGGTCGGCGATCGAGCTAACGCTCCACCTGCCCTCGCCCCGTCTGGTAAACTCCGTGAGTTGTCCCAACCCGCCGCGCCACTTGCCCGCGCCGCCGGAATCGGGGCGCAATTGGCGCCGTTGCAAAACCACCGGCGACAAACTTTCGATTACTTCAGCCGGCACGCCGGCAACGCCGCTGGGAAAGCCCACCGCGCTCAAGCCGTCTTTCGCGGGCCGCGCGCCGGTGCCGCCCACTTGAAAGATCGTCAGGGTAAAGGGTGGATTTTGTCCGCGCCAGACACTGAGCCAGATCGGATCGGCGCCGGGTGCCATCAAACGGCCGGGCAGCGCCCCGGACAACGCGGCGAAAATCGCGCTGGGGATAAAGTGGCCGATCACCTGGCGACTTGCCACCGGCGCCGGATCGAGAGCGTTCATGATACTGCCCGGCGGCGCGCTCACATGCACGGGGCGGAAGCTGCCTTCGTTGTGCGGCACGTCGGGGCAGATCGCCGCTTTTATCGCGAAGCTGGCGTAGGCGTGGGTGTAATTCAGCACGACATTTATACCGCGCGTGCTCTGCGGCGAGGAGCCGGCAAAATCGATGAAGATCTCGTCGCCCGCCACCTTCACGGTGCAGCGAATCACGATGGGCTCTTCGAAACCGTCGCTCCAGGTTTCGTTCGACCATTCTCCGCTGGGGAGTTTCCGAATCTCGCTCCGCACCGCAGTTTCCGATCGCGCGATGATTTCCTCCGCCACCGGATCGATGCTGTCGAGAGCGAACTCCTCCATCATTTCGAGCAGCGCCCGGCCGCCGGCATCGTTACTCGCCGTCTGCGCATAAAAATCGCCGATGACTTCATCGGGCTGGCGCACGTTGGAGCGCACCAGCTGCATGAGAATACGGTTAGGCTCGCCGCGGTCGAACAACTTCATGATCGGGATGCGCAGCCCCTCCTCGAAGACTTCGCGCGCTTCGGCGGAGAGAATGCGCCCGCCGATATCGGCGCTATGGCAAGTATTGGCAAACAGCGCCACCAGTTTGCCGTGTTTGAAGACCGGCGTGGTGATGGTAATGTCGTTGATCTGTCCGGCGGTTTGCCAGGGATCGTTGGTGATCAAAACATCGCCCGGCGCCATTTTGTCGGCTGGAAAGGCGGCGAGAAAATGTTTCATCGACGTCGCCATGGCGTTGATATGCCCCGGCGTGCCGCTCAGCGACTGCGCGATCATCCTGCCTTTGGTGTCGAACAAACCGCAGGCAAGGTCCTGGCTTTCGCGGACAATCGTACTAAAAGCAGTGCGAATGAGGGCGTCCTGCTGCTCGTTGGCGACCGAAAGAAATCGGTTCCAGATGACTTCCAGGGTCACCGGATCCATGGCGTTATTTTGCACCCGTCAACTCCACGATGATATCGAGCCTTTCGTCCACCCGTGCGCGGCCGCCGGCGCCGACGATCAAGGTCGATTCCCGTTCTTCTACAATGGCGGGACCTGCGAATTTCATTCCCGGCTGCAATGCGTAGCGGTCGAAAACCGCCGTCTCCACATAGCCGCCGCATTCCGGGAAATAAGCGCGGCGCGGGCTTTTGCGCGCGCCGTCGCGATTAGACTCGCCCCGCGGCAGCTGCAAATTCATCTCGGGGCGCGGTCCACTGGCGACCACCCGCCAGTTGATGATTTCGAGCGGCACATCGGGACCTTTGCGCCCGTATAGATTTTTATAAGTATCCTCGAAAGCGGCGCCGATCTGAGCCTGATGCCGCGGGCCCAACTCGCCGTCTGGCACTCGCACCGACACTTCATGTCCCTGCCCGACATAGCGCATATCGGCGGTTCGCTGATAAGCGATGGCAGTTTTCGCCAGGCCTGAACTTTCAAGCACGCGGCGCCCTTCTTCCGCCATCTCGTTAAGTAAGCCGTTGGCGAATGACCAATCGAGTTCATCGAGACGGCTGTAGGCGCTGCGCACGAAGTCGAACGCCAGCGGCGCCGCCAGCAGACCGAAGGTCGAGCCGACGCCGGCGCCAAAGGGTGAGATCAACGCCGGCAAGCGCAATATCTCGGCCACGCGATAACCATGCACGGGACCGGCGCCGCCAAAGGCATACATCGGCATGCGCCGCGGATCTTTGCCGCGCTCGCCCAGATGGGCGCGCGCCGCGTTGGCCATATTTTCGTTGACGATCTGGTGAATACCCCAGGCGACTTGCTCGACGTTCATGTTCAAAGGCTGGGCCAGACGGCCCAGCGCCGCACGGGCGCCGCCCAGATCGAGTTGCATTTTGCCGCCCAGAAAATAGTTAGGATCGAGGTAGCCGAGCACGAGATCGGCGTCGGTCACCGTGGCATCGCTGCCGCCCTGCCGATAACAAACCGGGCCCGGGTCCGCGCCAGAACTATCCGGCCCGACTTTGAGCAGGCCCAGGGAATCTACCCGCGCGATGCTGCCGCCGCCGGCGCCAAGCTCGATCATATCGATCACGGGGACGCGCACCGGCAAGCCGCTGCCCTTGCGAAAACGATAGACGCGGTCGACTTCGAACTCATGGGTCTTGAGCGGCTCACCGTCTTCGATGACGCAGAGCTTTGCCGTGGTGCCGCCCATGTCGAATGAAAGCAAATCCCTGTGGCCGGAGCGCACTCCGGCGTAGGCCGCCGCCAACGCTCCCGCGGCGGGACCTGATTCCAAAAGCCGCACTGGAAAGCGCGACGAGGTCTCCCGCGTCGCGATCCCGCCGCTCGACAACATGACGAAGAAACTCCCCGCAAAGCCGATGCCGTCGAGCCGCGCCTGCAACTGCCCGAGATAAGCCGACACCCGCTCCTGCACGTAAACATTGGCCAAGGTCGTGCTGGTGCGCTGGAACTCGCGAATCTCGGCGACCACTTCCGAGCTGAGCGATACGCGCATCTCCGGCGCGATTTCCCCGATGATCTCGGCGGTGCGCCGTTCGTGCTCGGGGTTGCGAAAACTGTTGAGGTAGCAAACGCCGATGGCTCGGATGCCCTTGTCGCGCAGCTCGGTGACGAGCCGGCGCACGAAGGATTCGTCGAGCGGCTTAAGCACACTGCCGTCTGCCGCGACCCGCTCCGGCACGTCAAAGCGCAAATGGCGCGGCACCAGCGGCTTGGGCAAATCCAAATTTAAGTCGTACAGTTCGTAGCGGTGTTCGCGGCCGATCTCGACGGCATCGCGGAAGCCGGCGGTGGTGAGCAGCGCCGTGGACGCGCCTTTGCGCTCGATGAGCGCATTGGTCACTAACGTTGTGCCATGGATCAAGGTGCCGCGCTCGGCGGTTTGCCCGGCGCCGTTTTTCAGCGCCGGGCTGAGCGCATTTTCAACCGCGAGACTAGGATCCCCCGGCGTCGTCAGAGTTTTCCCGATGACCACCTTTCCGTCCGAACCGACGAACAGCATGTCGGTAAAGGTGCCGCCGATGTCGATGCCGACTTTATACATGGAGTCTAAGTTTCAAGGTCTAGGGTCTCGTGTCTAGGGTCTAGAGTTACTCGTCCGCCACGCAAACCCGAGACCCGAGACGCCGGACCCTGGACAATAATTTATTGGCCGAACAGATCCAAAAGCCTTTGGGTTTGATGCGCCGCGGCCGGCCGTAAAAGCGGAATCTTAACACCGGCGTCGCGGTATTGCTGCACGCGCTTTTTGACTTCGTCCGGCGCGCCACTGGCGGTCATGCCTTCGACGTAGGAATCGGGAATCGCCTTGATGAGCCCTTCCATGCCGCCTTCGGCATGGGCCTTCTCAAAAATCGGAATATCTTCTTTGCGAATATACGGCTCGCCAACGCGCATCTTGGGCGCGGCGATGAAGGAAATCTGTACCGGATCGAGCTTGGTCGCCACCTCCCAGCGCACGGCGTCCAGCGCCTTCTTATGGTCGTCTTCGATGGAGCAATTGATGATCTGGGCAACTTCGAACTTGGAAAAATCCCGTCCCGCTTGCTGCGCTGATTCTTTGATGATTTTTAGCGCATTGACCGTATATTCCGGCGAGCATACCGCGTTGAGCACGACGCCGTCGCCCACCGCTCCGGCGAGTTTGAGGCCGATGGTGGCGGTCGCTGGAACGTAAAACGGAATATGCGTCCGGATGGGCTTCCAACCAAGTCCGACATTGTCGAAGTTGACGAACTTGCCATGATACGAAACTTTCTCGCCGCTAAAGAGCAGCCGCATCGATTCGATGTACTCCCGCAAAACCTCCGTCGGCGTCGCGCCCACGTCCTGCGGCAGCGCGTGCACCCGCGCATGGCTTTTCGTACAAGCGCCGGGAGCGGCGGTGATGCGCCCGCCGGTCAATTCATCCAGCGTCGCCAGCGACTGCGCCATCACCACGGGGCCGCGCAATCGGACGATCTGGGTCGTGCCCAGGGTAAGATTCTTGGTGGCCAATCCAATCGCCGACAGCGACGATACCGAATCGCGCATCAGCTCAATGGTCTCTGAGAAAAACGCCATCTCAAAGCCGCGTTCCTCGGCTTGCCGCATGATATCCGTCATCTCGCGTACATTGGTAAATTTACCGTAACCTAGGGCGTAACCGACTCGCTGCTTCACCATCAAAGGGCTCCTTACCAGAATTCGTTTGCTAAGACCTTTTCGTTTAGATTTATTTACAATTGTAGTCTGATTCATACTTGAAGGCGATATAGGCGTCAACGTAGCGCGTTGAGAATCACCGTGTCGGCAACGGCCGGTACGAAAGCGTCAGGGATAAGAATACTATATTGATGGGCACGAGAGCGGGTTTCTTACCGTACTTTCATGTTCCAGCCAAAAATTCGCTCGCTCGGCAGGGGCCGGTAATCGACGTTCTTCGCCAAACCAAACAAGAGCTGATGGCGCCAGAGAAAATGCGCCGGCGCTTCTTCGGTAATCACGCTCATCGCCTGGGCGAGAATCTTTTTACGCTTCGCCGGATCGAAGGTTTGCCGTTCTTGGCTCAACAATTCGTCCACCTTTGGATTTGAATAGCCGATGCGCGGCGATCCGCCGGTTTCAAAATACTGCGACAAGGCGAGGCTTGGATCGACGACACCGCCGCGGCCCATGTAGTAGAACGGCACCTTGCCGACCTGCACGTTGGCCCACAACGTCGCCCACTCCGGCGTCAACAGTTTAGCGCGAAAACCGGCGGCATTGAGCATAGGAATCATCGCTTCGGTGATTTGCTTATCCAATGTATAGCGCCCCACCGGGGTTTGTAGCTCGACATCGACGCCGTTGGGATAACCGCCTTGTTTCAAAAGCTCCCTGGCCTTTTCCGGATTGTAGGCGTACTTCGGTTGCAAGCTCGGATCGTAGCCATACTGCCCTTCGCCGATGGGCCCATCGAGCCGCGACGCTTCGCCTCGAAGAATCGTTTTCATGATGGTGTCTCGGTCAATCGCGTAGGCCACCGCCTGGCGCACTAACTTGTTATCCCAAGGTTTAACCTTCGGCATCATCGCCAGGAACATGATTTCCGCGGAGTGGAACTTGACGATCTTATGTCTCGGGCTCTGTTCCACCCGCTGGCGCAGATGGGGCGGCACGAATTGAGCGATCTGAATCTCATTATTGAGCAGCGCGGTCACTCTCTGTTCGGGCTCGCGCATATTGCGAAAAACGATTTCATCCGGCGCTAGCGGATACTGCTTCCACATCGGATGGGACCTGTCCTTGCCGATCACCAGCCGCTGGCCCGGCATCAGCTCGCGGAACTTGTAGGGCCCCGCGCCGATGGGATATTGGCGGTCCGCGACGTCCGGACCGTATTTGTCATATAACGCCTTGTTGGTCACGATGATGCGGTCGAAAAGATAATCCAATAGCGGCGCCGTCGGCGTCTTCGTTGTGACCTGCACCGTGTAGTCATTGAGCGCTCTTTCGCTCGCCACAGCCGATATATTTTGCCGCTGCTTGCTTTGCGGATCGTTGCGCGTCCGCCCCATGGAATGGACGATATCGTGGGCCGTCACCGGCGTGCCGTCATGGAATTTGAGCCCTTTGCGCACGTGAAACAGCCAGGTGTTCGGATCTTTGACCTCCCATCTTTCCACGATCAATCCCACGTATTGCCCCTGGTCGAAATCGTACGTACCGAGGCAACCCAAGACCTGGCACCATATGCTGTACATCAGAGCCACGCTGTCGCCGTAAGGATTGAAGAAAGGTGTCCATCGTTTCGGTGACCCCGATGGAAATACGCGTTTCAGCCTGGGCGGTACCCCTGCGATTCGAAGGAGCGCCTAAGACGGTTGCTAGAGCCGTCACAACAACGACAATTTTCAACCGTGATCGCTTCATAATCCCTCCCGCGGAAATAACTTCTACTTTTTACTCTTTGCGGTTAAATCCCGAAAATCTATTTCTGCCGGGGCACCACCGCCCAGGCTTCGATTTCCACCAGCATGTCCGGCAGATCGATGCCGACCCCGCGCAGTAATGTGGCCGGCCTGGGGTGAGCGCGCAGGTCCGGTTCATGCTGCTCAAAGAAAGCGTACATCTCGTCGCGCATGTCGAAGACATCTTCGCGGCGCTTCAAATAATAACGGAGCATGACGATGTTCTTGAGCGAAGCGCCCATCATTTCGAGATTATGCTTGATGTCATCCCAGCACTGCCGGGTCTGCTCCTTGATGCCGCCGACGACCTTGCCCCTGCCGGCCCGTTCTTGATCGGGCGTGCGGCACGGCGCATCTTCGAAGGGATCGCGCCCCGTGGATCCCGAAAGAAAAAGAATGTCGACGTCCCCTTTGGTGCGAAAGCCGGTCGCCCAGTTCATCTTCTCTTTATGATAATGGGGCCAGAGCGCGCCCCAGTCGTATTCGACCTTTTCGGCTTTTTGTTTTGCCAGCGATTCGGGATTCTGTGCCATAGGATGATAATCCTCCTTATCCGTGTTCCGGCGTAGACCGCTATTTCGTGCTTATCAATAACTCAAACTCAAAAATCATGCCAATGAAAATCGCCTCCGGCTGTGTCTGCGATTCCGGCTTGCCCACGGCCACGCCATCTTATATGTAATTTGTGTAACGCGCGAAATGGCACTGTCACAAACCACCACCGTGGAAGCCTGTAGTATGGCGCACAGCGGACGCTCCTGGAACCGCTTGGCATCCGTCGTCTTCCTGCTCTTGTTGGCGCCGGTGCCGGCCCGAGCCCAGGATTTTTATAAAGAGAAATTTATCCGCTTTATCGTCGGCCAGGCCGCTGGCGGCGGTTACGATACCTACACGCGCACCATTGCGCGCCACATGATCAAACACGTTCCCGGCAATCCGGCTGTCACTGTCGAAAACATGACCGGCGCCGGCAGCCTGGTGGCGGCCAACTATCTCTACAACAACACCAAGCCGGACGGCTTGACCATCGGCAACTGGAATAGCGCGCTGGTATTGAATCAGGCGCTGGGAGACCCGAACGTCAAATTCAACGCGCGCAATTTTGGCTGGATCGGCGCCCCCGCTAAGAGCGTCCCGGTGTGTCTCATGATGGGCTTCACCGGCCTAAAGAGCTTCGACGAGATTCTAAAATCCGGCAAGACGATCAAGATGGGCGGAACGGGTCCGGGCTCCCATAGTCTCGACATGCCGCTGATGCTGAATAGGATGACCGGCGCGAAGTTCAATGTAGTTTCCGGCTACCAGGGCACGGCACAGATAAGACTCGCCTTGCAACGGCGCGAAGTAGAGGGCTTGTGCACCAACTGGGATTCGGTCCTTGCGACCCAGAGGGATTTACTAGACGCCAAAGGCGATGAAGCCATGACTCCTTTTATTATCCACGCGCGGGTGCCCGAGCCAGAGGCGAACAGCGCGGTGCTAGTCAGCGAAGTCATCAAAGATGCAAGCAACCTGCACACATACAAAGTTTACATGGCACAAATGGAATATTCGCGGCCGCTCACGACATCTCCGGGGATACCTAGAACACGCCTGGAAATTTTGCGCCGCGCCTTTAAAGCGACTCTTGCAGACCCCGAATTCCTGGCTCAGGCCAACAAGCTGAAACTCGATATCAGCCATGTCTCGGGAGAGGAAAGCGAAAAGCTCGTCAACGAAGTCCTGTCGATTCCGCCCAAGGTGAAGGACAATCTCAGCTACCTGTCATCGACGAAGTAAGCTTCGCGCCAAATGAGGATTGGCCTTAAGGAGATTTTCTATGGCGAAAAATGGCTTCAGAGCGATGGATTCAGACATGCATGTCTTCGAGCCCGCCGATCTCTGGCAGCGCTACATCGACCCCAAGTATCTTGACCGCGCGCCCAAAGGGCTCAACCGCAGTTTCAGGGATCTGGGCATCGAAGTCGATGGAAAGATCTTGCCGATACCGCGCCAGCCGGAGAACCCCGCGTTGGCAAAATATCGCCACGAATTCTTCACGGCAAAATACGGCGACGCGGGCAAGCGTAATTTCGACGGCGTTTCACAGCTGCAAGCGATGGATAACGAAGGTCTGGATGTCGCCGTGCTGTTTCCAACCCGTGCATTAACCGCATTGGGCATTGACGGCCTCGACCCCGACTTCGCCACCGCCATCGCCCGCGCTTATAACGATTGGCTCCACGATTTCGCCCAGGCCGACAACAAACGCATGTTCGGCGTCGCTATGATCGCGCCCCATGACATCAGCGGTTCCATCGAAGAGATGCGCCGGACGGTTAAAGAGTATGGCTTCAGGGGAATTTTTCTGCGGCCCAACCATGTAAATAACAAGAAGTGGAGCGACGCCTACTACGACCCGCTGTGGGCGGAGTGCGAGAAATTGAACTTACCCGTTGGCTTTCACGAGGCGGGCCGGGTCTACCTGCCGCAACCCGCCTTCTTTCACATCTGTTCGACCTTTTCGATGTTCAACACCTTCGGTTTTCCTTTCGCCAACATGCTCGCCTGCGGCGACATGATCTTCGGCGGAGTCATGGAGCGGTTCCCAAAATTGAAAGTGGCGTTTCTCGAAGGCAACTGTTCATGGGTTCCCTGGCTCCTCTGGCGCATGGGCGAATACGCCGAGACGACGGGCCGAGCGGAATATCCCGACTTAACCATGACGCCCCTCGAATACTTTCAACGGCAGTGCTACGGCGCCGTGGAATGCGATGAGATCACGGCGAAGCATATTCCCGAATACGGGCTCGAAGACAACATGGTCTTCTCCACCGACTACCCACATCTCGACGTAAAGTATCCGCACGCCATCGATTCGTTTTTAAAAATGCCCTTCTCCGACCAAACGAAACGCAAATGGCTGTGGGACAACTGCGCCAAGATGTACAATTTTGCAGACGAAGACATTCATATCTCGATTTCGACGATGACCGGGGCGTGATCGGAGGGGCGCTCCTTGGCGCGCATGTCGCGTGCTTGCATGGACGCAAGACTCTTGCAATGCTTGCGCCAATTTCGAGCGATAGCAGCCAAGCGGACTTTTAGCGAGTTTACGTTCCAGGTCGCGATTTTCATCCTTCTTCCCCTCGGTATAGAGCTACTTCTTGCCAGCCTGCGAGAGTGCGTCTTCCACTGCTTTGAGCACCGGCTTCATCGCCAGCCACTGGTCGGTGTCGAGGTAATTGACGCCGTCGACGCGCCGGCTGCGCGGGTCGACGTCATCTTTTGGGATATCGATGCGCAACGAATCCGGCGAGCCTTCGTCGGCTTTGCCCAGGGCTTTTTGAAAACTGATCTGGCCGTTGCGGGACAAAAACCAATTGATGAAAACCGTGGCGGCGTTGGGATGGGGCGCCTGGCTCACCAGTGTCAGAATCGCCTGCCCGGCGCTCAAACCGGCGCCCTCTTTCATGCGGCCGAACATATCCACTGGCAGGCCCTGCGTGTTAGCCTTCTCCACTCCTTCGCACCAAAAGCAGATGGAAAATTTTCCTGCGGCGAGCCAGTCGAGACCCTGGCGGCGGTCCCTGAACAAAGTGAGATCCATCTCACCGAATAGTTTTCTGACGAATTCCGGTCCCATGTCCGGGCTGTAATAGAACAGCCGGACAGCGCTGCCGCCGGTGCCTGGCGCCCGTATGTCTCGCGCCAACATCTTACCTTTCCACTTCGGATCGACAAAATCCCAAAACGAAGTGAACTCCTTTGGCTGGACAAGCTGTGTGTTGTAGGAGATCTGGCCGAGCTGAGCCGATGCCACGTAGCGAAATAGATAGCGTTTCTCCGGATCGCTATAGTGATGTTTGCCTTGCCACCATCTCGATTCGTCGAGGACTTCGGGCAACAACAAAACGGGTTTGATCGGGTCGAGATACTTGGCCTGCATAAAATCGTAGCTGCGCAGCACGCCCACCATGAAAACATCAGCGAGGTTTTTGCCGGCGCGGCGTTCGGCGCTGAAGCGGCGTTCCAGGTCGTTTTCCACGCCGCTGACTAGACTGAGCTTGATGCCGGGAAAGGCCTTTTCGAAAGCGCCGGACATCAAGACCGGCGCATAGGTGCTATGCACGTATACCGTAACTTGTCCTTCGGACTTGGCCGCCTGAACGGTTTTTTCCCACTCTTGCTGCCAAGGCTGCCTCGCTTCACCCGCTCGCGGCGTGGCGCTCCAAGATAACACCAGCCACAGAGCAGCCAGGGCGCGCGTGGCGCTTCGGCAAATTAAAGCCGCTTGATTAGCTGACATAAATCACCTTCGGCACATGGTCTCTCAATTCGTTTACTTTAACGAGCCTTTCAACCACGTCCACATGGACGAGACGATTTTTCGCCGGGTCGCGAATCAGGTTCGGCGGATCTTCGCCGCGCAGGGATGTTTCGATGACGTTTTTCCAAAGCTTGCGCACCTGGATCACGCCGCGGTCGGAATGCCCAAGGTGTTCGCGCGTGCGGTCGACAATCGCCCCCTGGCCCACCTGCGCCGCGTTATCTTGTCCATTGATCGTCGCCATGTCCCACTGGCGGCGTGTGCCGCGCATCAGCGGCGGCGGTTTCGGCCGCGGCTGCTTCTCCTCATTTTCGTTTTTGTCCGCGCCCCCAGGAAAAAATTTGAGCGTGAAGGTCCGCGTCGTCAAGTCGTCGATGGGCATGCGCCACGCCACATCGACCATCTCCGTCAGTGGGTCGCCGGGTAAAGTGCCGCCGTGATGTACCACCATGATCGGCGGCACGTAGGCCACCTCGCGGTGCCACTCCGTGCCCGGTTCAGGCCCTTTGCGCCGGGCGACGTAGTAGGCCATGGTATCCGTCGCGGCCACAGCGAAATCCGGCGTCTCCATCCATTCGGGCGCCGCGGGGAAACCATGTACCGGCCTGCCGTGCAGTATCGTCGCATGCACCGGGTCGAGGGCGTTTTCCACCTGCTGCATGTAATTGCATTCGCGCACGTAGCCGGAAAAGTTTCTTGCGCCGTCATGGCGCGTGAGAAAGTGATAGTTCGGCAGTTCCGGCGGCTGCCCCTTGCCCATATAAGCCCAGATAAGCCCGCCCAACTCGCGTGCCGGATAGGCTTTCAGCCTGATCTTGTCTTTGAAATTGCTTTCGGGCGGCTCGCCCGGTTGCTCTAGGCAGCGGCCGTGCACATCGAAAACCCAGCCATGATAACAGCACCGGATTCCGCCGGCCTCGATCCAACCGTAGTCCAGGGAAGCGCCGCGGTGCGGGCAAGTGGGCTCCGTTAACCCGACGCGGCCAAACTCGTCGCGGAACAGCAACAAGTCTTCACAAAGCCAGCGCACTAGCTTCGGCTCCTCCGAGCTAATTTCACTCGAAAAGCCGACGGGTAACCAGTAACTGCGCAAGGTTTCACCGGCTGGAGTGCCGGGTCCGACGCGGGTCAACATTTCGTTTTCATCTCGATCCATATCGATTCTCCGTAAATTCCCGTCAACTGAACAGCGCGAATCATGAAGCGGTGTCAAAAAAGGCCGTTGACAACTTCGCCTTCATACATTGCTCTTAGCCGTCATCTCTCCAGTGTTTCTCGTCCCACCACCGCTAACAGCGTGGCCGAGAAGATCAACAGCGGCGCATAAACGAGAAAAGGCACGCCGGGATTGAACTGGTTGGCCAGATAGCCGCCGATCAAAGGTGCAAAGCTGCTGCCGAGCTCCGCGATCGTTCTGCGCAGCGCCTGCAACCGGCCGCGCGCATGAGGAGGCACGACATCATAGGTCGAAGTGGCCAACGAGCCCAGGGACAATCCCTGGGCAAATCCCGCGATACCGACGAGCACACGCGAGCTGCGCTGAAACTGTCCGTCAGTGGAATCAGCAAGAACACCAGCGCTGGCGCTGCCGTGCTTGGCACCGTGCACCATTTTCTCCCGACGTGGTCCATTAGGAACCCTGCGGGAATGATCATGGCGAACACGACCACGCCTGAAATGGTAAACAACATACCGACCTGGCTCGGCGAGAGGTGCAGATACGCTCCGGCGTAGAGCGGCAGCATGCTCTGAACGATGATTCGTTGCGACTGTGATACCAGGGTTGCCAGCACCAGGGCGACAAAGGTGGGCCGCAAATCGGGCCGAATTTTTCTGAACAACGCCAATAACCCATGCAGTCTTTGGCCCAGCGCAGCCGTGCCCCAGCCGCGAACCGATTCCGGAGTCTCATTGGCGGCGACCGGCACCGCCGTGTTAGGGCCGGCCGCACCCCATAACGCCGCCAAAGCGCACGCCATGGCGTAGCCGACAAACGCCGCTTTGAAACTGAAGAGTTCGGTCAGCCAGCCACCGACGAAGGGCGCTATCGCCGCGCCGATATTGTGGGTTCCGTGCATACTGCTGATCAAACGCCCGCGCTGGTTGCGCCGCGCCAGATCGATGGCGGCGAGTTCCCGCGCCGTAGCCCCGAGGCTATCCGCTGCGCCGATGCATAACGACAAAACCAACATGATCGAAAACCACGGCACCACCGCACACAGCAGCGCGGCGATACACCCTGCCAGCGGACCGCCCACCAGCGCCACGCGCGCTCCCATGCGGTCGAGCATGATGCCGGCCGCGATGGTGCCGAAGAATTTGCCGATGGCGGTGGCGGTGACAATCTGTGCCGCGCCGCCCGCCGACACCCCGAACTCGCGCCCGAGCACGGGTATGGTGGGAATAATCATCGCCCACGTTCCGGACATCAACGTGCCGGCGTAAACCGCGACGAAACCGCGCGCGGTGGAGCTAGACTGGAGCAAGCGAAACATTGAGACCGTGAATCGGCACGGTTTCCTAATTTGTCGTCGCCGAGTATTTTGCGCCCAGACTTTGCAGAAATTTATCGGCGCTATCCGGCGTGCTTTCCCGCGGCAATTTTTTCAGCTCGGCGATCAATGCTGTCAGCGCCACGGGCTTTTCCGCCAGCGTCACGATGGCGTCAAAATACTTGAAGTACGCGAGATCATGGCTCAGCTTGGCCTCCAGCACCGTGGGTGGGTGTTGTCCCGCGATCTGGCGCTGAAACATGCTCTGATAGGCGGGGTATCCGGATAGCAGCCCGAGGATTTTGTGCTTGGCCTCGTCTACGGGAGCACTCGCGAAAATTTTTTCCGCTTCCCGCACCAACTCGTGCAACTCTCGCGAAATCTGTCTGCCTTCATTCACTGCCGCCTGTGCCCGTTGCAGATTCTCAACGTCGTCCTTGCGCTTGAAATACTCCATCGCCGCCAACGAACCGAGGGGCGTCACCACCGCCTCCTCTATCTCCCACGGCAGATCGAAATTCGCGTCGCCGTGCAGATCTTCGTGGAGGATGACGTTTACCCGCCGCACGATCCCTTGCGCCGCAAAGCTTGGCGTCGCCGCTGAACGCGGGTCGGCGTATTCGTTTCCCTGCCGGTAGTAGACGCTGTAACCGTCCACGCGGTAAACCTGCTCCAATGGCAGTTGTTCCTTGGCGGCGTCAAAGCCCACGGCCATGCGAATATCCATCGGGACGCTGACCGCCAACGTCCCGGCTTTCTGAAGCCAAAACCATAGCATGGAAAGCGCTCTGTCCCCGGCTGAAGTCCGGCTCAAGGCGTCAGTCGGCTCGATCCCAAGCGTCTTGCCAAAAGCTTTGACTTCCTCGATGAGACTGGCGGTTTCGCGCAGCCTTTGCTCGCTTTGGGAACCGGGCGGCTCCATCAGCGCGCAGGCATTGAGGCTCTGGAGCACAAACACCATAGCGGCAAACCATGCATGTCGACCACGGTACTTACAATCCATGGGTGAGAGATTATCGTTCAAGGTTCAAAGTTCAAGGTTCAAAGTTGAATACGGAACTTGAACCCGAAGTTCGGAGTCTTGAACGGGGAGGGGGATCCGAAACCTTGAACTTTGAACATTGAACCTTGAACCGGCGTTCAGCACCTTGAACTTTGAACCGAGCGTCTTCGCTCGTCGCGCTATAGCGCGAACAACGAAGCCACCGGCGCCTTACGCGGAATCCAGCCCACCTCGACCATCATATCCATCTCTGCGTCGGCGAGCTTCTGTTCCTGTTCTGTCATGGTGAACTCGATGCGCGGATAGCGAGCCGAAGCCAGGAGCGCCTCCTTGTCGCCAGCGTAGCGCTTGACGAACTCGTCGGCGATCTCCGTCAGATGCTCCTCGCTCCAGGCAAACGAAGCGCGGAACGCTTGCAGCAGCTTGTCTTTGATGCCCGGATGGTCGCGCAGGAAATCTTCCCGCGCGCCGATCATATGCTTGATCATTTGGGGAAAGCCACTTAGCGCTTGCCAAATCTCGCCGTCGGTGTAAAGACAGCGCAGGTCGTTATCTCGTTCGCCGCGAAAAAAAAATTGATCGAGCAGCACCACGCTGTCGACCCTTCCGGTTTTCAACACATCCAGCAGCTGTTCCTGGCGGTGCGATTGCCAGTTCAACTTTGTATCGTCGACGCCAAACTGATGGCGCAACAGATAACGGTGGATCGCGTGGGCACCCTGGTGCGAGCCAATGACCCGGCCCGCCAGATCTTGCGGTTTTTGCACCGCGGAGTCTTTGCGCACGAACATGCCGTTGCCCTTCATGGTCGATTTCCATTCGGTGCAAAGACCGACGATGGGCGCGCCTTCGAGCTTGCGCTGCAAAAAATTCGGGAAGTAGAGGTTTGCCACTTGCACATCGCCGCGGATCAACGCTTCCTCTTGCTCGCGGCTCGGCGGGTCCGGCAGCTCGATGACATTCATATTGAAACCATCGGGCTTCACCTTCTCCGTGGCCAACGCATAATAAGTGCGAAACATGCAAAAACGATTTCGATAGTGCGCGAATGTGAGATCCATAGTGACTCCTAATCTGTCAGGCTTGGTTCAATGTTCAAGGTTCAACGTTCAAAGTTCAATGTTCGAACGTTTTCGCCCGTAGCCGTTCAAGGTTCCGAACTTGAACCTTGAACCTTGAACATTGAACCTTGAACTTTTATCCTTTCGCCACTTCGTCTCGCTTTCGGTTGCAGATATCCAGCGCTGCCAACGCATAAACCTTGGTGCAATTAACCATGTTTTGTATGCCTACGCCGCGGCGCACGCCGGAGGGCGAGTCCCATTCCTCGCCGGCCTTGGTTTCCGTCGGATCGACCAGATGGGTGCCGAAACCAGGGCCATAGGTAATCGCCGGCACGCCGTAGGCGGCGATGCGCGAACCGTCGCTGGTAATGCCGTACCGGATCGGCTTTGGATACGGCACAGGCTTGCCGAAAACCGTTTTGTGCGCCTGTGCCATCGCCTTGACGACATATTCGCTCTTGGAAATCTCGTAACCGTCTGTGGAGAGATAGAGATCGACGCGAATATCAAGAATATCGCTCTCCCGCTTTTTAACCTTCTCACAGACCGCTTCGAGGTCGCGTTTGATCGCCAGCGGCACGGCGCCGGGAAGAGTCTTCACGATGACGAAAATATCCGTCGTCGGCCGGGTGCCCGGTTTGAACGCATTGCCGCCGTCGATGGCGCCGAGCTGCACCGTGGGCAGCATGAACTTGTGTGGGTTTTTGCGTTGATATTCCTTTTCCCAGTCTTGAATTGCCTGGGCGACTTTGCAGGCGGCGAGAACGAATTTGGTCGCCCTGCCGTCGACGCTCACCCGCGCCCAGACCAAACCGGCGTTGCCGATCTGCAGGTGCAATCCGGTGGGCTCGCCGATGATGCACATATCGGCCATCACGCCATGGTCCATCAGGTAGCGCGCGCCGACCCCGGCGCCGCGGTAAGTCTTGCCTTGAAATCTGCCGATCTGCGCCTTTTCAATCTCGCCCACCACGCCGGCAATAATTAGATCGCCCTTGAGCTTGACACCGGCCTTTTTAAGCGCCGCCACCGCTTCGATGTAGCAGGGAAAAGCGGCCTTCATATTGACCAGGCCGCGGCCGTAGATGCGGTCGTCTTCGACGACGGTTTCCTGCGGATTGTCGAAGTGGTCCATATGAGCGTTGAACATCAACGTCGCGCCGCCGCCGCTTCCCTTCAACCGACCGATGACGTTGGGCCTGCCGTCTTCGACGTATTGATACTCGACCTCCATGCCGAGATTTGCGAATTCACTACCGAGATATTTGGCGACCGCCTCTTCCTCTCCGGTGATGCTGACGATGTTGGCAAGGTTGCACGCCACATCGACGATGCGATCGCGGTCCACCTGTTCGAGGACGTCCTCTGCCATTCAATTCTCCTCTCCGAAATTTATCAGCATCAAAACGCAAAGTTTTCATCTAGCATAATTACGCCGACACTACCACGACAGGACTTGAGCTAGGAGGTTTCGACGCCGCGACGCGCGGCTCGAACATATGGCTGACAACGAAACATTGAAAACCGATCCGTTTGCGGGCAGGATGCCAGAGAAAATTGGCGATTTTCATCTGCCGAGCGGAGAAAAGATATGGAGCGATTTCGTAGATTAGTCGCTAATAGCAATCTGCGGCCAAAGCTCGCACAGGCATACTTGAAACCTCCATGGCGAGTTATCGCATAGGCACCGACATTGGCGGGACGTTCACGGATCTTTGCGTGCTCAAAGAAGAGCGAGGCGAATTTTTTAACCTCAAAGTTGCCACCACGACGAACATGAAGAACAAACTGGAGACAATTAACCGCCGAAGGTCGTCAACGAGAACCTCAAGTTGACGCCCGCTGACGATTTGCTTAGATTGGCCACATCGTGTTGACGCCATATCGCTCTTACGGCCGATTTTTCGAACATCCGCGCGTCACCCGGCTTCAAGACTTGCGCGAGCTCGTGGGCCATCTCCGCCAACTCAATCCCTGAGACGGAGGGAAAACATGGGACAGATCGAAAACAAAGTCGCGATCGTCACCGGCGGAGGAGGCGGCATCGGCGGCGCCATTGTAAGACGCTTCGCGGCTGAAGGCGCCAAGGTCGCCATCGCGGACATCGACGGCGAGGCGGCGCAAGCGCGCGCGGCGGAAGTGGCGGCGCAGAAGGGCGACGCCATGCCTATCGTCGCCGACGTGACCAACAAAAAATCCGTGGAACAACTGATCCAGGCGACAAAAGAACGCTGGGACCGGATCGATATCCTCGCCAATGTCGCCGGCGGCGCGCTGATCAAGCCTGTCATTGAGGTCACCGAAGCGGAATGGGATCACATTATTGACATGAACTTGAAATCGACTTTTTTGTGCTCTCAGGCGGCGCTGCCGACGATGATCAAGCAGCACTACGGCAAGATCGTGAGCATCTCGTCCATTTATGGCTTCACCGGCAACGCCACCCGCGCAAGCTATGCCACCGCCAAGGCCGGCGTCGCGGTATTCACCAAGTCTCTGGCGCTGGAAGTCGTCAGCCACGGCGTCAACGTCAACGCCATAGCGCCGGGCCGCATCTTGACCGACCGCGTGCGCAGCCACTATACCGACGAAGAATGGACCGAGCGCGTCGCGCAGATCCCGATGAAGCGCGCCGGCCAACCTGAGGAGATCGCCAGCGCCGCCCTGTTTCTGGTGGCGGACGAGAACAACTACATCACCGGCCAGACGATCCATGTTAATGGCGCCTGGCTGAACTATTAGCCGAAAGAAGTTTCTAGTTTCAGGTTTCTAGTTTGCGATCTAACCAGAAAACCGAAACTAGGAACTAGAAACTAACATGGAGGAATTCAGATGTACGGATGGCGCGTAAGAATTGGCCATGTGGCTCCGTCCCGCGGGGACACATTGGTCTATGAATTTTATCAGATGTTGCCCGCCGGATTCATGATTCTAAACAGCACGGGGACGATCCGGCAATTAGTCGATGCCGACTTAGAACGGCAATTGCAACGCATCGAGGAAGCGGCCGCGGATCTGGTCGACAACAAATGCGACTCGGTCATCATCGGCGGATCACCCCTGTTTACCAAGCTCGGTTACGGTAGCGATATCGAAATGGGTAAACGCCTAACCGAGAAATATGGCGTGCCGGTCTCGCCGGGCATCACCGGGGAAATCGAAGCGTTGAAAGCTCTCAATTTGAAAAAACTGGTGGTCGCCACGCCGCACGAAGATACGCTCAACGAACGTATGAAAGCTTTTCTCGAAGCATCAGGATTCAAGGTATTGAAAATCCAGGGTTATGGCGTCAGAAAAAACGCCGATATCACCGACATGGACGAACATGCCGCGTACAAAATTGCCAAGCGCCTCTATGAGCAGGCGTCCGACGCCGACGGCGTTTTCGTTCCCTGCCCGCGCTGGCCGACGATCACCGACGTGGATTTGTTGGAACGGGAGATCGGCAAGCCCGTGGTCACGAGCTGCCAGGCCTACATCTGGCACGCACTGAGAATGGCCAAGGTGAAACAGTCCGTGACTGGTTATGGCACACTGATGGCGTCGCTGGCGAACTAGGCGTAAGGTTTAAATCAGGCAAGTCGCGAGCATCGGATTCAAAACACCTCTGCTCCCGTTTCGTTTCGATTCTTTTTACCAAAATATGGTTATTTCCTGCTGCCAAACACTTCTTTTAAGAGATCGTTAACCCGCGCGGCCGGGTTGGTGCGAATTTTTTTTCTTCCTGGGCGACTACGTAAAACAGTCCATCCGTCGCTTTTTCAGTAACATACTGGTTGACATCGAAGGTGATGCTTTGCGCGAACGGCACGCTCTTATAGCGCCCGATGAGGTCGTTGTACTGGCGGTTGACGCCAACATCGTTCATGACGTTCTCGACGCTCGGACGAAACGCCGCGTGAAGTTTTTGGGACGTCTTAGACTTGAAATAATCCGTTGCCGCCGTGTCGCTGCCATTGAGAATTTTTTTCGCGTCATCGAAGTTCATCTGGCCGATGGCGTCCCAGAAAATGTCCTTGGCAAAGGGCGCCGCCTTTTCCGCCGCCCGGTTCATGCCGACGACGAACTCGTCGATCTTCGGGCCGTAGCCCACCAGGCGAAGCGGCTGTTCGATTCTTTGCAACGATTTGGGCATCAGTATTTTGATCGCCTTGTTAAGGAGAAACCCATCCAGCGTCCCGGTTTGACCCACCGCGTTTTCCGTGCCGACCTTCAAGGCCTCCTGCAACCCCGAGCCTATCTTCGCGTCGTTCAAACCGCCGCCGCCCGTGATTCCGCCCAGGCCCTTCAGAACTTTGTCGAATTGCGCCCAGGCTGGCTGAGCCACCGATAACGCCAACAGCGCCACCGCCAATAACTTAGTCATTCAATCCTTCACTTAATCCCTGCGCGAGATACACGGCTTCGTGAGCGATAACCGCACCGCTACAATGCCTCTTTAGATTGCTCTGGAAGCCGCTCGGGCAACGGGCCGCGGCGGTCACCCAGATGAAAGTCGTTTAACGCGGCGGCAAACGTGGCGTCGATCAGAAGATTCATGATTTCCCCTTGAGCGTCTTGCGGCGCGAGCCGAAATGCCGTGCGCAGCGGTTGGATCGCGGAGCGCCAGCGGCTGAGACTGACGTAAGAACGGCCCAGGTAGAAATAGGCCTCGGCAAAGTTGGGGTCCTCTCGGGTTGCGCTTTGGAAGTAAGGGATGGCGGCCTCGAAGCTGCCCTGATTGAATAGGCTGACGCCCTGGTCAAAGCTATTCCCCGCAGCGAACCTCCGAAACGTTGCGCAACTGCTCAAAACAATCACCGCCAGCGTTAGAACTAACGCCTTGGTCATTATCGTACACTTCCGCGTTGGTTTTTTTGCTTAGACGAACCAGCGGAAGATTTATTTATTGGAATCGGCTACTTTTCGAAGGCCGACTTGAGCATCGGCTCCAGCTCGCCGCGTTCATGGAGCTCGTGCACGATATCGCAGCCGCCGACAAACTTGCCGTCGATATAGATTTGCGGAATCGTCGGCCAGTTGGAATAGCGCTTGATTCCCTCGCGCACCTGTGCGTCTGCCAGCACATCCTCGCTCGCGAAAGGGAATCCGTAGGATCTTAAAATCTCCACGGTGTGCGCCGAAAAACCGCACTGCGGGAAATCCGGCGTGCCCTTCATGTAGACCATCACTTTATTATTTTTTACTTTATCGTCGATCTTGCTCATGACGTCTTCAGCCATAAAATCTCTCCTCTTGGTTAACGGTCAAGCACCCAGCTTTTCCCACTGGGCGGGACTGTAAGTTTTCAGCGCCAGCGCGTGAATCCGTTGATCGGCTAGCGGCTCTTTGAGTGCCTCATTGACTATCCGATGTTGCTCCACCAAACCTTTCCCCTCGAAGGCGGACGATACGATGATCACCTGCCAATGATCACCACCCCCGGTGAGGTCCTGGGTCTCCACCAGCGTCACAGGCAGCGCCTTGGAGAGGGTTTGTTTGATTTCTTCGGGTGTTATCATAGCAGAATCTTACCGAGTCGGGGCGACGCTTGCAACTCATCCGAAGGGCAGTTCAAAGTTCCAGGTTCAAGGTTCCCGAGTTAAATCCGAAACCTTGAACATTGAAGTTTGAACTTACCTACCCGACCGGCCCTGCGAAATCCGGCCGGACTTTTCTCATCATTGCGCGCAGGTCCGCTCTCAACTCGTCCAATGTTGGGCGGCCGACGTACCAGTAACCGTTATAGAGATTATGAATGGTCAGGTCCGGCAGAAGCGAAAACGTATGGGGCATCGCCGTAACGCCGCGGCTCTTCGAGGTCTCGGTCATATCTAGGGCCTTGACCGCCTTGCGCTCATGATCGCTCAGAAAAGGGAACTTGGCGCCCAAACCGGTTCTGAAAGCGTCATTGACCTCCGGTGGGTCGACGCAGACGACGGCGAGCTTGCAGTAGTTGATCTCCAATTCTTTTTGGAATTCGACGTAGTGGCGCAACTGCACCTGGCATTTCCCTCACCAGTAGCCGCGGTAGAATGTCAGGATAAACGGAAATTTGCCAACCAGCACCGAGAGCTTGGCCGATTGACCGTCTTGATCCGGCAGCTCGAGATCCGGGAACTTTTGTCCGATGGCCAGGTTCATAACGCACCTCCTAAATCATATTTTTCCACGCTGCTCCACTGAGATTCGCGTGGGTCCGGCGCCGATTCACACTGTTCGCAGCAGGCAGGCTATTTTTAACGAATATGCTAACTCCGGTCAATTACCAAGTTTCTGGAGATGCCGCGCATGTTCCAGGACTACGCGGGTTACGCCGCCAAGCACAAACCTCTCACTAGTCGAGTAGATCGGTGTTACTGATCGGGCAGCTCCGCCGTATTCAACCAGAAGTGAGACCATAACCTCATGGCCTCGATGAGTCCGGTAAAGCTGAGCGGCTTGCACAGGTAAGAGTTTGCCCCTAAGTCATAGACGTCGCGGATATCTATCTCGGCGTCGGACACCGTCAACACTGTCACAGGAATGTGGCGCAACGCCGGGTCCTGCTTAATTTCCCGCAGCGCTTCGCGGCCGTCTTTGCGCGGCATATTGAGGTCGAGCAAAATCAATCCCGGCCGCGGCGCGCTGGCCGCATCGGCATACTTACCGCGGCGGCGCAGGTAGTCGAGCAACTCCTCGCCGTCGCCGACGACACGAATACTTTCTGCCAGATCGGACTCGGCGAGTGCCTCGCTGGTGAGCCGCTGGTCCTCCGGGTCGTCGTCGGCGATCAAGATCGTAACCGGTTTACGCCGCTTGTCCATATGGGTTCTTTTCAAGCCTCTGTCTCAGCGGCAGGCGAACGATAAACACACTGCCTTGGCCTGGTGTGCTCCGCGCCGTGATCGTACCGCCATGACGTTCGACGATCCTCCGGCAGATCGCGAGCCCGATCCCCGATCCTTCATATTGGCCGCGCCCATGCAAGCGCTGAAACGGGTTGAAGATGCGGTCAAGATACTTTTCGTCGAAGCCGATGCCGTTGTCTTCTACGGTGATCTGGCATATGCCGCCTGGGGGTGGTTCGGTGGCCGCCGGCTCTCCTGCCGCGCTGTGGTAGCAGCTCGAAAGCTTGACCACCGGCGGCTCATCAGGACGGCGATATTTGAGCGCGTTGCCGATGAGATTTTGCAGCAGCTGGCGCATCTGCAGCGCATCCGCCTCGATCGTGGGAAGGTCCCCGATTTCAACGCTTTCGCCGCTTTGTGTAATCTCGATTTCTAGATCCGTGACCACGTCCTGAGCCACTCGGGCTAGATCAACCGGCGCCAAAGGCGCGGTTTTTGCCGAGACCCGGGCGAGCGCCAAGAGATCCTGGATCAGCGTCCGCATTCGCCCCGCGGCGTCGATCATCCTTCCAAGGTGATCCCGACCCTGTTCGCCGAGAGTTGCGCCGCAGCTCACTTGCAACCGCTCGCCAAAGGTTTGAATTTTGCGCAGCGGCTCTTGCAGGTCATGGGAGGCCACCGTGGCGAAATGTTCCAGGTCGCGGTTACTGTGCAACAGCTTCGCCGAAGCTTCTCGAAGAGACTCTTCCACGCGCTTGCGTCGGGATATGTCGCGAATGATAGCTGTAA
Source organism: uncultured delta proteobacterium (assembly GCA_963840855.1). GTDB lineage: Bacteria > Desulfobacterota > Binatia > UBA9968 > UBA9968 > DATACQ01. The sequence goes on from CAWJBB010000027.1 coordinate 58,282, forward strand.
AGTGCCGGCCGCTCGCGAGCTGAGTTTCACCCACGGAATATTCAAACGGAAAAGTGCTCCTATCCTGCCGCTGTCCGGCGTCTTCCCGGCCGACGGTGATAAGGCCGCGCCCAGTCTCCAAGTACCTCCCCAATCGATGTTCGCCTCTTTCCCGGCCCGCCTCGGGCATCAAGACAGTGTATATTTTCCCGATCAGTTCGTGAGCGGCGTAACCAAACATGCGCTCTGCGGCGGGATTGAACGACTGAAGAATGCCCTTTTCGTCGAACGTGATAACAGCATCCTGAGCGGTATTCACGATCGCCCGGTTGCGCGCTTCACTTTCCTCCAGGGCAGCTGCGGAGCGGCGTCGGGCGCTAAAATCACGCCACAAGACCACGCCCACGAGCGCGATCACGAAGACAGCGAAGCCGGCGAAAGCGACGGTCAGGTCGGCTAGCCTGCGCGCGTGCGACGTAGCCGAAGCAAGATGTTCTTTGAGCTGCCTCTCCTCATCGCGTCTCATTTCCGCCACCGCCGATTCCAGCCGCCCCTCGATGAACTGGAGATCACCAGCGGCGGCTTGCTCTGCGGCCGGAGCTATCTTCCCGCGCCTGTACCGCGCTACCAGATTTCCTACCTCGCCGAGTTGAGCATCGGCGAATAGCGCCAAGTCGCGCAGACGTTTTTGCTGGCGCGAATTATCGACGGTCAGGGAGCGAAAGGCATCGAGTTTGGATGGCAGCTGGAAAAATGCCCAATCATAGAGGTCGACAAATTCTTTGTCACCGCTAAGTAAATAACCCCTCGCTCCCCGTAGAGCGTATTGCAGCAGCGATTGCAGATATTCTAATTCGTCCAGCACGACCAGGGTTTGCTCGACCCGGTGTTGGTTTACCTTCTGGGCGGCCAAATTCTGGTACGATAACGCACCTAGGAACATCAACCCCAGCAGCGCGAGCGCAAACGGCAGAGTTATTTTCAGACCCGTGAACGGTTTCATACAAATCTGCAGGCGCCATCATTGGCCGGCAGAAAGACCTCGAAGCGCGTCTCCCGTCCGGGATCGCTATGCACTTCGATTCTTCCGCCATGCGCTTCCACCAATGACTTGGCGATAAAAAGCCCCAAACCCGCGCCGTCCTGCCTTGCTGTGCTTCGGGCACGCTGGTATTTCGCGAAGATCAATGGAATCTCATCAGCCAAAATGCCTGGACCTGTGTCGGCTACGGTTACGACCAACCCCTGATCGCCCGCATGCGCGCTTACGGTGACCCTCCCGCCCCTGGGCGTAAACTTAAGGGCATTGGACACGAGATTGGCAAAGACCCGTTCCAGCGCCACTGGGTCGCCGTTGACCGAGGGTAGCGCGTCGGCCAAACGCAGTTCGAAAGTCAGGCCGCGCCGTTGGGCACTGATTTCATAGCGACGGTGTAGCCTTGTAATGATGTCACCCACCAGCACCGATTCCTTGCTAAGGTTCACGCCTAGCGCCTCTATCTTAGCGAAATCAAGATAATTGACCACCAGCGAATTGATCGTCAGCGCGCTATCGATGAGGTTCCGAATCAGCGCCGGCTCATGGCGGTTAGCGCCTTTCTTCGTTTCCTCGAGCAGCATGTCGGCCGAGCCAATGACAACGTGCAACGGGCTCTTGATGTCGTGGGTCAACATCGCCACAAATTCCTCGCGCTGGCGCGCCAGTTGTTTCTCGACGCGTTTTCGCTCCACAGCGTGGCGCAGCGCGCGTTCGAGAAGCTCTCCGCTGATGCGGCCTTTCACCAGATAATCCGCGGCTCCCGCGCGCATGGCGGCAAGGTCCACTTCGCCATCGCCTTGACCGGTCAACATCACCACCGGCGCGAAGCAACCCCTCGCCAGCGCTTCGCGCAACAACTCCAGGCCGTCGTGGGCACCCATGCGGTAATCTAAAAGATAGACGTCATGCCGGTGGCTTGCCATGTCGTCCAGCGCGGCGTCGTAATCGGGCGTCCAATCGAGTGAGACGCGGCTCATGCCGCTTTCCGCCAGCAGATGGCGGGCGAGGACAACCTCGTCTTCGTCATCGTCGATGAGCAAGACTCTTATCGGATCGGTCAGCAATATGCGTCCTTCTGGCCCTACGCGAAGATTTAACAGCTGGGTGCGCGGACTGGTGTTGGCCAGGCCGACGTGGAGCTCGAATCGCCAGGGTCGGCGCGTCGCCTTAACGACGGGGCGAGCTAGATCAAGAAGTAGGCAAAAGACGCGACAAGTAAAACTTTAACATGCGTTCTCGGATCTGCCAAGCGCAAACAACGACCTGCCTTGCCTGCATTTGCACTTGGCTGCCTGCTAGCGCCAATCTTGCGCGTTAAATGACTTGCCCGTCACTCCGATGGATTCATCCGAGGCTAGGTACAGAAAGGCTCGCATGATTTCTTCAGGTCGCGGCCGCGTGAGCGGGTCTTCCGCGGGATAGGCCGCGGCGCGCAGCGAAGTTCGCGTCGCGCCGGGATTGAGTGAATTCACCCTTATCCCGGAGTCCTGAACTTCCTCCGCGAGCATTTGCGTGAATCCTTCCAGGGCGAACTTCGACGGAGAGTAGGCGCCCCAGCGCGCTTTCCCCACCCGGCCAACTCCGGAGGTGACGTTGATGATCGAGCCTCGGCGCCGGGGGATCATTGCCTTTAAAACTTCCCGGGTCATGAGAAAAAGCCCGTCAAGATTGACGCGCATGACTTCTTGCCAAGACGCAAACGGATAATCTGCTAACGGCACCCGCGGCCCAAGCAGGCTCGCGTTGTTGACCAAAACCTCAATCGAACCGAAGCGCTCCAACGCCGCGCCGACGATGCGCCGGGCGTGATTGAGTTCACCGATATCCCCCGCCCGGCCGTAGATCTCGCCGTTCTGCTCGCGGATTTCCTCCACAGCGCGCTCGATATCGGTCTCGTTGCGCGCGCAAATAAAGACGCGGGCGCCTTCGCTCGCGTAGGCGGCAGCGATAGCCTTGCCGATGCCGCGGCTGCCGCCGGTGATCAGGGCGACTTTGCCGGATAACTTTCCCATAACTTCGCTTGCCATCCGTCAGCCTGTGTCCGTTGCGCGCTTATACTTTGCACGTTCAAGGTTCAAGGTTCAAAGTTCAAGGTCATCGGATCGGACGCGAAACGTTGAGTTAAGACTTTAAACGTTGAACATTGAACTTTGAACCTCACGTTGACGGGTGAGAATCATCAAACTAGATGTTATACGATAATAGCCAACACAGATGAAATCGCTAAAAACCCACCAACGCTTGATCCTGTTCCTGCTTTTCGTCCTGGCGCTCACCAGTCTCTTATCCCCGTGGTTCGCCGTGTCGGCGAATTGGATAACCGGCCACTGGCCGTTCTTGCTGCCGGAGCGCTATTCCTTTTCCAAGATTTTCAACCGGACGTTCATGATCTCCGGCATTTTGCTTTTTTTTATTTGTCGGCGCCTGCTCGGCATCAGCAAGCTCGCCGATCTCGGTTTGACCCGGTTCGGCGATGGCAGCCGAGATATTGCCATCGGCTGGCTCCTAGCCGCGGGCTCGATGGCGGTTATGGCGGCCGTTATGACACTCTTCAGCGTTTTCACGCCCTTTTTTCGGCTGCCGCTGGGCGAGTCCATCAGTCGCTGTGCGAGTGCGCTGTCATCGGCAGCGTTTGCCGGTTTGCTGGAAGAAGTTTTTTTTCGTGGAATACTATTCAAAGGGTTGTTCCAACAGGGGCGCCTGCGCGCGTATCTGGGGACCAATCTATTTTACTCGGCGCTCCACTTCGTCAAACCCGGCGAGGCCTATTATTTGGACGCCTTGGATCCATGGGCCGGCTTGCGCCACCTCGCCTTCACCTTCACGCCGTTTCTTGAGCCGCTGCCGCTGTTGCCCGGAATTTTTGGGCTTTTCCTGATCGGCGTCGTATTGAGCTTTGCCTTCACCCGCACCGCCAATCTTTATCTCGCCATCGGCCTTCACGCCGGTTGGGTGTTCGGGCTCAAAACTCTTAGGGTATTCGGGGATTTTAGGCTCGACGACCTGACCTGGATGTTCGGTTCCACCGACCCGAAAATCGTGAGCGGCGTCTTCACTTGGATCGGCATCGGCCTCGTCGCCGTCGCCGTCCATTGGATTACCCGGGCCCGCCCCCACCTCGATTCCGCCACGCCCCCCGATAAACTTTAGCGCGGGGCAGTTGCAACCAAAGCGGTTAACCAGTTCAGAAAAATCCGGATCACTCTTCGCGAACTACGACGCACTGCTCGGGGCGCGCCAGCGCATATACTGTGTGGCCTTTTTCATAGCGCTGGGACGGCGGCGCCACGACTCTGAGCGCCGCGCCGTTGGGCGCCAGTCTGATGAGATAGTCAATGGCGTCGCCGAAATAGATGCGTCGTTGGATCATGCCGCTGAAAACATTGTAGCCGCGCCCGGCCAGCTCGCGCGCCTCCGACTCGCTGTCGACGAGCACGAGGTTATGGGGTCGGATACAGACGAAGGTTTCGCCGCCGCCAATATTAGCTGGCGGTGCGACTTTCACGCTAAACCCCGCGGATAGACAAACCTTGTTTTCCGCCTCTAGCCGCCCAGGAAGGATGTTGGTCTTGCCGATGAACTCGGCGACGAAACGAGTCAGCGGCTCGTCGAAGATCTCCTGCGGCGCGCCCACCTGAATGATTTTCCCTTTGTTCATGACCGCGATGCGGTCGGAGGCGACCATGGCTTCCCCCTGGTCATGGGTGACGTAGATGGTCGTTATGCCAAACTCCTCGTGCAGTCGGCGAATCTCAAAGCGCATCTCTTCGCGCAAGTTGGCGTCGAGGTTACTCAGCGGCTCATCGAGCAAAAGGATTTGCGGCTCCACCACCAGGGCGCGGGCCAGCGCCACCCGCTGCTGCTGGCCGCCGGAAAGCTCGGCGGGATAACGTTCCTTCAACGCCTCCAAATGCACCACCCGAAGCAGTCGTTCGACCTTTTCCAAGGTTGCTTGCTTCGCGAGCTTTTTGAACTTGAGACCGTAGGCGACGTTTTGAAACACCGTCATATGCGGCCACACGGCGTAACTCTGAAAAATCATCGACATGTTGCGCCGCTCCGGCTGAACCAACTGCGATGGTGATGAAATGACGTTGCCGTCGACGCGGATCTCACCGCCGTCAGGTTGAAGGAAACCGGCAACCAGACGGAGTGTGGTCGTTTTGCCGCAGCCCGACGGTCCGAGCAGCGAGACGAATTCACCGTCTTTGATCTCCAGGTTGAGGTCGTCAACCGCAGCCATGCCGGTAAATTTTTTCGTCAGTCCGTGCAGCGATACGATGGCCATGCGCTACTCCCGGCTCGCCACCACTTCTCGCCCCGCAAACCAATGCATGGCCAGAATCACCGCGAAGGAAACGGCCAACAAAAGTATGCCCAACACTGAGATCACCCCGACCTGCCCTTCCTCTTTGAGATCGAAGATCACCACCGAAACTACCTTCGATGCCGGCGCGAAAAGCAAAATCGACGCGCTCAGCTCGCGGATGACGCCGATGAAAATAAAAGACCAGGCGGCGATCAATCCGGAGCGCGCCAGCGGCGCGGTCACGTCCTTGAGTGACATCAGCCGGTTTGCGCCGATGATCCGGCTCGCGTCTTCCAGCTCTGGGTGAATGCTTTTGAAAGTCGACTCGGCCTGGGAAAAACCTATGGGCATTTCTTTGGTCAGGTAGGCGACGAATAGAATCCAGATGGTTCCGTAGAGCACCAGTGGCGGCCGCGTGTAAGCAATGAATAAACCCACGGCCAAAACGATACCTGGAATCACCAGCGGCGCCAGAGCGAAGAACGTCAGATAACGCGCGCCGCGAAAAAGATTGCGGTTGGTGATATATGCGATCAGCGTCGCCATCAGAGTGCCGATGGTGGCGGTCAGTATTCCGAGTTTGAACGTATTGTAGATCGCCCTCTGGGTGTCCCCATACTCAAAAAAGGCGAAGGAGAAATTTTTTAGCGTGAAGTTGTCCCAGGTCAAGGGCAGCGCCCATGCCTTGGAAAGCGCGGCCTTGAGCAAAATCCAGTAAGGCAAGAAGACCGAAAGCGAAAGTATCCCCAACACCAGAAACATTACGGGCAGACGGCCCCAGCTCAACTTGAGCAAACGTTTTTGCCCGCCCTTGCCGCCGACGGTGCTGAAGCCGCGCCGCCCGAGAATTTTTTTCTGCGCGCCGATCAAGACCATCGTCGCCAAGAGCAAAGGCACGGAAAAGGCGGCCGCCAGGTCGAGCCGCGGCGGATATTGAAACAGCGCCCAGATCTGCGTCGTGATCGTGTGTATGCCCGCCGGCAAGCCGAGAATCGCCGGCGCGCCGAACAAGGACAACGAGTGCAGAAAGGCGAGGATGAATCCGCCGATCAACGCCGGCAGCGCCAGGGGTAGCGTGACGGTCCAAGCTATACGCCATTTGTTCGCACCGAGAATCTCCGCAGCATCTTCCAGATCCGACGAGATCAGCTCACAGACGTTGGCGACCATCGAAAACACATAGGGAAAACTATAGAGCGCCATAACAAAGATCAGCCCCGGCATAGTGAAGATGTTAAAGAGCGCGTCTTCCGCACCCGTTAACGAACGGTAAAACTTGTTCAGCGCTCCGGCGTTCGGTCCAGCGAGCAGCGTCCAGGCGAAGGCGCCCAAAAACGGGGGCGTAACGAAGGAGGCCATGACCAAAGCGCGGATGGGCTTTTTCCAGGGCATATCCGTGCGCGTCACCAGCCAGGCCAGCAGCGCGCCGAGAACCACGGAAATAACGCCCACCCAGAAGGAGATAACGACGGTATTCCAGATCGCTTTCAAAAAAGCTGCGTTGGTGAAAACTTCAAGGTAGCGGCCCAGGCTAAAGCCGCTCTGATCCCACAGGCTGGCGCGGAAGATCGAACCTAATGGGAAAAGCATCAAAAAAACGAGAAACAGCGCCGCGCCGATCCAAACCGGCAAGGTCGGGTCCTTGAACCGAGGCATGGACCAGCTCTGGTTTGCAGTCTTGGCGATGGACTCGGTTACGGTAACGGGCATGGTATGATATCGCCAAGCTATCTTACGCGCCGAAAAATTCGACGAAACGTTTTCTGATTTCTGCGTTGCGCTTTTCCAATTCGTCGGCGTCCGCAGGTAGGAGCTTCAACTCCTTGAGCTTAGGTTTGTCCGCGGGATAGGTCACCTCAGGATGGCCGGTGTAGAGTCCCTCTTTGTCGGCCAACAATTGCTGTGACTCTTTGGCAAAGATAAACTCGGTGAAGAGTTTCGCTGCGTTGGGGTGCGGCGCGTCTTTCGCGATGGCCACCGGCGAAACCACCAATGGCACGCCCTCTTTGGGATAGATAATCTTGATCGGGTTCCCCTGCTTCAGCGTTTTGTAGTAGTAATACTCGGCGCCGTTTACTCCCACCGGCCGCTCGCCCGAAGCGACGACGCCAGCCGGATCGTTGGCTGACTGCACCAGATGCAATTTGTTTTTCGCGAGATCGCGAAAGTAGTCCCAACCATATTGATTCACCAGCGCCAGCACATGGGTCATGATGATGCCGCTGTAGCCTGGATGGGCTGTGACCAGCCTGCCACTCCACTTGGGATTCAAAAGATCCTTCCAGGTTTTCGGCGCGTCCTTTTCGGAAACGATTTTCGGATTGTGCGCAATCACCGAAAGCGTCGCCCGCATGCCGTAGTAAAAGCCGGCCTTGTCCTTGAAGCCGTCGGGAAAACTGGCCACGCCCTGGGGCGTGAATTTCAGCAGCAAATCTTTATCCTTGAGCAGCTCGAAATGGCCGGCATCCGAGGTATGAACGATGTCGGCATTCTTTATACCCGCCGCCGTTTCCTGCATGAATCTTTGCAGCACACGCTGTGAGCCGTTGCGGTGCACTTCCACCTCGATGCCTTTGTACTTGTTCTGGAAGTAATGGGCGATGGCGGTGGAAGACGGCAACGCTAGGGAAGTATGCCAAACCACCTTGCCCTCTTTTCGCGCCGCCTGAATCAGGGCGGCGTCCTGGGCCATCGCCGCCGACGCCGCCGTGACGCACAGGACGAACAATAAAAACCCGATGTTTTTTCTCATTGTCATGACCTCCTTGTAATTCCCTCGCCCATGTTCACATGGGACTCAAAAGCTTAGAGAGCATGTCTATAGAAGAAAGGTGCTCCAACCGCCGCACTGAGTCAAGGATGGCTTCAACCCTCTCCGCCGTCAACGCGAGCCGAGCATTGGCGCGAAACTTCTCTTCGATTTCTGCCGGTGCCAATGGGTCTTCCAATCCTCCCCGAGGATAGGGCTGATTCTCTTCCAGAACGGTCCCGTCGTCGAGGAAAATTTTCACATGGCCGGAAAAATGGCGCGGATAATCGATGGTCGGATCGAGCTCGTAGCGAACTTTATTCGCCAGAGCGAGAAGCTGAGCGTCGTGGATTGCCTCCTCCGAGAATTCGCCGAGGCCCGCTTTGCCCCGAATGAGCATCACGGCAATGCTGTAAGGCAAACTAAATTTGGCGCCGTAGGAACTTGTTGGCCGCTGCTTATCGGCGAGAGGCTCCCAAAGCCGGTGCACCGGCCCTTCCGCCGTGCGGCAGACAACTTCGGTGATCTTTTCCGGCGCGGGACCGTATCTCTGTTTAAGCTTTAGAGCACAGTCCATATACGGGTGTGATATCGAGCCGCATGGGTAGGACTTGAAAGCGAGCCGCGGTATCTCCCATTCTTTGCCCAATTCCAACAGCTTCTCGAAGCGGTACTCACCGGCGCCGCCGAAACAATGATAAAATCCGTGGGTGCCTTCGAAAACCTTCGCGGGTCCGCGAAAGCCTTCCTTGGCGAGTAAGGTTGCAATCACCCCGCCGTGAGCCGACCAACCAGGGTGTAAACGCTTGGTCCACGTGCCATCGGCGAGATATTCGATGATGCCGGAGCTTTGGCTGCCGCACAGGCCGAAAGCATCGACCCATTGATCGAGCGCAAGACCATAGAGTTTACCCGCCGCGGCCGCGGCGCCGAAGGTCGAACAGAGCGCTGTCGGGTGAAAACCTCGGGCATGAAATTTTCCCGGCGCTACCAGGCCGACCTTGCACATCACTTCCGTGCCGGCGATAGCAGCTTCGAGAATCGCTTTGCCGCTGGCCCCTACTTCTTCGCCGGCAGCCAACGCGGTGGTCGCGGCGACGCACCCGGTGTGCACGATGGCCTCCTCCAAGGTATCGTCATAATCGAGACCATGAGCCAGTGTGCCATTGGCGAGCACCGCGTTGGCGCCGGCCACTTTGATCGGTGTACCGATCAGGCGGCTCTGCGCCGCGCCGCCAAGCTTTTTTGCGACGTTCAAAACCATAGCGCCAAAATCCATGGTTGACGACGCCAGGGCGATGCCCAGGGTGTCGAGAAAAACCAGCTTGGCTTTATCGGTCACAGCCGGCGGCACTTGAGTAAGGTCAAGGCCGCGGACAAAATTTCCTATCGCTTGCGAGTACGGCTCCATTGTTTGCTCCCGAGTTTGCGGCGCTGAGATTTTGCCGCGCGTTTTTCTTTGCCGCCCGCAAGCGCGCGCAGGAGCGGCGCCAAGCTTCTTAGCTCCGGCAACCGGCCCACGAGCCGGACCACTTCCTCCGTGCTTTTGCGCGGCAGCACGAGCGCCGCGCAGTCGCGAAACTTCTCGCTCAATTCAGCCCAACTCATGGGCTTTTGCGGATGGCCGCGGGCGACATCCGAGCGGCCTTCTATGACTTTACCGTCTTTGAGCTTGATGCGAATTTTCGAGCGCACCTGATCGTAGCCGAGAGATTCCATCTCGTCATCGACATAGAGCGTGATACGCTTCATCAGCTCGACGACCCTGCGCTCGCGCACTTTTTATAGGCGGTTCCCAAAACACTAACTTCTTGCCGACCACCCATCCGGCGGGTATGATTCAAGATAATCTGCGTGCCCTCTTCGGTCTGACCGGCCAGCGCCACGCCCAATCCGTCAAGCACGAATCCTTGCGCCAAACGGATGACCTCCAGCGGTATGTCCCGGTAGCGCGTCTTGGCGACGTAGTTGGCGATTTCCGCGGTAAGACCCATAAAGCTTTTCTGCAATGAAGCTACAATTTAGGCGTCAATATCATGAACCCGAAGCAACTGTCGAACCTATTGTTGACATACGCTGGAGGCATGCGCTAGGTTGAACAGTGTCATAGCGTCTGGACACCTTATCCAGAGTGGTGGAGGGATCGGCCCTTCGAAGCCACAGCAACCGGTTCCATGTAATGGATCCTGGTGCTAAATCCCACCCCCGCCCGGCGGGGGGAAGATAAGGTGAGGTTGAGAATCGACCTCTTCTTATCTTCGGGGAGAGGTTTTTTTTTGCTGACGATTGAACCATGAGCATCCGTCTGACTACCGAAGAGATCGAACGCTACAGCCGGCAAATTTTGGTGCCGGATCTAGGCGGCAAAGGGCAAATCCGCCTGCGCCAAGGGCGAGTATTGGTGATCGGCGCCGGCGGGTTGGGATCGCCTGCGGCATTTTATCTCGCGGCGGCGGGCGTCGGCACTTTGGGCCTGATCGACCCGGATCAGGTTGAGCTTTCCAACTTGCAGCGGCAAATTCTTCATGGCACGGCGGACATCGGGCGCAAAAAAGTGGAATCGGCGCAAGCAAGACTGACGGAGCTAAACCCGGGGGTGACCATCGTCAGCCAAGCGGTGCGGCTGGAAGCAAACAACGCCGCGGAAATTTTTAGCGATTACGATTTCATCGTCGATGGCAGCGATAATTTTGATACAAAGTTTTTGGTCAACGACACTGCCGTAGCGCTGGGCATTGCTTTTTCCCACGCGGGGATCGTGCGCCTGCAAGGTCAAGCGATGACGGTGATTCCCCACAGGAGCGCTTGCTATCGCTGTTTCTTTAAAGATCCGCCACCGCCGGAAGAGCTTTTGAGCTGCCAGCAGGCGGGCATTCTCGGCGCGGTTGCCGGCACCATCGGTTCCATTCAGGCCACCGAGGCGATTAAATTTCTCGCCGGCTTCGAAGAAGGCTTGCTCACGGACCGGCTGCTGACCTACGACGCGCGGGCGATGAAGTTTCATACCGTCGAGGTCAGAAGAGACCCCGAGTGCAGTGCGTGCGGCGCGGCAAACGCCTCGACCGGTTAAACAGAGAGGAAATTTGGACTCGGTCAATCATCCGACAATCCGCCGGTGAATGCCATGGCCGCTGCATCTTAAAGCCGGTATGGAGCGGTCGGTGACGCCAAACCGCCGCCTTGAAAGGCTTTGGATGAAGGGCTATTTTAAACCGCAACTGGTAAGGGTAATTCATATCGAGGAGGCAACTTATGTCCGTGCGAGTACGGGTACCGACGCCCTTGCGCAAGTTCACGCAAGGCGCCGATGAAGTCAATGCGCAGGGCAGCACTATGCGCGCGTTAATGGACGATCTGGAACAAAACTACCCTGGGATCAAAGAACGCATCTGCGACGAGACCGGCAAGGTGCGCCGCTTCGTCAACGTATACGTCAACGGCGATGACATCCGCTTTCTGCAGAATCTCGAAACCAGCCTGAAAGACGGCGACAATATTTCCATCGTCCCGGCCATCGCCGGAGGATCATAGAAAGCAAAGGGTCATGGCCGTCAGTTCACCTAACTTGCGATTGATTACGGCGCCGCCCCTGGAGCAAAAAAAAGTCGACTCGGTGCTCGACTTGATTGGCGACACACCGTTGTTGCAAATCCGCGCCCTAGCCGAAGGCCTCCCCGCGAGGGTGCGCGTTTTCGCCAAGCTCGAAGGCTTCAATCCAGGCGGTTCGGTCAAGGACCGGCCCGCTTGGCGCATGATCCAGGAAGGATTGCGCACCGGTAAACTGCGTCCTGGCAAGACGATACTAGACTCCACTTCCGGTAATACCGGCATCGCTCTGGCGCTCATCGGCCGGGTCTTGGAGTATCCCGTGGAGTTGGTGGTGCCCGCTAACGTCAGCATGGAGCGCAAACATATACTGCAGGCCTACGGCGCCAATGTAGTTTTCAGCGATCCCATGGAAGGCTCCGACGGCGCCATTCGTCTATGCCGCAAAATCATCGAAGAGAATCCGGAAAAATATTTCAAACCGGACCAATATTTTAATCCCATGAATCCACAGGCCCATTACGAAACCACGGGTCCCGAGATCATGCGCCAGACCGATGGCAAGATCACTCACTTCGTCGCCGGCATCGGTACCGGCGGCACGATCATGGGCGCGGGCCGCTACCTGAAAGAAGCCAATCCGGCGATCCGGGTCATTGCCGTGGAACCCGACGACGCGCTGCACGGCCTCGAAGGTCTGAAGCATATGGCCAGCTCCATCGTTCCGGGCATTTATCACGAGGATGAACTGGACGAAAAAATCGCCGTCTCCACGGACGATGCCTATGCGATGGTTTATCGCTTGAGCCAGGAAGAAGGGGTGCTGGTGGGACAATCATCCGGCGCCGCGCTGTACGCGACGTTAAAACTCGCGCGCAAACTAAAAGCGGGCACCCTGGTAACCATCTTTCCCGACTTCGGCGACAAGTACCTGAGCACCAATCTCTGGGTCGGATGGCGCGACCGCATGGCCGTTGGCAATCTCAAATTCTCGATATAATCTTGGATGGCAACGAATCGCTAGGCGTTCGACGTCGAGCGTAAAAGGTTCGACGTTTAAGGTTTTAGATTCGAACTCGCGACCTCGAACCCGTTAGTTGCGGTTCACTTTGCGGTCGCAGAAATCGACAGCACCAACACACCGCCCTCATGGGGCGGCCCGCCCAGGATGAAATTCCCGCCATTATTCAGGCGCACGGTGGTCTCAAGCTGCGGCTTGTCGCCTTGTTTGAGCTGCACTCTCAGGCTGAGCTGGTTGTTGGTCACTTCTTGCGGCCGAACCGTAAGGACCCGTCCGCCCGGAATCTCGAAGTTAGCGTTGCCTTGCCAGCGCGCGGTCTGGGTTTCTTCTTTCAACAAACGGTAAGAGCGATAGTTCAATGCCTTGAGCTGTTTTTCCAAAGGCGCGAGACGCGGATCGAACTCGCTGTCTTGTTTACCAGCGGCGACCGTTTTGATTGTGATCTGGACCGATTGAAAACTTTTGTCGGCAGCATTTAAACTGAGTGCCGCCGAGCATAGAAAAAGATTAAAAAGCAGGGCCTTTATCGCTGGTTTCACCGGCACCCTCGCTTTCGTTATCTGGATTCTGATAGAGCCAGATCACCGTGGTTTTGCTCTCATGCTCGCGCAAAAGCGCAACGTTGCGCCCGTAGGCATCGATGGATTCGACGGTGGCGAAGTTATTGCGTGGGGCCAACACGCCCCAGCCGGGCAAGATAGACCCAAGGTACAGCGCCCCGATTAGCAACACGATAACCGCGGGCACCGCCCAGGCAAACGACGGCGCGCGAATAAACGGGCCGGCCCATTCCGCCAAGTCGGCGTACCAGGGTCGCCTCGCCGCGATCCGTTGCCGCAGGCCGTGCCAAAAGGGCTGGGCGTCGAGGCGAAAATCCTCCGACTCAAAGACGTCCTTCATCACCCTATTGAGATTTTCCAACTGGCGCCGCTCCTCGCCGCAGATCAGACAAGTTTCCAAATGCAAGCGAACGGCGTCGGCTCTGGCACCGGATAGTTCGCCGTCAAGCCACGCGCCAATGGACTCTCTGATTTCCCCGCAGGTATTCATAGAAACGCTCTCAATTTTTCTTGTAACTTTTTTCGCGCATAGTGGAGACGGCTCATCACCGTGCCTTCGGAACAACCCAACAGCTCCCCGATGTCCTTATAAGATAATCCCTCCAACGTCCTTAAGACGATCACCGCCCGGTGCTCTGGCGTTAAATCGTTAATCGACTGAACCAATTTAACTCTTAATTCCTTGTCGTGAACGTCGGCAAACGGATCTTTAGCGAACTCGTTGCGCTCTTCCATGACACCGTCCATCGATTCCCGAAAATCCAAAGGATTCCTCCTTTGTCGTCGCTGGGCGTCGATGGCGATATTGACCGCAATCCGGTAAAGCCATGTATAAAAAGACGAACCGCCCTGAAAGCTCTTGATCTTACGATAGGCGCGAAAAAAGGTTTCCTGCGCGACTTCCAGCGCGTCTTCTCGGTTACGGAGCAGTCCCAGAATCACCATGAAGACTTTCTGTTGATACCGAGATACAAGCTCCTCAAAGGCACTCATATCCCCGGCTTGGCATTTCTGGACCAATTCCCAGTCGCTTGCTTCGACCACAACAGGCCTGCCCCTTAGACGCCGTCCCAAATCGTTTATTCAGCTAACCGAAGAACTTATTGGCGAAATCTTGAAATTCTCGCGGATTACCATAAAATTGTCTTGATTTCATTAAAAATTTCCTCAAGGTTTCCATTAGTGTCAAGGGATTATTCATGCTGGTCCAATGCCCGAAATGCAAGACGACTTATAGAGTTTCCGACGAAGTGGTCAAAGGAGCGGCGCCGTCGTTTCGTTGCTCGCGCTGCAAGCATACCTTCGAAGTCGAAGCCCAACCGGAAAGCGCCACGGATGTTTCAAATCCCGGCGCGGATAAATCTAGGGAAAATCCCGAACTGGCTTTTAGCTTTGAGCCGGCCACGCGGTCGGAGCCGGAATTACCGCGCGAAGACTCTCCCCGAGAGACCAACAGCTCAAGGGACCCAAAGCTGACCGCCCTTGGCAAAACCGACTGGCAGTTTAAGGAGGCCGCTGGCAGCGGTGAGGATGCAGCATCCTTCACCATCGCTGCTACCAGCGCGGCAGCGAAAGATGATATACCGGCACGGCCAAGCGTGGAGAAAGAGTCCTACCAAATTTCTTCCCTTGCGCGAGAAACCAACGATAACGTCTTGATCATCGAACCCTATCGCGACCAACCCGCCTCGGTCACGCCTTTTCTGACCCTTTTCGGCTTGCTCGTCGTTCTATTTGCTTTCGTGCTGGCATATCAAAAAACCCACCCTGCCGCTTCGGAAGAGTGGGTGCGCAGCATCCCTCTCCTGGGGCACTCGGTAGTGCGGAATGACCACGTGAAAAACGGCGTCGTGCTCAAATCCATCGAAACAAAATACCAGAGCTTGCAGGGAAATCGCGACGTCGTGGTGCTTACCGGCATCGCGGTGAATCAGAATCCGGTGATGATCCGCAATGTCCAGCTTGCGGGGCAGCTCTACGATCACGAGGGCAGAGAAATCGAGCGCCAGACGATGTGGATCGGCAATGCCATTTCGTCGCAGATCATTCGCGGAATGACCGCCCAAGACATCGCTGATCTCCAACGCTTAAAGCCATTGAAAACTTTTGAAATTCCATCTGGAGATTCCGTGCCCTTCGCCATCGTCTTTCTGCGCACGGGCAAACCGGTTAAGGACGCGCGCTGCGAAGTGCTGTCGGCGGAGGGGGACGCCTAGAGGCATTATTTTGAAGGCTACTTTCCATCGGGGCGATTTTTCGACTGATCCGGCGGCGTGATATCGATTTCATCGGGCTCGCGCAGGGCTTTTTTGAATTTTCTGATGGCAGATCCGAAACTTCCACCGATATCGGGCAAGCGGCGGTTAAAAAACAGGATCACGACGGCCAGTATTATCAACAACTCTCCGAGACCTAAGCCAAACATCTCTGCTCCTTCCGCGGTTAGTGGCTAACCTTCCCCTGCCGATTTCCTCGGTTGCCGCTGATTCACTGATCCGATATTATATCCCGGTGCGGTTCGAGAACATATCCTACCCTTGTTTTTTCCTTTCGCTGACGGTGCACCTGGCGCTCGTTCCCCTGCTTTGGCGCAAACCGTTCGCGGCCAATCCGGCATTCGAGCCGATTTCCGTTTCTTTTCTGCCGGGCGCAAAACCCATCGAACAGGAAAAAACCTTAACCGCGCGCCCGCTCCCATCGCGCCGCCAGCGGCAACCCGCGCAAGCGAAGCAGCTCAAAGGCGCGCCCGCCGTCGAAAAAAAACCGCTCCCGCCATCGCCCCAACCTGATATTCGAGACTTACCGCTACCGCCCCAATTAGCGGCGCGCACCGAACCGGCTCCCATTATTCAGGAACGTCCCGCCATCGTCGAAGCTCCCCCGCGAAACGACCAGGCAAGCGTCAAGCCCGGCCCCGCGCCAGGGGAAGCGTCGATCTTTCGTAAAGACGGTCCGGCAAAACCCGACGGAAGAGAGCAATTGCTTCCGGGCATTCGCGGTTTGACGTCGTACAATCGACCGATTCCGCTCAATACCCAGGACCCGATACTGGCGCCGTACACCAAAAGGATCGAAAGCCGGATCGAAGCGCAGTGGGAATATCCCGACCTGGCCAAGCACTATGGGCTGCAGGGCAAAGTCACGGTGGAGTTTACCGTCCTGCAAAATGGCCATATCGACATCCTTTCGGTGGTACGCTCATCCGGTTCCAATTTGCTCGACGATGAAGCCGTACGCGCTATCAAGGTTGCGGCACCGTTTCCACCGATTCCGCGATCCATCGCCGCGAATCGCCTGCGCATCATCGCCGGCTTCACTTACGTGAATAACCGCCTCGCTTTCACCAACAATCCTTAATGCTCGAGAACGAAGCTCGGCGGCAAGCCTCCAGCAAATTTTTTGAAGGGCGCGGATAAAGCAGATTTCACCGGTCGTCTTTGCGACCTTCGCGCAATCGGACCTGCGTGTTAATCGCCGTCCGTGCCTCTAGGTTCCCACCTAAGCACCGGCTTACGCGCGGCACGCGCCTCATCGAGCCTGGAGACGGGAGTCGTATGGGGCGCGGTCTTGACGAGCTGGGGATTTTCCCGGGCTTCTTGCGCGATGGCAATCATCGCCTCGATGAATTCATCGAGGGTTTCCGGCGTTTCGGTTTCCGTTGGCTCGATCATCAGAGCGCCGTGCACCACCAGCGGAAAATAAATTGTCGGCGGGTGGCAGCCGTAATCCAAAAGCCGCTTGGCGATATCCAGCGTGCTCACGCCCTGCTTCTGTTGGATCCGGTCGGTAAATATGCATTCATGCATGCAGGGCTCGTCGTAGGCGATCTCGTAATACTTTTCCAACCCCTTGCGGATGTAGTTGGCATTGAGCAACGCCATTCGGCTGACCTCTTGCAAACCGTCCGCTCCCAGCGAGACGATATAAGTATACGCCCTAACCAGGACGCCAAAGTTGCCGAAGAACGAGCGCACGCGGCCGATGGACTTCGGGCAATCTTCAACTAAATTATATTTGGCACCGGTTTTTTCGATGCGCGGCGCGGGCAAGTAATCGCGCAACGCGTTCTTCACGCCCACGGGCCCCGCCCCTGGCCCGCCACCGCCGTGGGGCGTCGAAAAAGTCTTATGCAGATTCATATGCATCACGTCCACGCCCATATGGCCGGGCTTGGCGATGCCCATGAGGGCATTCAGATTGGCGCCGTCCAGATAAACCAATCCGCCCTTGGCGTGCACCGCTGCGCAGACCGCTTCGATATTTTTCTCGAATAGGCCGAGCGTGTTCGGATTGGTGATCATCAAAGCAGCGACATCTTCGTCCATCACCTTGGCGACCGTTGGCGCGTCGATCACGCCCTGGTCGTTGGAAGAAATCTGGATCACGTCATAGCCGCATAACGTCGAGCTGGCCGGGTTCGTTCCGTGGGCCGTATCGGGCACGATGATATTTTTTCGCGGCGTGCCACGCTCGGTTAGATAAGCGCGGATGAGCATCAACCCGGTCAGTTCCCCCTGGGCGCCCGCTGCCGGCTGTGCGCTGACTGAGTCCATCCCGCTCAGTTCGGCCAACATACTTTCCAGCTCGCAGATCAATTGTAAGGCTCCCTGCAAGAGCTCGCCGGGCGCCAACGGGTGAATCTGCGCGAAGCCCGGCATGCGCGCCACCGTTTCGTTGACCTTGGGATTGTATTTCATCGTGCAAGAGCCAAGCGGATAAAACTGACTTTCAATGCCGAAGTTGCGCTGGGAGAGACGGGTGAAATGGCGCAGCGTTTCCAGCTCGCCGAGCTCGGGAAATCCGGCGATATCATCGCGCAGCAACGCCGCGGGAATATGCTCGGCGGCCCCAGCGCTCTCCGCGGGCCAGAACAGCGCGCTGCGCCCCGGCGAGCCGCTTTCAAAAATGAGCCGCGGCGTTGCTGAGTGGTTGCGCTTAGTCGGAGAGGTTTCGGACAAGACGGTCGATCTCCTCTTTTTCGTTCATCTCGGTCACGCACATTAACAGCCCATCGGGCAGCTCCGGATACCACTGGGCGAGCGCGATGCCTGGAACGATCTTGTCCGCGGCACAACGCTTTTCCAAGCGCGCCAGATCGCGCACCCGCAGGACGAACTCATTGAAAAACGGACCGCTAAAACAACTCGCTAGCCCGGCCTCTTGAATGAGACGCGCATGGGTTTCATGGGCTCGGGCGACGTTGACCTCGGCGATGCGCCGCAGGCCCGTCCTACCGAGCAGCGAGAGATACACCGTGGCTGCCGTGGTACAAAGAGTCTGGCTAGTGCAAATATTCGAGGTCGCTTTGTCGCGGCGGATATGCTGTTCCCTCGTCGCCAAGGTGAGCACGAACCCGCGCCGCCCCTCGGTGTCTACCGTCTCGCCTACCAGGCGGCCGGGGAGGTTGCGCATGAGTTTTTTCTGCGCGGTAAAAAATCCGAACGCCGGCCCGCCCAGATTCATGGGCACGCCGAGACTTTGCCCTTCGCCCACCGCGATATCGATGCCGTACGCCCCCGGCGGTTTGAGCAGCCCTAGAGCAAGTGGTTCGGGGGTCACGCTGATCAATTGAGCGCCGGCTCTCGCGCACGCAGCCTGGAGCGTCGAAAGATCTTCGATGACGCCGAAGAAATTGGGATAACCGACGACGGCGCACATGGCCCGGTCATCGAGCATGCTCGCGAGTCGCTCCACATCCGTCGCACCGTCGGCGGCGAAGGGAACTTCGATCAATTCGACATCGCCGAGGTTCTTCAAATAGGTTGCGATGACGGCGCGATACTGCGGATGGAGCGCTCGCGACAGCAAGACGCGGCGCCGCGAGTCCCGCTGAATGCGGCGCGACATCAGGACCGCTTCCGCGGCGGCGGAGGCGCCGTCGTAAACGCCGGCATTGGACACCTCCATGCCGGTGAGCTGGCACATGAGTGTTTGGAATTCGTAAAGGACCTGGAGCGTTCCCTGGCTGACTTCCGGCTGATACGGCGTGTAGGAAGTGAGAAACTCGGAGCGCGAAATCACCGCGTCCACGGCGCTCGGTATGAAATGCTGGTAGACACCACCGCCCAGGAAGAAACTCCACTCCCCGGCCGCGGCGTTCTTGGACGCCAACGCTGCCAGCCGATTCTTGACCGCCGGCTCGGTAAGCCCCGCCGGCAGCGTAATCGTCGCATGGGCGCGCAGCCCTTGCGGGATATGTTCGTAGAGCTGCTCGACGCGTTCTAGGCCGATGGCCTGGAGCATCCGCTTTTGGTCCAGCTCCGTCTGAGGGGTGTAACGCATGCGCCGAAGCTACTTGTCCTTCTCCTCGTCATCATCTTCTTCTTCGCTTTCGTCTTCTTCGTCTTCGTCGTCTTCTTCTTCCTTTTGCTGAGCCACGTATTCCGCATATTCCTCAGCGGACATCAGGTCTTTCAAATCGTCCTTATCGTTCATCTCCACCCGGATCATCCAGCCGTCGCCGTAGGGGTCATCATTGATGGTTTCTGGACTGTCCGGCAATACGTCGTTGATTTCCAGCACCGTGCCGCTCACGGGAGCATAAACGTCGGAAACCGCCTTGACGGACTCCACCGCGCCGAAGGGATCGTCCTTAACGATCTTCTCGCCCACTTCGGGCAGTTCGACATAGACAACATCGCCCAACTCCTCCTGAGCAAACTCTGTGATGCCGATGGTCGCGGTGTCTCCTTCCACGAGCACCCATTCATGTTCTTTCGAATAAAATAAGCCTTCCGGGAACTCCATGCTTTCCTCCTTAAAACGCTCGGCGCCGCGATCAACGCTTGACAAACGGCAAAGAAACGATTTTGGCGCGGGTTCTGCGCCCGCGAATTTCAACTTCGATATTTTCACCGCCCTCGGCCGCTTCACGAGATACGTAGCCCAGCGCGATGGATTTTCCAAGCGTCGGCGATTTGGTGCCGCTGGTAACATGACCCACTGCGCGCCCGTGGCGGTAGAGCGCATAACCGTTCCTGGCGATGCCTGGCTCCAACAGCTCCAAGCCGACCAAACGGCGGTGCACGCCTTCGGACTTCTGCCGCAGGATGGCATCCCGGCCCATGAACGTCGGCTTGGACAACTTGACCACCCAATCCAGCCCGGCTTCCAGCGGCGTCGTCGTGTCGTCGAGCTCGTGGCCGTACAAAGGATATCCCTTTTCTAACCGGAGCGTATCGCGGGCTCCAAGTCCCGCGGGCACGAGCCCATCACCGGCGCCCGCCCTCAGCAACGAGGCCCACAGTCCTTCGGCTGCGTCGGCATCGCAATAGAGCTCAAAGCCGTCTTCGCCGGTATAGCCGGTGCGCGAGATGAGACAACGCACCGACGCTACGTCGGCGAATTGAAAATGGAACGTTTTTAACTCGCCGAGAGCGAGCGCCGCCAGCGGCTGCAAGATTTTTTCCGCCAGCGGTCCCTGCAGCGCCAGCTGCGCGTAGCGAGCGCTCATGTTGGCGACTTCCACACCGGCGCCGGCGTGTCGCCGCATCCAGCTAAAATCCTTTTCGCTGTTGGACGCATTGACGCAAACGAGAAAGCGATCGGACTCCAGACGGTAGAAAATCACGTCGTCTACGACCCCGCCGTTCTCGTGGAGCAGCAAATTATACTGCGCCTGAGAGACCTTGACGCGCGCCACGTCGTTGGCGGAAATGCGCTGGCAAAACTCCAGCGCGCCGGCGCCGCGCACTTCGATTTCGCCCATGTGACTCACGTCGAACAAACCGGCGCGGCTGCGCACCGCCAGCATGCTCATCGATAACGCCGCTATACTGAACCGGCATCTGCCAGCCGGCGAACTCCACCATTTTAGCGCCCGCGCGCCGGTGCGCGGCATGGAGCGCCGTTTTCTTGAGTCCTTGGGCCACGGACTTTGTTACCGGCGCGGGAATTATCGCTCGCGCTGCAGGGAGTCCTTGGCGGCCTTCAATGTGTTATAGAGCAACATACAGATGGTCATCGGTCCCACGCCGCCGGGCACCGGCGTAATTGCCGAGGCGCGCTCCTTGGCGGTTTCAAATTCCACGTCACCACAGAGCTTACCGCTGGGCAATCTGTTGACCCCAACATCGATGACCACCGCGCCGGGTTTGACCCAGTCGCCGCGCACCAGGCCCGCCTTGCCGATGGCGACGACTAAAATATCGGCCCGGCCAACCTCGTCGCGAAGACTCGCCGTGCGCGAATGGCAGATCGTCACCGTGGCATGTTTCTCGAGCAGCATCAGGGCCACCGGCTTGCCGACGATATTGCTTCGCCCCACGACTACCGCGCTTTTGCCCTTGGGATCACAGCCCGCCGATTCCAACAACTTCATGATACCCATGGGCGTGCAGGGTCTGAAACCGGCGCCGCCGAGCAATAACATCCCCTGGCTCATGGGATGAAAGCCGTCAACATCTTTATGCGGCGAGATCGCTTCCAGAATTCGCTCCGCGCGGATATGCGCCGGCAAAGGCAGTTGCACCAGAATGCCGTTGACGTTTTTGTCTTTGTTCAGATTGTGAATGAGCGCGAGCAGTTCTTTTTCCGAAATGGTCGCGGGAAGCAGATGCTCATAGGATTTGATGCCGACTTCTTTGCAGGCCTTTTCTTTGTTCTTTACGTAGATATGAGACCCCGGATCGTCGCCAACCAACACGACCGCCAATCCCGGCGCGATGCCCCAGCGCCGTTCCAACCCCTCCACGTCTTCTTTGATCTGTTTTTGAACTTCCTTGGCGACCGCCTTGCCGTCAATGATCGAAGCCATCATTTACTCCGTAGTGGCACTTCGCAGTGGGATGAAAAAACCTATACCGGAAAAAATCGATTGTAAAGCAAGACCGTCGACTATTTGCATGACATGGGACAGCGCCAACGTCAACCCTGGAAAATGGCGATGATGCGGCGCTGGGCGCCGCGCGCAACTATCATTAAGCGTGAAGTTTTGATAGGGAAATATCCAATCCAGAAAAGCATGGGGAATCTTGATGGACAAACCAAGGACGCTGGAAGAAGTCAAAAATGATATTCGCGACCGTGTCGGCCACCGGGCGCCGTTTCTCCACGCGGACAAAGCGGAAGCTCAGGAGGCTTTGGCCAAGATGCCCAACTTCGACGGAGAGATTTGGGCCGCGGCATGGAACGACTTGGGGGCGCGTTGGGAAGACAAAGCCTATAGCGCGGAAAGAGCCGGCAACGCCGCCCATGCCAAGGAGGCCTTTCTAAAATCTTACGGCTACTACGGCATTGCGCGCCATCCGTTTCCGAGCACGCCCGGAAAATACCACGGCTATCAAAAAACCCGGGAAATGTTTCTCGCGGCGGCGAAATATTTCGACATCCCCATCGAGCGGGTATCTATTCCCTTTCGCGACAAGCCGGACAAACCTATTGTGGGCCATCTACGGCTGCCGAAGACGCTGCCGGCGCCATTGATCATGCACTGGGGTGGCATCGATAACTGGAAAGAAGAGCGCCACTCTTTCGGCGAAGCGTTCGTAAAAGAAGGATGGGGCTGTTTCATCATGGACAGCCCGGGCACGGGCGAATGCCCGATGCTCGCGGGACCCGACGCCCACGTTGTGCATACGACGGCGCTCGACTATCTAAGCAGACGCCGCGAAGTCGACGCCAACAAGATCGCCGTCGTCGGCGCCAGCTTCGGCGGCCACTGGTCCACCAAACTGGCTCATGTCGCGCCTGAAAAATTGCGCGCGGCGGTCAACTGGGGCGGCGGCATTCATTATTTCTTTCAACCCGAGTGGCAGGAACGTTCGCGCCACGCGGACTCGTATCTTTTTGATTTGATCGAAGCGCGCGCCAATCTTTTCGGCAAAAGCAATTTCGACGAGCTGTGTGCGGTGATGCCTGCCCTCTCTCTGCTCGATCATGGCTGGTTGGATAGGCCCTCCGCGCCCATGCTGATCGTCAACGGCAAAGAGGACAAACAGGTGCCCCTTGATGACTTTTATTTATTGTTGGAGCACGGCGACCCGAAATCCATCCGACTTTTTCCCGGTGGCCACATGGGCGCGATTCCGAATATCTTCAAGACGGTGATCACCTGGCTGCACCAAAAATTGGACTAAGACCATGAGTCTCTATCAACTGCAAAAACTCATTTACCACGTCAACCGTGATGCCGAACGGCGCGAACGTTACCGTCAAGATGCCGCGGCCTTCGTCAACGGCTACGAGCTGTCGGATGAAGAAGCCAAGGCGATATTGAACGTAGACACGCGGACGCTCTACTCGATGGGCGTCCATTCGCTGCTGCTCAGACCGTTTGCCCTGCTCAATAAAATATCCAACGAGGACTACGCGAAAGCGTTAAAAGGATTGGAGTGAGCCATGCCGATCGTATTCGCCTGCGCCGCGAGCCATGCTCCCGGGATGACCGCGTGGACCGAAGCCGCGCCGAAGGATCAAGCCGATAAATTTCTTGGTAGCTATCGCAAGCTCGGCGAACGGCTTGCGGCATCGAAGCCCGATGCGATCGTCGCCCTCACCGTCGAACATTGGGCCAACTTTTTTCTGAACTCGATGCCGGCGTTTTGTATCGGTCGCGCAGATCATTACGATGGTCCTATCGAAGAATGGCTGAGAATCCCCAAAGCGCGGGTCCCCGGCGATGCGCAATTGGCCGCGGCGCTGATCGATGCCTGCCTCGACGGGGGTTTCGATCCGACTTTTTCCGATGAGCTATTGTTCGATCATGCGACCTTTCTCCCCCTGCACTTTTTGAATCCCAGCATGGCCGTACCCGTCGTGCCCGTGATTATCAATACCCTGACAACCCCAATGCCATCTGCCAGGCGTTGCTTCGCCCTCGGCGAGTTTCTCGGAAAAGTTTTGGCAAGGAGCGAGAAGCGGATCGCGATGATCGCCACCGGCGGCTTGTCACACTGGCCGGGCGAAGCCAAGCATGGCAAGATCAACATCCCCTTCGACAAGAAATTTCTCGATAATCTATTGACCAACGATCTTAGCAGTCTGAGCGCCTATACCCATGACGAGATCAACGCCGAAGCCGGTTCCGGCGGCCACGAAATCAGGACCTGGATCGCCCTCGCCGGCGCGGTGCAAAGCTGGAAGGCGGAATTGCTAGCCTACGAGCCGGTGGTTCCGTGGGCCACGGGTTGCGGCCTGGTCGCATTCAACCGGTGAGTTCAAGTCGTTCAAGCCGTTCAAATCGTTCCAGCCGTCGAACAATCCGGCATCGTTTTGAACAACTTGAACGGTTTGAACTTTTTGAACGTCGTGATTGGCGTGCCTTCGTGGTGATACCGTTTTTGTTTCTTGTGTTTAAATTCTTATCCTCATACTAATGCCTGTTGCCTCTCGCCTATTGCCTATATGAAATTCAGCCTGCACAGCGTCCACGGCGGCGTCAAAAACATCGACGAGATCCACAAGCGCGCCCGGCGCGCCGAAGAGCTGGCCTACCACGGCATCTTTCTCGGCGAAAGTCATTTGAGCTCAATCGACTCGTTCCAGACACTTGCGAGTTGCGCGATGATCACCAAACGCGTTCTCCTGGGCATCGCCGTTACCAATATGGTATTTCGCCATCCAACGGTTCTGGCGGGAGCCGCAGCGTCATTGAATGAGATTTCCACAGGCCGCGCCATACTCGGCCTCGGCACCGGTGACGGCCCGGTTTATTCGCAAGGCCTAAAAGCCACGCGACTGCTTGAGTTCGAAGAAGGTGTGCGGCTCATTCGCCACCTCGTGCAAGGTAATCCGGCTCTATTTCCGACCGGAAAAGTCGGCATCGGTTTCACGATCAACAAACCGGCGCCGATTTATGTTTCAGCTGAGGGACCCAAAGGATTGCAGCTCGCTGGACGCTCGGCCGACGGCGTCATCCTGGGGACAGGTTTCGACCTGCGCGTTTACGAGTGGGGCAAGGAACAAATCCGCGCCGGCGCGGCCGAGACCGGACGCGACGAAAGCGCGATTGGCATCATCGCCGCCGGCATGCTCTGCGTGCGTAGCGACGGCGATGAAGCGAGAAGGATCGTCCGCAATCGTATCGCCAACCGCGCCCATCACAATTTTCGCTTCACGTTGGAAACCGTGCCGCCGGACGAGCTCGAAGGCGTCAAGAAATTCATGGACGGCTTCGACGTCATGCGGCCGATGGAAGATCGCGTTGACCCAGACTTGGTCAATCACTATCTCATTCACCGATTTTCAATCGCCGGTAATCCTGCGTGAATGCATTGACACGCATCGAAGAGCTGAAAGCCGCCGGGGTGGAGCATCTTATGCTCACACCGGCGCGGAAAGTTTACGGCGAGACGGTCGAGGCCTTCGCGACAAAGGTAATGCCCCACTTCAGAACCTAAGACCGCGCGCCCTCCCATCTCGCCCGTCGCCCAGCTCGGTAACGCACAGCTCTCAAAGCTTCTCATCCTCGGGCACAATATCGGTCACCAGATCGCGGATCAGCGGCCGTTTCGGCAGCGGCTCGACGGTAATCATGTCGGGCGTGAGCTTGGCGATGCAGGTATATTCGACTTCGCCGTTAACCAGCGCCACGCAGGTCTTGCAGGCATTGGCGTTGATGCAGCTGTAGCGAATTGCCAGGGAGCTATCCAAGTGGCCCCGTATCCAGCGCAGCGCGTCCAGTACCGACATGCCCTCTTCATAGGGAACCTCGAAGTCATCGTACCGCCCTTGATCGCGGCGCGCGCCGCGCCAGACGCGTAGCGAGGTTTTTTTTGGCGCGCCTTCAGCCATCGACGCCTGTCCTTCGATGCAATCGCACCGGCTCGGCCCAACGCGAAACGAGATTACCTTCGGTTAGCTCTAGTACCTGGTTTTTCAAAAATTCGCCGTCGCTCTCGGGAAAATCTTCGCGCTGGTGCGCGCCCCGGCTCTCCGCCCGCGATAGCGCCGAGACTACCACCGCCTCGGCTGTGGCCAACATCGCGCGCAGCTCGAACCAATCCTGGAGATCGAGATTGAATGATGCTTCGGCGCCGACGGCGGCATTCACGAGATCGTGATCGCGCATTTGTCTAATACGCGACAGCGCCTTGGAGAGCTTAACGCCTGTGCGAAACGGCCCCGCCTGCTCCCACATGAGGTTTTGCAGTTCGATCTGCAGCGCGGCGGGACTCACGGCGCGCCGTTTGGGCGCTGCACAGAGCGCTCGCATTCGGTCATGCGACTCGCGCGCCCACTCGATCTTCCAGAGCGCTTTGGCGTGGCGCGAATATTCTGCCGCCGCCGAACCGGCGCGGTGGCCAAAGACGAAAGCCTCGGTGATAGCGTTGCCCGACAAGCGATTGGCGCCGTTGGCGCCACCCACCGCCTCGCCGGCGGCGTAAAGTCCTTGAAAGCGGGTCGCCATTTGCGCGTCCACGCGAATGCCGCCCATGTGATAGTGCGCCATGGGGCCGACCTCAACGGGCGTCTTGGTGAGATCGATGCCATTATTGAGCAAGCGATCGATCACCGGCCCGAACGCGGCGCGCAGACTCGCTTCAGGCATATGGCGAAAGTCGAGGTAGGCGCCGCCGTGCGGCGTGCCGCGTCCCGCTTCTAATTCTTTCAAGATCGCGTAAGCCGCGATATCGCGGGTGGCGTTGTACTCGCCGAAATCGCTGCTGCCGTAACGGTCGATGAATTCCTGGAATTCACCGTTAAGCAACCTGCCGCCGAGTTTGTAACGAAACGGGTCCCACATGATCGGGTCCATGCCGACCAATCGCGGCGCCAGGTGGCCGATGGGAAAAAATTGCACGAACTCCATATCGATCAACTCGGCGCCGGCCCAGAGTGCCAGCGCATAAGCTTCGCCGCCCATATTCGCCGACGCGCTGTTGCGCGCATATAGCTTGGTCAAGCCCCCGGCGGCAAGAATCACGGCTTTGGCCTGCACGGTGACGAACTCGCCAGAGGCGATATCCAAGCCGATGGCACCCACAGCACGACCGTCCTTGGCGACGATTTCGATAACCGCGTGGTTACTGATGCGGTGGATTTGCGCGATTTCGCTGACCTTGCGCCTTAGCGTGGCGGCTACGGCGGGACCGGTGTTGAGAAAGTCGACGTAGCAGCAGCGCTTCACCCTATGCCCTGGCGCGTGCTCTTGCTTGATATGGCCGTCTTCACGCGCCCAGCGCGTACCCCATTGCTCCATCTCGAGAATACGCGCGGGCCCTTCTTCGCATAGAAGCGCCGACAGCTCCTCGTTGCACAGGCCGCGCCCGGCTTTCAGCGTATCGTCGAAGTGCAACGCCACGGAGTCCGGCTCTTGATGGCCCAGCGCCACGGCGACGGTCATCTGCGCCATGATGGTCGCGCCGCCGCGTCCCACCTGGCTCTTATCGAGCAGAATGACGGAAGCGCCGTTTTGCGCCGCGGCGATGGCCGCGTACATGCCGGCGCCGCCAGCGCCAACGACGAGAACATCAGTAGCTAAATGGGGCATAACCAAAATTATCGGCGCGGTTCA
Source organism: uncultured delta proteobacterium (assembly GCA_963840855.1). Classification (GTDB taxonomy): domain Bacteria; phylum Desulfobacterota; class Binatia; order UBA9968; family UBA9968; genus DATACQ01. The sequence continues at coordinate 85,940 of CAWJBB010000027.1, forward strand.
AGTCGTTCAAGCCGTCGAACAATCCGGACCACGTTTTAAACGACTTGAACGGTTTGAACTTTCTGAACTTCGTTACGTCGTGCCTTCGTGATGAGAGCCATTTTAAATGCGGTTTCCTGATGACAGGGAGTGTTAACAGTCGTCAGTCAATCCGCTCTGCTGAAGTTCCCGCAACGCCTTTTTGGCCGCTTCTTGCTCCGACTGTTTTTTGCTGGGGCCTTCGCCGCGGCCAAGCACTCTGCCGCCAACAAAGATCTCCGTCACAAAGCGTTTCGCGTGGTCGGGGCCCTTTTCGGCAATCATCCGGTAAACCGGCGGCTGGCGAAAAAGCATTTGGCTGATTTCCTGAAGCCGGGTTTTGAAATCCCGCTGGCCGAGTTTTTTCTCGCCCAGATCCGCGCCGAAATAGCGTTCGACGATACGGAGCGCCGCGCCGTAGCCACCGTCGCGAAAGACCGCGCCGATGAGCGCTTCGAAAGCGCCGGCGAGAATGGATGGCTTGGTCCGCCCGCCGCTGCGCTCTTCGCCCTTGCCTAGGCGCAAGAACGCGCCAAGATTGAGTTGCGCTGCTTTCTCCGCCAGCACGTCGGAGTTCACCAGACCCGCGCGCATGCGCGACAGGTCGCCTTCGCTTCTTTCAGGATGGCGGCGGATCAATAGCTCGCTGACGGCGAGGTCCAGAACCGCATCACCGAGGAATTCCAAGACCTCGTTGTGGCCGTCGCTTGGGCTGCGCTCGTGGGAGACATGGGTCAAGCAGCACTCGAGCAGTGTGGGATCGGCAAAGCTGTAACCCAGCTCGCCTTGCAGTTGCGCGAGTGAAGGCTCTTGTTTCACGCCGTTAAAATGCGTGAGCGGCGGCGCCGTGATCACCGACCGTGTTTAGCCCCGCGCCGGTCATTAAATGGCCGCGCAGCCAGCCGTTTTGCACTCCCTCGAGCTTTACGTTCACTTCCCGATTCGTGAGTTTCGGTTCATGGGGGAGCATCACCGGCAGATAATTTCGGCTAAATCCCCGGCAGAGGCCAGTCGCCTTGTCAGTTTTCTCTTCCACCAGCACGGAAACAATTTGGCCGAGAAATCCGGCGCAAAAGTTCCGTTTTTTTTGCCCGCCGAGCTCGCGCATTTTGTGCGCTCGGCGTTTCTTGACATCAGCGGGAACATGCCCAGGCAACGACGCCGCGGCCGTTCCGCGCCGCTCGGAATACGGAAAAACGTGAAAATAAGTAAGCGGCAGCGACGCGAAATATCCCAGCGAACTTTCGAACTGGGCATCGCTCTCAGCGGGGAACCCGACGATGATATCGCTGCCAATGGCGGCATCCGGCAAACGCTCGCGCACCTTGACTAACAGTTCGCGATAATACGCCGTGTCATAATTGCGGCGCATCTGTTTGAGAATCCCATCATCGCCGGCTTGAGCGCAGACGTGCAAATGGGCGCAGATGACTTCGGAGCCGGCGATCAAGTCCAGCAGACGGTCCGGCACTTCACGTGGGTCAAGAGAGCTTAGTCTCAGGCGCGGGATCAAACCGCTCTCGGCGATCATTTCCAAGAGGTTGGTTAAATCCGTTTTCGGATCTAGGTCCTGACCGTAGCTGCCCAGGTGAATGCCCGTAACTACGATTTCGCGATAGCCCGCGCCCGCCAGCGCGCGCACCTGTTCGAGAACTTCGCGGGGCGAGACGCTGCGGCTTAGACCGCGCGCCGCGGGAATAATGCAATAGGTGCAAGAATAATTGCAGCCTTCCTGAATTTTTAGAAACGCTCGGGTACGTCCCGGCAGCGCCCGCGTGCCGAGCACCGGTACGCCGCGCTCGCGCCTGACCTCGCTCACGGCGATCACCGCCTCGCGCGGCGGCCCGGGCATATCGACAAAACGCAACAGGTCATCGAGGCGATTGAGGCCAACGACGTAATTCACTCCCGGCACTCGCGCGACCTCCGCCGGGCTCACTTGAGCATAACAGCCGGTGACTATGACCTGTGCCCCGGGATTGGCGCGTTTCGCCCGCCGCACCAACTGGCGCGCCTCCCAATCGGCGCGGTCCGTTACGGTACAGGTGTTGATGACGTAACAATCGGCCGCTTCTTCGAACCGCACGAACGAGTGTCTGTCCTCCAGACGGTTTTGGATCACCGCGGAATCATACTGGTTGATCTTGCAACCGAGTGTGGTGATGGCAATGCGCATGTTTTTATTTTGGATTTTTGATTTTCGATTCAATCCAAAATCCCAAATTATCCCAAATCCAAAATCTAAAATTCTTTGATCGCCTTTTCAATCCATCCTCCGCCCAGCACTGCTTCGCCGCGATAGAAAACCGCGGCCTGTCCCGGGGTCACCGCGGGGAAGGCTTCTCTGAAGCGAACTTCGCAGCTATCGGTCCGTGCATGGCGGATGACACAGGAAACCGCCGGCGCGCGGTAGCGGATCTGCACTTCGGCCTCGACTTCGGCGCCGCCCGGATCGTCGTGCCAATTGACGGATCGGGCGGTTAACCCCGCGCAGCTTAGTTCTTGCTTCTTGCCTACGACGACGCGCCTGGATCCTTCATCGATATCGACAACGTAAAGCGGCTCAGCCGCCGAAATTCCCAATCCCCGGCGCTGGCCGATGGTCACGCCGTGAATGCCGCCGTGCCGTCCAAGAACTTTACCCGACCGGTCGACGACGTCACCGCCGCGAAGCTCGTTCTCCTCCGCGTAGGTTGCGACCAATGCCTTATAATCGCCGAAGCAGATATCCTGACTTTCCGGGCGTTCCGCCGCCGCCAATCCGAACCGCCGCGCCAACTCGCGCACCTCGCTCTTTTGCATCTCCCCCAACGGGAGCAGCGTGCGCGTCAGATGCTTCTGGGACAACGCAAACAGAAAATAAGACTGGTCCTTGCTGCGGTCGGCGCCGCGCAATAACGAACTTCGGCCGCTGTCGCCGTGCCGTGCGATCCGTGCATAGTGGCCCGTGGCGAGGTAATCCGCCCGCCGCTCTTTGGCCCACTTGAGCAACATGCCGAACTTGAAATCTCGGTTGCACGCAACGCAAGGGTTTGGCGTGCGCCCGTGGAGATAGTTCTCGGCAAACGGCTTCACTACCCTGTCGGCAAATTCGGCGCGCAAATCGATCAGCGTGTGGGGTATGCCCAACTCCGCCGCGATTTCTTTCGCGCCGCGATGATCCGAGCAGACGCGCGGCCCGGCGTTTCCTTCCCACATGCGCAGTGAAACGCCCAGCACCTCATAGCCCTGCTCGACAAGCAGCGCGGCGGCCACCGAGCTATCTACGCCGCCGCTCATGGCAACCACCACTTTTTCTCTATTGAACATACACCAATATTCCTGGCAGCCGCTCTTGACCGATCTGCAGGTTCGCGCACTTCGAAGTTTCTAGTTCCTAGTTTCGGGTTTCTAGTTTTCGAATTTAAACTAGAAACAGGGAACCTGAAACTAGAAACCGATTGAATCAGTTCCCCGTATTCCTGAGCAGCTCTTTCACTTTGTTTAGAACTTCGCTCTCCTCGGCGGTTTTTTCCTCGAGCCCGCCTTGGCGCGCATTCAATTCATCGATCTTCTTTTCTAATTTTTCAACATAGTCGGCCAGGCTGCCGATCGCTTTAGCGATTGGGTCGGGCAGGTCGGCTGAGTTGAGGTCGATAATCGCTTTGCCTGTAGGCGTATGCCTCGCTTCGATCTTTACGATTTTGCCCGGGACACCCACCACCGTGGAGTGCGGTGGCACGGAGGTCACGAGCACCGAGCCGGCTCCCACCCGGCTATGGCGACCGACGGTCACCGGACCAAGAACTGCCGCTCCGCTGAAAATCGTGACCGAATCCTCGATCGTGGGATGACGCTTGATTCGCTCGGTCGACGTACCGCCGAGCGTGACACCCTGGTAAATCGTCACATCGTCGCCGATTTCGGTGGTCTCACCGATAACGACACCCATACCGTGGTCGATAAAAAAGCGCCGGCCGATTTTCGCGCCAGGATGGATCTCGATACCGGTAAGGAAGCGGCCGATATGGCTCACGAAGCGCGCCAGGGTAGTGAGTTGGCGCTGCCATAGCCAGTGCGCCAGCCGGTGCAACAGGATCGCGTGAAAACCAGGATAAGCAAGCGCGATTTCCCACAGCGACCGCAATGCGGGGTCGCGCTGGGAAATAACTTGGATATCTTCTTTAAGACTGTTCCACATGACGAGTGGGAGCGAGGCGTGAGGCGTGAGGGGTGAGAAAGAAATGGTCTATCCGTTCCCTCTCGCCTGTTGCCTTCCGCCTCTCGCCTGCCAATCTTAATTGGCCCGGTGCCGCTCCTCCTTGTATAGCTTGTAATCGATGCTGTCCACCAGTGCCTGCCAGCTCGCCTCGATAACGTTATGAGAAACTCCGACTGTTCCCCAGCGGTCCTTGCCGTCGCCCGACTCGATCAACACCCGCACCATGGCGCCGGTGCCTTCGCCCGACGACAACACGCGCACCTTGTAATCCAACAGCTCCACCTGTTTGAGCGACGGATAAAACTTTGTCAGCGCGCGGCGCAGTGCCTGGTCGAGCGCGTTCACGGGGCCGTTGCCCATGGCCGCGGCGTGCTCCATCACGCCATCGACCTGCACCATGATGGTGGCCTCGGAGATCGGCGGCTCGCCTTCTTTGCGCTTCTCATCGATGACGCGAAAGCCCAGCAGGCCGAAGTTTTTCTTTTTTTTGCCCAGCGCCTCTTGGATCAGCAGCTCGAAAGACGCCTCAGCCGCTTCGAATTCGTAGCCCTGGCTTTCCAGCTCCTTGGTGCGGCGCAGGATATCGTGAATCGCTTCGCCTTTGTCGGTAAGATCGATACCATACTCTTTCCCCTTGTAGACGACGTTGCTCCGGCCGGAAAGGTCTGAGACCAACACCCGCTGCCGGTTGCCGACCAGGTCGGGATCGATATGCTCGTAGGTCTCGCGGTTCTTGAGCACCCCGGAGACATGCAGCCCGCCTTTATGCGCGAAGGCGCTGTCGCCCACATAGGCCTGGCGCTTGTTGGGCTGAAGATTCGCCAGTTCGTAAAAGAGATGGGAGACCTCGCGCAGTTTCTTGAGCTGCGCCGGTTTGACGCAATTTTTCCCCATTTTCAATTGCAAATTGGCAATCACCGAAACCAGATTCACGTTGCCACAACGCTCGCCGAAACCATTGATCGTCCCCTGTACCTGGGTAACGCCCATCTCGACGCCCGCCAGCGTGTTGGCCACGGCCAGCTCGCCGTCGTTATGGCAGTGGATGCCGAGGGGCGTCTTGACGGTCCGATTCACATGGCTGAGCGCCTCGCGAATTTCACCCGGCAGGCGCCCGCCGTTGGTGTCGCAGAGCACGATCCAGTCTGCACCGCCTTCTTGCGCCGCCTTGAGGCATGCCAGCGCATAGTCGGGATTGGCGCGGAAGCCATCGAAAAAATGCTCGGCGTCGAAAATCACTTCGTCCACGCGCCGCTTGATGAAGGCGATGGAATCCGCGATGACCTCCAGGTTTGCCTTCTGGCTGATGCGCAGGTCATCGCGCACATGCAGGTCCCAGGTTTTTCCTACCAGGGTAACCACCGGCGTACCGGCGTCGAGCAGCACTTTCAAGTTCAAGTCCTGCGACGGTTTCGCGCCGGGCTTGCGGGTGGTCCCGAAGGAAGCGATCTTGACGTTTTTCAACTTGAGCGTTTTCACTCGCTTGAAAAAATCGGCGTCGCGAGAATTGGAGCCGGGGTATCCGCCCTCGATGTAATCGATGCCCATCTCCGCCAGCTTCTCCGCAATGCGCAGCTTGTCTTCGAGGGTAAAAGAAATGTCCTCGGCCTGGCAGCCGTCCCGCAAAGTCGTGTCGTAGAGCAGTACGTCCTTCATGAGTTCCCCCGCTTCCCAATAAACGCGTCGTGCAGCGCGCGCACCGCCAGTTCCGTGTACTTCGCCTCGACGACCACGGAAATCTTTATTTCCGAGGTCGAGATCATTTCAATATTGATGCCTTCGGCGGCCAGAACTTCGAACATCTTGGCCGCAACCCCGGCATGAGTGCGCATGCCGACGCCCACGACGGACACCTTTGCGATATCCGTGTCCACCATTACGCCTTGGGCGTGCAGGAGCGGAACCATCTTTTCCACGATGGCCAGCGCTTTCTTGTGATCGGCTTTCGACACGGTGAAAGTCAAGTCGGTGGTGCTGTCTTCGCCGGCGTTCTGAATGATCATGTCCACGACGATATTGGCTGCGGCGATGGGACCGAAAATTTGCGCCGCCAAACCCGGTCTGTCGGGGACGCGCTGTAGCGTAATCTTCGCTTCATTCTTGTCGTAGCTCACGCCGGAAACCAGCACCTCGTCCATGCTCTCGTCCTCCTTCACCAGCCAGGTCCCTTCGACATCGCTAAAGGTCGAGCGCACATGCACCGGGACCGAAAATTTCTTGGCGAACTCAACGGACCGGATTTCCAATACCCTCGCCCCGGCGCTGGCCAGCTCGATCATTTCGTCGTAGGAAATGCGCCGGAGTTTTTTTGCATCGGGGCAGATATCGGGATCGGTGGTAAAGACGCCCTCCACGTCGGTGTAAATCTCGCATGCCTCGGCGTTCAAAAACGCCGCCAGCGCCACCGCGCTGGTATCCGATCCGCCGCGCCCGAGCGTGGTGATATTATCGTCTTCATCGACTCCCTGGAAGCCGGCGACGACGACCACTTCTCCCGCCTTTAATGCGGCGTGAATTTTGGTCGAGTCGATGGTCTTGATGCGCGCCCGGCCGTAGGCTTTGTCGGTGCCGATACGGACTTGATGGCCCAGATACGAGCGCGCCGGTTGGCCCAACTCTTTCAGTGCCAAGCTGAGCAACGCCACCGACACCTGTTCCCCGGACGCGAGCAACACGTCTTTTTCGCGCTCGTCGGGTATCTCGGCAATCTGCAGCGCCAAGCCCACCAAGCGATTGGTTTCTCCCGCCATAGCGGAAACGACGACGACGAGGTCGTTTCCCGCCCGCTTGGCGGCGCGGATCTTTTCCGCCACATGTTTGATGCGATCTATCGAGCCGACGGAAGTCCCGCCATATTTTTGTACCAGCAACGCCAATTATCTAGCCCCTGCAACCTATCTATGACAACCCTTGAACTTTGAACCGATTATTGCGCAATGCTTCTACAACCCTTTCATATCGGGCACCGTGCGCGCTAAACGTTAACCTGCGACGGGCCGCGCCGGCGTGGGTCAAATTCACTTCGAGAAACTCCTCGGTCTCATCCGCCGGCAGGTATTCAAACCATTCCACCAAACAGACACCATCGCCGTAGAGATACTCGCGCAGATTGAGCCCTTCCTGGTCCGTGCGGCCGCTTACGCGGTAGAGGTCTATGTGGTAGACCGGCAAGCGGCCGTGATACTCATTGATCAGCGTAAACGTTGGGCTGCGAATCCAGGCTTTTTCACCTACCCCCAACCCCTCCGCCACACCGCGCACGAGACAAGTTTTGCCCGCGCCCAGCTCGCCCCTAAGGCCAATGATGTCACCGCCTTCGAGCAACTGTGCTAATTTCTTGCCGCAACTTTTGGTCTGGCGCTGAGAATGACTTATAACGCTCCAGGCACCCATCTAAAGAGCGATCTCCATAAGCACAACTAATATATTTTGCGGGAGATTTCGAGACTATGCGGCGGGCGCCGAGAGGGCACGCATGCCGGCGGGCAGGTCGTCGATAATATCCGAAGCAACGAGACCGATCTCGCCTTTTTTCTCCGCAACGCGGTCACCGACGAAACCGTGGAGAAAAACCCCGAGCTTCATGGCGTCTTCCGGGTTAAGTCCCTGGCCCGAGAACGCCGCGAGCATTCCGGCGAGAACATCGCCCATGCCGCCGCTTGCCATACCTGGGTTGCCGGTGGGATTGATAAAAATCTTTCCGTGGGGAGTGGCGATGATGCTCCTCGCCCCTTTGAGAACCACATAGCAGCGATGCTTGACCGCAAACTCGCGCGCGACGCCGACACGATCTTGACTAATCGCGGCGGTTGTTTTGCCGATCAGGCGCGCCATTTCGCCGGGATGAGGGGTGAGAAGCGGCGGAGTTTTGGCGCTTCTCAGACGGTCTAAGTCAAGCGCGAGATTATTGAGCCCGTCGGCATCGATGACCCACGGGATGTCTAGATTTCTCAGCAGCCATCGAAGCGTATTTCGCGTTGCGTCGTTAACGCCTATGCCCGGACCGAACAGCAGCGCATTTTTCCGCTCCAGCAGGCGCAGCCAATGCTCCGGCGCCAGCTCTTCCATTTCCTCGTCGCTAGTTTCCGGCAATGGCTCAGTCATCACTTCCACCAATGAACTGGCGAAAATATTGTTCAACGACCGCGGCGCGGCTAGCGTTACGAGCCCCGCTCCGGCGCGCGTCGCGGCGCGGCACGCGAGAACCGCCGCGCCGGTCTTGCCTCTGGCACCGGCGATTACGAGCAAATGGCCGTAGGTTCCCTTGTGCGTGTCCGCCCGCCGGCGCGGCACGAGCCACCTGATCTCTTCGCGGGTGAGCACTTCAGTCGCTGGCGCCACCGCTTCCGCCGCCAATGGATCGATACCGATATCGGCCACGACCAGATCGCCGGCGAAGTCGATACCCGGATGAATCACCTGCCCGAGCTTGGCATAACCCAGCGACACCGTCATTTCCGCTTGGATTGACACACCCAGTGGCGTCCCCCGGTTGGTGTCAAGACCGGAGGGAATATCGACGGCGATTATGGGAACGCCGCTGGCGTTCATCAGTGTAATCGCCTCGGCATAGAGCCCGCCGACCTCGCTTTTGATTCCAGTCCCCAGAATCGCATCGACTAACAAACCCTTGCCGGCGACCTTCCGCTCCAGGGTTTCGAGACCGCCCGCGGTAATCTCCGTGACTTTGCCCCTGAGCTTTTCAAAGGCGCGGCAGTTATGCGCGGCATCCGGTGAGAGTTCGGCGCGCTTGGCAAGGAGCGCCACTTCGCATGGGATTCGTTTCTTCTTGAGCAGACGAGCGACGACAAGCCCGTCGCCGCCGTTGTTGCCTTTTCCGGCAACGATGAGGACGCCTTTTTTCGCGGCGGCGGCAAAGCTCTTGAGAATGGCCGCTGTAATGCCTTCACCCGCGCGCTCCATCAGTGTCAGGCTAGGAACGCCGTGCTTTTGGATCGTCAATCGATCCATCTCGCGCATCTGTTCGGCGGTGACAACTAGCATGGTTCAAAGTTCAAAGTTCAAGGTTCAAAGTCAAGCCGTGCAACGAGAGATTCGTTGAACTTGAACGTTAAACCTTGAACGGGCTGCTGCCGGGCACGATCACGAGGCACGAACACGATCGAGAAGCTCCTTCATCTCGCGCACGGCTTGCGCGATGCCGACGATGACGGCGCGGGCGATGATGCTGTGGCCGATGTTGAGCTCGACGATTTCCGGGATATGGGCGATGGGCGAGACATTTTGGTAATTGAGCCCGTGGCCGCCGTGGACCTCCAGACCGAGGCTCCGCGCCAGGCGCGCGGCGGCGATAACCGCTTGTAATTCCTTTTCCCGGGCGGCGCCCGCCGCGTTGCAGTAGGTGCCAGTGTGAATCTCGATGCCGTGGGCGCCGACTTCCCTAGCGGTTTCGATCTGCGCCTTTTCCGGATCGATGAACAGGCTCACGTGTATACCATTTCCTTGTAATCGTTTCACCGCCTCCGCGACTTTCGCTTTGTGCGCGACCACGTCGAGTCCGCCCTCAGTGGTCAACTCCTCGCGCTTCTCGGGCACGAAGCAGGCGTCATCGGGCCGGGCATTTTCCGCATAGGCCACCATCGCCGGGGTCACAGCCATTTCGAGATTGAGCTTGGTTTTTACCCGGGCGCGCAGAAGCTCGACATCGCGTTCTTGAATATGGCGCCGGTCCTCGCGCAAATGGACGGTGATGCCTTCCGCGCCGGCCCCTTCGGCCAAAAGCGCGGCTTCCACGGGGTCGGGAACGTCAACGCGGCGCGCCTGGCGCAAAGTGGCGACGTGATCGACGTTGACGCCGAGACGGATCATTTGCGTGCTCCGACTTCGGCGCGAATCTCATCGGCGATTTCCCTAGCCATGGCGTCGATCTGCTTTTCGTCTTCACCTTCGAGCATGACCCGCGCCAGCATCTCCGTGCCGGAATAGCGCACCAACGTGCGCCCACGCCCGTCGAGCGCCGCTTCCACGGTTTGGATCTTGTGGCTTACGCCGGGCATCGCCTCGAAATCTCTTTTCTCCCTTATCTTGACGTTGACCAGCACCTGCGGCAAGCGCGTCATCACGCGGTTCAGTTCGCTCAGCCGCCGGCCCTTTTCGATCATCAACGCAAGCAGCTGCAAGCAGGTAATCGCGCCGTCGCCCGTGGTGTTGTGATCCAAGAACAAAATATGGCCGGATTGCTCACCGCCGAGATTGTAGCCATCCCGCAACATGCGCTCCACAACGTAACGGTCGCCGACTTCGGTGCGCACGAGTCGAACACCCAGAGGTTTGAGCGCCAGCTCCAATCCAAGATTGCTCATCACCGTGGCGACCACGGTTTGGCCCTTCAGAGTGCCTTTCTCGCGCATATCCTTGGCGCAGATCGCGAGAATCTGATCGCCGTCCAGAATATCGCCCGTCTCGTCCACGAAAACCGCGCGGTCCGCGTCGCCGTCCAGCGATACCGCAAAGTCGGCGTGTTCATGGAGCAAAACATCCCGCGCCGATTCCGGGTAGCAGTGCGCCGCAACTACGGTTAATATTTTCGCCGTCGGGCTGAACGCCGATGGGAATCACATTCGCGCCAAGCTCGGACAGCACCTCGGGAACCACTCGGTAAGCGGCGCCATGGCCGCAGTCCACGACAATGCGCAACCCTTCGAGGGTCAGATGGCGCGGAAAAGTATTCTTGAGAAAAACCACGTAGCGGCCCACGGAATCGGAAATCCGGAACGCCTTGCCGATTTTGGAAGCCGTCGGCCGGTTCTCCTCGGTCTCGCCGTTGAAAATCATCTCTTCCATGCGCGCCTCGACATCGTCGGGCAGCTTGAACCCGTCCCAGGAAAAAAACTTGATCCCGTTGTCCTGATAGGGATTATGTGAGGCCGAGATTACCACGCCGGCGTCGGCGCGCATGCTGCGCGTGAGAAACGCCACACCTGGCGTCGGCATTGGACCGACCAGCAAAACATCGGCGCCCCTGGAACAAATGCCCGAGGCCAGGGCGGTCTCGAGCATATAGCCGGAAACGCGGGTGTCCTTGCCGATAAGAATCTTATAGCGGTGCTCCGTATCGCCGCTGAGGATCTTCGACCAGGACGGAGGCTTGGACCGCCCCGATCCTTCCCGAGGTTGGGCCACCGGATCATGCAGCACCAACGAGACAGCACGCCCCAATTTTAGCGCCATCTCCGAGGTCATCGGGTCCTGGTTGGCTATGCCGCGCACTCCGTCGGTGCCAAAAATATGACGTTTCGCTTTATTTGGTTTAGGCTGGCTCTGCAACATTGTCGTAGTCTCCCCTTAGCGTCGCTTATTTTTTTGTATCTTTAGGCTTCCACGTGAGTAATCCGGCCAATGCTCTGTCAGCGCGCGGGACATTGTGGTGGAAACATCTCCACAGGAAACCCGGAAGAGCCTATGTTTTTGATTTCACGATACGCACCTTGAACCGTTGTGGTTTCTGCTCCAGCACTTTGATATCCGGCGGCAAGTTGAAGCTCAACGGCAGCGAATGCTCGCCCGCCGCCAAGCCGTTAAGATCGAGGAAAACCTGGCCCGCACCGATTTCCATCTTTTCCAGTTCGTCACCCGGTCCCGTCAGACGCAGATAGACCGACTTGGGATTTATACTATACTCGCCGCCGCTGTTTTTTGCTTGTACTTCCACGGCGCGATATTCCTTCACGATCTGAGCCGCTTCCACCGTGACCGCCACCTCCACCTGGTCCGGCTCGAAGGCGACCGGCCTTCCGTCGGTTGATAGCCGAACCGTCCGCTTAGTCACACCGCGCCCTGGTTCGATTTCTATGGGCAGGGTCTCCGCCAACGCCAGACCGCGCACGTCGTCAGCCGGTCCCTGCACCGAAACGCGTTCCGGCTTCACCGACGTGGCGGCGACCTTGAACGCGACGGGGAGCTTGTTGGCGAAGCGCACGGTCACCGGCAGCACCCTTTTAAGTACTGGCTCAATGCGCAGATTGACCACCGGCGGCGTGATGCGCGAAACCGTAACGCCCCGCGGGATATTGAGGGAACTGCTGCTCAGGGGAAAACTTCCCGATCCCGGCTTTGCCGTGCTGAGATCCAAGCCGAGCTTGAGCGTCTCCGCGTCGAAGGTGGAAACTAATGTGCGCGGCCCCGACAACCGTAACACGACAAAGTCAACGCGGTGGTCCATGACCATCAGGCCACGCGGGACATTACGAATTTCCACCGGCACCTCGACGGACCGCTCGATATCGCGTTGCCCCGCGAGCCATAGACCCACGGCAATAATCAGCGCCAGGACTTTGAGCCCCAGGTTGCTGCCGGCGAGGGCGACGATTTTTTCCCACAGAGCTTTCATGGGCGAACCAGGTCGCGCAGGGCGGCGCGCAACCGCTGGTCGTCCATATTCTCCGTCACGTTGCCGCCCACGACCAGCGCTACGGTTCCTTCCTGTTCTGATACCACGACCGCAACGGCGTCGGTCTCTTCGGTGACACCGAGGGCCGCGCGATGGCGGGTGCCCCAGCTCTTGCGCAAGTTGGGGTTGGTGCTCAACGGCAGAACACAACGCACCGCCGTCACCCGGCCTTTTTGAATCACTAGCGCGCCGTCATGAATCGGCGAATGGGGCAGAAAAACACTGATGATCAACTCGCGGCTGACCCGGGCGTCGAGGCGGGTGCCGATTTCCATATATTCGTTAAGCCCCACATCGCGCTCCAGCACCACCAAGGCGCCGACCTTTTTTTCCGCCAGCGCCAACCCCGCTTGAACGATCTCGTCGATGACATCTTCGCGCCGCTGGACCATGCGTTCCACCGTGCTGAAACGCGGCGCTGCTCCCACCTGGGTCAGAGCGCGCCGGATATCGCTCTGAAAAATCACGATGATGACGAGTATGATCGAGCCGAGAAAGTTGTCGAGGACCCAGTTGAGGGTGAAAAGCCCCAACGCCCGCGACACTACAAACGCCAGCATGATCACCGCCAAGCCCGTAACCATCTGCATGGCACGGCTGCCACGGAGAATTTGCAGCAGGCGGTAAACCAGGAACGTGATAATCCCGATATCGATGCCGTCCTGCCAGCGTAGTTGGCCGATGATCTCAGGCATGTTAACGGCTCTAGGAAGCTCCCGGCCCGTAGCGGAGCGCATCCGCGACGCGCGCCGCACGCACCGTTGCTTCGACGTCATGCACCCGGAGAATATTGGCGCCGCCGAGCACCGCTGCGACCGCCGCCGCAAGACTCCCCTCGAGCCGATCTTCGGGGTCTACTCCGAGAATCTTACCAATGAAAGCCTTGCGCGACGCGCCGATCATTAGCGGCTGCCCCAGCGCCGCTAACGCCGGCAGGCTGCGGAGCAAGGCCAAGTTATGCTCCAGGGTCTTACCAAAGCCGATCCCCGGATCGATGATCACCGTCTCCTGGGCGACCCCGCGACCCATCGCTTCAGACAATTGGGCGGCGAGAAAATCCCTCACCTCGCCGACGACGTCGCCGTAGCGCGGCTCGACCTGCATCGTGCGCGGCGTTCCCTGCATATGCATCAGCACCACCGGCACTCGCTCGCGCGCGATAACGGAAATCATTTCGGCATCGAAGCGAAGTGCGCTAATATCGTTGACGATATCGGCGCCGGCTTCCAGGGCGGCCTGCGCCACCTTTGATTTGTAAGTGTCGATGGAAATCGGAATTTTTACTTCGCGGCGCAGCCCGCGCAGCACCGGCAAGACCCGCGCCAGTTCTTCATCTTCTGAGACAGGGCGTGATCCCGGGCGCGTTGATTCGCCGCCGATATCGAGAACCTCCGCCCCAGATTCGACCATCGCCACACCATCGGCGACCGCCCGGCTTACGTCTTCCCGCCGCCCGCCATCGTAGAACGAGTCAGGAGTGATGTTTAGTATACCCATGACGGTGGTTCGGCGCGAAAAGTCGAGCTTGCCATGCCGCGTTGATAAGCACGCGCGCTCTCCCGAAGCGGCGTGCGGCAAAGCTGTGAACCGGTTGATCAACTGGTTTATCTGCTGTGGATTTTGCTCGCCCATGCCCGACTCAACGGCCATTTCCAAAGCGCTGAATTGTCGAAAAAACAGACCCGGCGGGTGCGGGATTCCGTCGCCGCCGCAAGATCCCCACCTCCGTCAAAAGAGCTTGAGCTTGAATTGGAAGGGAGCTGAAGTTAGCCCCCGGTGAGAAAAAGCCTAAGCCACCGCCACCGCGGCTGACGGAGACAGCGGCGCTCCGCCGTTGCCGCCAAACTCCCGCACAATGGCATCGATCTCGGAGCCGTCCAGAACCTCTTTTTCCAGCAGCATCTGGGCGACTTTGTGCAACAGGCCGAGATTTTTCTTGAGCAGATCTTTGGCCTTCTGATAGCTCTCCTGAATGATGCGCCGAATCTCAGCGTCGATTTCGATCGCCGTGTTCTCGGAGTAATCGACTTTCTGAGTAAAATCCCGGCCCAAGAAGATCTCTTCCTCTTTCTTACCAAAGGTCATGGGACCAAGTTTTTCGCTCATGCCCCACTCGCAGACCATTCGGTGCGCCAAGTCGGTGGCCTTTTCAATATCGTTGCCGGCCCCCGTAGTCATGTGGTTCAGCACTAACTCCTCGGCTACCCGCCCGCCGAAGAGAATCGCGAGATTATTCAGTAAGTAGTCCTTCTGATAGGTGTGTTTTTCGTCGATGGGTAGCTGCTGCGTAAGGCCGAGCGCCATGCCCCGCGGAATAATCGTAACTTTATGAACCGGGTCCGCTCCCGGCAGGAGCTTCGCCACCAATGCGTGGCCGGCTTCATGATAGGCGGTGACGCGCTTTTCCTCATCGCTGATGATCATGCTGCGCCGCTCAGCGCCCATCATGACCTTGTCCTTGGCGACTTCGAAATCGCCCATGTCGACTTTTTCCTTGTTGCTGCGTGCCGCCAGCAATGCCGCTTCGTTGACTAGATTTTCCAGATCGGCGCCTGCGAACCCGGGCGTCGCGCGGGCCAGCACCGCGATATCCACGTCTTCGGCCACCGGCACCTTTCTTGTGTGAACCTGCAATATGCCCTCGCGACCTTTGACATCGGGGCGCGGCACGACGACGCGCCGGTCGAAACGCCCCGGCCGCAGCAGCGCGGGGTCCAAAACATCTGGCCGGTTGGTCGCGGCGATGAGAATTACCCCTTCATTGGCCTCGAAGCCGTCCATTTCCACGAGCAGTTGGTTCAGTGTCTGTTCCCGCTCGTCGTGGCCGCCGCCAAGTCCGGCGCCACGGTGGCGCCCGACGGCGTCGATCTCGTCTATAAAAATGATGCACGGCGCATTCTTCTTGCCCTGAACGAACAAGTCGCGGACGCGAGACGCGCCGACGCCGACGAACATCTCGACGAAGTCCGAGCCGCTGATACTGAAGAACGGCACCCCCGCTTCGCCGGCGATGGCCCGGGCGAGGAGCGTCTTGCCTGTGCCCGGCGGGCCCACTAGCAGACAACCCTTGGGGATTCGCCCACCCAGCTTGGTGAATTTCTTCGGATCTTTCAGAAAAGCGATGATTTCCTGCAGGTCATCCTTGGCTTCGTCCGCCCCGGCGACATCGGCGAAGGTTACCCGATGCTGGTTTTCGGTGAGCAGCTTCGCGCGGCTCTTACCGAAGGACATCGCTTTGCCGCCGCCCACCTGCATCTGGCGCATGAAAAAGATCCACACCCCGATCAAGAGCAGCATCGGAAACCAATTCAACAAGAGCACCATGTACCACGGCGACTCGTCTTCCGGCTTCGCCGCGATCTTCACCTTTCTATCGCGCAGCGTTTTGACCAGGTCCGGATCGTTGGGAGCGAACGATCTAAAGCGCTCGCCACTCTTGTATTTGCCCTGAATGTTCTGTCCCTGGATCACCACCTCCTGGACTTCTCCGCGTTCCACCGAGCCCATGAACTCGCTGAAAACGACCTCCGGCTCGCGCCCATGCTGCTTGCTGAATACGCTGAAGATGACCAGAAAAACCAGAAGGAGAACTAACCAAAGGGCAATATGTTTCGATGATTGGCTCAACGAATTCCTCCGTGTGCAACAAACGAAAAAAGTCTAACACACGCCTAGTAATCGATCAATAACGCCTCGATCTTTCAGCGGTCCTGGCAATTCACTTGAACGCGCAGGACTGCCTTGGTGTCGGGACCGACTCGGCCGATCTCGCTTCTGCCATAGCCGGGAAGCCAGAGCACTTCACCGCCCATGACGAGTAGCGGCAACAGGGCGCGCGCCGGCAAAGGCGCCTTTTTTTCGATAAAGAGCTCTTTTACCTTCCTGTGGCCCGCCATGCCCAGCGGCCGGAACCGGTCGCCCCGGCGAAAATTGCGCACGACTAACGGTTCCGTCAAGGCAGTGCCGTCGAAAACCGCCTCCCAGTGATCCTTGGGCAGCTCGGCCGGTGGATTCGACAACCGCTGGCAGTCCATCGTCATGCCCGCCTCAGGCAGCGCCAATTCTCCGTCGATTACCAAAGAGTACGCATAACAGCGCGGTTTAGATTTGCCCGCCGCTTTGGCCAGCCGCAGCGTCTCGTACTCTCGGATCACCTCCCAGCCGCCGGGAATCGACAGCCGACTTTGCGGCGGGCCATCGGCAATAAGACCGAGAAGCGCTTCAACATGATCGAAATCGAGGCTACGGAGATGGCCGCGAGCCTGCTCGATCCAGAGACGAAGCATCCGGCGCTGCATGGCTTTGGGCTGGCGCAACAACCCACCGCGGCGCAGCCCTGATTTTGTGCGCAGTTGCTCAAGCTCCTTTAGTGCCAACCCGTTTAGGAGGATTTCCTCAGCGCGCAACACCTCCGCCGTTTGAGCCAACCTGGAAGGCACGCCTACGTCGAACCGCTCCTTGAGCCGCGGCATCAATTCAAAGCGAATCCAGTTGCGCAGAAAAGCGGTATCCTCGTTACTTCGGTCGAGGCGATACGCAAGACCGTTGCGCTTGAGAAAGTCCAAAAGCTCTTCTTTGGTGGCACCCAACAACGGGCGAATGATCGTTACGCCGTTGGACGACTCAGCGCCGGCGACATTAACGGGTTGACCCGGTGCGATCCCGCCAAGCCCCTTTCGCCCGGAGCCGCGTAAAAGCCGCATGAGCACCGTTTCCGCCTGATCGTCCTGGGTGTGCGCAGTGGCAATCTTGTTGAGGTTCCGTCGCCGCGCGACTTCGGCGAAGAAGCGCAACCGTTCGAGGCGCGCCAGCTCTTCAAGATTACCCCTGCCGGCTTGAGACCGCAGGCGCGGGACGCTCACTTCCTTGATATGAACCGGCAGATTTAGCCGTTCCGCCAACCCTCGCACAAACCGCGCATCTTCTTTCGCCTCCTCGCCGCGAAGCCCATGCTCCAGGTGCGCCACTTCAAGGTGTAGACCTAACTCGTCTTGGAGGTTGTAAAGGACATGCAGCAGCGCCACCGAATCCGGCCCCCCGGAGACGGCAACGAGCACGCGGTCGCCAAGGGAAATCAATTGCGATTTCCGAATCACTTTTTTAAATTTTTCCTGGATAGCCATTGCTGGTAAAACATCCAAGAAAAAGCTTGCTAGGTTTAGGTCGGCAAATCAAGTGGAAATGTGAGCTAGCGATCTAGGGGAGTTCGCATCCACTAAGCACTACAAGATTGGCTTTGAGATCCATCCCGAAGATCTCTCTTACTTCGAGCCTGCCGTCTTCTTTGTCGCTCTTGGCGAGAAGAATTGCTGAGGCGAGTGGATCGTTTTCGCTGAGCTCCGCGTGTGTGGCAAAATGAAGAATGTCGTGCCGGCGTGATAGGCGTTGAGCAAGAGGGCGGGGATCACTTGAGGTCGAAGGCGATTAGCTCGTAATCCGGCTCGTGTTCCGATATATACCTCGCCGCCCTCACCTCGGCAACCTTGACGATAAACTTCGCCTCCGGAGCGTACCATAAGTGGTGGACCGTCAAGGTGTCATCAAGAGTCTGGCAACTACCAACACGACACTCCACTTCATAGGAAGTCTCCTCGATCTTGAATGTGCCAAATGGACCAGCAGGCGTGTTGATTGTTTCGGTCCCGAGGACTTTAAAGCTGAATTCCCGCGACACCGACGCCTGCTGGGTCGCCCCCGGAAGACTAAACTGTGTTCTATACCGAAATCCCCACGTCTTGTTGGCCGCTAACGGAAACTCCATGGTCCGCCGCCTTAACAGGGACGTACGCACCTCTTTCCCATCCTCGGGAGTTACTTGCTTTATCAATACCAAGTTCTGATCATAATACCGCCAGAGGTCCAATCCCCACTCGAAAACATACTGATCCTTCTCAATGGCACGGACGATCCGGGGAGATGTTCGACCGTCAGCAAAGCGCACAGTCCACGAATCGCCAACCTTATATTTAGGCATCTCAGCAACCGTAGGAAGAACTACAGGGGGACGAGAGATAGATGCAGGCGGTTGTAGCTGGGCAATGACCTGCGCCTGAGAAGCTTTGCTAGCCTCCCCACCCTTCTCCTTTCGCTCTGCCTCAAGCCGCGCTTCCTCTGTCCGGGCCTTCTCTTTAGCAATCCGCTCCTCCGCCGCCTGTAGACGCGCCCGCTCCATCTCGAGATTGGCCAATTCAACCTTTGCTGCTTCCTCAACCTGGCGTTTGTGTTCGATCTCTCGTTGCGCTTGTTCTGAACGGGCCTTTTCCCTGGCGAGCCGTTCTTCCTCTTCCTTAAAACGTAGACGTTCAGCTTCAAGCTTGGCGAGTCCAGCCTTGGATTCTTCCTCGGCTCGTAGCCTGCGTTCGACAGCTTGACGGGCCTCTTCTGTGCGGGCTTTCTCCACAGCAAGTCGTTCCGCCTCCGCTTTAAGAAGCACCCGCTCCGCCTCCAGCTTCGCTAACTCAATCCTCTGCTTCTCCTCCTGAAGCTTCCGCTGCTCCTCAAATAAGGCTCTTTCCTGTCTGAACCTCGCCACCTCCTCCCTGAGCCTCTCCCGCTCATCTGAAACCGCTGCTACAGACGGCTGCTGCCTCCCGGGGAGCACAAACACAAACTGTCCCTCGCCATCTAAACGACTGTATTGCGGATGCTGCCGATCCTGTGAATCCCGCACCACACGACTCTCCAGCCATGTCGCCAGCTCCTGAGCCGTAACTATCCCGTTCTGATCTGTATCCGCCGGACCCGTTAGCCCATGAAGCATCCGCCGGGTAAACAGACCATGCCCTTCCTCCTCCGATACCTGCTCGCCTTTGCGCCCCGCTGTGATAATCTGCACCGCAGGCTCCTTGGTCACAGATTCTAAATACAGAGCGTCTACCTTGGTTGGAGAAACATCCCGGGTAATGGTAAATCCCGAATAACAGGCATCCACAGCAAAAAGAACGTGCTTGGCCGGAATCCTGCGGGCAATCTTCCTTATGTCCTCCATGGCTATCGCCGTGAGCGGCAAATCCTCGGGATCTCCATCCACGGGCAGCAGAAACCCTTCGTCTCCCCCCCGTGGAAGTGAGGACGTAAGTCCATGACCTGCAAAGAAAACCAGGACCCGATCCTCCGCAGTCGTCCTGCGTAACGTGCCGTAGAGGAGTTGCTCTATCCTCTGCTTCGTTGCTTCCTCATCCAAAAGGAGCAGTATCTTGTCCGAAGCAAAGCCAAGTTGCTGCGCTGCGGCTACGATGCTCTTGGCATCGTTCACTGCGTAGTTGAGTCGCGGCGCCTTGGTGTAACGATCAATCCCGATGACCACGGCCCAGGAGGCGCGATACTGTACGATACCGGAGGCGACAATCCCTCCAACCCCTCGCTCGGCGGCTGACTGTGCAGCTTGAGCCATCCCGGAGGAAAAAAGAACAAACAAGAGCACTGAGCCAAGGATATAGAGCCAATTCCTGGTAAGAATTAAATAGCTCATCTTGAGTCCACTTTAAGCTTATACGCTGAAAACTCAATCCCTCACTGGACGCTATATCGCCTAAGCCCTGTGAATTCCAGATCCCGTTTATTTGTGATGAAAACTCACTGCTCTCACCACCGACCCTGTCCCTGTCACCACATCGGTCACTTTCTGAATCTTCTTCCCGTCGCTCAGCGTGTACGTCACCGCCTGCCCTTTCGTGATCCCGCCGACGCCGCGCTGCATGACGGCGATGCGTTCTTTGATCTCTCGCGACGCGCGTTTGTGGCCGGCTTCGCTGCCACCTTCCATCTGCGCCAGCAGACCGCGGATGTCGGTCATCGGCTTTTCCGAGGCGAGCACGTAGATCGTCTCTGTGCCGGTATGTTCGTCCAGCCAGAACCACAGGTCCCTTGCCGGCACCACGACCTTTCGTCCGCCGTCGACGGAGCCGGACTGATTGATTTTCGGGTCGGGAAAAATCTGGCCCGCTTTGCTCTGGCTGTCGTACAGTAGAATGTACACGTACGCGGGGCGGTTCGATTCCAGATGAACCTGGAAATTATCACCTGAGCGCAATACGCTGCCCTCGCTGACAATGATCTCGGAATAACCGCCATCAGCCTCTTTTCTCTGGCCGATGATGTTCATGCTCAAACGCAGCGGCGCGGCGACCGCGGCGGGCGCGGGCTCCTGAACAACAGCTATTTCTGGTTTGGCTGGCGCTGTGGGTGCCGTTTCTTGGGGCTTGGCCGCTATAGGAGCGGACTCTTTACTTTTCACGGCAAGCACCGGTGTCGGCTCTTTAGGCGCCGCGTCCTTCGCCTTCGCAACCTGCGGCGCTTCCTTCACCTCCGTCGGCGCGGGCGCGCTCTTCGTTTCGGCTTGTTCCGGCAGCGCAGTTTTTGTTTCAGGCGCCGGCGCGGAGACGATTTCCTTCTGCGCTTCTTCGCTGGGAGTAAATAATTGGTAACCGAAGTATCCAAGAACGAGCAGCAACGCTACCACGGCCGGATAAACATATGGAGAACGTCTCGCCGGCGTGGGCACGGGCTTCGGCGGCTCTTCGCCGCGGATCACCTGCGCCCACTCCACGGGCGCGGCTGCGCGCGGCGGCGGAGCGACGGAGACTTCGATCTCGGCGGAGGCGAACTCGAAAGTCGGGTCGCCGTAGAGCATATACGTCGCCCAGACGATGGTCTCTTCGCCGTAGGCATCGATCAGTTCCAATCGGGCGCGGCGCACCGCTTCGCCGACTTTCACGCCTTGGGCGAGGAAACTATAGAACCGTTTGGCGAAGTAGCCGCTCGGTTCGTCGAGAATTTCCCAGAAGGTGCCGATGTAATGCTGTACGCCGGCAAGCAGATAGGCATTGGCGAGGCCAAAGATCTCCTGCTCGAAACCGTCGTGAATCTGCCACTCGCCGGTCTGGCCGGTTTGACAGGCATTGGAAAAAACCAGCGAAGGCATGGGCTGGAGCCCGCCCATGGCCGAGATCTCGCTAGCCTTGAGCCGGCCGTCTTTTAAGAGCCAGCCACTCTCGGCGGGGTTGTCCGAATGATAATCGCCATGGCCGGCGTAGTGGACCACATCGTAGTCGCGCAGATTCTTTTTGACGAAGGGAATATCGACCGGCTGACTTTTGAAGTCGACATGAAACACCTCGCGCTTATCGTCGAGAAAGTTTTTGATCTCCATGCCTTCGCGGTAAGATGCGTCCAGATCGCCGCGCGGGTCGGCGAGGATTAAGACTTTGTAGGGCGCTTTGAGTGAGCGGTTTGAGAGCGCGGTCGGCGCCTGGCGGGTGCTGACGATCCGCCCCATGGCGAAGCGGCGGCAGAAAAACTGCTGGCCGTCGAACAGCAGCTCCCAGGGGATATGAACCAGCTTGTCGTCGACGTAGAGGATCAGTTGGCGAGCTTGGGTCGCGCCGATCTTTTCCCGCGCCTTGGGCGGGATCAGCAGGTCGAAGAGAATCTGCCCGGACTTCTTAAGGCTGTCGAGTATCTCCGGTGTAACTTTGGCGCGCCGGTTGGCCCGGTTGAGAAGGGTGATTACTTCGCGCCGGGTTGCATCGATCTGGTCCCAAGCCACTTCGACATTTTCATAAGGACGCAGCGTTCTCTCGCCAGCGTCGCTCTTCTCGAAAACGCAAATTTTGACGCTACCGTTTTCTCGCGATGCCTCCAGGACGATCTCACCGCCTATGCCCGACTCGCGGCGCACTTTGCCGCGCACGGCTTGGCGCCGCTCTACGCCCGTCCACATCACTTGATAAACTTTAATATCCTCTTCGATGCCTTTGACCTGAACCTTGTCGACAAATGTGCAAAGGGTGTCGCGTCCCGGCTGGAGCGTATCGTAAACCGCCTCCGAGATAAGGATCTGTCCCGGAGCGGCCAGTGACTTAATCCTTTCAGCGGTGTTGACGACGATCCCGTATACATCGCTAACATCCACAAACCCAGGTCCAGTGTGGATGCCAATACGAATAGGGATGTGATCCCGCTCTGGCCGCCCCTGCCTGTCACGAAAGAGCGCCTCCTGCATGCGCTCAGCGCAAGCTACCGCGGCCGGCGGGTTTTCAAATGACACCAACAAACCGTCGCCCATGGTTTTAATCAGCTTGCCTTGATGCTGAGCGACGAGCGGCAACAGGAGATCGTTGTGGCGCTGGATCATCAACTGGCCCTCGATGTCGCCTCGCGTGGAGAAGAAAGCGGTCGAACCGACGATGTCGGTGTAAAGGATGGTCGTCGGTCGCTTGAAGCGCGTGTCGATGATCGCGTCCAGCTCGTTTCTCTTTCTCAGGATCTCTTCGAGCTCGGTCGGTTTGTCTTTATCGCTCACGGACTGTCCTCCTTGATCTTGAGCCTGATCGCGCCTAAAGAGTTGCCTCCATCGAAGACCGCCAATTGATATGCGCCGGAAGCTATGCGATCAAAGACGGCCGTACCGTTCCGTGCGAGATACGAAGCCTGCTCCCGCTCGCCGGACAATAGGCTAAATCGAAGCCCGTCGGCAAACGATCCCGACTTCGGCGTTACGTTAACGGAAACCTGACACAGCTCACCCTCGGTCCGTTCGACTTCGACAGTCACCCGGAAGTTTCCCAGATCTTTTGCGACCTGGACTGAACCGCCAGCGGGCGATATTCCTTTACCCCGGATCACGCCTGGCGCGTTTGCCAATACCAATTCGCCGGAGGTCGTAACCAGTGCAAGCGAATCTTTCGCCAATCGAACAACCAGCTCAAGAAAGTCTGGTTTGGGGGAGGTTCGATGTATGAGAGCCATTGCTCTCTCCACGACCGGTCGCGGGAGGCTCTCGTTGTCACCCGTTTTCTCGGCTGTATATGCGCCTACAATCTCCTCCAAGCACAAAGCGCAAGCCGCTAAATGGCTCTCCACCTCACGCTTCTGGCTCTCGGCAAGATTGCCGCTTAAATAAACAGCTAGGTGTTCCTCGTCAAGACATCCAATCCGGCTGGGATATTTTCGCGCGCGGGGGAATATGAGCCGCAAAATCCTGCCAATCTGGTTTTCGTCTGATTCGACCACGGAACTCTCCTTCGGCTCAGAATTTTCACTGCCGGCCAAATAGACGGGAGATCCCGTGGGTTCTTACACGAGCGGATTTTTTCTAAGGACTTCTCGAAGCTTATCCAAGACGCGGCTTTTCTGGGTGTAGACCGCGCCGACGGACATCTTGAGAATCGCGGCTATCTCTTCTGGTGGCAGGGCTTGGCGAAAAGAAAGCTGGATTATGAGCCGCTCACGAGGGGAAAGGGCCATCTAAGAGCTTGCGAGAAGTGATCATCTCTTCTTCCTGGTCAATCAAAGAATCGGAAGCGTCGGACTGCGTCGGACGCGAGCGCTTCGGTAACTTCAACGGTCGGCGTTGGCTGTTTCCTCAGAAAATCGATCGTCAGTCGCGACGCGACAACTCGCAGCCAACTCGCGAGGGTACAACCACCGTCGCCGCTGAAATTGACTGAGCTTTCGGCAATTATCTTTGCAGAAGCGAAATGAAAAACTCTTGGTAGAGATCATCAACGGCGTCATCGCGGGACTCGGCATGATGCAGGGTGAGAGTTTTCCGAATCGTGTGATAGACCAAGTTAGAATACTGCCGGACAAAGGTATCCCATGCGGCCTTCTCGCCCTTAACGCAACCCGCAATAAGACTCTTTTCCTGTTCGGTCATCAACCCGGCTTCTTTGAAACCCGTCTCTCCGTCGGAGTGCGAGTATCATAATCGGTAGTATCATGACAAGGCGCACATTGACGACGGTCTAGGCTAACGACCTGCTCTTCTGCGTGTGGAGTGACCAGGCGGGAAAAAATGCTACCTCCGGGGGCCGCCAGGAGTGAGATTGGTCTTGGTCTTGAGATTCTTGTAAAAGCTCGCCATCAACTGCGCCGTTGACCTGTCTTCCACATTCCAAAGACTGGCGACAACCGACGGTGGGCCGGCGTAGATGAAACGCGCGAGTAAGACCGACCAGCTCGTCTCCGCTGGAAAGTTTGCCCAATCCCGTCTCGCAGGCGCTGAGCACGACGAGACTGGCTTTCAGTTCCATTCCGAAGATTTCTCTTACTTCGAGCCTGCCGTCTTCTTTTTCTCTTGGCGAGAAGAATTGCTGAGGCGAGTGGATCGTTTTCGCTGAGCTCCGCGTGTGTGGCAAAATGAAGAATGTCGTGCCGGCGTGATAGGCGTTGAGCAAGAGGGCGGGGATCACTTGAGGTCGAAGGCGATTAGCTCGTAATCCGGCTCTTGTTCCGATATATAACTCCCCCTCACCCCGGCAACCTTGACGATAAACTTCGCCTCCGGAGCGTACCATAAGTGGCGGACCGTCAAGGTGTTATCAGGAGTCTGGCACGCACTACCAACGACACTGCACTTCATAGGAAGTCTCCTCGACCTTGAATGTGCCAAATGGACCTGCAGGCGTGTTGATTGTTTCGGTCCCGAGGACTTTAAAGCTGAATTCCCGCCACTCCCCCGTCCCCGACGGGACCCCTCCAGCCCCACCCCCTAATTTATACCGAAATTTCCACGTCTTGTTGGCCGCTAGCGGAAACTCCATGGTCCGCTGCCTTAACAGGGACGTACGCACCTCTTTCCCATCCTCGGGAGTTACTTGCTTTATCAATACCAAGTTCTGATCATAATACCGCCAGAGGTCCAATCCCCACGCGAAAACATACTGATCCTTCTCAATGGCACGGACGATCCGGCGAGATGTTTGACCGTCAGCAAAGCGCACAGTCCACGAATCCCCAACCTTATATTTAGGCATCTCAGCAACCGTAGGAAGAACTACAGGGGGACGAGAGATAGATGCAGGCGGTTGTAGCTGGGCAATGACCGCGCCTGAGAAGCTTTGCTGCCTCCCCACCCTTCTCCTTTCGCTCGCCTCAAGCCGCGCTTCCTCTGTCCGGGCCTTCTCTTTAGCAATCCGCTCCTCCGCCGCTGACCTGCAGCTTGAGCCATCTCGGAGGAAAAAAGAACAAACAAGAGCACTGAGCCAAGGATATAGAGCCAATTCCTGGTAAGAATTAAATAGCTCACCTTGAGTCCACTTTAAGCCTATACAAGGATTCCGGTCAAGACTCAGTGGCTTGTCGGGGCGCCTAGAGTTCAGACCAGACAGACACGGCTTGACAATGCGGTCAAAGAATCAGATAATCAGATTATATGAGGCGCGCCAAAACCAAAGCATCCAAACGACCCAAGCGCCCGGTAAAAGAAACGCGGCGCATTCATTCTACGGCGAAAGGCAGCCGTGTCATCTCGGCGACCGAAGCGGCCCGCACCTTTTCTGAGCTACTCGACCGCATTTGCTATCGCGGCGAGACCTTTGTGATCGAACGCGGCGGAGAGCCGGTATGCGAAATGTCTCATGTTAAGCCACCGCGGTTTACGGGCGCCGATTTTCTGACTTTACTGCATTCTCTGCCAAAGCCTGATCCAGGCTTTTGGGACGCGGTACATGATTCAACAAGGCAGGAGCCTTCTGTCCCAGAATCGCCGTGGGAACGCTAATCGATTCCAGCGTACTGATCGCCTGGGAACGCGATCGATCCGAGATAGAGACCCAGCTGGGCGATTTTGCCGAAGAGGATTTCGCTATCTCGGCTATCACCGCGTCGGAATTGCTGCACGGGGTCCATCGCGCGACGAGCCCTTCCCGGCAAAACCAGCGAGAAGCCTTTGTGGAGGGCTTATTATTGCGACTCCCGATAATCGCCTTCGATCTCATCGCCGCCCGCATTCATGCCCGTTTGTCCGCAGAGCTTGCGCTGAAAGGAACCGCTGTGGGTCCGCACGACCTCATCATTGCAGCCACCGCTATGGCAATAGGTTACGCCGTGGCTTCACATGACGGGCGTAGTTTTCCGAAAATTCCGGGTCTGTCCTTTCGGCGCTGGTGATTTGTTCTAGGGAGAGTCCAGTTGGTCGAATTTGGTCAAATTACAATGTTAATTTTCCCGCATAACCCGTCATCTCGACGTAGCCTTCCCCGGCCACAGGTTTGTTCTTGAAGGTTCCTTTTACCTCCGCTGCTCCTTCCCAATACGTAACCCGTGTGCTTCGATTCGTGATCAGTTCTTGATCTTGAAACGCAGGGTTGATTGCCAATTCGATTTGCTCGGACGGAACGGCGATTTTCCACTTCATCGGATAGTTGGCGCCGCTCTTGGCGCTCTTCCAGCGCTCGAGGACTTCCACGTGGTAGTCATTGAGGTTTAGATGCCGAGTCGACCCATCGGCTCTTACCAGCGTGCCGCTTGCGTGGGCATCGATCGTGCCATCTTTGCGGCGCATAAGATAAAGCATCAATTCGGTCTGGTTATCGAGCTGGATGCTGAACCAATCCCAGCCGACCTGTTCAGAAGTCAATTGATTGCTGCCGAACTCGTGGTCCATCCACGTCAGGCCGCGAACTTTTTCTGTTTTGCCGTTGATCGAAAGCTCGCCCTCCGCCTGCATGCGCGTCAGAGAATAGTAATAGGAGGCGCGTCCCGCTCCTTCCGCCTTTTGACTGAGACCGTTTTGGCCATGCAGCGCGGGCGGCTTGAGCGAAGTCAAGCGAAGATTCAATCTCGATTGCCGGTCACTGACCTGAATGCGGTGATTGTTTGCATCCCCCTCGACTTTCCAATCTTCGTTCCAGACATGATAGCGATCCGCCGCCGCGCCGGCCTTGTCGCCGTAGCCGCGATTGATGCGTTCGCGGAAAAGAAATTTCTTGGCGGCGATATCCGACAGGGCGAAGTGCGCCATATACAGGTCAGTGAAAATGACCGGGTGTTCCTTACGTTGCGGTTCTTGGCGGTCGCGCAGGCCGAATCGAAAAAACGTCACTTGATAGCCGTAGCGCTTGCCGCCCGCAGTCTCCAGGTGTCCCGTGTAATACCACCACTCGGTCTTGAAGTCGGGATGCGAAAAATGATCGGCGGGAAATGATAGTTTTCGGCCCGGTAATGCGAGTTGGTAGGTAAAGCCACCCTCACCCTGCCCTCTCTCTGGCAGGGAGAGGGTTAAGATGGAGAGAAGAGCCCAAAAAAAGGTTTTTAAAAATGCTTTTGCGTTTGTATGAGATTCCATATTTGCAGAGGCATTTCCAGTAATGCTATAGGGAGCCTATGGAAAAACAATACACGCGCCAGACACTGCTCACAACTCCTCAGGAGCTGCAACAGAAACTAGGCAACGCCGATCTTTGCATCATCGATACTCGACCCGCGGAAGATTACGCACGGGGCCATATACCCGGCGCGACACACTTCGATCTATTCGGGTTGAGCCTGGTGGATACCACCGAGGCGCCGCTCAAATCCTTCATGTTCATGATTCATCACGTCCTCGAGTTACGCGGTGTGAGCGCGGACAAAGAAGTCGTATTTTACGAAAATAACTCCGGCATGCGCGCGGCGCGTGGCCTGTGGTTTTTGGAATATTACGGCCACCCCAACGCGAAAATGCTCGACGGCGGCATGAAAGCGTGGACGGCCGCCGGCTGCCCGGTTACCACGGAAGCGGTTTCCCCTAAAGCCGCGTCGTTGAAAATCAGCGAGCGCCGCGACGTGTTAGCAACCGTCGATGATGTTCTCCAGGCGCTGAACAAGAAAGAGTTCTTGATCTTGGACACCCGCAGCAAAGGCGAGCATCTCGGCACGACCGTCCGCGCGGCGCGCGGCGGCGCGATCCCCGGCTCGATTCACGTCGAGTGGACGGACAACTTGGATGCCGGCGGCAAGTTCAAATCCGTCGCCGAGCTGCAAGCGCTGTACGGCCAAGCCGGTATCACCTCGGATAAAGAAGTCATCTCTTACTGCCAGGGCGGTTACCGCGCGGCGCACAGCTATGTTGCGCTCCGATTGCTGGGATTTCCCAGAGTCCGTAACTACATCGGCTCCTGGAAGGAATGGGGCGACCGCGCGGACTTGCCTATAGAAACGCCCAAGGTGAAATAACGAAGATTAGAAGAATCATGACCGTTCTAGACGTACAAGCCGTTCCAATCGTTCAACCGCTTTGAACGGAGCGCCCGTCCTGAGCGCCGTGAAGCGAAGTCGAAGGACAGCGGTTGAACGACTTGAACGATTTGAACGATGAGGGCGTGAGCAAGGCGCGAAACCACAAGCAATTGCCTCATTGAGTTCAGCAAAGCAATCGCAAATAAGGAGACATATCTATGCGAACTTTAGACCTTCTCGCCAGCGACCCGTCCCACCTGCCGTTTCTTTTCGTCTTCAAGGAATCCAAGGTGATGGAAAAATATGGCTATGAGATCGATCTGCACATCGTCGGCGGCGCCAAGGCGCCAACCATGGCGCACCGCGCCAAGCTCGCGTTGGCCGGCGAGATCGACTTTTTGAGCGGGCTTCATCACGAAACGTACCGCGAGCGCGCCAAGGGCGAAAAACGACTGACATACCTCGCCCAGGCGCAAAACAACTGGGACGACCGGCTGGTCGCGGCGCCCGAGATCAACAGCATCCAAGACCTTAAGGGCAAGAAGATCGTCAGCCATTCCAAAGCGCCCTGTGTTTCGGGTAATCTGCGCGCGGTGCTCGAAGAATGCGGGCTCAAAGCTGAGGAGATCAACATCGAAGCGGTTGACGACTCCTCTGGCAGATTTTTGGATTTCGTCGATGACATCACTTCAGGCAAGGCCGCGGCCGCATTGGTGGACATGCCCTTCGACCTTTACGGCGTAAAGAAGGGATTGAAAATCGTGCCCTTGCCTGACCGGCCGGTGATTCACAACACCACACTTTTGGCAACCTCGGACTACATCAAAGAGAACGAAGAAACGGTCTACGCTTTCCTCAAAGGCTTCATCGAGGCACTCCATTATTTCAAAACTCAACCGGACAAGGTTGTGCCGATACTAAAGGCAAACTTGGCCAAGCGTTACGGATTGGAAGAGGACGAATACTACGCACACCTGCAGCGCGAGTGGGCGAAATTACTCTCGAAGAAACCCTATCCGCTGGCGAGCGCGATTCAAAACGTCTATGACCTCGACGTCGGCAAGGATCCGAAGATGCGCCATATCGGCCCCATGGAGCCGTGGGATCTGCACTATCTCCGGAAAATCGACGACAGCGGGTTTATCGACCAGCTTTACGCGTCGTGAAAGCTAATTGGACGTAGCGACATACATCGTGTCGTCGCGCAGAATAAATCCAGGCGGATTTCCACGTCTGGACACGACCTCGAGCCAGTCACCGTCGGAGCGCACGACGTTGATTCGGGTACCTTTGTTGACGCGAGAAATCACCCGGGAGGATTCCACCGGCTGTTCGTGCACTTCCGTCGCCCTTGTGGTCTCATAGACCCCCGGCTCCGCCGGGCGCCTCACGGGGCGGGACGGGGCCGGCGCGCGCTCCACGGGACGCGGTTCGCTTCTTGGCTCTACCTGCGCCTGGCGCGCGCTGCGACGATCTGGCTCGCGGTTGCCACCGCTCAATCGCTGTCCCGCCGCGGCCTGTTCTTTCCGGCTTTCCTCCAAACGGGCTTTGAGCGCCTCCGCCTCCTTAACACTTTCAGCTGCTTCCTGGCGCACTTTGGCAAGCTCGGCTTCGACGGCCTTGACATGCTCCTCTTTGATCTCCAGTTGTTTGACTTTTTCGGCCAAAAGCCGGCGCGCATCGCCGGATTCGTCTCTTCCCAGCATACCCGTACCGAGCAACGCCGCGGCGATAACGCAAAGAACGATACCGGCGATAAGCATGATTTTTGGCATAGTCGTTTTTTCCCG
This sequence comes from uncultured delta proteobacterium, assembly GCA_963840855.1. Taxonomy (GTDB): domain Bacteria; phylum Desulfobacterota; class Binatia; order UBA9968; family UBA9968; genus DATACQ01. The sequence goes on from CAWJBB010000027.1 coordinate 116,301, forward strand.
TCGCGACGGTTTCATCTCCCGTGGCCGTTCGTCGCGGATCAGCCACTCCGGTGACGGCGCCGTGTCCACCTCCGCTTTGCAATATGGGCAATGCGCGCTGTCCTCGGCGATGCTATTGGCGCAATGAGGACAAAGCCGGCTCGAAACCGCGCTCACTTCGTGCAACGACCGGCCATCCTTGGTGCAAAAATTGAGGTTATCGTCGTACTGTGCTGAGCACTCAGGGCATTGTTTCATGGCAAACATTGTTGATCGTATGGCGCAGTCCGTCAAGGGATATGGCGCGATGATCGTTAGACGGCTCTTGCTCAATGCTGTGAACAAACGGCTCAAAAAATCTCCGATCCGAGGTCGCCGGAGCATTCCCATCCATCGAAGATCGCGAATGGGGGATCGAAAATCGCCGACTTCTAGCGAAAAGGCGTTTTAGCCGCCTGCCAGGCCCTGTCTTGCCCGCGCTACAACCTTAGGCTATAGAACCCTGAAAGGAGTTTTCCGACATGGCTCTGATCATCAGCGAAGCGCAGACTCAAAGACTGATCGACATGCCTCAAGCGGTCAAACTCTTGGATCGAATTTTCCACGACCGCGCCGCCGGCAAAATGCGTAGCGTGCCGCGCCGGCGGCTCAGAGGCAGCGACAAACAGCTCAATATGATGGCGGCATGGCATCAGGACGTGGATTTGATCTGTCTACGCTCCTACGCGGCGGCAGCGAATACGATCACGCTCTACAGCGGGCGCACCGGCCAGATCCAGGCGATCATCAATATGGGTTACTTGAGCAGCCTGCGCACAGGCGCCGCAACCGGCGTGGCGGCGAAATATCTCGCGCCGGCCTATTCGAAAACTCTCGGCATTATCGGTCCAGGCTGGCAGGCGACGTTCCAAGTCCAAGCGGTGGCCAACGCCTGTTCCATCGAGCGCGTCGTTGTCTGGGGACGCACTCCGAAGCGCCGCAAAGACTTCATCAAGCGGATGAGTAAAATCGTCAAAGCGGACTGGCGTGAAGCCCTATCCGTCAGCGAGGTCGAAGCCGAATCTGACATCCTCGTCGTCTCGACGGACTCGACCACCCCCGTCGCCCACGGCGCGCATCTCAAAGAGGAAGTTCTGGTCGCCTCCATCGGCGCTAACGCCGCGGTCAAGCACGAAATTTCCAACGATCTCATCCGCCATATGAACTACATCGTCACCGATGATTTGCCGACGGCAAGAGGCGACAGCGGCGATCTCATCGCGGCCTGCGAGTTCGGCATCCTACGCTGGGACGGCATCGTACCATTGGACAGCGTCGTCGGCCACGGCGCGCCCCACCCGCGCCCTAAGCGAATTCTCTTCCAGTCCAACGGCATCGCCGACGAGGACCTCGCCGTGGGTAAGTACGTGCTCGACCAGGCAAAACGAAAAAAATTGAAGCTCAGGCGCGTCACCGAAATCTGACGAGCACGACGCGGCGGTTGTCGAATGGGAACTCGGCCCAATATTCTAGTTTATTTAAAGGGTGAGTAAGGAGCGGAAAGTGCGGATTATGGAAACGGATGAAATCAAGGCGCGGTGATGCTAGCTTCTCTACAATGGCAACCGCAGCGTGGATGCAAAAAAGTGCGGCGGCATCTAAAACAACTGGCCAATCCTTGAGTTTACGCAATTCCGTTGAGATTCTTTACGGCTTTTCAAACCGCAGTACGAAGCGGTCGCTGCGATCGCGCAATTTGGTCACGCTGAAGTCGCGCGTGTCGTCGGCTCGGCTGAGCATCGTCCCTTCTTTATCGAGCCTAAAACCGACGCCGGTCACGTCCTTGATGACGAGATTCTTTTCGATACGGTGAAACGATTTCGCGTCTTGATCGCCGCGGCCCGCAGCCGCCGAGTGATCAACGACGCCGTACGCGCCGCCCCGCTTCAAGGCGCCGAAAATTCTCCGATTCATGGCGATGCGCGCATCGGCTGCGACCTCGTGATAGTCGAGGTGGATAAACACGAAATCCAGCGAACCATCCTGAGGCAACGCTAGTTTATCGAGCGGCCCATCAAGCACGCGGACGTTTGCCATGCTTGGTTGTTTCGCGCGCTCATGCAGCTCCGGCCGGGCGGCCGGGTTAGCTGAATAAACCAATCCGTCCGGCCCAACCAACTGAGAAAGAATCGCGGTATAGTAGCCGCGGGCCGCGTAGATGTCGGCTACCTTGTCACCTTTCTTGACCCCATAGAATGCCATCACCTCGTTGGGCTTTCGTACCGCATCCAGGGCGCGCTCATTATCCGGCCGCGCGGTACTGGTTAAAATCGCCGCATAATCGGGAGCGGCTTGCGTAGCCGCGCAGCCTGCCAACATCAATGCCAGCGCCGGCAGCCAACTTATCTTGGCCAAAAAACTTCTATGCATCGAAAAAGTCCTCCGGTGTATGTCGGTATCTCGAATGTAGATTTTCTAAAGGGAATTGCAAGAGTTGTTTCGTCGAGGCAGGCAGATTTCATTGTTAGAGTTCCAAAATCGTGTTGATCCGAGCCGAACGAATCGCGATCACTTTAAATTTGATTGCGCTGGAGAGCCGAGTTGACGTCATGTTTGAGCAGGTCCCAAATCCTTTCCGTGCACTTCGCAAAATCCGGGTCCCTCATGCTCTTCATGTTGCGCGGCCGCGGGATGTCGACCGTCACGACTTCTTTTACCAGCGCCGGCCTGGCGCTCAAGACGGCGATGCGGTCGCAAAGCATTACCGCTTCTTCGATATTATGGGTAACGAGAACCACGGTTTTCTTGTCCCGCTCCCAGATGCGCAGCAGCTCCTCGCGCATGAGCAGGCGCGTTTGCGCGTCGAGGTTGGCGAACGGCTCGTCCATGAGGATTACTTCGGGATCGTTGGCCAGCGCGCGCGCGATGGCGACCTTTTGCTTCATACCGCCGGAAAGCTCGTGGGGCCGGGCGCCGGCGAAGTCCAAAAGCCGCACGACTTCGAGAAAAAAGCGGCTGATGCGTTTGTATACCGAAGGTTCTTCGTTGCGAAATTCCGCTCCCAGCGGCACGTTCTCTTCCACCGTGCGCCAGGGCATCAGCGCCGAGTCCTGGAACACCATAGAGACCGGTGATTTGGTATGTTGCTCGCCGACGAATTCGACAGTTCCGGTAGTCGCCTCGTCCAATCTGGCGATAATGTGCAACAGCGTCGTTTTGCCGCACCCCGTCGGGCCGATGATCCCGAAGAACTCCCGGTCGCGAACCTCGAGGCTCACCCCACCGAGCGCGCGCACGCCGCGCTCGCCGGTCGTGAATTGCTTGGTTACACCGCGAACAACAACTTTCATGTTAAAGACTTCGGAGATTTAACCGCAAAGCTTGTCCTGACGCGAAATGCGAAGGAACTTGAATCACGGAAACGTCGCATAGTATCTATTCAAGAAAGTTCCGAACCCTTCGTGTCCTTCGTGCCTTCGTGGTGAGACCGCGCCAAAGTGACTAGCGCCCGCCGAAGATGTCGTGAAAAATCTTGGCGTAGCGTTCGAACTCTTCGAGCACCTCGCTGGGCGCGAAAGCGGGCTTGATGCCTTCGACGAAGCGCGCCTGCTCCGGCGGCGTGTCAATCCGGTCCGGAATTCGGTCCATGCCGCGAACCAGCTCCTGGCCCCGCTTGGACAGAACGAAATCGATAAAAAGCTTGCCCGCGTTAGGATGGGGAGCCTTGGTCGAGAGACCCACGGGATGGATGTTGGCAAACACCGGATTGAGATAAACCCAGTCTACCGGCGCGCCGGTAGGCTTCATCTGTTCAAAGTTTTGGGAATAGGCGGTGAGCACGCCTTTGAACTCGCCGGCAGCCACCAATTGCGCGAGAATCGTCCGGCCGTTGCGCAATTGAGCCTGCTTCGCCAACTCGCGCATGTAGCTGAGACCTTTCTCATCGCCCATCGCTTTCACCATGGTGCCGAACCATTCGTAGGGCCGGCTGTCGAGGCCGATGTTACCCTTCCACTCAGGCTTTAAGAGATCGCCATAAGATTTAGGAATATTCGCTTTCGCCACCGAGCGGGTGTTGAAGCCAAAGGCCGCGTAGTTGGTGTAGATCGAAGTCCAGGTCGCCTGAGGATCCTTGTAGCCGTCGCGGTAGAATTTTCGTTCCGGCGAATCATAGGGGGCAAGCATACCGCGTTTCTTCAGGTTGTAGCCGTAGAAGCTCGAGGTCATCATCACATCCCAGAGATTGCGCCCCGCGCGCGCCTCCGTCAGGATGCGTTCCATCATTTGGGCGTCGGTGGCGCGATAAAACGTCGCGTCGATCTTCGGGTAAAGCTGCTTGAAGCCGTCGGTCAAGACCTTGGAATGGGTGGCGTTAAAGGAGGCGTAGAACATCATCTTGCCTTCCCCCTCGGCAAGAGTCTTCACATCCTGCGCGAAACCACTGGACGTCATTAACAAAACCACTATTGCGGCCAGCGTTCGAATTTTCGCCATCACTCCATTACTCCAGCGCTCCATTCCCCCATCCCCTACGGCATCTCCGCCAACAACCGACCGTATCCCATGACCGGTTCATTCAAGTGAAGAATTTTCTTGGTCGCCCAGACTTGCGCCGGAATGCTCGACACGACGGTGGTCTTCAGATCCTTTTCGAGCATTTCGATCACCGGCAGGTTATGCCAACCCGCGCCGAGCATATAGATACCATCCACCGGGCCATGCTCGAGATAAATTTTCTTGGCGAAATTGTAAATCGCCTCGGGCGCGAGTTTGCCGGCGTCTTTGAAAGGAACTTCGATACCTTTCATGGCTTTGATTCGAAAGCCGTCGTCTTCGAGAAACTTGGCGAACCGTTGATTCATGTCATCCTGAAAATAGGTTATGCCCACCAAACTTTTCAATCCCAAGGCGCGAAAGGCATCCACCTGCGCAATCGTCGCCACGGTTACGGGAATTTTGTATTTCGTCGTGAGGGAATCGGCGATCTCGCGGTCGGCGCCGTGGCCGCGCACCATGGTTGGCGGCGCGCCCATGATCATCACGACATCGACGCCCAGCTCCGCCAAACGCGCGACTTTTCTTTCGGCCACGGACAAGGCCTCTTGCAGCTCTTTCTCGTTTCCGGCACGGATGCCGGCATGAGCGGGAATAAACCCCACCCCCTCGGGCATCAGCTTGATAAAACTCTCCATGGAGCCAGGCCGATAGGTTGGCTTGACTAGACCGACGATTCCCCGCGCGCCATAGTACATAATCGGGCTTCTCCTCTAACTTCCGATCCGCGTATTGGTATCGATCAGCACCGGACGCGCATCACCAGGTCACGGGTCCGGCGTCTCGCGTCTAGGGTTGACTCCAAACCCCGGACTCAAGACTCTGGACCGCGGCAGCTACGCCGCCGCTTGTAACGGCGCGTCGCTGCCGTTACCCAGCACCCTGCCCGGCAGAGCGCCGGTGTGGGCATCTTTTTCCACCAAGACTTGGCCGTTGACGATGGTCATTTCGATACCGACTGCTTTCTGGATAAAGCGCTTCTCGTTCGCCGGCAAGTCTTGAACCATTTCCGGTTCACATTCGCGGATGGTCGCCGGATCGAAGACAACCAAATCGGCCGCCATCCCCGCGCGTAGGAGACCACGACCGCGCAGGCCAAAGATCGAAGCCACCATGAAGGTCAGCTTGCGCACGCCTTCTTCGAGGCTCATGATTTTCTTCTCCCTTACCCAATAACCAAGCAGGCGCGTCGCGTAGCCAAAGCCCGCGTCGTAGATCAAATGCGCGCCGGCATCGGACTGACCGACCAGCACGTACGGACTACGAATGATCTCCGCCACGGCCGCCTCATCGCCATTGGTGCTGGAAGTTTGGAACTCAGTGTCCAAATCTTCTTCCAATGAGAGATCGAGGAAGGCGTCGATGACGTCCTGGCCGCGCAGCTTTGCGATCTCCGCCACGCTTTTCTTTTCCAGCTGTTTGTTCGCCGGGGTCGCCGCATGGATCAAGTAGACCAAATCCCAGCGCCGCGAGAAGCGCGACGACTTCTTATCTTCCACTGCTTCATAGCGCATCTTCTTGCGCGTCTCCGGGTCGCGGATCGCTTTGATACGCTCTTCGAGGGGCAAAAATAGAATCGCCTTCCAAGTCGGCAGGTCGTCGAACACCTGAGCGTTTTTCATGGTCAGTCGGTTGTTGAACAGCCGCGCGTTGCAAAGCGGATAGGACTGGACGCCACGGTCCAGAGACTCTTTCGCCAAGTCCAACAGCTGGCGCCATTCATTGGGCTTGTCCCAGCGCTGCGCGATGCTCTGCCAGATCACCGGCCGGCCCGACCGGCTCGAAATCTCGTCGAACAACCGGACGCTCTCGCGCATCGGCACCGACACGCCGAGCGACCCTCGCGAAATTTGCACCGCGCCTTGATTGATCTCGCCCAGCGCGCAAGCTAGCTCGATAATCTCTTCGTCGGTGGCAAAGCGACTCTGAATCGGCGTCCCATCGGCATACATATGAACGGGATTTTGATTGGTCGAGAAGCCAATGGCGCCCGCGCGCACGCCGGCTTTGAGCACTTCTTTCATCTGGTGAATTTCCGCCGGCGTCGCCGCGCGCTCGATAGCGGCGTCCCCCATAACGAATTGGCGTAACGCGCAATGGCCCATCAGCGCCGCGACATTGACGCCGAGGTTGCCGCGCAGTTTGTCTAAATATTGCGGGAATGTCGTCCAGCCAAACTTTACTCCGGCTTTCAGTGCCGGCAACGAAATCGCCTCGACTCTTTCGAAACTCTTGAGAATCGTTTCCTGATCCTGTTCTTTGCACGGCGCCAAAGCCAACGCGCAGTTGCCGGGAATGACCGTGGTCACGCCGTGATAGCAAGAAGAGGTGGCCAGCGGGTCCCAGAGCAGTTGCGCGTCAAGATGAGTGTGAAAGTCGATAAAGCCCGGCGACACCGCCAGGCCGTCGGCGTTGATCACCCGTTTTGCGCTGCCGTTAATTCTTCCGGTTTCCACGACGCGACCGTCTTGGACCGCCACGTCGCCTAGATATGAAGGCAAGCCGCTGCCGTCATAGATTCGTCCGCCTTTGATCAACACATCGTAAGCCATGGTCTTTCCCTCCGGGTAATTTCCATTTCCAGATCAATACACCCTTTTGGCCACTGGCGGCAAATGGGTACTACTTCGTCGCGAAGATCTCCTTGAGTTTGGCGCGCAGAGATGGGCTAAGCTTGAACAGACCTGCCACGGTTTTCTCCAGCTCTTCGGCGCTCACGGGCTCGATGTCCAGCTTCGACTTCGCCGCGTCGGCGAGCAGCTCCGGATCTTTCATAGTGTCCACGAAAGCTTTGCGGAGAATCCGCACCCGGTCCCTGGGCGTGCCGGGAGGCGCGACGTAGGGACGGTAGTAATCCGACGGATCCTGGATGCCGACCTCGATCAACTGGCGCGCCTCATCTGATTTTGCATAGCTAATGGCTAGCGGCACGTTGGGCAACTCCGGATGCGGCTTGTTGAGAATCTGGAGCACGACGATGGCGTCACCCGGCCGAATCGCCCCGCCCCACGTCGCTCTGATCGAATCCCAGGTCCAACAACCGCCGGCGATCTCTCCGCTATCCGCGGCCAACCGGATCTCGGCCGTGCCCTTGTAGCCGGAGACGACTTGTATGATGATTCGCCGGCCCTGCGCCGAGCGCCGAACGCTTGCGCGCCCGGGCAAAATTCAGTTAAAAGTTTCAGGTTCACGACTAGGATATAACACAATACTCTATGGTAGAGTATTCATGCAGTTGACGCCTAACGTCAATTTGGTCGGTCCATCCGATGCCGGAGGTGTTCAATGGCCCAACGAGTCTTGGTGGTTGAGGATAACGATGATTGGCGAGCGATAATGGCTCTAATCTTCGCCCGTCTGGGCTACACTGTCCTCCAGGCGGCAGACGGTAGTGATGCAGTCGAAAAGGCGGTGAGCGAGCATCCCCACCTCATTATTATGGATTACCGGATGCCGAAGATGAACGGTCTCGAGGCCACAACGGCGCTCAAGGGAAATCCCGTCACCAAAGACATACCAGTTGTTATCTGTACGGCGGTTGGACCTGAGGTATATAAGAATACTGAGCTGGTAAAATATGCCGACGAGATCCTTCAAAAACCCGTAAAGTTGCAAGTATTTCAGGCCATAGCGCAAAAATACCTGCAGTGAGCAGAAATATCTGCGGCTATCAACGGGAACATAGATAATGCCGGCTAACCAGGCCGCCCAGCATACGCGGGGCTAAGCCGCGGCGACTAGATTCCTATAATGTCCCGCTTTCGAAATCGGCGCCAACCCGGTGAGAATTGTCTTCCAGCTATCACCGAGATCTTCGCTAGAGAAAATTTCTCCCGCAGTCGTCGCGGCGAAAATCGCCGTCGCGTTCCCCGCTTCTTCGAGGCAAAAAGCTTCGATGCTGGCTTGCAGCCGGTCCGGCAAGCCGTTTTTCAGAATCTCCCAACTGCGCCCGCCGTCCTTGCTGCGCGAGATGCGCGTGCCGGCGAAGTGCGTCGTGCGCCAGGTGCCGGGAGCGTCGTGCGCCGCGGTCATAAACATGAGCTTGGGATCCGATGGGCGGTATACGAAACCATCCGGGTAACCGCCGATTTCATTTTCGCGTCCTGTCCATTGTTCCCACTTGGCGCCGCCTTCAGGACCGACGTAAAGCCCTCTGCCGGTAACCGCATACAAGAATTTGGGCCCGGTGGGATGAATCATCAAGCGGTGAACATCTTCGTACAGGCTCGGGAACTCTACCCAATGCTCCCCGCCGTCCGTGCTTTTCAAAAGCCCGCCGACCTCCACCGCCGCGTATATCGTCATCGGATCATCCGGATCGAAGTTGATATGTTTGACGTGGCCGATGTGCGGTGGGGCGGGAAAGCTCCACTTGGGCACACTGGGTACTGAACGCAGGGACGGAATTTCGTTCCAGTTAAGACCGAGATCGTCGCTCACAAACAGGTGCGCCGGCTCGGTGCCCGCAAACACCCGGACCCGCCCATTGATACGCCGCGCCGCCAAAGAGTAGACATCGTTCTGCGTTAATCCATTCCCTCTCGGCTCCCACGTTCTACCGTCGTCGGCGCTGACGTGGATTCCGCCGTGAAAAGCGCCGGCGAACGTCAAGCCGCTTTCAGGCTCTTTGATAATCGCGCTGATATGCTTGTCGGTGATCGCGCGGTGCGCAACTCGCCACGCCGAGCCGTCCCGCGCGATGATTGCGACGCCTTCGCGCGTTCCGACTAAGACTTCTTTTGAAAGGTACGGGGAGGAGTAAATCGTCGTGCCGCCGTGGGATAATCCAATCGCCATTGTCTGGTCCTCCTTATATGCAATTTAGTAACTAGCGAATTCGCTGCGAACGCTTCTCATTTCACTTTTTGCCTGTCAACCTGAATTGAATGGGCTGAACGGGGCTGGGGCTGATCCCATGCCAATGCGGAGCGTAAGTTCGCTGGATTTTGACTCCCCGGCGGCGGCGAGATCGAATGAACACGATAGCAAGGCAGCGGCAATTACGAGTGCTCGCGCCATCGTTCGCCGCCGTGCCGGCCAGCGCGCTACACTCGTTACGGCTCCAACGGGGTGCCGAAAAACCCTAAGTAGACCCTTCGTGAACGTCAGAGTCTGTGCTGAGCCATCGACGCTATTTTCCGGGGCGCGCCTCGGCATAGCGCAACACCTTACCGCCCTTGGGCGCCCGGGTCGGACCATAGGGCGTGTCTTTTTCGATATAGATGCACGAGCCGGCGTTGTAGACAGTGCCGCCGATTTCAATCTCCCCTTCAAGCACATAGAACATCTCATGGAAAGGATGGCTATGCACCGGTATATCCGTATCCGGTCCCCAGTGACGGATCATCATTTCCGGACTTGCTCCGTGCTTGCCCACATGCAGCCACTTGGTATATCCACGACCGCTCTTGGCCATCTCGACGTCGTTTTCGTTCACTACATGAATCGCCATAAAACCTCCAAGTTAAGATTTCTTATCCCACCGCCGCGCTGGCAGCCAAATTGAATTCGCTCTCGGGCACCCACTTCTCATAAGCGGGGATCAAGATGATCTTGTTCTTCTCCGCGTCCCTGACAACACACTTGGGATCTTCGCCGCGTCTGACTTTTTCAATTTCGCTCAGATACATCTTGCGCAGCTTGATGATCCCTTCATCAATGCGCGGGCCGAGATTCTCGTTCTCCCGATCCGCAATCGCCGGCATGCTGTCCACCACCATGCCATCTTCGATGAAGTGGAGCGGCGGGACCGGGTAACCAAGCTCAGGATCGTCGGAAGTCCGATACTCTTTGTAGGGCTCGATGAAATTCGGTTCGGGTTTCCAACGTTTGCTGAACGGATCGCCATCGTACTTGCCGGGGTTGTCCGCCGGCTTGAAGCGCACGCGCATAAGCAGCGTATGCGTGTCATCGATGGGCACGCTCCAACGCGCCGCGGACACCGGCGTGCCGCCCTTGCCTCCCGCGAGATATCTGCCACCGCTGCCGCCGCAGCTCACGCCCGGCATCAGCAGATGGTGTTCGCGATAGTTCAACATCCCGGGTTCTTTGGTCTTGCGATAGGCTTTATAGACCAGTCCCCATTCGGTTTCGTGAAAGCCTAAATCTGGCTCCGTGCTCATGATGTCCGGCCACGCCCCGCCATGCGTAAAACTCGGATGCACCGGGTCCATGCCGTTCTCAACGCACTGCAGCCAATTGCAGTTCTGAAATCCTTGAATCGTGATGTAGGCCTCGCCGTCCCCGACGAGAAAGTTGTAGCGCGGCACCAAAGGGGCGGGCTGCGGTCCAAAGTAGGCGAAGATTAAACCGCCGAGTTCTTCGATCGGATACGACGGCAAGCGAATCGATTCTTTTTTCAACTCGCTATCGGGAAATTCGCCGGGCATCTGCACACACTTGCCTTCGGTGTCGTAAAGCCAGCCGTGATAGCGGCAGCGCACCCCGTCGCGCTCGATGTCGCCGATGCAAAGATTAGCGCGCCGATGGGCGCAATAGGCGCCGATGAGCCCGACTTTCCCTTTGCCGTCGCGGAATAGCACCAGGTCTTCGCCCAAGACACGAACAAAAGTCGGCTTCATCTTGAGATGCGCCGAGATCCCGATGGGCCACCAGTAGCGGCGGAGAAACTCGCCCATCGGCGTGCCGCGCCCGGTTCTCGTTAGAATTTCATTTTCTTCCCGGCTGGTTCTATACATGCAAATACCTCGAATTATTTAACCACAAGGAGAGAAGAAAAAAAATTCACCACGAAGGCACGAAGTTCACGAAGTTTAAGAATATAAAACATCCGAACCCTTCGTGTCCTTCGTGCCTTCGTGGTGGGTCCCCATTTTTGCGCCCTTTGTTCTCTTTGTGGTTAAATTCTTGTCTTAATGCGCCAAGATTTTTTTCATCCCTTCGATCACCTCGGGCGGTTGGACGACGACTCTCTTTGCGATCGCTTCCAGTTCTTGGCCACTGACGGGTTCGAGTTCCCAGTTGCGTTTCTGCGCTTCGATTACGAATTCGGGATCGGCCAGCGCTTTCATGAAACCATCGCGCAACGTCGCAACCCGGTCCGGCGCCATGCCTGGCGGCGCGATTAATGGCCGGCCGATGGCATCGGGCGCCATGAGCACCGTCGCCAAACGGCGCGTTATTTCCGTGGCTTGGCGCTTTTCTAGAATTTCATTGACGGTGGGCACCTCCGGCAAACGCGGGTCGCGCTTGGGGCTGCCGTGCACGAGCACCCGCGAAAAGCCGCTCTTGGCCCAACCGCGTGTGGGCTCGCTGCCGAAGTAACCTTCCAGGCTGCCGGCTCGGCAATGCACTTCGTTTTTCTGCATCGCCAGGTCGATTTCCGCCGCGCCGGGATAACCGGTCACGATACTGAATTTCACGCCAGCTACGGCTTCGATCAAACGCGGGAAATAATGGCCAACGGTGCCGAGCGCCGTGGCGCCGCAGCGCGGCGCTTCGGCGCTATTACGGATGTCTTCCAGGGTTCGATAGGGCGTATCCGCTCGACCGTATATGATCCGTACGGTCCGCTCCGGCGAGCCGAGCCAGGTAAATTTCGCCCAGTCGAACTGGACTTCTCTCATTTCCGTGAGCTGGTTGAAGTAAAGTCCCGGCGTGACAAAGCCGATCGCCAGTCCGTCAGGCTTGGCGACGCTGTAGATATAATTCGCCGCCGTCATCGAACCTGCGCCGGGCATATTTTGCAGGATGATGTTCGGCCTGCCCGGTAGGGTCTGGCTCATCGCTCGCGCCAGCGCGCGGCCCCAAAGATCGCTGATGCCGCCCGGCGAAAAGCCCAGGACGAGCTTGATCGTTTTGTTTTCGAAGAAGTTGGACTGAGCGAGCGCGGGTGAAACCGACGCGAAAAAAAATAATAAAAGAGGTTGAATTCGCCGCAACGCTCGCTTTCCCATAAGTAATAACAATGCCGCAGGATCAAATCTATTGCCGGTTGCCTATTCCTTGAAATCCATCTTCGAATCCCAAGAGTGCAGCAGGCCCAGCTCATCGAGCGCTTCTTTGAGATACTTGAAATTGTAGTAGTCGCTCACCGGCTTTTTCGGCAAGTTCCATTCCTTGGTGTAGAAGTCCACCTTGCGTTGATAGCCGTCAAAGTCCAACACCGGCCCCCATTCATTGTGCACCTCGTCGTAGGCCAGGCTCGCCAGCTCGCGGGTGATGTAGTGGTTGTGGCGCAGGATGGAGTCGAGGGTTTCCTCTTTGCTATACCGGGCGACCATCGTGCCCCGCAGGAGCGCCCGCACCATGCCTTTGACGACAAACGGTTTTTCCGCGATCACGGCGGGCGAAGTCGAAAAGCCCGCTTCGGGTATCGCGCAAAGATCGCGGCATGAAGTGAGCGCGTGCCCGCCCATTTGCACGGCGATATTCCAGTGCGGCGGATCGCAGCACACCGCATCCACCTCGCCCTTCTCGAATAACGCTAAACGAAAACGTTCTGTGTTGGGCGGTTTGCCGCGACTATCGATCCAGGTGAGATCTTTTTCCGGATCGAGCCCATAGTGGCGCAACACCAACTTGGCATCCATGCTCGATCCGCCCTTGAGATCGCCGGCGATCCTTTTGCCCTTGAGGTCGGGAATATCTTTGATGTAAGGCTTGGCGACGAACACATGGGCCGTCCGGTTGGCGATGGACACCACATTCACTTCGCCGTCGATATGATCGCGGTTTTCCAGCACCGAGCGAAACGGCGGGGAACCGCCCGGCGACTGAAATATTATCATTCCCTCTTTGCGCCACTGGTGGCGAGGGTGCTGGCTGTCGGGTATGCCCTGAACGGGCCGCAACTCGACGTCGAGACCTTCCTCTTTAAAAAAACCCTTGTCATGAGCCACCCACATCGGCGCTATATTCAGCGGCAGGGCCGGTCCAAAAACCGCGATTTTCTCTTGGGCATCCATCGATAATCCCCTTTCCTGGAGAGCTCAATTTTGGTCTGGCCACGCGCTGGAATGAAGCTCCTCGGAGCAAAGCTCCGAGGTATCTTTGCGAAATTCTCCGAAGCCCTTCCACCTTCCTTCGCCAAGGCTACGGAGGGTTCTCCTCGCCTTCATCCTCGCAGCAAACTGCGAGGTATTCGGCGAAGGAGAATAAGAGTGAATCCAAGGCCGCAGCCAGCCGCGGCGCGTCAAAAGCGATCCTGATGGCCTCGACTGCTTCGAAAGCCCAAGGCAAGCGATGACGACGCAGGTGACTTGACTCCTACTACGGCCGTCGGCTCGATTCGCGCTGTCACGCCGGCTAGCTGCGCAAAACCTTTCCCGGATAAGCGCCGGTGTGCGCTCCGTTTTGCATCAATACCGAACCGTTGACGATGCTATAGTGTATACCGCGAGCACCCTGGACGTAGCGCGGCCCGCCTTCGGGCAGATCGTTTACTTGCCGAGGTTTTTCCAGGCCGATGGCAGCCGGATCGAAAACAAAAATATCCGCCGCCATGCCGGGCCTTAGTAGACCGCGGTCGGCAATGCCGAAGATGGACGCCGGCATGAAAGTCAATTTTCTTATGGCGTCTTCGAGCGACATAATTTTGCGTTCGCGCACCCAATAGCTCAGCAGCAGCGTCCCGAAGCCAAATCCGGGATTGCCGCTGGCGACATGGGCGCCGGCATCGGACTGGCCGAGCATAACGTAAGGGCTCTGAAAAATCTCCCGCACCGCTTTTTCGTCTCCCTGAGTGTTGGATTCTTCGAAGACGGTTTCCAAGTCCTCCGCCAACGCCAGGTCGAGAAAAGCGTCCATGGCGGCTTTCCCTTGCAAGCGGGCGAGTTCGTCGATGCTCTTGCCTTGAAAGTCCTCGTGCTCCGCCCGGCTGACTTTATTGACGGTTACGGAACTCCAGCGATCCGTCAGATTCGTGGCCAGGCTGGCCGACGCCATTTCACCCGCTAGCCTTTGCCGCGTCCCGCCCTTGCCAAGCTCGTCCTTGCGGGATTCCAGGGTCAGCGACATTAACCGTTTCCACTCCGGCAGTTCCTTGAAGCGGTCGCCGTCTTTCAAGTTCCAACGCCGCAGCGAACGGCGCGTGGAAGTCATGGCATAACTCGCGAAGCCCCGGCGCCAGCGTTCTTCGACATCGTCGAGTTGTTTGCGCCACAGATCGGGTTCGCTCCAGCGGTGCCGGATGCTCTCGCCGATCAACGGCCGGCCGGTTTCGCTAAGAATCGCATCGTACCATTTGCCGATATTTGCCACATGTTCCGGCGTCGCAAAGGCGCCGTGAGTAAACTGCACCGCGCCGCGCCGGCTGGCGCCGACAACGCGGGAAAGCCGCTCCGCTTCACCGAGGCCCGCGAACCGGCTCGGCACCGGCTTGCCGTCTTCGCGGAAATGAGTTTGGTTGGAATTGGTGGAAAACCCAAAGGCGCCCGCCGCCATACCTTGGCGCACCAGATCTTCCATCTGGCTGATCTCGGGGTCGTTGGCTTCGCGCTCCACGCTCGCCTCGCCCATGGCGTACTGTCTGACGGCGCAATGGCCAACGAGAGTCGCGATGTTGAGGCCAAGGCGCCTGCGGCTGAGAGCGTCGAGAAATTCTCCATGGGTGGTCCACTCCCACGGGATGCCGGCCTCCAAGGAATGGCGCGGCATGGCCTCGACGCGTACGAAGGTCCCAATCAGCGCGTTGCGGCTTTCGGGCTTGCACGGCGCCAAGGTCAGGCCGCAGTTGCCCATCACGACCGTGCTGACGCCATGTTCGTTGGATGACGATGCCAGCCCGTCCCACCAGATCTGCGCGTCGAAATGGGTGTGAAAATCGATGATTCCCGGCGCCACGGCGAGACCGCCGGCATCGAGCACTTTGTCCGCCGGATCATTGATCCGGCCGATGGCGGCAATGCGTCCGTCGCGCACCCCGATGTCGGCGTTGAACGAAGGCATGCCGGAGCCGTCATAGATGCGCCCACCTTTCAAAATCAGATCATACATAACATCTCCTTTGAGGCTTTTATTTTACTGCGCCCCGCGACTGCGAACTCTGTCTGGTTACGGTTTCACTCGTTAATAATATTGTGTATAGTCGACGGCGGGGTTACTTGTCAATTTGCGATTCTGCTGAAAACCTTGAATGCTTCGACAAGGATCAGCATGAACGGATAATTCCCAATGAATTCAACCGCTCTTCCCTTCGTTCCTTCGATAAACTGCTATGTGGATGTCAAGTCACGGCACCGCCCTCTTATTTTCTTATGACTCTTTTCCTTCCCCACCCAAGAGAGACTGACTGCTATACGTGGCACGGCACCATGGCCGTCACACTGACTGCTATGTGGATGTCAAGTCACGGCACCGCCCTCTTATTTTCTTATGACTCTTTTCCTTCCCCACCCAAGAGAGACTGACTGCTATACGTGGCACGGCACCATGGCCGTCACACTGACTTGGCATGCGCCCCTCTCTAAGGCACTCGGCCCCGGGCTCTCTATCTCATGGATCGAACCGTCAGGAGTTTGTCTCTCCCGGTTCTGTCTATCGTCGAGGCGTTCCCTGGGGCACGGTCTCCTCTTGGGTCAAAGGAGCCGATTAAACTTTTTTCCTCACTACATAGGGTCTTTGTTCCATCAAGACCACCGAAATCAGTACCGTGAGTTTTCTGGCCACCGCCACAATGGCCACCCGCGACGCCACCGGGCGCGCATGGCTCTGGCACACCGCCCGGAAAAATTCCCTCAGCTCACCGTCTTTTCGGATCGCCGACCAGGCGGCTTGGATGAGTTTGCTTCTCAGCCGCGGGTCTCCGCTGTGAGTGATCGATCCTCGATCGGTTCGCTCTCCGGTGGAGTTCTCGGTAGGGACCAAGCCGAGAAAGGCTCCCAGTTGGCGCACGTTTCTCAGCTCACGCCAATCGCCGATCCTAGCCAAAAGCTGACTGGCCACAATCTGGCCAATCCCGGACACGCTCATCACGTACTTTATACACTGGGACAATTCGGCATCGTTCTGACACAAGCGGCGGATCTGTTGGGTTGTCTTAACGATCTGCTTCTCGTTGAACTCCAGACTGTCAAGCAACTGATCAAGCTCAAAACGCACGGTCGAAGAACAGGGAAGCTTTCTCAGTTTAGCCTTCACCATGAACGACCACTGACTACCGGCGGGGGCCGGGGGAAACTCCAGCCCTTCCATAAGCAACAGCGACTTGATGCGCTGCTTCATCGCCACCATCGCGCTGACAAAGGTGTCGCGCAGCTGAGTCAAATGGCGCAGCTCACGGTACAGGACAGCGGGGACATGAATGCTCTTGAGCTGTCCGCCACGAAGATTCTCCGAAATGCCTCGACTGTCGAGCCGATTGGTCTTCACTCTTTGTCCGGGCGCTTTGGGGATCATCGATGGCGAAGCGATCAGGCACGGGTAATCTTGAGCCACAATCCCATCGTACAAGCCGTAGCCCGTCGGTCCCGCCTCGTAGGCAAAGGCCACTTTCTGATCGGGAAAATGTTTACGCACGTGGTTCACAAGATGCTCCGCGCTATACGGCACGCGCAAGGAGCGAATAAACCCTTGCTGATTGGTAAAGGTCACCGAGATACTTTTCTTGCCCACATCCAGTCCCGCAAACACGTCGTAGTCGCGGGGAATAAACGCTTTGCTGTTCATCTGATGTCCTCCTTCGCTCAATGGCGATTTGATGAATCACTATACTCGCTAAAGAGGACTTGTGGTTACACCTAACATCCATCATACAGGTCTCAGGGCAGACTCTGAGGCTTTCGTAAGGATGAACGGAGGGTGTTTCAGCTGACATGAAGCGGTGTCAAGTCCATCCCTTTGTGATCCGAATCATTTCCTGCCGTATTCATAAACTGTAAAGCGCCCGGGCGTTATCGCTTAGAATTTTTCCCTTCACCTCGGGCGTGAGGTCCGTTCGATCCCGGAATATCTTGATGGCGTCGAGGTCGCTGGAGGTGTCGGTGTGGCCGTAGTCGGTGCCGATCACCAGGCAGTCCTCGCCGCATTGCTGCACGATGTAGGGCAGGTCATCCGAGTTTTCGCAGGTGACGAACATGCCGTATTCGCGGGCGATGTTTTCCGGCCATTCGCGGCTCAAAGTTTTGAAGCGATTTTTGGCTTCGTGGAGCACCCAGGGAAGCCACTGCGAGCTGGCCTCGATGAATCCCCAGCGCAGTTTGGGAAAAACCTCATGGAGCTCGCTCAGAAGAATATCCATGAAAGAGGCTACCGTGGGCACTCTGAAGCGGTGCAACGTTCCGGCGATTCTGACCGGGTGGTCGTAAAGGTCGTTCAGCCATTTGTTGCCGTTGGCGATGTGAATCGCAATCGCCATATCGAGCCGGCTCGCTTCGTCGTAGATCGGATAGAAATACGGGTCGCAGAGTAATCGCTGGCCTTCGACGGGACGCATGAGCACGGCGCACGCGCCGTGCGCTTTGCCGAAGCGTATCTGATCGAGAGCATCGGACATGCTCAAAGTGGGCGGCATGCAGGACCAACGCAAGCGGTTATTCGACTGGCTCCAGATATCAGCGAGCCAGCGGTTCCAACTTTTGCATAATGCCACTTCCACCGCCGGGCGCTCCGTAACCGATTCGATGAAGATCGTATTGTGCAGTACCTGAGTATCGACGCCGGTGCGGTCCATGTAGCCGAGGCGCAGATCGACGTTGCCCATTTCGCGCGACTCCTGATTTTCTGCGAATCTCCGGCCGGTCCGCTGGGCGAGCCGCTCCAGCTCGGCGGGAGAGAATGCCGGAAAGCGCAGTCCCCGCACCTTGCCGTCGATGAGCCAAAACTGCAGCTTTACTCCCGCCTCTTCACGGCTCTCCAGGGACACCGGACGATATTTTTTTTCCGACGCGTCCAAGTAGTCCCATGTGTGGGCGGACTCGACGACGTGGGCGTCGGCGTCGATGATTTTCATTGTTTACCTCCTTCAGGCAAGCGATCGATCCGTTAGAAACAGCATGTACAACAGGCGTTATTCCGATGCAATGACGCTGCAGCGCCCGTGATTGGAGAAAAAATCGGGGAAATAGATAGAATGCCGCTTGCGTTGTTCGCTTCTTTTCTTTGACCGAGCGCTCCGTTGCCTTAGCTCGTGCGCCGCTTTGCGCAACGACAATTTCCACTCTTCGCTTTCTGCGAGGCGTACTCGGTTTCGACGTGGTTCACGGCTACCTATTCCTTGTCGATCCTTCTTGTAACCTCTGAGCCAGTCTCTCGTAATCTCCCAAATGCGCCCGCATGAGACTTTTCCAGAGTTTGCCATGGTGCGGCACGGAAAAATGCAATAGCTCGTGTACAATGACGTAGTCACCCACAGCCCGGTCCACCGATAAAAGTTCTGCATTGAAGTTCAGGTTACCCGCCGTTGAGCACGATGCCCATTTGTTCGACATCGGACGAACGGCGAGGGACCGTACTTTGACATCGAGTTTGTCGGCCCACTCCAGCACGCGGGCCTTGAACTCTTCCTTGTTGTTCCAACGCTTCATGTCACTTGGCTGCGGCTTTCTGCAAAACCATGAAAATACTGTCCACGAGAGCAGTAGCCTTATTCAGGTCGTCCTCTTCGGCCAAAATCGCAAAAGTTACTTTCTTTCTGAGCTCGCGCAGCTCCTTTTCACTTTCCCGCCAGTTGGAAAACTCGGAGAAAGCCTGGCGCACCTTCTTGCTCGCCGTCTCGGCGTTGGCCACACCCTCGTCGGTGAGTTTACAGAGAACGAAATAGGTTAACCCATCGAGACCTTTTCCCGTCTGGGTTCTCTTTCGATCTTCGTTCCGTTCGATTTGCTTGAGCAGTTCGGCGAGTGCCTCTTCGGTGGTGCTCTGGCGATCCTCAAAGCTCTCCTGCACAGCGCGCGCCCGCTCGGCCATCGCCACTAGGAAGGGGTCGTCGCTATTCTCCAGCGCCGTTCGCTCGATAGATTTGATCAGATTGATGACCTTGATCGCTTTCCCTTCTTCGTTCTTTTTGATCGCGTCGATCGCGGCCCGGTCAAGTTTTACGAATTTATCGCTCTGTTCCATCACCGCCGTGTCAATATGACTTTGCACGAGGTCGTTGGTCTTTCGTTGGAATGCCTTATCGACGTAAACGGTCTTAGCGTAAGCCTGCTGCACCACCGCATAGATAGAGGACAGAGTCGTATAGTCGTCGATGAACGGACGCAGAAAAGCGTCGGGCGAGATGATCTCGTAAAGCATCTCGATCTCTTTGTACTCTTTGAAGAACTCTTTGCGCCGATCCTTGTCGCGGAAATGCTCGATCAAGTTATCGACGTCCTTATCATTGAAGTTCTGCGTCACGAGCGCCAGATAGTCGGGCGCCTTGCTTTCCATTTTTGCTTTGAAAAGCTGCTTGAGCAGGCCGATATCTTTGACGATGGCGTTGACTTCGTCGCTATCGAACGCCAGGGCTTTCTCCAGCTTGTCAAAGATGCCCACGAAGTCGAGCACGAAACCATGTGGTTTAACCATTTCTTCCCGCTCGTTCTCGTAGGGCCGGTTCACCCGAGCGATCGCCTGCAAGAGCGTATGGTCGCGCATCGGCTTGTCCAAATACATGGCGTAAAGTATCGGCGCGTCGAAGCCGGTCAAAAGCTTTTCCGTCACGATTAGAATCTTTGGGTCTTCGCCAAATTTCGTGAAGTTCTTGCGAATTTGTTTCTCTTTCTTTTCGTCGAGATGCCACTTTTTCATGTGCGGCGGGTCGTTGTTGTTACCGGTGTAAACCACCGCGGACAACTCCGGAGGCAAAAACTCATCGAAGGCTTCTTTGTATAGGGCGCAGGCCTCCCGGTCCACGGCGACGAGAAAAGCCTTGTAGCCTAGCGGCTGCACGTTATCCAGGTAGTGCGCCGCTACGTGCCGCGCCACTTTTTTTATCCGTTCCTTGCTCTTCAAAAAGTTCTTGAGATTCACCGCCCGTTCGAGGATCTTGTTCAGCTCTTCGATGTCGGCGATTCCCTCAGTCTCGGCCAGGGCCAAGAATTCCTTTTCCATCACTTCGTGCGGTACGAGCATTTCGTTGGGCGCCAGGTCGTAATAGAGCGGCAAGGTGGTGCCGTCGTCGATGCTTTCACTGATGGAGTACTTGTGCAGATAGCCCTTGTCGTCTTCGCATCCAAAGGTTTTGAACGTTCCCTTGCCGTAAGCGGTCATGTCCACCGGCGTCCCGGTGAAGCCGATAAACGTAGCGTTCGGCAAACCCGCCATCAAATAATTGCCGAGATCGCCGCCCGTAGTCCGGTGCGCTTCATCGATCAAAACGTAGACATTTGCTCTCGTGTTGATGTTCGCTGGCATGTCGCGGAATTTTTGCATGGTCGAAACAATGATACCGCGGTAGTCCGACTTGAGCAGCCGGTTCAGCTCGGTGATCCGATTGGCGTGCGCAACGTTGCCAAGACCAACGGCCACCAGGTTCTTGAGCATCTGATCTTGCAGCTCATTGCGATCAATCATCATCAAGATCGTAGGCTTATCAGCCTGCGGCGCCTTGAAGAGCAGCTCCGCGGCTTTGATCATCGTGTAGGTCTTACCGCTGCCTTGGGTATGCCAGATGAGCCCGCGGGAGAGCTTGGAGTCCAGCGCGCGATCAACGACCCGCTCGACGCCGGCTGTTTGATGCTGGCGCAGCACGACCTTTTGCAGCTCTTCGTCTTTTTCCGCGAAGAGGATGAAATCTTTTAGGAGGCACAGCAGATGGGGCACGGCGCAAAACGTCTTGACCTTGAACTCAAGATTGCCGATTTCTTCGTGCTTCCAGCGGAAAATGTTGCGCCGCACGGTGTTCCAGGTCGCGCCGTAGTCGAAGCCGATCGCTTCCGTTGCGGTGAAAAGCATCTGCGGCACCATCACTTCCGGCGTCTCGACGTGGTAGCGGCGGATCTGATCGACACCGAGCGCGATTCCTTCGTCTTTGGTAGCGTTCTTACACTCGATCACCAGCACCGGGATGCCGTTGATGAGAAAAACCACGTCTTCCCGCGTGCCGTAACGTCCGTTGTGGAAGTAAAACTCTTCCGTGACTTCGTAGATGTTGCGCCAGTCTGTGCGTGGACGCGCGAGATCACCGTAGTCAATCAACGTAATGTCCAGCTCACGGTTTTCTTCAGGGGAAAAGAATTTGTGCTGGTTGCGCAGCGCCGTTAGAAAGTCACGGTTACCGTAAATGTCCGAATGAAACAGCTGAAACTCACCGACAGCGCTCCATAGATCCTGTATGGCATTGAAGGCGCGAACCTGCGAGTGCAACAGATCGCCGAAGAACAGAGAACTTTTTCGTGCCCGTTCCTCGGGCGTAGCCCCGGCGGGATCAAACCCGCGCCGCCGCTCGGCTCATCGCGCGGCACGAAAGACCAACCGATGTCCTGTGCGTAGGATAAAATGCGAGATTGGACAGTCTTATATTCGCCGGGCGCAGGCATGAGAGCTATTCGACGCTGTTAAAAGGCTCCTGGATCGATGCCCACTTGGGGCGCATTTTTGAAAGGCTATGGTTTGGCGGCCGATGACGCGGTCGACGCAAGAGCAGCGCTTTCCCGATCAAGCTCAGTCAAAGCTTTTTGAATTAACTCCACCTCCCGCGACTCGAAGAAAGGCTCTCCACATTGGCTACACACCCATGCCGGAATGGCGTCCCAGGCTACATGATAGCCGTTCCGATCAAAACTGAACGGCGCCATGCTCCGGGTCAAGCGACCTTTGCAATGCATGCATTCCATAGCTACGAAGTGGTGACGTCCCATTTTTACGGGTTCTTTCTAATGTATTCTTCCATTCGTTTTCCGACGCCGATGAGTGTCAGCCCGACTACCTCCCGAGCCTTTTCATCGTATCGAACAATGACACCATCGCCCACATCGACCCCTAGTGCGGGTTTTGGCTTTCCAAAGCTAATATAGAGCGTGTCGGCATCGCCGTCGTACTCCCAATCCAAGGGAGCACCCTTCTTGTCAAACAGTTTTAACGCTTCCATATAACGTTCCTCCAGTCAGCAGGTCTGGCCGCGAAATAAGCGGTCAGAAATGAAGCTCCTCGGAGCAAAGCTGCGGGGTTTCCTGCGAAATTCCCCGAAGCCGCTCCACCCTCCTTCGCCAAGGCTACGGAGGGTTCTCCTCGCCTTCATCCTCGCAGCAAGCTGCGAGGTATTCGGCGAAGGAGAATAAAACCATCGTCTTCACTCAGCTCGCGATAAACCACGCAGCAATATTTCTCCGTGAGCGGAGTTTTCCGATAATGCTTGACAGCGATCAAAGTCCCCGAGTCGCCTTCCTGAACATAATCGGGCGATGACAATATCTCCAGAATCCTCTCTCCTTCGCCGGTCATGTCGGGATGCCGCCGCTCAACATGTTCCGTTCGCTCCGGCGTTAACCGGATGGGAACACCAGTAACCGACTTGACGATTTGCATTATCTCAAGTCCCGCTTATTCAACGGAATAGCGTTCCTCAATAAGCGTGGCGGATACTATAGCGCATTGTCTGCTATCGTTCTATTAACGAGCTTACCGGATGCGTGAACCTTGACTAAGGGCAAACTTCGGCCCTATGCAGCGCGATGCTGGGAATCGCGCCGCAAAAACGGCTTTATCTGGCCCGATTCCAAGATCGCGCCACAGCGAAAATCCCGCATGCTTCACAAACCATGTCCACGTGTTGGACACATTCCAGGGATATGTCCAAAAACACGGCATTTTTGGACATATTCTCACAATACGTTCGTTTCGCGAACAATAGAAGATTGGCTCTTTATTCTCGATCTCCGCCGACACTTGGCTTCCTGCAAGACAATCGCGTTGATCAGAATACCTTGATTCGGAATCAAATCCCCCGCGCCCTTCAGCTCCGCCAGCGCCTTGTTGCCAGCGATCGCCTTTCGCAATACGGCTTTCGTCTCAAGCTCCGCCTTCGGCGGTAACAACGGAAGATCGTTGAATGGTTTGTCCGGGTCAAAGGGCACTAGGAACTCTCCGTAACGGTTTCGTCAAATTCAGGCGTTAGACCCAACGCTGCGCGCCGTGATCAACTGGTGTTCCATCATCTCCCTCACCCCGTCCTCAGGGAGAGGGTTCGCGTGAGGGAGAAATCTTCGCTGCCGCTCAGCCTCCTCACGCGGAACACACGTCCAGCCGATCATCTGCGCGTATTTCAGGATGCGGGCTTGGACGGTTTTGTGTTCTCCGAGTGCAGGCAAATGACTATGAATTTCTACATAAAGAAGCGGTAGTCATAGACATCGTCGATGATGTCTGGCGATTGCTTTACGACGTTAGCGAATATTTGAGAATACACGAGCGTGACGGGCAACGTCTTATAAAGAGTGTTATTGTTCCAATCGACTTTAGTGAGACCAAGGACGCTCGAACAAGTGTCATGCCATCCTCCCTCGCCAGAAAACCTTCGCAACATAATCGGGTTCGGAAGGGGCTTTAACGCGGCCTCCTTGAAAACCGGCTGGGTAGAGTTTTGGGGATTGACTCCCATCACACTGCCTTGAGTCCAAAACAGGCATTCATTTTCGCTGATCGGCTGATAGAGACCGCGGTCGATCGGATAGTCGGCGGGAGTAGGATTCAAGCCTTTCACTTTTGGGCCATCAACTTTTAGTCCATACCAATTCGTGCCGCGAACAATTTGAATAAGTTCCACTTCCGTTTTGCATCCGAAAGCATCCAATGCGCCTTGTATCTCGTCCTCCGTGAAATGAGACGTCTTATGAACAAATACTTTTCGTGGAATTCGACCGCTGTGCCCGTTCTGGTACAAAAGGAGACTACGGGACAAGACGGACTGCATCTCTTGGTAGCTGAGATAAGGGTTGCCTTTTCGATCTGTCGTAAATTCTTTAGTATCGTACGCGACAAATTCGAAGCCAGTGCCGTCGGGATCGAACACCTGACTGCAGCAGGTAGTATATTCGTTGCCCTCCGCGTGTTTCTTTATCGCATAGCTTAGTCCGATATAGGCTTCGTCCTTATCAAACTCCGCCAGTTTCCAGGGAATGCCGCCTGCCTTTGCGTACAGTGCAACACTGATGCCCCACATAACATTTGCGCGGCAATTTCGATCAAAGGCCGTATCATTAATAATCTGAATCGGAAGGTTGAGTGGGGCGGTCTTGGCCTTTATTCGATCATGGAGATCGAAGCCTTCATATTCAAAACAATTTTCCCAGGCGCGTGGCAGATAAAGTAGTAAAACGTCGAAGGAATTTCTTTGCGACAATAAGCCTCCGATCGACTGTAGAATGTGATCGACGAGGCCTGTCCCGTCCTTTTTCCGAGCGGAGGCCAAACATTCGCTTAGGGCCGCGTATTTGACCTTTTCTGGTGGTTTGACAAGAGGAACGCGGAAAATATCTTGAAAGCCAGCATATCGCACATAATAATTAACCGCCTCCTTTGGGATCGCGCTACCATTTAACTCCGAGACAATTCCGTCGAGCTTTCCCATGAATTCAGCCGGCGCAAAATAGGCAAGCCTCACTTGGCTTGGAAAACCAAGGCCTGCACTATAGGGGCCATATTTAGACAGACCCCGTAGCGGATGCTTATCTGTTTGCGAACCGTCAAACAGTAAAGCTGGCTCAGGTAAGACTGAGTGTCCGGAGAGAGTGTATGGCTTGTCACTCATTTGGACTTCCACCGAAACTAAAGGCTGTGCGCGTGTTGACACTGAAAGTCGGCGAATAGTCTGACGCAGGAAAACATGAAATCCGGATCTCTTGTCCAGTCCCGATGAAGCCGAAGAGAACTCTTATCCATGCGTCGAGCAACTGATACGATTGGTTATTGTATCGACGCAATTTCTTGCTGCGTAGAAAATCGCTAGCGTTCTCACGCTCTGATAATGGCGTTACCCAGATATCCGGCCGGATCAGAAGCCACAGCGACCCATTTCTTTCTTCAAGCTTGATAGAGAGAGCCTCTGCCCAAAACACTTTGTTCAATCCCGTCACGGACCCAGTAATGTACCCTGGCTTGTTCTGAAATCCCAGCGCATTTTTGAGTGGCTGAAGAAGTAAATTATTGATCTCTTTATGATTGACGACGGCGTAATAAGTTCTATTCTTACGTCTTAGCAGTAAGGGCTTATCGTGGCACAGCGATTGCCCCACCGCCTCGTCGAAAAACGATTTAATGATGCCTGATTGCGCTACGGACGCTATAGAATCGTCGAAGTTGTAATCTTTGATCGCTTTCACTGTCGGTTTGTCCAATATCTTGTAAATCTCATTTGGGTCTCCCCAAAACAAAATCTGGTCCGTGTAGGATAGAATGGCATTGGGCTGATGTTCCCACACTTTGTCTTTCAACTCCCGGAACGTCATCGGAGCGGCATAATCAACGCTTCCGCATTGCCTGGGCCAATCGGTTATTGCCAGCGCATTTGTCCGAAGGATCGGATACCTTGTGCCCGGCGAGGGTAGCGGAATAGAAACGGGTAGTGCCTTGGCTGTGCGGACTTTCAAATCCAACTTTTCCGGTTTTTCAGGAAGTTGCCGCCACATCTTCAAAAGTATTATGTCGAAAGAGCCTATTTCTATGATATGTGCGCGCACACCTTTCTCGCGTGCCGCCCTGATTAAGCCACGTACCAAATCCGTTACATCGGAAAGGCGCGGAGTCAACCAAAACAAGCCTTGCGGAAAGGCGTTATTCTGTTCGAGAGCCGAACGAAACATAGCCATGACATTGGCGTCGCGGCCACTATAGCCACTGACTATGAGTCCGTATCGATCAGATGCCGCGAGGAAGGATCTTTGGATTTCTTTGTCGTTGTTCAACAAATCTGAGGAAAGGTTTTTGATGCTCTTGTAGCGAAAGTCGCCATGTATCTTGGCATAAATAGGAAACCGCTCGCTGTTCAATGCATCAAGCGCGGCGTATGCTCCCTCAAGGTGGAACGTCGTCAAGCTCTTTCCCGTTACCGCCGAGTAAGCTGTTTCTATAACTTCGTCAAAGTTAGTGGTAAAGACGACTTTTGCAAGTCCCATTTCCAGAATCGCCGCTAAAACTCTATGGCCAATATTCAGCGATATTTTTTGTGAGTCCAATTGATCGCTGATGTACTGTTGCTGCAAACTATAATCCTTACCGAATGTCAGATCGAAATAGAATGAATATTCCTCTGAGCTCCAAAGAGCGGGGAAACCTTTACTGTCTACATAATTTTGAATCTTCCATCTGATCGCCTGGTTGTTGATATCGTGAGCTTGTAGATCTTGATTTTCCTGAAGACAATAATACTTTCGTTTTAAATCCCAAATTATATCTGTGGCTGTAGGCATTCCCGCGGTGCGAGATGTTCCTGCGCCAAGAAACCACATTAACAGCCGCGCATTCTGGACATAATGGCCTAAAAACATCTGCGGCGAGAAATCATTGGCAAGTTCTTTCATAATAACGCTTGCATTCTAAGTAGAACCATAAGGCATTTCCACTTTTGATTCTTGTTCTAGATCTGACAGGTCGAGGTCATTAACCCGAATCTGCGCCGTCATCAACTCGTGCAGTAGAGTGCGGAAGAGGTCGGTGAATGCCCATTTTCGCCGCTCACACGTCTCAGTTTTTCGTTCGATCTCTTCGAAGACGCCAGCAATCTCTGCCGTCTCTACCGCCGAGGGCAATGGAACCTTGAATGAACGCAAGTCGAGAAGACTTAGATTGGCGCGTGCGATATCCTTTTTCTGAAAGAACATTTGCTGCTGACCAACCGGTGACAACAGGTAGTAAACGATAAATGCTTTGACGCTTCGCTCATGCTCCAGCCGTACAAACCCTACAGCCTGATTACAGTTCGCTCCCTCTATTTCAGGAGTACCGAGAGCGACGCGGCCGATTGATGCTCCCACAAGATTAATCAAAACGTCTTCACTTTTAAGGATTGAGCGCTTTTCGTGATTGTTGAACGCGGCCGGCAAGAACACGCGGTCGGAAAACTCCATGCGTCCCGCTCCGACGTTCTGGCTACGAACAAACAATACGCCTTCCGTCACATACTCGAAGCCCTGCCATCGCGGGGAAGAGCCTTTCGAAATTTTCGTAGCGAGTTTTCCAAGTTCGACAACTTTCCAACTCTCCGGCACGGGGCCGATTTCGGTTTGTTTTTGAGGTTCGCCGCGGAGGCCTTCGGTGAAGAGCTTGTGCAGGAGCGCCTTTTTCAGTTCCGTGGTTAGCGTGATCAGCCGCTCCTGCTGTTCGATCGCTCTCTGCACCAGCCCCAACACCGCCGCAATCTTTCGTTGCTCGCACGGATTCGGAATAACAATTGGCAACGTACGAAAGACATTGCGATCGAGAGTTGGAACGGATGCGCCTGAGCCAAAGTTTCCGAGTCGCAGGAAGCCTAAAAACAACGCGGTGAACTCAGGTGAGTTACCGTGAAAATCCTTTACGAACAGGGCGGTGTTGTGCGCCCAAAAATCCTGACGATAGAAAGTAACCTCGCCAACCGACCCACTTCGTCCAACGGTTATTCCCGGCGCCTTAACATTCGCAACATCATGGTAGCCAATAATTCCGTTTGAGCCTGCAACCGGAACACTCCCGGTGCGAAAATGATCCCGTGTCAGATCCTTACCTCGTTGAAGCGTAGCGAAGTGATCGAAATCCGTCCTCAACCAGTCGTCTGGATAATCTCCCGGCGGTTGGAGAATCGTTGAATCCATATTCTACGTCGTGAGCGCTTGCAGTACTTTCTTAAGACCGAGGTTCGTTTCCGCGGCTTCTTGGTCAAGCGCCTCTAACTCTTCCACAATCTCCGCGATCGGCCGGTATTCATCCGCGTCGCCGGTGTGAATGTAACGGCTGGGAGAGATATTAAAGTCGTTCTTGGCGATCTCATCGCGGGTGACGATCCGGCTGAATTTTTCTACTTCCCGCCAGGATTTGAAAGTCTCTGCGATGCGCAGGATGGTATCGTCGGGGATGTAGTTTTTGGGATCGCCTTTGGCGAACTCGCGGCTCGCGTTGAGGAGGAAGACTCTTCCTTTGCGGTCGTCCGGTTTGGATTTGTTTACGAAGAGGATAATGCCCGGCGCGGTGGTGTTGTAGAAGAGGTTTTCCGGCAGGTAGATGATGCCTTCGATCAAATCCTGCTCGACGAACCATTTGCGCACGTCTTTTTCTTTGTTGGTGTTGGCGTTGCCGGAGCCTCGCGAGGCGGCGCCGGTGTCTAGGACAATCGCGGCCCGGCCAGTATCGTTGAGACTCGCGAGCATGATTTGCGCCCAGCCCCAATCGGCTTTGCGGCCGGGGAAGCCAGCGCCTTTTGGAAAACGGTCCAGCTCGTCATTGTCGTAATCGGTTTCTTTCCACCAGTCCTGATTCCACATGGGATTGGCGATCACTCTGTCGAAGGTCTGGAGGCGATTGCCTTTGCGGAACTTTGGATTCTTGAAGCTGTCGCCGATCTCGATCTGCCCCTGCATGTCGTGAATGATCATATTCATGTTCGCCATCGCCCAGGTCTCGGGCGTGTATTCCTGGCCGTAAAGCTGGAGCGGCGCGTAGCTCTTGCGCGAGCGTAGGTTCATTTTTTCTTGTAGAGCCAACTGGCACTTGATGAGCAGGCCCGCCGAACCGCAGCATGGGTCGTGAACCGTCATCCCTGGCTCGGGGTCGAGGATGCCAGCCATGACCATGCCGACTTCTTTAGGCGTGTAGAACTCGCCGGCGCTGGAGACGCTGCCCTCGGCGAACTTACGGATGAGATATTCGTAAGAACGGCCGATGATATCCGGCTCGACGTCGTTGAGCCCCAAGCGCTTCTCGCTGATGCGCTCGATCAGATTGCTCAAGCGGTCGTCGTCTAGGTCGCGCACGCCGTGGGTGGTCGCGTTGAAGTCGACCCGATCGATGATTCCCTTGAGCAAGGAATTTTCGTCGGCAATGGCGCGCAGGTAGGTGGTCAGCTCCTGACCGAGCTTTTCCTGATATTTGTCCTCAGGCGGGCGTTGGGCGTCCTTCCCGGTACGGATCACTGACCAGACGGTATCGTCCGGATTCTTCGGCTCCAACGGCAGGAAGAAACGCACGAGCTTCTTGTCGTGCTTGACGAGCTTGAAGGCCTTGGTTCGCGAGCCAACCTCCTTGGCGATGCGGTTCACCTCGTCGTCGAAAACATCGCACAGACGCTTCGCAAAAATCAGCGGCAGGATATATTCCTTGTACTTCGGCGCGTCCTTCGCGCCGCGGATTGAACACGCCGCATCCCAGATCCAGGATTCAAGCGACTTGTCGGTGTTTGAATTGATGGCCATGAGGAAAATTTCTTAGCATAGTACGCGATTTGACGGTGTTAGTTCAACTATGTATTAACCACCAAATCGCCGGCGTGAATGCCGCTCATTGGCCTCAAAAATAGTTAGTAGGAATGAACGAACGGGACGCGCGAATAGTCAATTAAACGTAATGCCCTCGGAGTATGCGCGTGTACGATTGAAGCACCGCAGAGTTAATGCTAAACGAACAAAACCCTGTCCAAGTATCGAGTCACGGTAGACACCGGAGGAACGTTCTCCGATTTCGTTTTTTTTAACGAAGATACCGGCGCGATCACCATCACCAAACTCCCGTCCACGCCCGGCGAACCTTTCCAAGCCTGTTAAACGGCGTCAAGGAACTGATCGATCAAGGGGTTTCGGCGGGCGACGTTTCGTTTTTTTGTCACGGCACCACCGTCGGCACCAACGCGTTGCTCGAAGAAAAAGGGGCCAAGACCGGGCCTCCTCGTCACCCAGGGCTTTCGCGGCATTTACGAAGTCATGGAGCAGACCCGCGGCTACGGTCCGGCGACCTATGATCTTTTCTTCGAAAAGCCCAGATCGAATAACATCGGCCATTCGTCGCGAAGAAACTCGAATTGCGAGTCGGGAACCGCGATTTCGGATCCTAAGATGATAGAAATCCGTGGACCTTCGCTTTCGGCATTTCTTTTACCCGCTTGAAAAACTCGCTTTCGGTAATCTGTGTCGGCCAATCCAGGTTGATGGAAATGATAAAGTCTAATTTGCTGGCTGCTTGTTTGATCTCAATAGCCTGCAATGAGGCAAGATAAAATAAGTCGCGTATCAACGCTTTTCGAGGATTTTTTAGCCGATAGAGTCCAGCAGTTTGATTACTGAGTTCAGAAACAGTCTGACTTCCCTGGTCCAAGAGCAGTTGCAACAGCTGCACGTGCCGATCCGACATGACCCGCTTACGCGGCGAGCGCAGCCGGCCGAATAGATCCATCATTGTGTTTAGATAGAGCGCTTTGGCGACGTGGAAACGGATCTCTGAGAACAGCCTGGTGCATTGCTTCTCGATTCCCTTGAGAGCGAATTTGAGAAACGGCGTCAGATCATGGGTTAGCGCGCGCGTTTCAGCAAGAGCATTCAGATAACCGGCTTTTTCCTCGTAATAGTAGTTCGACATGGCGATGAAAAGCGTATCGCGTAGGCCGACGCGCTGCAGCATCAGTGCTTCCAGGGCACGAGCGGTCCGGCCGTTACCGTCCAGAAACGGATGCATTGCGGCAAAGTGGTAGTGGAGCGTCAGCGCCTGAATCAGTGGATCGTGATCCCGAAAAACGGTTCGCGTCGCCTGGCATAGCTGCTGCAACGCCATTTGGCAATTGTCTCCGCCTTCGACGCCGCGATGACGTGGCGTACCGAAGATCACATTATCGTCTCGCCCCCTAAGTCGCCCTGGAGGACAATGGTCGTCGTCGCAACCGGAGACGATGCGGCGGTGGATCTCAAAAACCAACACTTCATCGACCGGCCTATCCGTTGCAAGTTGGGCAATCCAACGATAAGTCGCTAAAGCGCACGCCGCTTGGCGCTGCGATCGAGTCTCAAGTTGTTGCGGCGTTTCCCGCATGGCAGCGTCCAGTTCTCTTTCCGTGAACTCCGCGCCTTCGATCCGCGATGTACCGGCGACTTCACGCTTGAGTTGGATTTGCTGAAGTTCTTCCGCCCAACTGCGCTGATAGGGGATCTGCGTCAGCGCCAACATCGCCGCCCTCGCTCCCAGTAGTTCGACCTGAACCGCCGCCAGATCGAACAGAATCCACTGCCGGGGCATCTCATAAGGAATCGTCATGAACCTATTGTAGCCTAGTTCATTTCCGAGTGGAATGCTTCATTGTATCATAAAAAATATATAAATATCAATCACTTAGCGATAGATTGCCGATTCTGGAGGTGTTTTCATTTCCCATTTCATTTCCGTCTCATTTCCAAGGTATGGCAGAATCCTGAGAGGACGATCAGTGATCGCGTCGTTAGTCGCCAAAGATTCTTCACATGCGAAGACACACAGATGAACCTGGATTCCGGCTTTCGCCGGAATGACGGGCACCGGTATTCCCAGCACTCATTTCTAAACGGACAGTTTACATCCGGTCAGCGTCACCCCGGCGAATGCCGGCGTCCAGGATCTTCCACTCCAATCAGAGCACACGTTAGAAAGAAATCTGGATTCCGGCTCTCGCCGGAATGACGACCCTAACATCGTTCCGTCGCCCGCTTGTACTGCACAAATGAACCATTGCATTTTCTTCGCGTCACCCCGGCGAAGGCCGGGGTCCAGGCCATTTTTGGCCCCAGCACAGCGTATCAACAACCTGGATTCCGGCTTTCGCCGGAATAACAGGAAGAACTGCATCTCCCATGTCTCCCCGGCTGATCCGCACATTCAGATCCGGTCACAACAACGTTTCATACAAATCCACCCATTCAGGATTGGTCTTTTCAATTAGATCTAGCTTCCATGCGCGTTTCCATTCCTTGATCGCTTTCTCCCGCTGGATAGCCGATTCCATTGAATCGTGTGGTTCATACCAAACGAGTTTGTCCACACCATATTTCTTGGTGAATCCATCTACGACGTGATTCCTATGCTCCCATATTCGCTTGACGAGATCGGATGTGACGCCGACATAGAGCGTCCCATTGCGACGACCAGCAAGTAGATAAACGCAAGGCTGTTTCATTGGCAGAAAAAAGTCTCGTCACCCCGGCGAAGACCGGGTCCAGTCTGTCGGATCGTCATCGACGCAACTTACGAACCTGGATTCCGGCCTGCGCCGGAATGACGAGCTTAACGTCGTCCCATCGCCTGCTGTGAATCCTCTTCAGCGTCACCCCGGCGAAGGCCGGGGTCCAGGTTCTTCGACCATCATTGCAGCACTTTACGACTCGCGCTACCGACATCACAACACTGCGAATTGAGAGTAACGAATAAGAGAAAGATAGCCTGGATTCCGGCATGCGCCGGAATGACGGAGGAAAGAGCCTGCTTACGATAGCATGGGTGCATGCCTTACAACGTCACCCCGGCGAAGGCCGGGGTCCAGGTTCACCCACCAGACAATCCTCACAACTCCCCTCGAAAGGCGCGGTGCTGGAGCGAAGCGAACAGCGCGTCCAGCTCCGCCAGCGACGCGCACTGCGCCGTCTTCAGCTTCTCCACCGCACGAACCCGACGAGCGAATTCGCGCTGTAACTCGATGGGGGGAACGAGCACTAAGCTTTTGAGGTTCGTAACATCAATTCCGGGCATCTTTATACGAATGAGCGGAGTTGATTCAAGGCTGAATTGAGGTGGCCTAATGGCGGTTCGTTCAAGATTCAACGTACTGAGTGGCTCGGAAGACGCTGGTTCCAGTCGTTCCAGTTGTACCGGACGATCAAATCGTAAAGGAAATAGTTGGAATGGACGCTTCCACGTTTCGGGAATTCCCGAAACGTCGAAATGAACGGGCCATCCGGAAAGGACAGGTTAAATATCGCACTTAACGCTTTCGGGGCACGCGGGAGCATGATTGAAGCACTGTAGATTTAATGCTAGACGAACAAAACCATGTCCAAGTATCGAGTTACGGTAGACACCGGAGGAACGTTCTCCGATTTCGTTTTTTTTAACGAAGATACCGGCGCAATCACCATCACCAAACTCCCGTCCACGCCTGGGGAACCTTTCCAAGCCGTGTTAAACGGCGTCAAGGAACTGATCGATCAAGGGGTTTCGGCGGGCGACGTTTCGTTTTTCTGTCACGGCACCACCGTCGGCACTAACGCGTTGCTCGAAGAAAAAGGAGCCAAGACGGGCCTCCTCGTCACCCAGGGCTTTCGCGGCATTTACGAAGTCATGGAGCAGACCCGCGGCTACGGTCCGGCGACCTATGATCTTTTCTTCGAAAAGCCCAGGCTCCTGGCGCCGCCTTATTATACGGAAGAGATTCCCGAGCGGGTCGATTTTCGCGGCAACGCTCTGCAATCGATAGACGTCGAGGCTGTCCCGCGAGGCGATCCGCCGGCTCAAGAAAAAAGACGTGCAGTCCGTCGCCGTCTGCTTCTTATTTTCATTTTTAAATCCCGATCACGAACTCAAAATCAAAGAGCTGTTCGCCCAGGAGTTTCCCGAGGCGCGGCTCTCGCTTTCCTGCGAAGTGCTGCCGCAGATTCGCGAGTTCTACCGCATGAGCACGACGGTGATCAACGCTTACATTCAGCCGGTGATGGCGAGCTACCTGGGCCGCCTCGACAACCGCATGCGCGAGATGGGCGTGACCACGCCGAAGCTTTACATCATGCAGTCCAACGGCGGCGTCTCGACGTTCAAAGGCTCCGCGGCAAAACCCGTTGCCACGGTGCTCTCCGGGCCGGCGGGCGGCGTCATCGCGTCCATGGGCACGTGCGAGCGGGTCGGCATCAAAAACATTATTACCTTCGACATGGGCGGCACGAGCTGCGATGTCGCGTTGATCCATCAAGGCAATCCCGTGATCACGACCCAGGGCAAGATCAACATGCGCCCCATCGCGCTGCCGATGCTCGATATTCATACCGTCAGCGCCGGCGGCGGCACCATCGCGCGCATCGACGCCGTGGGCGGCTTGCACGTGGGCCCGGACAGCGCCGGCGCCGCTCCAGGTCCGGTGTCCTATGACCGTGGCGGAGCAGACATCACCGTCACCGACGCCAATATCGTGACCGGTGTCCTGGACCCGGATCAATTCCTCGGCGGCAGAATGAAACTCAACAAGCCCAAGGCGGAGAAGTTGCTGGAAGAAAAAATCGCCAAGCCCCTGGGCCTGGATTTGCTGGAAGCGGCCGACGGCGTCTTGAAAATCATCAACGTCAAAATGGAAGAGGCGATCAAGGCGGTCTCATCGGCGCGCGGCTACGACATTCGCGACTTCACCTTGGTGGCCTTCGGCGGCGGCGGGCCGATGCACGCGGGACGGATGGCCCTCGATCTCGGTATTCCTTCGGTGCTCGTGCCGCTGACGCCCGGTGTTCACTCCGCCCTCGGTTTGCTCATGTCGGACGTCAAGCACGATTACGTCCGCTCCAAGCTTGCCGGCCTCGAAGAACTCGACATAAACGAGATCAACCGCATGTTTCTCCAGTTGATCGACCAGGCCAGAGCCGAACTCCACGGCGAAGGATTTCACGACGATGAAATCAAGATCGAACCTTACCTCGACCTGCGCTACGCGGGCCAGGGCTACGAGCTTACGGTGCCCTGTCCCATGCCGCCGCTGACCCACGATGACCTGGTGCTCATGCGCCGGCGGTTTGATACCCTGCACGAGCAGAATTCCGGCCACAAAGCCGAAACCGAACCGGTGGAGCTGGTGAGCCTGCGCCTGGTTTCCCTCGGGCTGGTGCCCCAGGCGAAACTCTCCCCCGGCAAGATTACCGGGCGCAAAGTCGAAGCAGCGAAGACCGGCGAGCGCAAGGTTTTTTTCGGCAAGGAACACGGCATCCTGGCGACAGCGATCTACGATCGGAAATTGCTTGAACCGGGCCATAAGATTTTCGGCCCGGCCATCGTTGAACAGATGGACACCACCACGGTGATCCAGCCGGAACAGGAAGCGACAGTGGATGAATACGGAAACATTATTATTAAGGAGAAGGCATGAGGCAACAAAGCCAGGCACTAGGCAACAGCCATTAGGCAATAGAAAGAAATCCGGTCAGGAAAATACCCGACGTTCTCACTATTGCATGGCGTCTGTTGCCTTCCGGCTATTGCCTAGTGCCTATTGCCTAAATTGCTATGACTATAGATCCCGTAACCCTACAGGTCATTCAAGCGCGTCTCGCCGGCATCGTCCAGGAGATGCAAAACTCTCTTTTTCGCACCGGCTACTCGACGATTATCCGCGAGTCGCAGGACGCCAGTTGCGCGATTTTAAATCGCCAGGGCGAAGTCGTCGCGCAGCACGTGGTTTTGCCACTGCACATGGGCGCCTTCCCGGCCTGCGCGGCCGGCGTTTTGAAGAACTATTCGGCCGCTGAAGTGCATGAAGGCGACGCCTTCATCACCAACCATCCTTACCTCGGCGGCAGCCCCCACGCGCCGGATATGGCGGTGCTGACGCCGATTTTCTACCAGAGGGAGTGGGTCGGCTTCGCCGCCAACCTCGCGCACAAGAGCGACATCGGCGGGCCGGTGCCGGGAAGCTGCTGGAGCCAGGCGCGTGAAATCTACCAAGAAGGCCTGCACCTGCCGCCGGTAAAATACGTTCACGCCTATCAAACCAGCAGGGATCTCGAAGCCGTCCTGAGCGCCAATAGCCGCACTCCGGAATTGGTCGTCGGCGACTTGCGCGGTCAGGTGGGCGCCGCCCGCCTCGGTGAAAAACGCTTTCAAGAAATGATGGAGCGTTACGGCAAGGCAACCATCCTCGATTCCTTCGAGCAGCTTTTCGCTCTGACCGAGGCGAAAGTGCGCGCCGAGATCGCGTCCTGGCCGGACGGCGCGGGAGAGGGCGAGCGCTTCGTCGACAGCGACGGCATCGAGCTTGACAAGCCGGTGCGCATCCATGTGCGCATTGAGAAGCATGGCAACGATCTGCTCTTCGACCTCACCGGCTCAGCCGACCAGACCAAAGGGCCGGCGAATATTCGCCCGACCATCGTGCGCGCGGCTTGTTGTTATCTGCTCACCTGCCTGGTCGATCCTGCGCTGCCGATCAATTATGGACTGGCCAAATGCATCGACATCAAAGTGCGCGAGGGCAGCGTGGTCAATCCGCGCTTTCCCGCCCCGGTGAATACCTATAATCCGACGGTGCATGCCCTGGTCGAGGCCCTGCTCGAAGCTTCGAGCCAAATCACGCCGCACAAGAAAGTCGGCGACGGCTGCAGCAGCCGTTCGATCATCATCGGCGGGCGCAGCAACAAAACCGGCAAGGGCTACGTGCAATACGAAATCTTCGGCGGCGGCTCCGGCGGGCGCAGCGGCAAAGACGGGGTGTCGGGGACCAATGTAAATCAGTCCAACGCCAAGATTGCGCCCATCGAAATCATCGAGGCGGAATTCGCCACCCGCGTGCGCCGCTTCGAATTGATTCCGGACTCCGGCGGCCCGGGCAAGTTCCGCGGCGGCCTGGGCTTCGTCCGCGAATACGAAGTGCTCGACAACGACGCGCGCTTTTCGCTGCGCTCTACCAAGCACAGTGTCGCGCCCAAAGGCATCGACGGGGGCTCGGACGGCAAACCGGGGCTGTGCACGCTCAATCCGGGCACGGATAAAGCCCGAGTGATACCGTCCCGTTACTCCGACCATGTCATGCATCCGGGCGAAGTTTTCAGCCTCAACACGCCCGGAGGCGGCGGACTGGGCAGTCCGCTCGAAAGAGAACCGCAGCGGGTGCTCAACGACGTGCGCAATGGTTACGTGACGCAGCAGAGAGCCCGCGAAGCCTATGGCGTCGCCATCGACGCGGCCGATGGCGATTTCATCTTGAATGATGCGCAGACGCGTCAACTTCGAAAAGGGGCATGAGGCATGAGGCGACAGGCGGTAGGAAATACAATCTTCGCGAGCCCTCGTTGCTTACTCGCGCCTCACGCCTTCCGGCTCTCGCCTATAATGTCATGACGATCGATCCCATCACCCTGCAAGTCATTCAGGCCCGGCTCGCCGGCATCGTCCAGGAGATGCAGAATTCACTATTTCGCACCGGTTATTCCACGATCATCCGCGAATCCCAAGACGCCAGTTGCGCGATTCTAAATACCCGCGGCGAAGTGGTCGCCCAGCATGTTGTCCTGCCGCTGCACATGGGCGCCTTCCCCGCCTGCGCCGCGGCGATTTTGAGTAATTTTTCGCTGCAAGAGATTCACCCGGGCGACGCCTTTATCACCAACCATCCCTACCTCGGCGGTAGCCCCCACGCGCCCGACATGGGCGTGCTGACGCCGATTTATTTCAACGGCGAATGGGTGGGCTTCGCCGCCAATATGGCGCACAAGAGCGATATCGGCGGCACCGTGCCCGGCAGCGGCTCGGGCAACGCGCGGGAGATCTACGAGGAGGGACTCCATCTGCCGCCGGTGAAATACATGGCTCGGTCCCAGCCGGTCAAAGAAATCGAAGCGCTCATCAGCGCCAACAGCCGCACGCCGGCGCTAGTCATCGGCGACCTGCGCGGCCAGGTGGGCGCAGCGCGCCTGGGAGAACGGAGAATCGCCGAGTTGCTGGACCGCTACGGCAAGGAAACCGTTCTTCAATCCACCGAGCTTTTGTCGGCATATACGGAAAATCGCGTGCGCCGGACCATCGGCGCGTGGCCCGACGGCGAGTCCGAAGGCGAAAGTTTCGTCGATCACGACGGCATCGACCTGGCGAAGCCGATTCGGCTTCACGTCAAGGTCCGAAAGAGCGGCGACAAGCTTCATTTCGATTTTAGCGGCAGCAGCGATCAAACCGCGGGGCCGGCGAATATCCGGCCGCCGCTGGTGCAGGCGGCGTGCGCCTACTGTTTGGTCTCTCTGGTCGACCGCTTCCTGCCGGTCAATCAAGGCCTGGCGCGGGTGATCGAAACAACCTTTCGCGCGGGCAGCGTTGTCGATCCGCGTTTTCCCGCGGCGGTGAATACCTACATGCCGACGGCGCTGGCCGTTGCCGAAGCGGTACTGCGAGCGCTCGCCCCACTGGTGCCGGAAAAGCGCATCGCCGGCGGCTCAGGCAGCGCGGCGCTCGTCCTCGGTGGACGCCACCGGCAAAGCAATCGCGCCTATGTCCACTACGAAATCTTTAGCGGCGGCACCGGCGCGCGCTCCGGCAAAGACGGCGTGTCGGCGACCGCGTTTCATCTGAGCAACTGCAAGACCGCTCCCATCGAGATCATCGAGTCGGAATTTCCCACCCGGGTGGTGCGCTTCGAGATGATCCCGGACTCCGGCGGCGCCGGCAAATGGCGCGGCGGTTTGGGGTTTGCGCGCGATTATCGCATTCTCGCCGATGATGTGCGGTTTTCCATGCGCACCGACAAACACCGGGTGGCGCCCTGGGGCAGCGATGGCGGCGCTGACGGCGGCAAGGGCGCCTGCGTTATCAATCCGCAGAGCCAAGACGAAAAACGGCTGCCGTCGCGCTTCGGCGACTACCCATTACGCAAGGACGATATCGTGCGCATCGAACGCCCAGGCGGCGGGGGATTGGGTAGTCCCCTCGAGCGTCCGGTCGAAAAAGTTCTCGAAGATGTCCGCCAGGGATACGTTTCAGTGGAACGAGCGCCCGCCGACTACGGTGTTTCCGTCGATTTTTGCGGCGGCGAGCTTGTAATCAACCGCGAAAAAACTGAGCGTCTTAGAGGGAAAAATCAAAAAAACAGTGGAAAAGGTTCCTCGCCTCTGCTATAAACGTTTACAAATTGTCACCCTATTAGGAGGAAAGATGGCAGCAGCAAAGAAAAAGAAACGGACACCCAATGCGGCGTTCATGAAGCCGGTGCAGCCCGATGCCGCACTCAGTGCCGTCGTCGGCGCCAAGCCCATTCCGCGCACGGAGTTGACGAAAAAGCTCTGGGCCTACATCAAGAAGAACGGGCTCCAGGACAAAAAGAAAAAGGTCAACATCAACGCCGACGCGAATCTCAAAGTGGTGTTTGGCGGCAAGAAGACGGTCACCATGTTTGAGATGACCAAGCTCGTTAGCAAGCACGTCAAGTAGAACCTTCTCTTAAGCATTTTGGCATTCGTGTGGGCCAAGGCCGGTGCCTGAATCACCTGCCTCGGCCCATGCTTTGGTTTTCAAACCTTCTGAGGCCAGGGTTAAGTCTTGGTCCGATGAGGGCCGATGTTCGCGTGATTCTGTACAAAGGTCGCGTCGGCGGGTAACCCGTCTACGGACTTTTTGCTGAACTAGAGCGGAGATGGATTTTTCTGCTCAGTTATTAAATCCAAGCACAGCGTTCGGTGGTTGGCGGCAAAGTCGCTTACGGCTTTGTTACTTTGTGATCGTAGCTGGCCGGCAGCGGCAGGCGTAGAATGGAAATTCCTTCGGTCTGCTCGACGTAGCGGATAAAGCGGTATTTGTTTTCCAATTCATCCAGAGGCAAGGGCGGCACCTCCGCCCTGCCCGGCTCGATGCGCGCCCAGATGAAATGCGGTCCGTCGTTGCTCAACGCGTGCCGCACCGCCTGGACCAAATTTTCCACGGACTCCGCGGCACGCGAGCTTTGGATTCCCGCGGCGCGGGCCGCATCGGCGAAATTGATATGTCCCGCCCTCGATACCGTCGGCTCGCCGCCGGAAGATTCATACTCGC
This sequence comes from uncultured delta proteobacterium, assembly GCA_963840855.1. GTDB lineage: Bacteria > Desulfobacterota > Binatia > UBA9968 > UBA9968 > DATACQ01. Next base: position 156,369 of record CAWJBB010000027.1, read on the forward strand.
GGTTGTCCCAGCAAAGGTGGATCAAGTTTTTCGGTTGGTGCAGCCCGATGGTCGCCAGCGAACCGAAGTTCATCCAGAGCGCGCCGTCGCCGTCGAAGACGAAAACTTTGCGGCGCGGCAGGGCCACCGCCAGTCCCAACCCAATGGATGAACATAAGCCCAGCGTCTTGACCTGGAGGTTGCCATCGCTGGGGCGCACCGCGCACCATTCGCTAGTGGCGCCGCCGGCGGAGGTGACGAACAATTCGTCCTTGATGAGGGTTTTGATGGCCTGCAAGCACTCGTATCGTTTCATGGGCGACCTCTTACAAGACCGCGCGCGTGAGCAAGAGCGCAACCGGCCGTTTTGACGCTTCCGCAGCCGTCAGCGCCTGCGCGATCTGCTCTTTCACTTTGGCGGGGTCGCGCATCACGGTGTATTTGATGCCCAGGCCGTCGAGAACCGGCTCGGTGACCAGGCCGAGCATATGAAAAGCGTTGTCGCCCATATCGCCGGCGTAGTAGATCAACAGCAGGATCGGGATACCGAACTGAAGCGCCGTCGTCGTAAGGCCGTTGCAGCTGTTCATCAGGCCGCCGTTCTGCATGAGCATCGCGACCCGTTTGCCGCCGACGTATGCGCCTGTGCACACGCCGATCCCTTCTTCCTCGCGCCCGACGGGCAGATGGGTAATATCTTTGTCGGCGTAGAGCGCGTTGAGCAGGTGCAAAAGATTAATGTCCGGGACGCTGGCGACTAAATCGATCCCGGCTTCCTTAAGCCCCGTCAGTATCTGTTGCGCTCGTTCCGGTGTGGCCATCTCACAGCTCCATGCGGCGCCACGCTTTCACCACGTGGCTTATTGCCTCCTCGACGCTTAGCCCCATGCGGCTCCCGGCGTCAAGTGGCCGAGCCCCTTTTCGTACAATTCGGTTGCCCAAAAATTGCCGGGTCCTATATCGTCAAAGCGCATTTAACGCGGGTTCTGCGGTCCGCACTTTTCGATGGCCACTTTGATGGCGATACGCCCCTCGCCAAGCGTTTTCTGACGGATTTCATCCCAACTCTTCGGCTCGCCGCGAATCTGGCGGTGCCAATCGAGCACGATGTCCATGGCCCCGGGATGGTTGATGACCTCCGCCTTGCCGTCGATTTGAATATAGTTCGACCCGTTGAACTTTTCGCCGTAGACGAGCAGCGAGACCTGCGGGTTGCGCCGGATGTTTTTGACTTTGTAGGTCGTATCACGCGCCGTGATGACAACCTTTCCATCGGCGCCGATGACGGGTGAAACCAACGTCATCTGCAACGAGCCGTCCTTCTTGCGCGCCACCAGCACACCGTGATGGTTATTTTTTAAAAACTCCTGCGCCTCGGCAATTTCCATGAGACCCCCTTTGAAGTCTGGTGTTGAGCTGCTCCAGTTCTAACTGATCACGCGTGACGATTCAAAACTGCGCCAGTTCAGGAATGACTTTTCTGCGTAGAATATTTCGACGTCCAGAGGGAAAGAGATCCCGCGCTCTTGGAGATAGCGCGCGACGGGCCTCAGCGGCATTCCGACGGCGGCAAGGTAGTCCCCTTCGATGAATTCGATCAAGCGGCTTCCTTCGCCCTGGATCGAATAAGCGCCAGCCTTGTCCAGGGACTCGCCGCAAGTCAGATAGCTTTCGACTTCGTTGTCCGAGAAAGCACGCATCTTGACCGTGACCCTTTCGACGATTCCGAGTCCCGGTCCGCCGCAGCCATCGACGATGGCGACGCTCGTGTAAATTTGATGGAGTTTCCCAGAAAAGGCTCGAAGCATTCGCCGTGCGTCGTCCACGCTTGCCGGCTTGCCGAACTTTTCGCCGCCGAGAAAAATCATTGTATCGCTGCCGATTACGATGCTATGGGAATTCTCCGCCGCGACGGACGCTGCCTTCTCGACGGCAAACTCCAGGACTTCTTCCTCAATGGATCGGTGCCGAAAGACAATTTCTTCGAACCGCGGCGCGATCATTTCGAAGTGCGCCCCCAGGAGCGCCAGTATCTCGCGCCGCCTGGGCGACGTGGAGGCAAGAATCAGACGCATGGCGGGCCGGCTCAACGGTAAAAATTGGTGAATTCCACGCCCCGGTCGCGAGCAGGGATAAACACGCGATGGGATGCTTCGGGCCGCGGCGATGAGAATCTTGCCAAACCCTCGGCGACCTCGCCGGCGCTGTTGACGCGAATCATCAGCGACCTCAACTCCGCAGCGCCGCGGAAGTTCTTGCAATACCAGGTCAGATGCTTGCGCATCGCGACGAAGTTCCGGTTCGCCGAGAGTTTTTCATAATACTGGCAGTGCTCGACGATCACGCGAAACCGCTCCGCTAAACTTACCGGCGCGAGGCCGAGGTCGAACGGGTCGTTGCCGGCGCGCGCGGTTTTAATCCGATGTTTGTTGGCAAAGACCCAAGGGTTGCCCTGCGCGGCGCGTCCGAGCAGTACCCCGTCGACGCCGGTTTCGCGCACACGCTTGCAAGCGTCGGCCAGATCTTGCACATCGCCGTTGCCGAGAATCAAGGTCTCCGACCCATTGGCGATCTCGACGGCGCGCGCGATCGCGTCCCAATCGGCGTTGCCTTTATAGCCCTGTTGGAGGGTGCGGCCATGGAGCGAAATGACCGATGGCTTTTCTTCCAATAGAATCGGAATCCAGTCCTCGACGACGTTGCGATCGTAACCGAGGCGGGTCTTAACCGACACGGGAATCAGCCGCCTCTCCGGCCGCGGCGCAAAACCGGTTCTCAGACGATTAGCCGTTTCGACGCTGGCAATTACGCCGGCCTCGATGCCTGCGTCGCTTAGAGTCCGCCCCGCGAACCAGTCTTGGACGCCGCGCCGCGCGGCGCGAATGATTTGCTGCGCCAATTCCGGCGCGCGGATCAACGCGGCCCCGCAGCCGGACGCCGCGACTTTGCGCGAAGGGCAGCCCATGTTGATATCCAACCCGTCGAAGCCCAGTTCGCAGACGATATGGGCGACTTTGTAGAATAATTCGGGCGCGCGTCCGTAGATTTGCGCCACAACGGGACGTTCAATTTCCGAGTAGGTGAGGTCCTTGATAAGCGTGTGCGGCGAGTAAAATGCTGACTGAATATTGACGAACTCCGTGAATACGACATCCGGCCCGCCATGCTTTGCGGTAATAAAGCGAAATGAGCCGTCGGTTACCCCGTCCATCGGCGCGAGACCGATGATAGGTTTGGGAATTGCCCGCCAAAAATTCATGGTTCCGATCGTTATCCTAACATCGGCATAGCGGGCCGGCAAGCGGGGTAAATGCCAAGTTGGCGAAAACGGGCATCTTTTGTTAGGTGCCCGTTTTTTTTAGCCTTTTCGTTCGTTCCGTTCCACGGGCATTCGGGACATGTTGGCCATGTTGGCGGGCAAAATTGTTAACAGATTGTGAACAGGAATTCGACTTCAAGTAAGGCTTGAAATTCATGTCGCCAACGGCTGTTCGTGGGGCTTTATTGCTACTGGCACAGATATGAATGTCTACCAAATCAAACCGATGGAGAAATCAGTTCAGAAGGTTAACACTGACGGTCAGCGGCGGGAAGGCGAGCAAGGCGAGCCTCCGGTCCGCTGCACTGCGGGGATTTAGACGACTACGGCTTGCTAGCAACGTCATTCCGGACGTTCCGAGCAACAGGCTCGTCGTTCCCTCGTCGAGCCTCGATTCTTCTGTCGTCACCCCATAGGTGACCAAGCGCAAATGTCATCGCCAGAAAGCAGAATATCCAGAGAATGACAGGCGCCGCCGCACCTCGAAACTTCACCCAAGGGATTTCGATCTCGATAGGCCCCGCAACGGTTTCGAGAAGCAGAACAATACAGAGCGCCGCTGCTGCCGACATGGGAACCCCAAGCGTCGCCGCGTAGTGCGTTTGCAGCACGGCGAGCATCCAGTTGTCCTCAGGCCTTCCGGGCCAAATGGTTTGGCTGATGACGAAGTAGAATCCATAGCCAGCGAGCCCGACCATGCCCAACAGGGCTATCGTTGTCGTGAGGGCTCTGATTTTACGATTCAATATGGGAGTGCGGTTCTCGTTCTCAGAGCGAGCTTCCATGTTAGTTCTCGATGCGTCTAATGTATAGCGTTTTATCCCTAAACCTTAGAGGCAATCAAGTTGCGGAAAGAGTCTATCAGGTGCGACGGGGGGATAAAACGTGTTGGACTAAATTGCGTGCGCCAGGGTTTGAGAACTTGAAGGCGGCGGGATAACGATAGGCCCTAGTATTAGATTGACGATGTGCCAGAAAAAATTTGACAGGATTCGTTAGAAGGAGAAATCAGTTCAATCCTGGCATCGCCGCGTCGCTATTTGATCACCTTATCCGCTCTCGCCAGCACATTTGGTGGAATCGTCAGACCGATCTGCTTCGCGGTCTTCAGATTGATGATGAACTCAAACTTCGTCGGCTGCTCGACTGGCAGATCGGCGGGCTTGGTGCCCTTCAGAATCTTGTCGACATAAGTGGCAGTCCGCTGAAACGACGGGTTATACCCCTGCCACTACTTCTTCTCTGGCATCACGGAGGAGTGATGGCTGGTAATGAGCCACTTCGAACCATCCCAGCGATACGTATAGCTATAGCGGCCATTGACTACTGCGCCTGTCTTGGCGAACGTAAATGTGTAGAGGCCAGCATCAACGGCGGTGTTGCAGCCAATTTCTACGAAGCGCAGATCAATCTTTCCGGAGGGGCGATCCACTAGGAAATGATGAAAGTAATCTTCTTTTTCCGCCGGGGTCAAGCGTGGTTTGTTCGAAACGGTAGGCAACAGAATAGAGCGTTCCGCATAGTTGGCAACGACCTTATGCGGATCGCCAGTCTGCAAGGACTGATTCCACCGGTCAAACAACGATGCGATCTCCTGTTCGGTGGTGACCTTGCAACTTTCCGTTCGTGTGGCCTGGGCCGCGTTGGAGGTAGATCCTGCAAGGACCGCGTAACCAGCAAGTGCAATCAAGGTGAGTGATTTCATTGAAACGCTCCTTTCAGCGTTCAACGGGAAACATAGGGGGTATAACGATTACGTGACCCTCATTAGGCGGGTTCGAGTCCATCCGGGCGCTTCTTTGCTCAACGCGGCGAAATACCCTCTCTAAACCGTCCGCATCCAAGGTAGCAGAGAAAAGTGACATTTACGACAGAAGGCTAAAGGTATTCCGTCGAGTGGAAAAACCAGATTTTCAGCCTGAGATTGAACTGAACGACGCAACAGTCGCGTCTTGTAAAGGATTAGGTCGTGGGAGAAATCAGTTCAATTAGGAGCTTAACACTAGCCTTCACCGGTGCGCATCTTTTTGCGCGTCCGGTGGAAGACTCCGTTCGGCAGTCATATGGCCCACGCTCTTCGTTACGACCGGGGAACACCGGAAACTACGCAAGACCTGCTCGAACTCGAAAGCGGTGCATCCTTGTGAACGGGCAGATGCGGTCTCTCGCCAGGTGCCCGCTTCAAGTAGGTCTTCAGCACAGGTGCACGCCGGTCCGCAGGAACTTCTTCAAGGCGCACCTCCTCGCGACGTCCGTGACGTAGAGTCACATTGCCACTCACCGCCTTCAAAATTTTGCACCCAGTCCAACTTCGTTCCGAGCATGGACGCAAGTTAAATGGTAACCTTCAACGAGAGCAATGACGGGTGGTAGACTGATGAAGCGCCTGCGTCGCCGGCCTTACGCGGGCAAGCTGATCATGGCCGCGCCGATGGTAGGTGGATGATGGATCGAATTCCCGTATCTGCTCGCCCTTGTTTCCTTTCTCATCGACCATGAACGACAAAATCTCTTAGCTCGCAGGTCGGCCTTCTGGACGACAAATACAATCAGCGCCCCATCGCCGGCCCCGCACCTCACTTCTGTTGGCTCCTATCAAAGCACCTAAAGTTCGAGAAAAACGGAAGAAGTCAAGATTCCTCGAATGATGTTCGTGAGTGTTCAATTAGAAACCCGACCTTTTCAACAAGGTCATCGACCAAATATGGTTTGTAAATGCAGTCCTTCACGCCGGCCTGGAAGAGTTCTGATTTCACTTGCGGCTCTAGATAACCGGTTGTGATGATAATCCTTATCACCGGGTTTTGCTCCTTCAGTTCATGAATCACGTCAAAGCCGGTAATTTTGGGCAAGCCGAGATCGAGCACCACGATATCAATCTCTTCTTTATGATGGTGATAAAGATCTATCGCTTCTTCGCCGTCCATAGCAGTCAGGGTTTGGTAGCCCGCTTTCGACAAGACCTCTCTCAAAAGGCGAACCAGCGCCTCTTCGTCTTCGACCACGAGAACGGTTCCTCGACCACTAGCGTATTTTCGACTGGCGCCTTCCCTTTTCACTATCTCATCAACCGACGATTTTCCTTCCGCCCGAAGCACCGGCAAATAGAGCCGAAACGTGGTGCCGCCTCCAGGCTTACTTTCCACTTCGATGAAACCCTTATGCTCTTTGACGATGCCGTAGACGATTGCGAGTCCCAGCCCCGTCCCTTCACCGATTCCTTTAGTAGTGAAGAACGGCTCAAAAATCCGCTCCCGGACTTCTTCTTTCATTCCCATCCCGGTATCGCTGATCACAATTGAGACATACGACTCCGTGCCGGCTTCGAGGCGGTGCTCCCGCGCTTTGTTTTCGTCGATCCTTTCCGTTCTGATTGTGAGTTTCCCGCCTGCCAGCATGGCGTCGCGCGCATTGACGCAAATATTGAGCAGCGCTTGGCTCAATTGATTTGAATCCGCCATTACCGACGGCAGCCCAGGGTCAAGATCCAATGCGACGTCAATAATTTTGGGAAACGATTGTTTGATCAGTTCGCTGATCGTCAAAACGAAGTCGTTGGCATCGATGGGAGCTAACTGCGCTTTCGTCCTGCGCGCCACGGTCAAAAGTTGCCGCACCATGGACGCGCCCCGTTTGACTTGTTGGTCGATGGTTTTCAAACTTTTGTCAATCTCCTGCTCGGTTAACAGTTCCTCGCCGATGAGGTTAGCGTAACCTTGGATAATATTGAGAATATTGTTGAACTCATGCGCGATGCCGCCGGCCAGCGTCCCGATGCTTTCCATTTTTTGCGCGTGGCGGAGCTGCTCTTCGAGTTTTTTTTGCTCCTCGATGGTTCTTAATAGAGCCGCGTTGGCTTGATTGAGATCGGCCGTGCGTTCCTGAACTCGCCTTTCAAGCTCTTCGTTGGCTTTGACTAACTCGTTTTTTGCTTGACGCACGAGTTCATCCGCCAGTTTGCGCTGCGTAATTTCCTGCTGCATCTTTTCGTACAGCCGGGCATTTTCAAGAGAGATCGCCGCCTGCGCCGCTAGCGCTTTCAGAATCTCTTCATCTGCTTTGCTGAAGGCGCCGGTCTCTTTGTTCAATACCTCGAACGTTCCGATGATCTCTCCGTTGTTTGTTCGCAGTGGGACGGCGAGCAGGCTCTGCGTGCGGTACCCGGAAAGTAGATCAATCTCCTTATAGAACCGCGGATCTTGATAGACGTTCTCGACATTAATCGTCTGTCCGGTAAGTGCCACGGCTCCTGCAATACCTAAGCGAGCATCAAAACGAATCTCCTCACTGCCAAGCACAACCTTTGACCAAAGCTCCCCCCGTTCCCGATCGAGCAGAAAAAGGCTTGCCCGGTCCGCCCCCATTAGCTTAGTCGCTTCGTTGGCGATCAAGTCCAAGAGCGCCACGAGGTTCCTTTCCGAACTCATTCGCTGGCAGATTTTCAGAAGCTGTTCTGCGAGGTGGTTTTGGTCCTTGAACGAAGCTTGGTTGATTGGAGTCATCGCTTTCGCCTGAAACTAGCGCGATGCCATCATCTTAGTTGCAGTATGTTGCAACAAGACTCCTTAAGCAAGGCCAGAATTCAGCGGAGTTTTAAGGGAGATAGAAAGTTAACCCTCAGCGGTCACCCAAAACCGGCCAATGAAGGTCATCTGAAAACCGGCCAACGATAACGACGCCCGAGACATTGACTGCGACGAGACGCCTACTAGGCTTCGTCGCCATGAGCAATGTCTTGAGCGAAGAAAAAAAACAACAAGTTATAGCACTAGGGCGGCTGGGCTGGACGCTTCGGCGCATTGAGCAGGCCACCGGTGTGCGTCGAGAAACCGCAGGCGCTTATCTCAAAGCCGGTTTTGTGCCATTGACAACCGGGGGCCTCATAAGTGGTTAGGCGGCGACATCTTTAAAAGTTCTTAGCACGAGCCTGAAGCCTGCTTGAGGAGCGCCGCAAAGGCTCGCTCGTCAATTCTAGAAGCGTCACGGACTTTGGTGTGCCGCACGAACTTCCCCTCGCCTTCCAGTAAACCTCTCGGGTCCTTTAGGGATGATCCGTTAAAAAAACCAAACTGCACATATCCCGTTGCAGAGTAGACGTAAGCCACTGGCCCGTTATTCCCGATCCAACACCCGTTTCCCCATTTCACGGATTGCTTTAGCTTCGGCTCAACACGTTTCACAAAACGCCGAAGTGCGCCAATAATCGCCTGGTTTTTGGGATTCTGATCCTTCAAGTAATCGTTAAAGCTCGCATATGTCTTCATTTTTCCCATAACAAGGTCCTCAAACTCTGGCACGGACCGCCTAATGACCCAAGCTCACCGACGCCGCCTCAAGACGGCTCGATTGTAACCAAAGCGCGATGGCGGCGTTCGGTGCAGCGCCTTGTTAGGTGCACCTGGAACCGTCTCAAACTCGCTTTCACTCCAGTCTATGACTCTAAATATGATGAACGCCATATCGCTGTATATGGAGTGACCGCTCTACAAAAAATTGGAAATCAATTGAAACAAAAAACTCAAAATCAACAAAAACAATCCAATGCGTGATCGAAAATCAAATTTTTTAGCTAAGGCAACCTCATCATGATTTATCTGTTCTGTAATAAGATGCTCATGCCCCTCGCGATCAATCGAAGCCGGTAAACCAAATCTCCAAATCAAATACGAACCCAAAATGCCCAAGAACAGACCAAGACTATTAACGATGATTTTTATATGAGTGAAAATGTAATCCATAATGACAAGGAGTGGCGAGGGGCTGATGCACCTATTAAGTGAGCCGCATTAGGCGGCGGAAAATGCTGGTCGGCCTATCTCCTAACACGGGTCCAACAATCAAATTCAAATCGGTTGCAAATATCCTCCACTTGCCTCGACCTGTCAACATTACTTGGATCGACAAACGCTGCGAACTACCGCGGCCTATCCCACTAACGATTCGCGGCCTATCTCCGTCCCAGAGCACTGCAAAAAGCCTGAGATTGAATTGAACGACGCATCCGGACAAATCGTACAGGATTGGTTCGATGGAGAAATCAGTTCAATCCTGGCATCGCCGCTTGGTTACTTGATCACCCGATCAGCAGCGCCCCCTCTTTCATACGCCGCCCGAGCCGGCCGAAGCAACATCGGGATTTTCATCAAACAGAAAGACGATTGACATCCTACCGGTCCGGCGATATTGCTCAGGCCAGAAAAAAAGGTGGTTTAAAATTCCTATACATACAGAAGTCTCGGTCTTGCAATGGACTTTTAGTAGCTCCTTCGTTGACGACTGAACGCGGACTCATCGAACAGCAGACAGCCCATGTCTAATGACCCTTTGTGATCGATGCGTAAGTAACACCTATGAGAGGGTTGGATGCCTGACTAAGAAATATGGGAAGCTTGGTGAACTGCGAAGAGTCGGCATTCAAGAAGTAGAGGGAGATTTTATGCCTGTCGCAAGTATCAAGTCAGTTGGACTTAAACGCTCTAAAAGCACTAACTGAAATGTGACAGTTGATGCTTCCATTCCTTTAAGTCGCGGCGAATAGGTTACCGGCTTTCCCACGTAAGATGGTAACCGCATCTGTATGGGCTTATCATCGAGAATTTGTCCATCGCTTTGTTTGATGGTCGATCGAACCACTAAAAAGTCCGCTTTTATTCCTTCAACGGTGTAGGTAATCGCATATACCTTTTGTCCTTTAGAACCTTTGTATGGGACCCACAAAGTCGTCGGGCTAGATATTAAACCGGCTGTATTGGTACGGACTATCGCGACATTTGACGTTCCAAGAATTTTCTCCGCCTTAGCTCTAAATTCTCTAACTACGTAATTGTCGATCGCCTCCAGTTTTGCTTCGAGCGCCGTTACTCGATTTCCAAGTCTATTAAATTCTGCGGTGATATTACCTACGTTTGTCTTTAATTCATCGAACTGCGGCTTTAGGCTTTGGTTCACCGCCGTGACAAATTCATTTTGGGAAACTTCGTGCCGTAAACCAAACGCCGACGGAAGAAGGTAGAATATCAAGCCCGTCGCTAGAGCTCCGGCAATTCCACCTACTACTGCACCCACCACCGGAGGCAGAATCTTCTCCAAGTATGGATCTTTCGTCTTTGCCATGGCTTTGATCGGCTCACTTGATCAAGGGAAATCACTGTGCCTCATATCAAAATGTGCCTCGGAAAGCCAACTTTATTGGGGTTTAACGTTGCGGTCGGACCAGGCTAAGCCTCGGTTGTTTCAAGATTTGTTTGCCAGGGAGCGGTGTTATTTGGCCCTAGAGCCTCGTTTTCCTATCGAAATGGTCGCCATAAGGCGGCGCCGGCTTCCGTTGTTTTGACTCTCGGCATGTTGCGGTTGCAGTCTAGAGGAGCCTGAGGTGAATTGCGAATCCATAAACGCTCGATAGCGAGCAATGCAGAAGAATACCGGCGCGAACAAAAACAAACCCAATTCATGCCGCCAACGGCTGGTCGTGGGGCTTTATTCCTACTGGCACAGACATGAATGCTATCAAATCAAACCGATGGAGAAATCAGTTCAATCCTCGCATCGCCGCGTGGTTACTTGATCAGCCGAGTGGCTCGGTGCGAGCACCTCCGGCGGGATCGTCACGCCGATTTGCTTCGCTGGTTTCCGATTGATATCAGTTTAGTCGGCTGCTCGTTGACAGTCACTTCGCACAGTGGTATTCGGATGCTGTCGAGGGATCACAGCCCTATCCATCCTTGATAGACTTTCCAGCTAGGACAGAGCTTCATCATCTCCGATAGAGCCAGCTTAGGGTAGTGGTCTTTGAGATAAACGAAGTGTGTTCCTCGGGCAAAGATAAGTGAGTCATCAAAGCCAGTCGCTTTTGCGGTTGTGCCGCAAGAGTGTACTGGCTTTTGTTTTTCAGACGCGAACCTATCAGATGTAGGACTTTTATAGGCATAGGAAGGAGGCTTTATGTTTATTGAGACTTATTATGATGACAGGGCTGCGGTTCCCGGCAGCACAAGTGAGCCGATGATTCCCTATCCTGAAATGTCGGGGGAGAAGCTGACGGTGTGGCAAGAATACTTGCCGATCAAGAGAGAGATAAGAAATCCCTACTCACCGTTCCATACTATTCCTGACCCTGCGATTGCAGAGATAAAAAAGGCAACACGTTCATTTGAGCGTATAGAGATCTGGAGCCGCGCACGCGACCCCATGGCCGTCGGAATCATCGGAGAAGAGAAACCGCGCTACTTTTCTATCGTGCGCTGGGGGGATGCGGAACTCACGCTAGCGCAGGTAAAAAGAAGACTGTGGATCGAGAAATGGCTGCTCCGGCTGACTGCGATAGGGGGTATTTTGGGGTTTCTCGTTGTGATGTTGGCTGCCAGGGCCTATGGTGGGTAGAGGTTCTCTTCTGTCCTCTGCTCCTCTTAGACGCAACTTATTCGGCGGGGTTCTTTTGCAACCTAATCGTGGGTAGTTTCGACTTGGCAGAAAGGTGGATTTTCCACTACCACCTAGGCGGATCCTCGCTGCAGAGAACTGGCGCGCCCACCCCAGTTAAAAGAAGACAAACGTGTGCGGGACCAAGGTTGGGATCTCGTCGGCGCCTACCAGGGCGGCTGGCAGATTCTCGTGATCCGTGGTACGGCCAGCTATGATGGTATGTGCCGGCCGCGCCAGTATCAGGATTTCGTATTCGTGCGCGGTGCCTTCGCCGGCACGCTCTCCCCAGAAGCGACGGATAGCCGGACCGATGGTGCCCTGAGCCAAGTGTTTCTTGAGGGCAATGATCGGTTGACAGCCGAGTACGTGCGCTATAGTGACAAGGATGCGGCATGCTGCCCGGCGAGCACGACGAGCGTCGTATTCGACGTCGCCCGTGACGGGCCGGTCCTGCGGGCCATGTCCGCGACCACTTCGCCTAATAGGTGATGCCGGGGCAGCCACCGGCTACCTCGAAGCCGTACCGGGTCAGATGCGTTGGACTGAACCCGCCATCGAGCGCCCGCTTTGACGGATCGTTCCGGTGTCGCCTTCCTTTGTGAGGATCTCTATCGAATCCAAATTTTCCTTTCATCAAGCGGAGTGAATCAAATGGAAAACAAGATAAAAACCTAAAGCCGAATAGACTAGCGCTACGAAGGTCAAGCCCCGAAGCGGCACCATCGGTCGGTAACGACCTATGTTCTTGTTTGTGTTTTCGGGTGCTAAGCGCGTGAAAGAATACGCGCCACGGGATCAATGGTGCCGGCATCGAAGAAGTCCCCCGATAACACGTAAAGCTAATAGCGTGCCGTGCCGATTTGACTTGTATTGGCGAACCGTGTTCCCGAAATCACGCTTTTGCCGGGTGCTTAACGGAGGTCACTTCGGGCGCGAATTAACGAACGGGTGTTTTGGCCCTGTCAGAACTGACCGCAAAGGTGCCACCTCTGCTCGCAAATTGCGTCGAATTTTTATGGCTTACACGAGACAGCGAAACCAAGCCAGACTGAGCGGTGACGGCGTTCAGTTTGTGCGCTGCCGCATTTGCCGCAGCCACCTTCGCGTAATAAGTGGCCGGCACCTTTCCAAGCATGACACCGACCGCAACACGTACATGGAGGAATACCGTCTCAGCCCAGACGAACTGAGCGCGAAGGACTTCCGCATGATAATGAGTTCGCGCAAGGGGTATCACCCATACGGCAAGCGCGACTGGGTCGATGCAATCAGGAAGCTTTACAAACGAAATAACAGGATCTTTGCCTTATAAGCGCCGCTGAAGCTTATTTTGGAAGCTGGGGTAAGACGTTGTATGCGGCCGGGATCGATCCCAATTTGTATTTTGTGCATCATACCTGGCGGAAAACCGGGACTGAGGACGATCGGCCCGCGGAAAGACTATCGGGAAATGGTCATCAATAAAAGGGAATGACGTATTTTGCGATGGCGATGAATTCGGATTGTTTAGAAGGAGAATTCAGTTCAATCCTGGCATCGCAGCTTGTTTTTCTGCCGTCAGTCGCGGTAGGGACCGCCCTTGCGAGCGGCCCCCCGCACAGATCCGTACGTGAGGAATTACCTCATACGGCTCTTACCTCGGGTTCATGTGACGGCCAGCCGCTCCTTGGATACGAATAAAGCATAAGGCTTGTCGTACGCGCCACAACCCCTGTGACTCGCATCCCCGGCTCTGGGTCCGGCACGAGTGCGCTTGTGGTGCGTTCCCCTTGGTCGACCTCCTTCCCTCTGCGGACTCCGCTGCCAACGCATACGCGTCGGCTTTGTTCGCCCGCTTCGTTGGTACTATGAGGTCGTCCGACTCCACCGCAGACGTGCATGTCGACATTACGGCTTTTAGCCTTCTTCGACCGTCCCAAACTCCATCGAGGGTGGGCGTCTGCAGGGCCTCCCGGTTCTCGCGCATGGAGTTTCCCCACATGCCTAGGGTCTCTGACTCCGCGGTGTCGAAGGACCGCTCGCGCCTAACGCTGCCCTTCATGTTGCCTTCCCCGTATCAAGACACGGTCGGCACACCGAAGTGGTGATTTCGGAGCTCCATACCTGGCCTGTGTGTACCCCTGTCAACGCTTCGCCCGCGTCCTTTCGGACCCAGACGCATGACTCGGAGCCAAAATGGTGCGCTACTCCTTTCTTGTGCGGCTCTCTCATCCGCTACTCCATGCCGGTTTATCCCGGCGCTTTCCTTGATCACCCAATTCGCCCGGGCGACTTCTGTAAAATTGCCCTCGCGCCGTAGATCCGTCTCCTGCTCCGAATTTCCTGCTCTGGAAATAGTCCCCCGGGATGGCAGGAAATTGGCTGGCGCCAATCATCATCCCGTGTCCCCACGCTGGCCGGCGCAGGTAAGGGGGCTAATGCAGTTTATGATACGCGGTTAGAATCTGGAGGCAAGACAAAATTCTTGCTTTGGTGGCGCTCTACTGCTGCTTTTTCGTGGCTAACGTTTTCAGTTTCGTATCCAAGGCATCTAAGACTGCCTGTTCCTTTTCATCCGCCAATTGCTCAATGGCGCGGGCATGTTCGGGCGTCTCCGCTCGTTCTCGTATCAGGTGTTCTTTACGCTCTTCGATCAGATTGAAAGCGTCGATCAACTCGCCAGCTCCATGCACCTGCTCCAGGATGCCTTCAACTAAAGCCGCAAGTTTTGCCACGAGGGGGGCCAAAGTTTGATAGTGGTCGATATGCTGCTTCTCTTTCAAGGATGTAACGTACGTTCTAAGCTCCCCCACTGCCTCGGCTATCTCGGTAAACGTCTCAAGGCTCAGACGGAATGAAACTTCGGATACAGACTTCGGTTCTGGATCGCTAGAGGGATTAGGGGGCTCTTCCTGTGCCATATATTACCTCCTGAAAAACTGGTCTTTCTCAAAAATGACACTTGCCCTCGATATACACCTCTGCCGGCGGGATGGGAAACGGACGTGTTGTCTTTGTGGCCGCGGAGAGCATTGGCTTGATCGTATTCCAGCCGTACGCGTGTTTCCCTTCGACCATATGCACCGTGAACGCTTAGGCTTCCTTTCCAAACTTCTCCACCGGCTTTTTAGGATGCACCGTTTCGGGCGTATCGACGCCGATCAGCCGCACTCGTTCGCCGGATTCAAGCATGATCGTATCGCCATCGATGACACGCTTGACCTGACAAACTGTTGAGTGTCGGCGAGCCCGAGCCCAGTAAAGAGCGCAACAAGAACCGCGGCGCCGAGACTCCGCACCGCTCGCCGAGTCACAGGGTTAATTGGTGCCATCAGATGACCAAAGATCATTGTTTGGACTTGGAACCGAGCCACGCCTACCCCGGATCACGGTCCAATCAAGTCGGTAGTCGCATTTGAGGCAGTGCCCGTTAACGGCCTGGATTAGGGTGTTTCGGCCGGGCTCCCGAAGGACGATACCAAGGTAGCTGGCACAGCGGGGGCAATTGCGGAATAGGTAGCGCGTCATTTCACTTTGGGGGCAATAAATGGTCAACGGCGATCCGGCTAATTTCCATCCCGTAAAACTCGGCCAACCCGCGCATGTCGTGGTCGAACCTGATACCAGTGTCTTGAAATCGTACGACTTCCACCACGGAGCCCAGGCGGCCGTCTTTGAGGATCTTTCCGAAGGGATGCCAATAGTGAGTATACGGCGGCCCAGGAACGGCGCTGCCGGTAATCCAATAGCCTTTGTAGCGTTCCATCATAGCAGTTTGCCTTCAGCCGGGAGGATGCATTCCGGCAAATCGTTTCGGGGATTGTTCACGAACGGTGACACGTCGTAGCCTTCCATCTCACCGGGCGGATACGGTTTCAGCAGCGCGAGCGCGTGAGCGAGCTCGTTACCAACCGCAAGCCATTTTAGAGCGTCGTCGTTGCTCAACATGACGGGCATTCGATTGTGGATCGGGCGCAACATATCGTTGGGTGCCGTCGTGATAATCGTGTACGTGCAGAGAAGATTTCCATCCGGTTGTTTCCAGCTATCCCATAGGCCGGCGAACGTGAACGGTTCCCCGGACTTGAGTATGAAGCGCATAGGAACCTTGCCCTTTCCTTCCTTCCGCCATTCGTAAAAGCCATCGGCTAGAACGAGACAGCGGCGCGTTCCTAACAGGTTATTGAAAGCCGGTTTCTCGCCAAGCGTTTCGGCGCGGGCGTTGATCATCTTTTTACTGACGGCCGGATCTTGCGCCCATGAAGGAATCAACCCCCACCGAAAAAGTTCGATTTTTAGCTTTGCGTCTGCTTGAACGATTACTGGCGCTTCTTGACTCGGCGCGATGTTATATTGGGGCTTTAAACCGAAGATTTCCTCGACGTTCCAGGTAAGGCGAAGGTCGGAAAATTCGCCGGGCAAATAGGTATAACGACCGCACATCGTTGGACGGACTCGTATCGCTACATGGCGGACAATTCCTAAAGCAAATCCGATTCTATTGGGGAGCAAGTTAGGACAGCAAACCCTGTGCCATTTATGCGAAAAAATGGCATTGCTTGCTTTTCATGAGGTTAGTGATGAAACATCGGGCGGGATGGCAGCTCATGTAGGGATTAGACGCCTAACACTTGGCTTTACCCTTCACTGTGGTTGGAATTTCAAGGACGTAAATCGCGTGATCGGGAGCGGTCAGAGCGCCAGACCGAAGCCCGCGGCCTGTCATTGTTTCAATGAACGGTTTTCCGTTTCAGTCTCCACACCGTTTCCGCCATGGCGTGGGAGTCTTTCAGCGCGAGCGCCTCTAGGCATTGGTCACAATGCACGAAGTCTAGGGTATCCTCGTCGAGACGGAACGCCCATACAGAACGGGCATCGTCAAGCCGGTTCTGATAGTGCCACTTTTCTCTACGCGTTAGTGGTTTCTCTTCGGGGAATGGGAATCGTGAGCCAATCTCGCCATGAATTGCGATCTGCAGCAATCTGCCGGCAGCTTGAGCCCAGTCTAACTTAAGCGGCTTGATTTCGTTCTTGAAGGCTTCGCTTGATAGATAGCGCTTCAATTCTTTCTCGTCGGTTACAGGCATCGTTGATTTTCCTTTCTGCGCCCCGGGACCTTGCGCCTGCCAGAGCGCCGGACTTAGGGACGGTGGTGGCAGACTGAAACTATTTGGATGACTATCGACCTGTCGCACTTAGAAAGTCGAGAACGTTGCGGGCGAGTGCAACGCGCATACTTCTTGCTCATCTGGAGGCGAAAGGAATCGTAATACCAGAACGCAACGCCAAGGGCTGGTACCCTTCGAGAATAGGCCGCCAGCGCGTTACTCGCTCATAAAGGGGGCATCGGGCTTGAAAACGGCTGCATTAGAAGCCCGTGGTTCAACGCGTCTAAGAATCACACCGGTTGTTAGAATCTCATAAATACCATTTTCCTTGCAATCGACGGGCTCCCAGTCGGAGGTTAGAAAATCCTTTAATCCCGGAATTTCCGCCGTCAGTGAAGCATCATAGGAGCGAGTATCTTCAAAATAGGTGTATTCGTAGATCGTGTATATTTGGTGATCATTACCTAGCGCCGTGAAGGTTCCAGTTTGCCGTTTCATTTACCCCTCCGTATCCTCGCTTTGCGACTTACTCTACTATGATAACCGGGAGGGATTTCTGTCTAATATTGGACGAACTTCAAAAAAACTATCGCCGTGAAGGGCCGGCCCCTTTCGAGCCCGGCCCCTGCCTACGCCCGCGGGTGCGTGTTGGCGTGAACGCTGCTTGCGCGAGTCTCACCCATTCCAATACGTCCGCATCCAACCAATTGCCAGAATCACGGTGATCGCCAGCGCTACCGCGACCGTGCCAAAGCCGTACGGCGCGAGGTAATGCCCTTCGAGGCAAGCCGCCACGCCCACAACTATCAGGAACAGAGAGCGCTTAAGCCAGAGCGGCATTGCATAGGTCCGCTTTGCAACCATCAGGGCTTAATGGCGAGCATGATGCCGGCAGGTATAGTTCCGGCGAGGGGGAAGGTCAAGGCGGCCGGACCAGGGGCGGTGATTGCGAATTAGGACCGCTTCAAGAGTGCCGTTGCAACGACGGGAAACGGGCCGCCAGCGCATTATTCGCCGATGAACAGGCATTGGGCTTGAAAATGGCTTCGCAGGAAGCCCGTACGCAAACGATCTTGCTTCAAGCCTTGCTGAACCATTAACCGATTCGGGCGCTGAACCAACCGAAGCCCGACGCCGGCGAGGGCGCTGGAATTGGGCCAATGATGCGGTTGGCGGTTTGGTTGTTCATGAACGGCCAAAACGGACGACCTTCCAGATAAGCGCCACAACGGGCAATCAAGAAGATGCTGGCTATTAGCAGCGTCAACCCGCCAAGGAACTTTAAAAAATTGTCAAATCGCCCGGGCCGGTTGTCCACTTGTCTTTCACCGCTTTCCCTTTTCATAGGCTCAACATGCGGACGCAGCCGAGCGCCGTGCAATTGTAGGTGATGCCTTTACGCGATCAATCATTTATCAATAGAGAAAGCAAGGGCGCCAGAACCGAAGCCCTACGCCCGCGGATGCGCTCGTTATCTGCTTTCTGGCGAGCGAGTGCCTCGCCGCGCAGGTGTTCACTCGATTTGAGTGCATTGACAACATGATCGAGTGTGCGCTAAAAGACGAATTCAAACCCTGATGCTCGCAATCCTCTTTTAGCCGCGGCCATCGAAGTCGGCATAGAATTTCGGTCCCGTCTATACGAAGACATGACAAGGTTTTCGGTGGGCGGGGAAAAGGACAAACCCGCGCCTCGCACTCAGGCCGGTTGCCGAAAGCGCCGGCCCTGGTGTTAACGATTGGAACGAAGCCTAGCTGTGGAACTGTTGGAACAATTGAAGCCGCGCTGAAAGCGCAGAGCATGGACGTCTACGAGCAAATCCAACGCGATGAAGGCGGCAGCCGCTTAAAGCCCTATCTCGATTGCTGCGGCCGCTCTTGGAGTGAGTGCGAGTGCCCGGTCAAGGGTAAGCTTAGCATCGGCGTCGGTCGCAACCTCGATGACTGCGGCATCACTGCCACCGAGGGGCATTTACTATTCAGGCACGACGTCGCCGCGGCCAAAGCCGACGTCAACGCGCGGCTACCATGGGCGGCTCCGGCCCTCGATGATGCCCGCTACGCCGTGCTCGTCAACATGTGCTTCAACATGGGCATAGGCAGGCTGATGAGTTTTCAGCGGATGTTTGAGGCCATGCGCAGGCAGGAGTGGCAACAAGCCGCCGACGAGCTCATGGACTCCAACTATGCACGCCAGGTCGAAGATCGCGCACGCCGGCTATCCGAACAAATGCGAAGCGGTCGCTGGCACTGAAAAAACCCCCGCATAAATGCGTCAGCGATGCATGGACGTTGGTCTGTTGTCGCCGTGAAGGGCCGGACCCCCCTTCGAGCCCGGCGCTCTCTGGTTCTACAGGTACTTTTCTATCAAGTGGATTTTGCCGCGGCGCTCAAGCTCATCAATGCAAGCCTTACCTTTTCCATATACTTCTATGAGCCGTTCAAAGGTGAGTCGTGACGGGTTGTGTTGCAGCTCATCGCCATCCTTGATTGTCTTTTTAACCAAATCAACTAATTGATCGTCCGAGAGCCTTTCCATTAGATCGTCAAGTTTCGGGAGTTTTGCGTATCTCATGAAATAGCCTACTACGCCCGCCGCTGGGTTGAGCGGTGCACTACTGTTAGAGGGTCCTTATTGCCATCTAGGGCGCCGGATGCTACGGCGCTACTCAGGCGGTGATTTGAGGGCACCTCGGGCGGCCGTTGCCGCTTTCAAACTGGCTTCAAACTCCCACAACCGCGCGCTTAGGTCCTCTTGGACAAGTCGAGATTCAACCGAGGTAACTGCGCCCGACGTGATGTCATGGAAAAGCGCCAATTGAGCGGCTTGGAGATCCTGCACCGTTTTTATTTCCTTCCCTTTGAACGCGAGGATTTCGGCAGTGTCTTTCATTTCCGTTCCTTTTGGTGATTCAGTTTCAGCCATAACCGCGCCTTCTATCGCAGCGCCAGAAAAAAGCAAGGGTTCTCGGCACTGGTAAAGTTTCAGCCATCGGATGACAAAAGTTTTTAGCTATGCCATGGTCCTGCATGGCAAAAAAGAAAGCAAAGAAAAGAACACAGCAAGGCAATCAAGTATGGTTTATAAAGAAGGACGACTTTCAGAATGCTTTAGACATTCTTGAACTGGCTATTGGGGAACCCTTTGTACCGCCTAAAGGGACGGCCAACGATCCGCTAAAGACGACGACACACCAGCGGAGAAAAAAGCGCAAGCGGCCCTTCAACTAATCTCGCTGAGTTTCGGATTCATTTTCATCAATAGGAACATCGGGCTTAAAAACGGCTTCGCAGGAAGCCCCAGGACGCACGATCTCGCCTTGACCCTTGCCAGACCATTGACCGATTTTGGGCACCAGACCTAAGCCCGGCGCCGGCGAGGCTTGTATTGCGATGCACGAATCTTTCACGTTAGGCAACCAGAATTGAAACAAGTTGGTTACGACTATATCCAACTCGGCCCGAGAGCTTTGTCGGAGGACCGTCGAAAGAAAAGTTGACCTTTTGAGCCGTGAACGGCCGGACCCTCGTGAGCCCAAGCCTTACCCGTTCCAATACGTCCGCATCCAACCGATTGCCAAGACAAAGGTTATCACCATTGGCAACACGAGCCAGTCAAAGCCCTACGGGGAGATGTAGTATCCCGCGATCCAAGCGGCCAAGCCTGCAACGATGAGGGACAAAGAACGCTTCAGCCATAGCGGTATATTTAGGCACGGCATTTCATGCATAACGACTTCCCGGATTAGTTTGATGGATGGAGAATTCAATTCAATGGCCGGGCTAACGTTCGCGGTGACCCGTGCGAGCGAGCGCGCGAAGCGGCGCTTGCCAAGCGTCGGTGTCCACCGCAGGGTTAGGCTCGTCGCTGGGCTACGAGCGAGACACCTTGCCTTGGAGCCGTTCGTTCGCCTTCTCAAAAACTCGCATGGTATCCTCCACGTCGTATGGGCGCTCTTCAAACGATTCAGGATCCCATTCGCTGCGAGCCGTGGCAAAAAAATCTCCGCCGTAAACGTGGATCGCCGCGGTAATCTGATCCAGTGGGTTCGTAACAGCGTGAATAATCGCTGCGCCCAGCGGGGTCGTGTCTCTCGCGTGCAGCTCCTTACTCCCGTGTTGCTCCAAGCCGTGTTCGGCACGGCGGTAGAAGGTATTCTGCTCGCGACCTCCATAGATTCCGATGACGGCCCACATGCGATGATCGTGGGGTTTGAACTTCATCCAGGGTCCCCAGCACAAGTTTAGGATAGTCAAATCGTCTGCCCTGTAAATCGTTTCGACGCCGGCTCGCTGCGGCTCTCCAAGGACCCGCACTACGTGCGCGGGTTCGCTTACAGCTGTGGCTACCAGCTCCCGGATTGCAGCATGCGTTTCGCCTTCCTTGAGCGCAGCGCGGCAATCTTCAATGAAACGTTCTCGCTCAAACATCTCTGTTCCTCCTTTGCTCAAGAGCCTAACTTTGAAGTGAGTCGGTCAATCTATCCCGCCAACTGTTTCATGATAATGGATGAGACTATAATCTTTTCCACTGCTTAATAATGAAAACTCTGACCCGACAAATACTGCACGATTGTTCAGCCTTTGCCAACTACAAGCGTCGGCGAAAAGGAGGAGGAGTCCAAAATCCTGGCAGGATTGAACCGTTCGACGCTTCTGGCAAATCGCGGCGTGCATAGGCTAGGAATTCAACCGACCCAACAAAAGGCAACCTAACGAGGCGCTGGCAAGCAATGGTCAACGAACATCCGGCTAATTTCCATCCCATACCACTCGGCTAGTCCGGCCAGATCGAACCTGATACCAGTGTCTTGAAATCGTACGACTTCCACCACGGAGCCCAGGCGGCCGTCTTTGAGGATCTTTCCGAAGGGGTGCCAATAATGGGTATAAGGCGGCCCAGGAACGGCGCTGCCGGTAATACAATAGCCTTTGTAGCGTTCCATCATGGCGGTTTAACCTTCAATCGGCTTAATGCACTCTGGCGAATCGCTACGGGGATTATTGGCGAGCGGTGACACGTCGTAGCCTTCCATCTTTTCGGGCGGATACGGTTTCAATAACGTGAGAGCATGGGCGATTTCGTAGTCGAGGGCAAGCCATTTTAACGCGTCGTCGTTACTGAGCATGACGGGCATACGATTGTGGATCGGGCGTAACACGTCGTTGGGTTCCGTCGTGACTATCGTATAGCTGCGCAATAGATTGCCATCCGGTTGCTTCCAGCTATCCCACAAACCGGCGAACGCGAACAGCTCCCCGGACTTGAGCTTGAAACTAGGGCGATGATGCACCTTCAGCCAAAATGAGCATCTTCGCAACACGGAAGACGGCTGGGAGGACCTGCCATGAACGCTGCGCTGGAAATCCGAAAGACCCGGACGGTCGGATTCAAGCCCGCCGGATAGACGGCAGACCACTTACCGCTGAAGAGCGGGAGCAAGCCCGCCGAATGGCCGCCACCAGACCGGCACACCTAACCGCCCAGGAGATCATCGACATCGACGCCGGCAAGATCGTTGCTGTCTTGATCGACTCCGACCACTCCAGGCTGAATAGTTCGCCGATTCCTCGGCGGCGGTTCTTCGATCGGTGGTTCCTCGGTCGGTGGCTCCTTAACCGGAGGCTCCGGCTGGTCTTCGTCTGGTGATGGTTCGGGAGGTTTCTCCTCTGTCATATTCGTGAATCTATTCCTTCAACGTGCTCCTGCGCCTTCTTGAGGTAAACTTCCGCCAGGATGGGATGCAGATCAAAGCCCGCGCCGAGAAGGCTGTTAAGTAGCGACTTCTCCTGCGGGAGGTAGATGCTGGTTTTAGTTCGGCTTGTTCCGCTGTTCACTTAGACCCTTGTAGGCCTCCCCAAAAGTCATCTTGTCCGCATCCGGCACGGCTGCCAACTCGGCCACAAAGCCAACAAACTCTTCCAGTGCAGCCTTCACCTCGGGCGCTGTCAGTACAATAGGAATCCCGATCCGAATTGGGATTTGACCGATGCTATCGTACCACAGAACCGGTGTTCCTTTTTCGATTTCCATGTTTTACCTCCTTCGCGCGTCACGGGCTCTGCATATCACCGGCCTTAACTTGGCGCAAGGCGGGAGTTGAACGGTTCCACTGTGATTCGCTTTTGAACCTTTTCAATCATCAATCTGATCGTCCGCTTGAGTTCCTTGTCAGTTGCTTCGAGCTTGCGTTTCGGGAATCGCTCGAACTTTTTTCGCTGAGATCCTTTGTTGTTCGCAGTCGTCTTAGTCGCAGTTTCTGAGTTTGACTTTCGGGCATACTGTTGTTTTTCCTTCGCCGTCATTCCCTTGATTGTTTTCCCTAACTCGGTTGCCAGGCGGTCCAGTTTTTTGCCGGATCTACCTTTTTTTGATGTTGATCTCCATTCATGGGTTAAAGAATTGATTCGATTCACTCTGGCCAACGTGGAAGGGCAGGCGGCGCGCGAGGCCTACAGGGCAAGGTGCATCGTCTCATCATCCGCACATTGTGAAGAAATGCTTACCGGCACGCCGTGGAATGTCCCAAGTCTGCCGCTCGATAGGTGTTGCGTAGGTGCATAGCTCATCACCGAAGGCGAAATTCTCCAGTAGCCATTCCTCCTGCGCATGGCACATGGCTTCGTAGCGGCTGTCCCATGCTTGGGCGTCTCTCAGGAGTTGGGCAAAGCGGCGGGTGGTTGTGGTCATGAGGCCACTTCCTGGCTTGCGGATGGGTGGCCTTTTGAGCGGGCAGGGTGGTATAAAACGCACGAAAGCGATGCTTCTCTTCACAGGGGGCTCCTTTCAGGCCGGATACGGTGTGACCAGCACCGCCCGGCCACTTTATTTTTAGACCGACTTCACTTTTTGCGCCGGCTCCTCCGCTGCGGCGCGCTCCTCGTCGCACTCGCCTTCATCGCATGGCCGACAAACAACGTGCCCATAATAGGGCGTGGCCGATGGCCCTAGCGCGGCGTCACACCCGCAGAAGCAACCGCATGTGGAGAAATAATTAGCTGACATAAATCCTCCTCCTGTGAGAAACCCCGATTCTTTGGCTCTTGCCCTGGCCACCGGCGGAGTGGGACAGATCGGCTCGAAGACCACGATCAACTCCGGCGACCTGGCGGGGATTCTTATGATCGCGGTGCAGGCGCTGGAGAAGCGCACGGCGGAGCTAAAACAGAAGGAGGCACAGTTGGCGGTGCTCGCATCGAAAGTTGAAGAGCTAACAGCTAAGCACGCCTATTTTGAGACTGTGGCGGCGCGGGTGGAGGCGCTGGAGTTGCGAAACAACCACCCTATCCAGAAAACAGCGGAGAAAAGCCTCTCATTGTTGGTACAGGGGGATTAGCAAATATGAGTCGCTTCAATTCAGGCGTGCGGAGATGAAACATCGGCTGACGGTAAGCTCGGACCATCAACTCGATAACAAATATCACGGCTCCCTCAGTTTCACATGTTCGAGTTCGTGCCCGCCCATTTCCACCTTCCATCTCGATTGTTCGGACTTCTCCTGTTTATAGGTCTCTACTTTTTTCGAGGTAAGGAGGCAGGCCGCGTCTGACACAGACTTGCAGAACGAACAAAACACTGGAGCCGGTAATCTTTGAGTCCTCAAGGACAAAGCAGAGGCCGAGCGTGAACCCGTCCCCTTCAATGGTCCATCTCCCCAAGCCGCCTAGCCAATTCAAAAATCTCTTCCGGGCTTTCCGGGTCGCGGGTGTCGTGGTATTCCCGCGCTAACTCGTCCATCTTTTGCTCTATCTCTTGGCGGGTCACCGGCTCTGCATATCACCGGCCTTGACCCCGAATCAATAGTGACTGTACATTCCTCGCTGACATTGTTTTTCCGCAACTTGATGGCTCCGGGGCTTTGGGGATAAAACGCTCTGTTAGGTGCGCACCTAAAATAACTAATTCATTGCAACGATCTCGATCTGATCACGCGGATGGCTGCGGGGAGTAAGTAAGGCCGTATCATCGAAAGCTGGTGGTTAAACATGCCAAACGAGGAACACCTTGGACTTATTAACCAAGGAGTAGATGCCTGGAATCGGTGGAGGGGTGAACATGGTGATACACGGCCCGACCTCAGCGGGGCGAACCTCTTCGAGGCGAATCTCAGCAGGGCGAATCTCAGCAGGGCGGACCTCACGACAAATCGTTGCGGGGATCGTTCACGAGAATTGAAACGTCGTAGCCTTCCATCTTCTCCGGCGGATACGGTTTCAATAACGTGAGAGCATGGGCGATTGCGTAGTCGAGGGCAAGCCATTTTAACGCGTCGTCGTTACTGAGCATGACGGGCATCCGGTCATGGATCGGGCGCAACACGTCGTTGGGCTCTGTGGTGACAATCGTATACGCACATAGAATCGTCCCTCACGTGAAATCACCCTGATTACTGTGACTCGACAAAAACTTGTACAACATAAGCGTAACCGTACCAAAAACTCCTAACCGTTGGGATAGCGTCATCATGGAGCACATGAAGGGCAAGGAATGACTAAAATCTTACACTGCACTTGTAAGCAGGAGTATCAAGATAAGAAGTACGGGACGGGTCAACGGGTCCACAATCCAACCAAAGACATTCCGCCTCATATCGTTGCACTGTTTGCAATTCACAAAAGGGGTGAAACATGGCTAGAGTTTATCGAAGTCAACCGGAAGGAAAATATGACTCCAAGGCGGAGAAACTACTGCTTGAAACTAAGGCGTCTATCGTCTCGGTTTGCGTGATCGGCGGCGAGCATGGCAACGGCTTTTCGTTAACCTGTGATTTAGAACGTCCCGATATGTCGATTGCGATTCACCGGCTGCCCGACTTGTTGCGGAAACTCGCGGCGCAGATCGAGGATGATATCGAGAAGGTCACCCACCAAGAATTGACGCATTGATGTCGCAATATGTCGCGATTCGATAAAATGGTGGTCCTAAGCCAAATCTTAACGCGGGACGAGATCGTCAACGCCTATAAGCTGTACGGGGCGATTCTAGACTCGGATACCGACGTGGCGTTTGACGCTGCGGTCATTAACCAGATTCTCACGCCGCAAGTGATGGAGCGGATCAACGCCGAGCTGGGCGCGGAAGTCCTTACCGCTGGTGACGTGGCGGCAATTCTAGAGACGGCATTCATGGAGCGCGTCCTGAATCTCGCTCGTCACACCGCCGTCTGTGTCGCGTGCGAGGTTGGGGACCACGACACTTGCAGCGGCGTTAGCCAGCTTGGGACGCTAGCGTGTGTCGAACGACAAAACTACAGTGATGATCGTCTTTTACACTACCTTGGCTTGCCTAGTGGTGTCGGTAATCTGCATTGGGGTTGCCCTCTATCTGATCTCGCGAACGACGAAAATTATAGAGCGGATTAAGAAAGACCACGAGTTTGCGCTAGCGACTATCCTGGCGCTTCGCGCCAAGGGCGAGGCTTTAAGCAAGTTGCTACGAGAATGCTATGAGGCTGACATTGACTAAACTCTTACCCTGCACAAGGTTGGGCGTGGCTTGGGCGTCCCCCCCCTGGCCCCCACCCCGGCGGCACCCTAACTAGTGGAAACTAGAGCGAAAAAACTAGTAACTTACATGACACGCGCACGAGGTAGGACGACGGGACACGCGCTTCGTAAACAAGTTGTCCTTGCTAACCCCGCGTACTATCAGCACTATCCCCACTCCTGTCCGTGACTTGTCCGTGGCGTTTGGCGTGGGCGTCTAGCTCGTGCTGCACGTAAGACGGTTCTGTGACGGATCAACCGTCTGAGCGCCACCTTTGGAAGCGGTATCCCACACGCCTATACGCGCTCCGAACGGGAGCGAATAGAGAAAATCTCATTTCAATAGCCGCCAAGTTTTGCTCTGAAAACCTTCAAAATCTAAATATGCTTCGTACTGCACGGCAAGGCCTTGAGACAAGGCCTTTGAGAGATGAGCTATGCCTATTTTTTAGGCGAAATAAGGTTATCTAATTGTAAGTGATTCAATCACGGCAGAGCGAGTTAGGGAGCCAACGGGAAGCGCTAGCGCCACGTTAATGCATCTTTGACAGTCACATAAAGCAAACCGACCTTTCTCAGAGGTTCTTTTACCCTTCTCCGAGGTAATGTGATCAATCAATCTTTGAATCTTCCAACAAATTGATAGGCTTTCTCGCAATTACTCGTCCCTCCAGGGCTTAGCCTTCGTTTTAGCGCTTTTTCCCTAGTTCGTTCGCAAATTACTTTTGCAGCGCTTTTCCATTTGCCTGTCCACCGTTAAATTTCCTGAGTGACAAACTTTCTGTCGCGGCCCACCTTTGTCTTAAAACTTCTAGCTGCACACTCTTCTACTACGAGAAGGTATGAAGGCAGAAAACTTTGAGAGAGCAATCTTCCGACTGCCTTTCTCACAAATAACCCCGCTACGATGGCGGCGGCTGATGATGCTTGGCTGTCTTAGAGGAGAAAAAGCGAGCGGAAGAGTCGAAAGCATTCTTTGGAATTTGAAAGGAGCCAAATACATTATTTACACCGAAATGTCTTAAACAGCCCTCGCCAATCCTTATCTTTATGAAGAGATATAACAGCAGTATGCCTCTTCACTAGGCGGTGAAATTTAGCAGGAGCGCCTACGGCTCTGAGGTTAGAGTAACCGTCCTGTACCTACCGGATACCTCATCGATGGGTGATAAGCTGGCGACCCTAACAGGTCGCCCATATCATGTTGGTACATATGTCAAATATGTATCACCCGGAGATAGGAAACGGGCAACGGCTAAACCACAGGTTTATCAATCAAATATGACTAGTCAAGTTTTACTAAGAAGAAGAGACGCGGCAATGGTAGCAAGCCTACCTAAGTTTGAGCGGCGAAATTATTTTCGCTCGCTCGCAGTACTCCGCCTGCAAATCGTTCAAGCGCTTGGCGCAGTGTGCAAAGTTTGCGGAGCAACCGACGGCGCGTTGCAGGTGCAACCGGTTGCCGATGATTTACTGGAATTTACTAGTCTAAGACAGTGGTACAAGACACTGGTAAACCGATTAAGTAAGAACAAGGCAATTTCAGCGACATTGACTTGTCGTAACTGCAAGCCAAAGCCTAAGACGTTCAAACCGGTAGTAATAAGGCGTAGGGACGGAATTACGAGTAGACTAAATGTTCTTTGACGTGAAAGAAATTACTATCGTCTCTCCCGGCAGAACAAATAAACGAAATCCTGATGGGAAACAGACGTGGAACTGACAACTGGTTTCAGTTGATCGAGGAAGCCAGGCGCGGGAAGGCGTAGTGGGCTAAACGCAAGCGGCGTCAAAAGAAATTCGAGAAAGGCAACTAACCGTGAACACTTATAGTCCTGACACTACAAACGAGTCAAACGAAATCACCAATCAAGATTTTGCGGCCCTTGCGCGACGGCGCAACTGGTCAGTGGAATTCCTGGCTCACACATTCAGGCGCAAGATCGAAACCCCGAATGAATTTTTCCACGGGGTGGTTAGCGGGAAGCGTCCAGAGGTAGTAATCCCCTTCGGTTCCGTCATCGACTTTTACCGCCAGTACATCGACACACAACTCCTCGACGGCCAGCGGGCATGTGCGTGCGGTTGCGGTCAACCGATTTTCAGCAGGCAAAAATGGGCCTCGCCCCGTTGCAAGAAAAGAATCGCCCGCCAGCGCGTCGCGGACACCAAAAAGGGGGGTTCGCAACTACCTGATTTCGTTGAGCCCAAACCGGGACAAATTAGCGGGGTGGCTGCTAAGGTATTCACCCGCTCTCAAACCGGGACAAACGGCCGTCAACAGCGATATGCGAATGGCGGAGCCTCTGGCGGAAGCGTTCAAGGCAATGATCAAAGAAGAAGTCAGACCGAGCAGAGCAAATGGACACGAACAACGCTCAATCATCGCCAGAAACTGCGTTAACGCAGTCTGAAGGGCGTTCTCGCGCGTGTTCTAACCCGTTCTGCAATGCTTCGATGGGTGAGATATCGCCGCAGGGTAAGCACAGGCGCCACTGTTCGGACCGATGCCGTCTTGAAGTTTATGCTTTGAGACGCGCTAAGGCACTGCTCAGGAAAGTCGGGGTCGTAGAGTTTCACAGGCTGCTGGAACAGGTATGAGCCCTCGGCCCATTTCCTCTATTCCACAGAGGTGTGGAAGGAAATTCAAACGGACGTGCGAGAGGCGGCGTGATTATGGCCGAGCAAGTTCAAAATCCGTTCGCTCCCTTCTTCGATCATCTCAAGCAAGCAAAATCGTCACACGTGTCACCAGCCGTTTAAACGACAGCGACCGGAGCATTCAGCGACAACAGCGATGAACTGGGTATCACCTAAAACTGTAGCGACCCGTTTGGATATCTCGCGGCGCGAAGCTAACCGGATGATGGTTAGCGGTGAATTGCCAAGTTTCAAAGTCGGCGGAAAAAGACGGATGACGGAAGAGGCTTTGTGCAGGTGGATGAGAGCGCAAGAAAAAAGGGCGAACGGGGGAGAGGTGAAATCGAAAACACCGTCGCAAAAAATGCCCCTAGCGGCGCGCTGCGATAGCCCGACATCGGCACTACACGCCGATAACACCGGCGAGATTGTCCATTAGGTTCAATGAGTTAAGGCACTACGAAAAAACCAGGGAACAGTTGGTAAACAATCTTTGACCCGAATCAAGCAACATTAGCATGGCTGAAATTTTGATAGCACCTAATCCCAAGCGCAAACGCGGCGTTCGCCGACCTAAAGGCACAAATAACCGGCACGGAGACCAAGGCGAAGATAGGGAAACTGGAGCAACTCAATACGCAGTTGGCTGCCAACTCCGCGCGGGTTCAAGCTGCGGTCGAAACCACCACGTCGGCGAATGCTCCGTTGGTGCAGAAATTACAAACCTCGGCTGGAACGGTCGTGACGTGGGGGGTAGTCTTCGGCGGCGACACAGCCCTCGCCGACGCGAAGCATGAGATTCAAACAATTGCGCCAAAACTGGGATTAACAAACGCGGCGATTTATTACCGACAAGGTTCCTACCGCAGTGTGGCAACCACGACCGACAGATTACAGGCGGAGCGGCTCTTACTAAAGGCAAAAGAACGCCGGAAGGATTCCTACATCGTCAATATGTCCACATGGTGTCGAGACGCTGCGGAGAAAAACGGCTATTTCGAGTGTGGAAGCTCTTAAAGGATATGACTCTTCAGCGATGTGCGGCCGCTACACGTATTTTCCCGGCGAATTTTCCGACCTTAGGCACCTGGAAAGTCGATTCAGTCATCTCGCTGTTAAAACCCCGATATAACATCGCTCCGACTCAAGAAGCGCCCGTAATCGCCCAAGTGGGCGGCAGGCGAACCCTCGAGGCATTCCGCTGGGGATTGATCCCATGGTGGGCCTACTCCAACGTTCCGTTCCGTACCTCCTGATCTCCTCTACCTTTCGATATATATCGAACAGCATAGAAGAATATATCTCCCGATCAATTGTTTTGACGCTGGGACAGCTGTCATCTTAAGCCACGTGTGGAAACCAGATGACAGCGTTTTTCAGCCGCGTCAACTCTTTGGTTTGGAGAAGAGGAAGACGGAGTCCCTCAGGTCGGGTTGAGCCATACACGCTCGCGGGCGGATGAATCCGGAAACTTTGTCTGCAATATCGTGATCAAAACTTAGCGGGGAAAAGGAGGAAATTATGAAATGTAAAATGAGTATCGTCGTTGCCATGACGCTGCTTCTAGGTTCTGTCCAGTTTGCAGGAGCGCAACAGCGGAAGATTCCTGTAATAGGTTATCTAAGCGGCGGCTCAGCTTCTGCTGCCGCGCCACGGGTTGACGCGTTCCGCCAAGGACTGCAGGAGCTAGGTTACAATGAGGGCCAAAACATTGGAGTTGAATATCGATACGCGGACGGGAACTTAGACCGGATGCCCGACCTCGCAGCTGAACTGATCCGTCTCAAAGTTGATGTCATTGTGGTGGGGAGCGAGCAGGGAACTCGTGCAGTCCAGCAGCAAACTAAGAACACTCCGATTGTCTTTACGGCGAGCGGCGATCCGGTGGCTTCGGGGTTTGCCGCTAGTCTCGCCCGCCCGGGAGGAAACATCACGGGGACGACTTCGTCGGGCTCGTCGGATGCAGTCCTAAAACGAATTGAGCTGCTGAAGGAAGCTGTCTCAAAACTTTCTTACCTTGGGGTCGTTTGGAATCCAGGCAATTTACGTCAGAAACAACAGTTCAAAGAAGCCGAAGGCGCTGCCAAGACTTTAGACCTTAAGGTTCAATCCGTGGAGCTAGAGCGGCCTGGGGACTTGGAGAACGCCTTTGCTGCCATCACCAAGGAACGCCCCAATGGACTGTTAGTCTTTCGGTCACCGATTGTCTCGATCCACGCAAAGCGCATCACGCAATTTGCCGAAAAGAACCGACTGCCAACCATGTTCTCGTATCACCAGCACGTCGAAGACGGAGGACTTATATCCTATGCGCCTGACCTGCTCGATTTGGACCGGCGCACCGCCGTTTATGTGGATAAGATCCTGAAAGGTGCGAAGCCGGCTGATCTCGCTGTGGAGGGACCAAAGAAGTTTGAGCTGGTCATCAATCTCAAAACCGCCCAGCAGATCGGATTAACGATTCCCCCAGCCGTTTTAAAGCGAGCGGATAAAATCATCAAGTAATCATAAATTTTCACTTAGGCAGGAAGGCAAAGATAGGAGCAGACAGCGCTATGAACAAAATCAAAATCCAAAATGCAAGAGGAAGGCAAAACGTCATTGAAAAGAGAAAAACGATCGCGGCAAGGGGTTCACTGGTCTACAATCACGCAGCATCAAGAATCAAGACGCGGTTCTCTATTCTCGTATTCTTCCTGATATTTGGGATGAGCGGATACGTGAGCGCTGGAACCGGACCGGTGCTTCCCGATTATGAAAATGAGGCACGAATGGTCTTTCAAGGGATGTGCGAGGGCGGAAAGGTTTCGTATAGCACCTACTACAAACAAGGCGGCTACGTTCTGGAGGCAGCGCGGATTCAACCGGAGGGGTTTTTCTATTTCATGAAGCGTTACAGGGGAAAGGAAGAAGGTTGGGAGGAACGTTATTTCAGACAGGTGAATAGCTCCGCAAATCTGCGCGAACTCGCGCATGAAGAATGGGACGAAAACGTAAAGCGGGCGAGCGTTAACTATTTCAACAAGCTCCACGATCTCCAGACGACGTGCACAAAACTGCTGGTTTCGTGAAAAAGAGGTAAGAGAAATGAAATGGGCCACTGCGTCCGGTCTGGTGTCGAACAGAAGGCTGTAGGTCACTATATATCAAAAAGAAGCAAAGAAGGAAAAACTATGAGAAGCAGCTTCAGATCTTTTCTATCTGTCGTAGCACTGGTTGCAGGTATAGCTTTGAGCGAGGCGCAAGCGCAAGAAACACGCGACTGGATAACAATAGAATTGGAGGCGGGAAATTATAGGTTGTCTTCGTATGAACAGAACGGCCTCTACTATTGCATGCTCGATTTCACTTTAGGGACCCACCCGATTTCAACGAAGGGGACCACTGAAATCAGCGGAGCGAAGCGACGAAGCGATTTTGACTTTTACACTGAGCCTCCCTGGTTTTTCAATCCCGATTTTTTCTCTGCAAGTTTTTCTCTATAGGATTTCTCTCCTTTCAGAGTGATTTTCTGAGATGGATGAATCAGCCGATCCACAATGGCTTCGGCGATCACCGGATCTTCAAACAGTTTTATCCACCCCTGGGGCTCGACCTGGGAGGTGACAATGAGGGGAGCCTTGCGGTAACGCTCTTCGAGGATGTCCATCAGGGAAGTGGCCTCCTCGTGGGTGTAGTTTCTTAGCCCTAAGTCATCGAGGATTAAAACCTTGGCCTTGATGAGACTACGGATGTAGTTGAGGTAACGGCCGGCGGCCCTGGCGGCCTGGATTTCCTCGAACAGGAAGTTGACTGGCAAGAACTGAGTGGGATGGCCTTCCTGGCACAGCCGTTTACCCAAGGCAATGGCGAGATGAGTTTTACCCAGGCCGGTTTTTCCAAGGATCAAAAGATTCTCCTGGTTATGAAGGAAGTTTAATTCACAGAGCTCTTTGATCTTAGCCTTGGTCAGATCCTTGTGGAACGCTAAATCTAAGTCTTCCAGATCGGCGCGGAACCGAAAGCGGGCCTTGGTCATGAGCGCCTTAGCGGTACGGTCTTTGCGCGACAACAGTTCATCTTCGAGCAGGAGTCGGAGGAACTCCAGGGGATGGAACTGCTGGGACAAAGCGATCTGGGCTTGTCGTTCGCAGGCTTCATGGATGCCGAACAGGCGCATCTGGTGCGAGAGGGCTCTGACTTGATCAAGCATCATGGTGGTGCGACCTCTTGGTGAAAGGGCTGTTTTTGGGGGAACCCCAGGTATCAACCGAGCCGAGATCGTCGTTTATAGGGCTTATACGGAGGCCGTTTTTTCCCGCTTGCTTGTCTGGATGATTAAAAATGGCTTTGCGGCTGGATTTTAAGCTCGTGCTCATAGGATTTCCTCCTCCACCGAAGGCAAGGACGGTTCTGGATCCGAGTCCGAATCGGCGCCGTATTGGTGCAGATGAACGGTATCGGGCTTTCTCTTTGGGGTAAGCAGCGTCGGTCTTTGACCGTGGGCGACAAAGTAAAGGGCGCAGTCTTTGATGTAGGCGAGCCGTGTTTTGTTGAAGCTCAGGGCGCGCTGGCAGGCGTGGTCCAGAGCTTGAGGGGTGACGGGATAGCGTTTTGAAAGCCGCAAGATCCCTTGGACCCGCCGTAGATGGCGCAGCGGATGGTGGCCCGAGAGCAGCTGGTCGACCAACTTCTCGACATGGGGGCCGACCTGTTTGGCTTGCTGTTGGGCGTGACGGATTTCGAAGCGCGCTACGCTAAGCTTTTTTTCTGGATAATGGAAATCATAGGTGGAGAACTGTCCGATGCCCCTAAGTCTTGGGTGCGCGGTAAGGCATTGGCTGTCCTCGCTGAAGAGTTCGACGATTTTCTCCGTGAGTCTGACCCGGACTATTTGGCCGACGTAAACAAAGGGGACCGAGTAGAAGTTTTTTTCCACCTGGACATGGCAGTCGGGATGGACTTTAGCTTGCCGCCACTCGCTGAGCTCGAAGGGCGAAGCCGGCAGGGCTTTTAACTGCTTTTTCTCTTCAGCGAAGCGCTGGGAGCGGCTCACCCCATAGTCTTTCATCACTTCGTAGTTGAGCCGCTGTAGATAGTCCCGCAGCGTTTGATTGAGCTCGGGGAGCGAATAAAAGACGCGGTTACGGACCTCCTGGAAAAAACTCCTTTGGACCACTCCGATGTGGCTTTCTCCCGAGCCCTTGTCGCGGGGCTTTCGGGGCCTGGCCGGCAGAACAGCAAAGCCCATGTGATTGGCAAAGTCACAGTAGGTGGCATTGACATCGGGGTCGTACAGATCGGCCTTGTGGACACCGCTTTTGAGATTGTCCACGACCACGTAGGGGGTGATCCCACCAAAGTAGGCGAACATGCGGCTCTGGACCCCGATAAACGTGGCAAGCTTTTGATCTAGAACGAACTCGCCGAAGAAATACGAGCTGAACGGCAACACGCCTAAGAAAAACTGTGTGAGAGTTTTATGGCCGGTGACCGGGTCGGTGAGAAACAGACCGTCACAGAAATCGATCTGGGTTTTTTCCGCGGGCTTATGATCGAGCCGGATCGTCACTTGATCGGGTGAGGCCTGCGCACTGACCTTCTCCCGAAACGCCCGCCAAAACTTTACGTACGCGATATCGGGGGCCACTTCCCTCTGGATCTGCTTGACCGTGGTCCCTTTGCCATAGACTTCCTGGCGGACATACTCCCAGTCAAGCGTCTCCATCCAGCCGCCGATCTCAGAGGTCGGTTGTGGGGCTGGTTCCAAGAACTTGCGCACGGTTCGGCGCGAAAGCCTCAGTATCCGGGCGATGCTGCGAATGGAATGCCCTTGTTCGGACAGAATTTTGATTTGCGCTTGCATACGAACGCTGGTCCTCTCTTTGGCCATCAACTGGATCCTCCTCCAGTTGGCCAAGGTAGCATCGTTCGTCGCTTAGCTCAGAAAACGAAGGGTACCACCTGAAATGGGGTGGGTCCCTTCCGTGAAATCAGGTGGGTCCCTTCGTTGAAATTGGGTGGGTACGTTCCGTGAAATCGGCCAATTGCAGCAGCCAAGACCGGAGGATAGTCGGTACCCAATACGAAAATGGATACGTACTAATAATATTTGAGAGTGACGCGCCTCGTTTTTTCAAGGAAAAAGAGATTGCTCCAGGTTTGCTTGCGAAACTGAGGGCGATTGAGATTGAGCAATTTTACAGCGTACTTTGTATCCATTCTTTTTTTCGTGACGATTGGCAGAAGCGTTACGATGCGGAACGGACGGTAACTGACAGATTACTGAATATAAGAAAGACGGGCAAGGAGCTTGTAGCGATCCCGTAGAAAACGTCAATACTCGAACTCATCGACTCTTCGGCGCAATATACGCATTCTCTGTTGACGCCGTGTGCGTGCTATGTGAGCATGAGCCGGAGTTAAGGCTCCTCCAATCAACTTTCCGCTAGTTTCCAAGAAGCCGCGTTAACCGATCTGCCAGCCGGTATCCCGCCAGAATCATCCTTCGATCACCAATCCGGCTCGCGTTAACAACGTAGCCCACAGGAAGCACGGGAGCCGCTGCGAGCGCCGGAGTTAGGGAGGCCGTAAGGGAGCTATAGCAGGATTGCCGCCAGAAATTGGAGGGCAAAGCCGATAAGTAAAAGAATAATCGAGTAGTCTGTATAGGAATTTTAACCCACCTTTTTTTCTGGCCTGAGCAATATCGCCGGACCGGTGGGATGTCAATCGTCTTTCTGTTTGATGAAAATCGCTTGCGCATTAAACAGGTACTGTCAAAAATCTCTCTTGCTTTCGTCCGTGATAATTGTTACAAAGTACAAATGACACCTGCACAAGTTAAGAAGCTAAGAGCGGCGCTCGGATTGACGCAGCAAGCGCTTGCCGACTTGATATCGGCGTATCGCGAGACCGTCGCACGGTGGGAAGGCGGAACGAGCAGGCCGACCGGGGCATATCTCAAATTGCTCGAACAATTGGCGGAAAAGGCGAAACGAAGTAGGCGGAGCAGGGGCAAATAAACGACCAGGGAAAGGGGAAAATATGGAGCAACAAAAATTTAAAAAAATACCGGAAGTGAACGGGGAGCCGACGCCGGGGCTTCACGAGCGCTCGTATGACACGAAGCGCAAGCGGGCGGTTTTGTACTATGACGTTTTCACCGATTGGAAAGGTATCCGTCGGCGCTTCCCTTTGGCGGCAACCTGAAAAAGGCAGTGCAAAGGCTTCGCGAGTATGAAAAAAAGAACGACGCCGAGCACGATTTCGACGAAGCCAAAACGCGCCACATGGCTTTTTCGACATGGGCCGATAAGTGCAAGAGCGCGTTCAAGTCGCGAGACCATAGCTTGTTGCCGCACCTGAAGGAGTTTTTCGGTTCCACGGAATTGCGGAACATCGGCGACACGGACCTGACCGACTACCGGGCGGCGCGCCAAGCCGAGAAAGTATCGAAGCGCGGCAAGGAAACGGGAAAAACCACGTCGCCGACGACCGTCAACAAGGAACTGGCACTGCTCAAAAAACTCTTGCGGTTGGCGCACAACAAGGAACTAATCAGGCGCGTTCCGCAGTTCAAGATGGAACCGGAGCCGAGCCGGGACAGAACCCTGAAGGATTATGAATTCAACAGGCTTTTGGAGAATTCACCGACGTGGCTTCAGCGCGTCATGATATGCGCCACCGAAACGGCGTTGAGTCGCGGTGACTTGCTTTCGCTCGATTGGGCCGAGGTGGACCAAGTAAAGTGGCTTATCCAACTGAAGGGCGGGCGGGAAAAGACAGAGGTTCGCCAGGAAATCCCAATTCGCACGGCGCGGTTGACGGCGTTGTTCAACGAACTGGACGCCGAATACAAGTCGACGAACCCGGAAAACGTTGTGTCGACCATCAAGGGCAAAAAAATCAACACCAAGGGACTTGTGTTCACCATCAAGGGCAAAAAGATCACGCCGATGCAAATACGGTGGGCGCTGCAAAAGGCGTGCAGGGCGGCGAAGATTACCGACTTCACTCTTCACGACTTCCGCCATTGCGCCATAACGATGTGGCACACGATGCACGTTCCGGTATCGGCGGCGATGAGAGCGGCGGGACACTCCTCCGTGGCTTCGCACAAAAAATATGTGAACATGGACATGGACGGCGTGATAGACGCGTTCACCATTTGTGAACAGAGAAAATCGGAACCTACCAGAAAACCTGCAAGCGCTTGATTTCTTTGATGTTCCAGACGGAACGCAAACCCCTAACATCGGCATAGCGGGCCGGCAATGCTGCTGGGAGGATGACTCTACAGAGGCGGGTAAAAGGCGAGCCTGCGCCGGGACGAATCCGTGGCGGCGCTCAAGCGCCCTTGCGCTTTTTTAGCTCTTCGATGAGCTGGGGAACGATCTTAAACAGATCGCCGACGACGCCGAAATCCGAATACTGAAAGATTGGCGCTTCGGGATCTTTGTTGATCGAGATGATGGTCTTGGAAGTCTTCATGCCCGAGAGATGCTGCACCGCCCCGGAAATGCCGACAGCGAAATAAATATCGGGCTTCACCGTCTTGCCGGTCTGGCCGATCTGCATGGCGTAGGGCACCCAGCCGGCATCCACCGCCGCTCGGCTGGCGCCGATGGCGCCACCCAGCACATCGGCAAGCTCTTTCAATATTGCGAAGTTTTCCTCGCCCTTAAGCCCACGACCGCCGGAGATGACCATCTTGGCCCCTTCCAACGAAGGACCTTCGCGCTTCACCGTGACCCGTTCTTTCATGTGGACTTTGCGCAGCGATTCATCGGCGGGCGCCGAAACCTCCTCGATGTCCGGCGCCTGCTCGCTGACCCTGGGCTCAAACGATTTGGGCCGCACCAGCAGCAATTTCGTTCCCTGGCTCACCAGCGTGCTCGTATTCTGGTAACTTGCGCCCAGGGCGGGAATCGTCGCTTCGACGCTGCCGTCTTTGAGCTGGAAATCGCCGACATCGGTAATCGCGCCGCAATCGAGCCGAGCGCTCAAGTTGGCGACCAAATCGCGGCCGGCGTAGCTGGATGCGAACAGCATCACCGCAGGACTATGCTTTTGAATCAGGCCGGCGACGGTCTCCGCCGCGGGCAAGGTCAAATAGTCTCGATAAACCGCGTCCCCGCTCCGATAAATCTTGCTCGCGCCATGCTTGGCGAGCGTCTGCACGGCCTCATCCGGCGCGGGGCCGAGCAAAATCGCTTCGGCTTTCCCAACTTCCGCTGCTTTGGCAAGCATCTCCAAAGAGGTCGTGGTTAGCTTGTCGTCGCCAATTTCCGCGTAAACCCAGATTACGTCTGCCACTTAGATCACCTTGATTTCAGCTAAGAAGTCCGCGATCTGCTTGCCGCCCTCGCCTTCGTCGGTAACCACCTTCCCGGCTTCTCGCTTGGGCGGCCGGCCGATGGTGAGAACTTTTTCCCGCGCGCCTTTTTCGCCCACTTGATCCGGCGCCAGGCCCAAATCGGCCGCGCTGTAAACTTTGATCTCTTTTTTCTTCGCCGCCATGATGCCCTTGAGCTGCGGATAACGCGGTTCGTTGATGCCGCTGCTGCACGCGACGAGGGCGGGCAACGTCGCCTCCACGAGGTCGTAGCCGGCCTCGCTCTGACGCTTGATGCTGATTTGCTTGCCATCGACCGTGATTTCTTTGGCGAAGGTGAGGGGCGGGAGGCCCAATAGCCGAGCTATTTGTCCATGGACTATACCGGAATAACTATCCCCGCTTTCCGTCGCGCAAATGACCAGATCGAATTCTTGTTTTTTGATTGCCGCCGCCAGTAATTTCGCCGTGCCGAGTGTGTCGGAGCCGGCGACAGCGTCGTCGAGAATATGCACCGCCGAGGCCACCCCCATCGCCAAAGCGTTGCGAATTCCGATGGTCGCGTCGCGGGTCCCCATGGTGACCAGCGTCACCGTGCCGCCATGCTTTTCCGTGAGACGCAGACCTTCCTCCACGGCGCTCGCCGCCATAGGATCGAGCTCATGCGGTACGCCCTTGCGCACCATGCGTTTGCTGTTGGCGTCGAGCTCGATGATGACCGTGGCCTGGGGAATGACTTTACCGCATACGACGACGTTCAATGTTTCAGCCTCCGTCTATATTGACTTTCGGCCCTTGGATAAGACAAAGGCGCCGTTGCGGTCCGGGCGCCTTGTCCAAATGAAAGCTCGCCTATCGACCAGCGAGCGGTTGGCAAATGATTTACGACCACCACTCTTTGACGTTGCCTTCCATGACCACGTCAAGAATTTCCTTACAATCCGCGATCGCCTGGTCGACGATTTTCGGATCGTCCTTGAGATGCGGTATGCCGGTGCCCACCGCTTTCTTCAAGGCTTGAATAAATTCCTTGAACTGCTCGTCCAGTGCTTCGGTATTGGGCGCTGCTTGCATGGTCGTCCTCTGATTTAGAAATAGAGACGGCCCTTGTTGGGGTCGGGAACGCGTAAGGCCCATCTTGACGATCAGGGCATCGACTTCATCTTTATACTGCTGGCGCGCCACCGCGTTGGGGCGGCGTTTGAGCCCCCAGTGCATATAGCGCTCCGAGCGATACGACTTGCTGTTGCCGAACATATCCAGGCCTTTGGCGTACCAGTAATCGACGGCCTTTTGAATCCTCTCCTTGTGCTCGCCGCCTTTCGCGGCGAATTCGGCCGACGCGTTGGTGCCGAAGTCGACATGCCCTTCTTCTTCCCTGATAATATCCGGATCCTCGACCACCCGGGCCAGGGGCAAATAGGTGCAGTCAATAAACTCCTCAAGCTGGAAACGACCGACGCGGTCGACCAAAAAACCGAAAACGGCAAAATCTTCCCAGGTTTTGATTTGGCCGCGAAAAGCCTCGACGTATCTTTCCTGATTGGGCCGGCTGAGCGTGTATGAAACGTCGACGCCGATGTCACCGGCCAGGCGCGCCATTTTTCTGAAGTGGTCCATCTCCTCGGCCGCCGTGCGCGCGACGATGAGTTGGTCCAATTTAGTCGGCGCGTTGGGCAGAATATCCTTGACGTAAAGGTTGGGGCCGCCGATCTCGCAATCCGCTTGAATCGCAAGCACGCGGCGCAGCAAATCCTGATATTCCGGGTCCTGCTTCTCGAAATCCTTCAGTTCGATCTTGTCGGTAAACATTTATTAGAGCCTCCTGTCGCTGGCAAATCTGCGTGGCTACTGGAAATGGCTTAACAAAACGATGTCGATAAATCAACAGTGAGGGCCGTCACGCGCCTTAACCCCGTTCAAAACGTATCGTCGATGAATATCGAACCGTAAGAGGAAGCTTAACATGAACGTTAACCGCGCACGGGGTTTACTCGCTTCCAGCTTTTCACTACACTCTGCGCAAGAACGGAACCCGCCATGGCCACCGGGGAAAAATTCGCGCTGCTTACCGACCTCTACCAGCTCACTATGGCGCAGAGCTATTTTCGCGAGGGCAAATCAGGGCTTGCCACTTTCAGCCTGTTCATCCGCTCCTATCCGCCCAACCGCGGTTATTTCGTCGCGGCGGGATTGCGCGACGTTATCGAGTTTCTCGAAACTTTTTCCTTCGGTGCGGCGGCCCTCGACTATCTGTCTTCCCTGAACCTATGCACCGATGACTTCCTGCACTTTCTCAGCGGCCTGCGATTTACCGGGGACGTCTGGGCGCTGCCTGAGGGGCGAATTTTTTTTCCCGATGAGCCGGTTTTGGAAGTCACCGCGCCGATCATCGAGGCGCAGCTCGTCGAGACCTTCATCATCAATCAGATCAATTTGCAATCGCTCATCGCCACCAAAGCCGCCCGCTGCGTTCATGCCGCGGCGGGACGACCGCTGGCGGACTTCGCGCTCAGACGCACCCACGGCACCGACGCCGGCATGAAAGTAGCGCGCGCCAGCTACATTGCCGGCTTCGCCGCAACCAGCAACGTGCGCGCCGGGCAGCGCTACGGCATTCCGCTGGCCGGCACCATGGCCCACTCGTTCGTTACCAGCTTCGAACGCGAGATCGACGCCTTCCGCGCTTATGTCGCGAGCTTTCCCAACAACGCGATATTGCTGATCGACACTTTCGACACGCTCCAAGGCGCGCGCATCGCAGTCGAGGTGGCCAAGGAAATGGCCGCCCGCGGCCAACGCCTTCAAGGGGTGCGCATCGACAGCGGCGACTTGGAACAACTCGCCATTGAAGTGCGCCGCGTATTTGACGACGCGGGATTGAAGGAAGTGAAAATTATCGGCAGCGGCGGTTTGGACGAATATGACCTCGCGCGATTCACCAACGCTAAAATCCCCTACGACAGTTATGGCATCGGCACCAAGATGGGCGTATCCGCCGACGCGCCGTGGAGCGACATGGCCTATAAGCTAGTCGAATTCGGCGACCGCTCAGTCTTAAAACTCAGCACGGGCAAGGAGTCGTGGCCGGGAAAGAAGCAGGTGTTTCGCGTCCATGACGATCAGGGACAACTATCTGGAGACCTTGTCGCTCTGCGTAGCGAGCAGATGCCGGGAACAGAGACTTTGTTAACGCAAGTTATGCAGGCGGGCAAAATCGTCGGCCGGCTGCCAACCCTCGACGACTCCAAGTCGGTTTGCCGCGATGAGCTTGACCGGCTACCGGAAATTTACCAAGCCATCGTCGATCCGGCTTGTTACCCCGTTCAGTTCAGCGCCGGCCTAAAAGACCTGCGCGATTCCATCCGAAAGCGGGCGCTGCAAGCGCACTAGAGCTTCGTTCAAGGTTCAACGTTCCAATCGCTCCCCACCTTGAACCTTGAACGTTGAACTTTGAACCAGCAGGCGAATGCCGGCTAGAACTTAACCACCGCGGCGCCCCAGGCAAAACCGGAGCCAAAGGCGTTAAGCAACAGGATGTCGCCCGGTTTGATCCGTCCCTGGCGTTTGGCTTCGTCGAGCGCCACGGGAATCGAGGCCGCCGAGGTGTTGCCGTATTTGTCGACGTTCACGACGACTTTGTCCATCGACACGCCGAGCCGTTCGGCCAGGGCGACGATGATGCGCCGGTTCGCCTGGTGCGGAATCACGAGGGAGACTTGATCGATGGCGACGCCGGCCTCTTCGAGAGCCTGGCAGCTGATCTCTTCCATGGAGCGCACGGCGATCTTGAACACTTCCTTGCCGTTCATCGTGATGGTGTGTTCATGACGACGCACGGTTTCCGCGCTGGCGGGCCGTAACGAGCCGCCGGCGGGTATGTAGAGCGTTTTTGCGTAAGCGCCATCGGTGCGCAACTTGGTGCTCAGAATTCCGTTGCCGTTCTCGGAAGCGCCGAGCACCACCGCGCCGGCGCCGTCGCCGAACAGAATACAGGTGCCGCGGTCTTGCCAGTTGAGCACGCGGCTGAGCGCATCGGAGCCGACCACGAGGGCGTTGCGGATTTTTCCGGTGCGGATAAAGCAGTCCGCTACGGACAACGCGTTGAGAAATCCCGAACAGGCGGCGCCCACGTCGAAGGAAAAGACTCCGCGCGCGCCGAGCTTGTCTTCGAGGACGCAAGCGGAGCTCGGCATCTGATAGTCGGCGGTGACGGTCGCCATGATAATGGCGTCGAGGTCTGAGGTATCCATACCGGCGTCGGCGAGAGCGCGCTTGGCCGCTTCGCAGGCC
Source organism: uncultured delta proteobacterium (assembly GCA_963840855.1). GTDB lineage: Bacteria > Desulfobacterota > Binatia > UBA9968 > UBA9968 > DATACQ01. Next base: position 198,909 of record CAWJBB010000027.1, read on the forward strand.
ATGTCGGCGGTGCCCTTGCCTTCTTCCAAGATGCGCCGTTCCTTGATGCCCGTCCGCACTGTGATCCACTCGTCGCTGGTATCGACCATCTTTTCGAGTTCCTGGTTGGTAACGACCGTCGACGGCAGCTCGGACCCAGTGCCGAGAATGACGCTGCGCAATTGCGCTGTGCTCATTCGCTCCTCCTGAATATGACGCATGCGTTGGTGCCGCCGAATCCGAAGGAATTGGAAAGGGCGACTTTTATATCCGCCTTGCGCGCCTGGTTCGGCACATAGTCAAGATCACAGGCCGGATCGGGAGTATCGTAATTAATCGTCGGGGGGATGATACCATAGTGCAATGCCAGCGCCGAGTATACTCCCTCCACCGCTCCCGCCGCGCCCAACAGATGGCCGGTCATCGATTTGGTCGAGCTTACCGCCAGCCGCGCCCCGTGTTCGCCGAACACTTTTTTGATCGCCGTGGATTCGTTGGCGTCGTTATACTCCGTGGATGTCCCATGGGCATTGATGTAGTCGACCTCGCTGGGCGCGATACCCGCGTCTCGCAACGCCAACTGCATGCAACGCGCCGCGCCCTCGCCTTCCGGTGCCGGCGCCGTCATATGATACGCGTCGCCGTTGGCGCCGTAGCCGATCACTTCCGCGTATATCTTCGCGCCCCGTTTGACGGCGCGCTCGCGTTCTTCGAGAATTAAGACGCCGGAACCCTCGCCGATGACAAAACCGTCCCGGTCTTTGTCGAATGGCCGGCTCGCCCGCTCCGGTTCATCGTTGCGCGTCGACAGCGCCTTCATGGCTGCGAAGCCGCCGACACCGAGCGGCGTGATCGCCGCTTCCGCCCCACCCGCAATCACCGCATCCTGCAACCCGCGGCGAATCAGATGAAACCCTTCGCCGATGGCATGGGTGCCGGAAGCGCACGCCGAAGTTGGCGTTAGGTTGATACCCTTGGTGCCAAAGCGTATCGCGATATGTCCCGGCGCAAGATTGGAGATCACTTTGGGAATGAAGAAAGGCGATATTTTTCGCGGCCCGCCGGCCAGCAAAGCTACCTTGGTAACTTCGAGCGTCTCGAGACCGCACATCCCGACGCCGATAATGACGCCGACAGCTTCGGCGAACTCCGGATCGATCTTTAAGCCGCTGTCTTCCATCGCCATCGACGCCGCGCCGATGGCATAGTGGATGAAACGATCCATTTTCTTGATCTCTTTGGCCTCGATAAAATCTTCGGCGCGAAAATCCGTTACCTGTCCGGCGATGCGCGACGCGTAGGACTCGATATCGGGAAAGCGGTCGATGAGTTTTATTCCCGAACGCCCGGCGGTCACGGCGTCCCAATTTTTTTGCACGCCGGTACCCAGTGGCGTCACCAGACCAAGACCTGTCAAGACAACTCGTCGTTGCTCAGCTCTGTTCACTTTTTCGTAACCGTTCGGTAATGGATTTGAAACCTAAAGATAGATTAGACCGGCGGAAGGGTCAATAGAAACTTGCGCATCAGCGGTATTTTTCATGGATATCTAAAATGCCCTTTATGAGCGGCTGAATGCGTTGCGCTGCCGCCGCCGCGAGAACATCTGCGCCGGCAGGCCGGCGCATCTCATTCAAGACCGTCGCCACAGAACCGCGTAACGCCGCCAAATCGTAACCACCCTCTAAGAGAAACGCGATTTTATTGTGGGTATATTCCTCCGCCAGGCGCAACATCTCCCGCGCCATCACCGCGAAACCGGCTTCGGTGACTTCCATGCCGCCCAATGGATCGCGCTGATGTGGGTCGAAACCGGCGGACACCAAGATCCAATCCGGTTGAAATTTTTTCACGGCGGGAACGATGACGTCGCGAAACACGCCGAGATATTCTCCATCAGCGCAGCCCGCGGGCAACGGCACGTTGATCGTATAGCCTTCGCCGGCGCCGGCGCCGACTTCACGCGCCGCGCCCGTGCCGGGATAATAAGGATATTGATGGGTTGAAATATAAAGCACCGACGGATCAGCGTAAAAAATTTCCTGCGTGCCATTACCATGATGCACGTCCCAATCCATCACCAAGACGCGCCGAGCTTGATGCTCGCGTCTGAGATACCGCGCGCCGATGGCAACGGTATTGAAGAGACAAAAACCCATTGCCTGATCGGGCCGAGCGTGATGGCCGGGAGGGCGGACCAGAGCGAAACCATTATGAAACTCGCCGGCAGCAATGGCCTCCAGCAATCCCAGAAAACCGCCCACCGCTAACAAACCCACGCCGAACGAATCGCGACAGGTGATCGTATCTCCATCCAGCGCAAAGCGGTTCGAGCGAGACGTTGACTCAACTAACGCTACGTGGTCGGCGCTGTGGCAGGCTTCGATCTCGGCTCTCGTCGCCGGCCTGGGCGGCAGCAGTTGAAACGCGCTGTTGTCGAGGGACGTCGCCAGGTCGAGCAAGACTTTAATGCGCTCGGGACGCTCCGGATGAAACTCTCCCGGAAAATGTTTGAGATACTCTTGATCGATAACCACGGCGGTTTTCGCCATGAACAAACCCTATCATCTCATCCGCCATGGCGCAAAATCAGCCAGAGCAATCTTGCCAAGGCCCGGGAAATCGCTTACGTTACACTTATGTTTGGCATCGGCATGCCGGAATTATTGCTGATACTCGCCCTGGCGCTGATCGTTCTCGGCCCGAAGAAACTGCCGGAACTCGCCCGCGCGCTGGGCAAAGGCATGGCAGAACTGCGCCGGGCTACGGATGAGATCAAAGACGAGTTCCGTCGGGTGGAGAACGACATCCAGGACTCAACGCAGAGCGCCACCGCCAAGGACGATCCCTACTTGTCCGAGACGCAACTCGATGCGACGCAGTCGCCCCCTCCAGCCGAGTCCACTGAGAAGAAAACTTGAGCGCGCAGCCAGGTCAAGGGCAACTCCAAGGTCAAATCCATGACGAACAGATGCCCTTTACCTCTCATTTGGCCGAGCTTCGCTCCCGTCTAATTAAATCCGTTCTCGCTCTCGCCGTCGCATTCTCCGGCTGTTTCCCGCTGGCGGATAAGATTTTCGCGTTCCTCGCTGGACCGCTCAAGCGTTTAGACGTGCCTGGTCTGACACTGGTCGGCACCTCGGTGACCGAAGCCTTCTTTACCAAAATGAAAGTGGCGTTCGCCGCAGCGATCATCGTCGCCCTGCCGGTGCTATTATGGCAAGCGTGGCAGTTCGTCGCGCCGGGATTATATGAGCATGAAAAGCGCTACACCCGCTCCTTTGTCGCCTTCGGCTCGTTGTTTTTCTTCGCCGGCGCTATGTTTGGCTACGAAGTCGTCATCGGCCAAGGACTTGGGTTTTTGCTCAGGCGCTATGCAGGCGATCAACGTACAGCCGTGGATACAGGTCGGCGAATACTTCTCCGTCGCTGTGCGCGTCGTGCTCGCCTGCGGCGTCATGTTTCAATTGCCGGTGCTCGCTTTCTTTTTCGCCCGCGTCGGCCTCATCGACCACCGCTTTTTGATCCGCCACTTCCGCTACGCGGTTATCGGCATCGCCATCCTCGCCGCTGTTTTGACTCCGCCCGATTTTGTCGCGATGATTTTCTTCATGGTACCGCTGAGCGTGCTCTATGTCGTCAGCATCGGCGTCGCCTATCTGGCCCGGCGGAGGGAGGTGGCTGGAGAGCCGAAAGATTGAGTATTGAGATTTGACAAGCAGACCGTGTCGCGATGTCATTCTGACAGCGGTAGCCGAAGAATCTCGACTTGACATCGATGAGATTGTGCGGATTATGACACAGCCTCGAGGAGTGGGGAAACTCGCAATTGATGATTGAAACTTCCGGTGGAGCTAACGATTTGAACGGCTTGAACGATTGGAACAGCTGGAACGCCGCTGCCGCTTGCTAACTATCGTCGTTAACGAAAGCGCAGGCTGCGAAGACGGTGGTCCATAGACCGTCCTTGTTTCCGATGGCGGACTGGGTGATGTTTGACGTGCGGACAATCTTGCCGGACATTTTAAAAAGACTTTCTCTCTCGTCCCACGCGGTGTCGGGATCGAATTCGATCCCGAGGGTCGTCGCCAGCATGCTTGCAGCCAAATCTTCGGCGTATTCTCCGGCCTTTTCTTCGGTTTCCCCGAAGGAGTGATGCTCCGAGAGATAGCCCCATTGTTCCTGATCGGCGGGTATCGCCACGCCGACGGAAGCAGCCACCAAACGGTTGGGCTCATTAGTGGCCTCGCGGTCATAGATGCAAAAAACGACTTCACCGGGACGCAAGAGTTTGGTTCCCTCTTCCTTTGAGAGGCGTTTGCAGCCCGGCGGATAGATGCTCGAGACAAGAACGAGGTTGCAATAGGCCAAACCCGCTTGCCTTAACGCCAGCTCAAAAGACGCCAACCTTTCCTTGTGGACGCCCACCCCTTTGGTGAAAAAACATTTTTTTGGAATCATAGTGCGGATTCCTATAACATGAAAGACTTTGAGTGACAAGAATACGCCGGAAAATGCCTTGGTGAAGATTCTAGTTTCCGCCGTGTTACTCGACGATGACCAGCACGGCGCCGCCCTCAACGGTGTCGCCTTGCTTGACTTTGATGTCCTTCACTTCCCCGGCGATGGGGCTGCGCACTTCGTTTTCCATCTTCATCGCTTCCACGATCACCAGCCCCTGCCCTTTCTCGACGACGTCGCCCTCGGCCACCAGCACCGCGATGACCTTTCCAGGCATCGGCACGGAAACGGTTCGGCGGCCTTGGAGTCCGCCGGCGGCCTGCGCGCCGCCGGCGCGCACGCGTCGTTCATCCACCAGGTTGACGTGATAATTGCGCCCGTCGACCAATACCAGGTACTCATCCCCCTTGTGGTCCACTTCGATTTCAAAGGAGCGATTGTCAACGATCAGTGAAAAGTTCGTGCGGCCGGTCTTCTTGCCGTCCACCAGGAACTCATTGCCGTCGACGGACACCCGGTAAACTGATTTCGCCTGTCTCTTCTATCTCTACGGTATACTTTTGTTCACCCAGCGTCGCGATGAAAGCCATGGGAGCCTCTAGACCTGCGCCGTTCAAAGTTCAATGTTCAACGTCCCCTCCCCATCTTGAACCTTAAACCTTGAACTTTGAACTCACGCATAAACTTTGCGTGCTAGGAGCGGCGCCAAGCGCGCCGACCAGACGCCGTGCGGCCTTGCAGCAAGGTGTTTTTGCCCTGCTCACGCCACTTGGACGGCTCGGCGGCGCCTTTCGCCAAAAGCCCCAGGGTGGTTTCCTGTTCGCGATATAATGCCGCGATGGCAGCCGACGCCAGGGCGATCTCCTTGTGCGGGTAAAGTTCTTCCTTGGTCATGTTGCGGTGCTCTTCATCGATGAAGGCGGTGTTGTAGTCGCCAGCCATGAACCGGGGATGGCGCAGAATCCATTGGTGAAATGCGATATTGGTCTTGATGCCGCGCACCTGATATTCGCGCAGCGCGCGGCGCATGCGCAGGATCGCTTCGATCCGATTCTCGCCCCAGGTGATGAGCTTGGCGATCATCGGATCATAATAAATCGGCACCTCGGCGCCCTCGTAAACGCCGCAGTCGTTTCTCAACCCCAGACCTTCGGGCAAACGTAGTCCTTCGATCTTGCCCGGACAGGGCATGAAGTCATTTTCTGGGTCCTCGGCATAGATGCGGCACTCGATGGCGTGGCCGGTCTGTGTGATATGGCGCTGGCGCCAGGGAAGATAACCACCGGCGGCGATTTCGATCTGTGCCTTGACGAGATCGATGCCCACCACCCGCTCGGTCACGGCGTGTTCCACTTGGAGGCGCGTATTCATTTCCAAAAAGTAGAAGTTCTGCTCCCGGTCCAGCAGGAACTCTAAGGTTCCCGCCCCTACATATCCCACCGTGCGCGCGCCTTGAATCGCGATGCGGCCGATGCGCCGGCGCGTGCGGTCTTCGAGTCCTGGCGCCGGCGATTCCTCGATGACTTTTTGGTGGCGCCGCTGCACGGAACACTCACGGTCATAGAGGTGAATGACCCGGCCATAGCTATCGGCGAGAATCTGGACCTCGATGTGGCGCGGCCTTTCGATGAATTTTTCCACGTAAAGCCGCGCATCGCCAAAAGATGATGCGGCCTCGGAGCCCACCGCCCGGTAAGCCGACGATACTTCGCGGCGCGAGCGCACCAGGCGTAGGCCCTTACCGCCGCCGCCCGCCACAGCCTTCAGCATGCACGGATAGCCGATTGTTTCGATGGTGCGAAGAACATCTTCTTCCGAGGTCAATATCCCGTCCGACCCTGGCACCACGGGGACCCCCGCGTCCTTCATGACTTGGCGCGCCTTGACCTTGTCGCCCATCCGATCGATGACTTCCGGCGACGGGCCGATGAAAACGATCCCCTCGTTTTTGCAGCGCTCGGCAAATGCGGCGTTTTCGGCAAGAAAGCCGTACCCCGGATGGATCGCTTCGGCGCCGCTTTTTTTTGCGACCTCGATGATGCGGTCGATGACCAGATAGCTCTGAGCCGATGGCGCCGGGCCGATGAGATAGGCGTAGTCCGCGTACTTTACATGCAGCGACTCGCGGTCCGCCGCGGAGTAGACCGCCACGGTCTCGATGTCCAGCTCGCGGCAAGCGCGGGTGATGCGCACCGCGATCTCGCCGCGGTTAGCTATGAGAATGCGTTTAAACATGGCGAAAAAGGCATGAGGCGTGAGGCACGAGGCGAGAGGAACGGTCAACCCAATTAACGGTTTGACTCACGCCTTCCGCCTCACGCCTCACGGCTTTTTTTACAGTGGTATATTTCCATGCTTCTTGGGCGGATTGTGGTCGCGTTTGTTCTTGAGCATCTCCAGGGAACGGATCAAGCGTGGGGCGGGTGTCTTCCGGGTAAATTACGGCGTCGACGAAGCCAGCTTCCGCAGCCTTGAACGGATTGGCGAATGTTTGCCGGTATTGCGCGATCATTTGTTCTCTGGCTTTAGCGGGTTCGGAGGACTTCTCCAGCGCTTCGCGAAACACGATATTGATCGCGCCCTCCGGCCCCATGACCGCGATCTCGGCGGTGGGATAAGCGAGATTTACGTCGCCGCGCAGGTGCTTGCTAGACATAACGATGTAACCACCGCCGTAGGCTTTGCGGGTAACGATGGTCACCTTCGGTACCGTCGCCTCTGCGTAGGCATAAAGCAGCTTGGCGCCATGGCGAATGATACCGTCAAATTCCTGTGCCGTTCCCGGCAAAAAGCCCGGCACGTCGACGAAGGTCACCACCGGAATATTGAAACAGTCGCAGAAACGAATGAAGCGCGCCGCTTTTACCGACGCATTGATATCCAGGCATCCGGCCAGGTTGGCGGGCTGGTTGGCGACGATCCCCACCGAACGGCCGCCGAGGCGCGCGAAGCCGACAAGAATATTCGGCGCAAATTCCGCTTGGACTTCGTAAAAATATCCCTCATCCACCACGGCGCCGATCAGCTCTGTCATGTCATAAGGCCGGGTGGAATTGTCCGGCACAAGATCCCGAAGTTTTCGGTCCCGGCGCAGCGGGTCGTCGCTGTTGGGGCGAAATGGCGGTTCTTCCTGGTTGTTGCTCGGCAGAAAACCTAGCAGGTCGCGGATCATGAGAAGGCAGTCTTTTTCGCTCTTGGCCGTAAAATGCGATACGCCGCTTTTGGCGCTGTGGGTCTCCGCTCCCCCCAACTCTTCTTTGGTGACTTCCTCGTGAGTTACCGTCTTAATGACATCAGGGCCGGTAATGAACATGTAGCTGTTGGTCTCGACCATGAAGATGAAGTCCGTGATAGCCGGCGAGTAAACCGCCCCTCCCGCGCAGGGACCCATGATCGCCGTAAGCTGCGGGACGACACCGGAAGCCAAGACGTTTCGCTGAAAAATCTCGCCATACCCGGCAAGACTCATGACGCCCTCTTGGATGCGCGCGCCACCCGAGTCGTTGATGCCGATGAGCGGAGCGCCGTTTTTCATCGCGAGATCCATGACCTTGCAGATCTTTTCGGCGACGACGGCGCTCAAGCTGCCGCCGAAGACAGTAAAGTCCTGGGAATAGACGTACACCAATCGGCCGTCGACGGCGCCGTAGCCCGTCACCACGGCATCGCCGAAAAACTTTTGCTTGTCCATGCCGAAGTCGTTGCAGTCATGAGTGCGCAGGCGATCCATTTCGACGAAACTGCCGCTATCGAGCAAGATGTCGAGCCGTTCCCGCGCCAATAGCTTTCCCTGTTCATGTTGGCGCCGCGCGCGCTCCGGGCCGCCGCCGGCTTCGGCGCGCTCGTCAAGCTCGCGAAGCTTTTTTAAATTGTCACCGGTGGTCAGGAATAAAGAATCCTTAAACGGAAAGTGGGAAGCGCGGAAATGCGCAAGTGGCGGCATCATAACAAAAGTTCCCGGAGTGTCAACTGTCTTTACAAATCTCTAGGCGCGCCGCTGCGTCTTGCGGTTCCACTATGAAATTGATAACTTAGCATCGCCTGATAATAGCGCATTCAAGCTTCTCCACAATTCGATCCGTAAAAACATGTTTGAAACCAAGAACCGCCGGTCATCAGCAACCCAAGCCCCGGGGCGCCGGGAAAATGCCGCGCCGCCGCGCGCCGATCAGGCACTCCTCATGGTGTCCGCCAGCGAGGGCGACTCCAACATGCTTTACGCCGCGGGATTTTTCGTGCCCGATCCATTCATCTTCTTCGCGCACAAAAAGATCAAGTACATTGTTATGAGCGACCTGGAAATCGACCGCGCCAAGAGGCAGTCGCGCGCCGACCGGGTGCTCTCCCTTTCGTTTTACCAGCGCAAGCTGCGCAAACTCGGCAAGGTTCCCACGACTGTCGATGTCCTCGATCTGCTATTCCGCGAGCGCGGCATCCGTTCATTGATCGTGCCGGCGAATTTCTCGGCGCTGCTAACCGACCAGTTGCGCGCCAAAGGGTTCAGCGTACAGATCAAGCGCGACCCCTTTTTCCCCGAACGCGAAATCAAAAAAGACAAAGAGGTTCGCCAGATCACCGAATCCCTGCGCGTGGCGCGGCTCGGTCTGGAAGCCGGCATCCGAACCCTTAAGCGGAGCAAGATTGGACGCGACGGCTATCTTTATCTCAACGGCGCGAAGCTGACGTCGGAAATGTTGAAGACCGCCGTCAACACCACGATCATGGCGCAGGGTTGGCTGCCCAGCCACACGATTATTTCGTCGGGCAACCAATGCGTCGACCCGCACCATGAAGGAACAGGGCCGGTCAAAGCGCATACGTCGATCATCTTCGATATCTTTCCGCGCTCGCAAAAAAATGGTTACTTCGGCGATTTGAGCCGCACCGTGGTACGCGGGCGCGCCTCCGAGCGATTGAAAAAGATCTATGCCAGTGTGCAGGCGGGACAACAGATCGGTTTCGATCTCATCCGCGACGGCATCAACGGCAAGGAGATTCATGAAAAAATTCTGGCCCTGTTCGCCGCCCGCGGATTTCCTACCGGAAGAATCGCCGGTCGCATGCAAGGCTTTTTCCACGGCACCGGCCATGGCCTCGGCCTGGATATTCACGAAGCGCCGCGCATCGCGCCGGTGGACGCAACCCTCAAATCGGGCCATGTCGTCACGGTGGAACCAGGGCTTTACTACCTCGGCGTCGGCGGCGTCCGTCTCGAAGACGTGGTAGTGGTCAAAGCCCAGGGCAACCGTAATCTTACCGACTGCCCGCAGTTTCTTGAGATTTAATTTTCCGCCGCGGCTTTACCCATTTTCACATCGACAATAACGACTACGGCATGAACGGCGTAGAAGAGAAGATCGTCGCGCTGATCGCCGATCTCGATCATCCGGAAAAGCCCAAAATCCGTGCTGCCGTGGACGCCCTGCTCGGACTATCCGCCGATGCGCCCGGTCTAAGAGCGGCGCTTGAACAGGCGCTCAACGATGAACAACGCAAAAATCGCTGGGCGGTTGCCCACGTACTCGGCCATTTGCCCCAACCTTCCAGCGCTGTCATTCGGGTATTACTAGATAGTCTCGATCATAGGGAACCGGACATCCGCTGGGCCATCGCTCTGTTGCTGGTTCGAATCGCCAGGGTTGAAGGCGACCTCGCGAACCTGCTCTTGGCACTCTCGGCAGACGGCACTGTGAATCAGAGGCGAATGGCTATTTACTGCATTCGTGATTTACAGGTTACCGATGACGCCAGCATGCGGGCACTTTTGGCCGCGGCCAGGGACGAAGAGCCAACCGTCAGAGTCGCCGCGCTGACCAGCTTGAGATCGCGCAGCGACGCAGGCGCCGCGGCGCGCCGCCAGCTTCTTGAGCGATTCGAAAATGATGAAGATGGGAGAGTGCGGAATGCCTCGGCCATCACCTTGGCGCAACTAGGGGCGCCGGATGAAGCGTTCATTCGAGCACTGCAACAAGCCGCGCAAAGCAGCGATCCCCGTGACCGGAAAGCGGCCCTCGCCGCGCTCGACTTGTTACAAAAAAATGGGCCCGCTCCACACGACAGCTGACGCTACCGCTGGAGCGGGCCCCTAGGTGGTCTGAGGGGGATTCCCAGGCTCCAGGCCCGAATCCCCGTCAAAGATTCCGCCTAGAGCCTAAGTCTCAGCCACCTCGCAGTCAGTACATAAATCAATCATGTCTGGACCACCTCCTTTCCCTGCTGGGCCGTAGTGTACGGAAGTGATCGGCGTCTGTCAATAAATATCATCGTCTTTGTCGATCAATCTTGACTAGCGTGACGGTCTTCAAATCGTTTTCATCGTGATAGTGATCGGACATGAAAGTAGCCTTTCTTATGTCAGTTTGCTGGCCGGGAATCACTCAAAATTTCAGTTCAAGCAATGGCACCTTGCGCCTAATCCGTGCATGGCAGCGCCGACTCATTGGTCTCGACCCAGTTCACGCGGCTGCTCCAATGTCCATGAACCGATGGCTTTCCGGGTGGGACATCGTCTAACGTGCCCGCCGGAACGATCACCCGTTGGCGATCACGCGATGGATGAGGGACTGGGCAGTTACAATTACCGCAAATCTGGCGGGCGAAACTCTTTGCTTCCGGCAAATCGAAGCGTTTGACCAGTTCCTCGCCCCGTGTCCAGCGAAACTGGTTGATCGCGACGGCGATATTCGTAGAGCGCACGCCGCCGGTGGCTTTACGACAGCGCGAGCAATAACAATGGCCAAAGCGCATGAACGGCGTGCTCACCTCGTAGCTAACCGATTTGCAGAGACAACTTCCACGAAGCGTTTGTTCGAACATTGGAACCTCCTTAACTTGGCGTGGTGATGGCTCCGGAGTCTAAGGCGATTCGCCAGCCCACGCAAGTATTTCCTGGCCCGTTTTCCTGCCTCCTGCACCTGCGCGCTCCAGTTGACAAATCGCAAGCAGCTTCTCTACAGTCGGGAAACCGACTCACCGCAGTTCCAAGTTGGGAATTCGTCCGGTCGCTTAACGCCGATGGCGCCTCCCCCCGGCCCGGCGCTGTGAGTCAGGCTGAGCGAAAGCGAAGGTAGGATCGAATCGCTCGCCTTCGCCTTGGTCAAAAACCCGTACTATAAAATATTTTCCCGAGAGGAGAGTTCGATGGCTGATCCAATTCTGAAGGAAAAAGATGGCGACATTACAACCATTACGCTGAACCGGCCCGAAGCCGGCAATCGGCAAACCGACAGCACCTGGGCGGAAGTAACACGGCTGTTGGACGACGCTGCCAAAGATTCGCGGTTGATTCTGTTCAAGGGCGCCGGCGAGGATTTTTGCTTGGGCCGGGAAACCATGGGGCAACCACCCCCCACTCCCGCTCCTGAAGCCTACAGCGTGCGCGACCGTAGCGAGACCATCTTTAATCTGTACGGCGCTTTTCGAAATGCCAAAGCGCCCATTATCGGCATCGTTCAAGGCCGCGCCGTCGGCCTCGGTTGCGCCCTCGCCGCGCTGTGCGACATCACCATCGCCGGCGACAAAGCGCGCTTTCAGTTTCCCGAGACGGCGCACCGCATCATGCCCACCATCGCATTTTCCGCCTTGGTCGATCGCGTGCCGCGCAAGGCCGCAACCTATATGATCTACTCGACCGCGGAAATCGACGCGCACAAAGCGCTGACATTCGGTCTCATCAGCAACGTCGTGCCGCATCAAGAATTGGACGCCAACGTTAAAGCGCTGGTCGAGCATTTCAAGAAGATGCCGCTGCCCGCTGTGTTCGCGGTGAAGGAATATGCCCGCACAGCGTTCGACATCGGCGCCCAAGCCGCCACCGATTTCGCGCGCAACCTGCACGCGACGGTTAATAGTTTTTCGGGAATGCGGTCCTAAACAAAATCTAGAGTCTTGAGTCTCGAGGTGTTGCAAGTTTCCGCCGGCGATTCTGGAACGAGCAACGCCGCTGTCTTTTCGACGTCGTGGACGCCGACCATCAATCCGAACCGCACGATGATGTTGGCACCGAATTACGGCTTCCCGACATCTAATTGAATACCAACTGCTATGAAGATCGTCTCCATCGGCATCAGTCAGGGGCGCGAAATTTTTAATGAAGGCTGCTCTTTTCGCACGGGAGTCCAAGAACCCATCCGAGCGATCAGCGTAAAACCCTTGCCGATGAGTGGGCGCGAATGTTTTCGCGGCTCCCTGGAGGCGGCTGCTAAAACCGAATGCGAGATGTGATACACTAACAAGAGCGAGAACAAAACGGGCGATGACTCAGGAAGAACTGCGGTTACAGGAAGACCGCCAGCACAAGAAAAATTGGAAGCGCTGGGGACCTTATCTTTCCGAGCGCCAGTGGGCCACGGTGCGCGAAGATTATAGCGAGTACGGCACCGCGTGGGACTATCTGCCCCACGATCACGCCCGTAGCCGCGCCTACCGCTGGGGCGAAGACGGTCTCGGCGGTATCTCGGACCGCCATCAATATATCTGTTTCGCCCTAGCCCTCTGGAACGGCAAAGACCCGATCCTCAAAGAGCGGCTCTTCGGGCTCACCGGCAACGAAGGCAACCATGGCGAGGACGTGAAAGAATATTACTTTTATCTCGACTCGACGCCGACCCACTCCTACATGAAGTTTCTCTACAAGTATCCGCAAGCGGCATTTCCCTACGCGCGCCTCGTCGAGGAAAATCGCCGGCGCAGCAAGGGCGAGCATGAGTTCGAGTTGATCGACACCGGCGTCTTCGATGACGATCGCTATTTCGATGTCTCCATCGCATACGCCAAGGCTGGGCCGGACGATATTCTTATTCGCATCGAAGCAACCAACCGCGGCCCCGATCCCGCCGAGTTGCGCCTGTTGCCGACGATCTGGTTTCGCAACACATGGTCCTGGGATTTTGATGCGCGCAGGCCGCGCGTCAGTCGCGACGAGACTACCGAGATCGCCGCGCTTAAAATTTCTCACCAATATTATGGCAACCGCTGGCTTTACTGCGAAGGCGGTCCGGAGCTTCTCTTTACCGAAAACGAGACCAACCAGCAGAGACTTTTTGGCGGGGAAAACAGCGCATCGCACGTAAAGGACGGTATCAACGACTACATTGTCCACGGCGCTAAGGAGGCGGCGAGCCCAAACGGTCCCGGCACGAAGGCGTCCGCACACTACCAAAGGATGCTCGCCGCCGGCGAGTCCACGACCGTTCGGCTTCGGCTTTGCGACAAAACTCAGGGCGGCGCCGCGCTGGACGGCAATTTCGACCGCATCTTCGCCGATCGCGCAAATGAGGCCAGCGAGTTCTACGCCACGGTCATACCCGACGCGGTTGCGCCGGACCGCCAGAACATCATGCGCCAGGCGCTCGGCAGCCTGCTGTGGAGCAAACAGTTTTATCATTACGATTTAAAGCGCTGGCTTAAAGGCGATCTCGGCGGTCCGGATAGTCCTCCGGCGCGCACGAACGGGCGCAACCGCGAATGGCGCCATCTCTACAACGCCGACGTGATCTCCATGCCCGACAAGTGGGAGTATCCCTGGTACGCTGCTTGGGACCTGGCCTTTCACTGCATTGCGCTGGCGTTGGTGGATTCCGATTTCGCCAAGGAACAACTCCTGCTCATGACCCGCGAGTGGTACATGCATCCCAACGGCCAATTGCCGGCCTATGAATGGGCGTTCGGCGACGTCAATCCGCCGGTGCACGCCTGGGCGGCTTGGCGCGTTTATAAAGTCGAAATGAAACGGCGCGGCGCGGGCGACCGAAGATTTCTCGAACGAATTTTTCAGAAACTGCTCCTCAACTTCACCTGGTGGGTCAACCGCAAAGACACCGAAGGGCGCAATGTTTTTCAAGGCGGCTTTCTCGGCCTCGATAATATCGGCGTCTTCGACCGCAGCGCGCCGCTCCCCACCGGCGGCCATATCCAACAATCCGATGGCACCAGCTGGATGGGCATGTATTGCCTCAACATGCTCGCCATCGCGCTGGAATTGGCGCGCGAGAATACCGCCTACGAAGACGTGGCCAGCAAATTCTTCGAACACTTCGTTTACATTTGCGAAGCGATGAACAATCTCGGCAACGCAAAGATCGAATTATGGGATGCCAAGGATGGCTTCTATTACGACGTGCTGCACTACGACAACGGCCAAAATACGCCGCTGAAGGTGCGCTCCATGGTCGGGCTGATTCCGCTATTTGCCGTCGAGACCCTCGATCCGGAACTGGTAGACAGTCTCCCCGGCTTCAAGCGGCGCATGCAATGGTTTATCGAAAACCGGCCGGAGCTGGGTGATCATATCGAAACCGAATCGACGGAAAATGGTCCGCGCCGTTTTCTCGCGCTGGTAAACCGGCATCGTTTGAAAAAAGTGCTCGGCTACATGCTCGACGAAAGTGAATTTTTGTCGCCCTACGGCATTCGCGCGCTGTCGCGTTATCACCGCGACCATCCCTATATTATGGCCGTGAACGGCAACGAGCACCGGGTGGATTACGAGCCGGCGGAATCTAGCACCGGCCTATTCGGCGGCAACTCCAACTGGCGCGGCCCCATCTGGTTCCCGGTGAATTATTTGCTCATCGAATCGCTGCAGAAATTTCACTACTTTCTGGGAGACAATTACAAAGTAGAGTGCCCCACCGGCTCCGCCAACACCGCAACCCTCTGGCAAGTCGCCGGGGAAATCTCGCACCGCCTCACGCGCATTTTTGAACGGGGCGAAAATGGCCGCCGGCCGGTGTTCGGCGGCACGGAAAAATTTCAGACCGATCCCCATTGGCGTGACCTCATACCGTTTTACGAATGCTTTCACGGCGACAACGGCGCGGGTATCGGCGCCAGCCATCAAACCGGCTGGACCTCCCTGGTGGCGAAACTGATCCAGCAGTACGGCGGATAACACGCTAACGTAGTGTCTCAGAAATTCGAGGACCAATACAATGCCTCCCAGTCGTCATTGCCGCGGAAGGAGGCGCAATCTCTGATACAATGGCGATCTGACAGCTAAACAATTGGCTTGAGTCAACATGGAGCAAGCAAAACAGGACCGCTTACAAATTCTTTTACCCGGCTTAGGGCTTTTTCTTCTGACCGCGGCCTTCATCATCGCCAAGACCGGGCGCGATGCGCTGTTTTTCCAAGGGAAAGGCATCTTTCAACTGCCCGTCGCTACCATGACCATCGCCGCCGCGTCCCTCCCCCTCGCCATGATCTTCGTCAAGGCGATGAAAACTTGGGGCGCGCGGCCGGCGCGCATCGGCATCATGCTTTTCGCGGCGGTGGTTCTCGCGCTGTCCGCGCCGTTTCTTCGAGCTGGCGACTCCGCCTTACTCTTTAATATTTTCATTTTTATCCCGGCCATTTTCGGCATCATGTTCGCCAGCCTCTGGCTGCTCGCCAGCGATATCTTCGAGCACACGCCGAAGCCGGAAGCGGTGCGCGCATTCAGCCGGATCGGCGCCAGTTCTCTAGCCGGTGGTATCCTGGGCGGTTTCATCGCCAAGGGGCTGGTGCCTTTGACGGAGCCGAAGTGGTTAATCTTTCTCGGCGCGCTCGTGATTCTTGGGGTCGCAGCCTTGGTGGTTGGCACACATCGGCGCTTTCCAACCAATATCGGGCCAAAGCAAGCGCAGGGACAAAAGGGCTTCGGCTATTTCGCGCCGCTGACGAATCGCTATGCAATCACGCTAATGTTCATTGCCATGACCGGCGCCCTGGCCGGATTGTTGATCGACGTGCAGTTTTATATCTCGGCTACCAGCGCAAGCATGGGCTCGAAAGGCAATGCCAATTTCTTCGCCAATTTTTACATCATGCTCAATTTTAGTTCGCTGCTTCTGCAACTCTTTGCGGCGCCCAAAATCCAGGACAAGATCGGCATTCGGGGCGGTTTGACGGTCTTGCCCTTCGCGCTGGTCGGTGGCGCGAGTTTTGCCAGCGCCGCCGCAACGGCGTTCAGCCTGTCGGTGTTACGGGTGACCGAAGGCGGGTTGCGCTCATCGATCCACCGTTCGATTTGGGAACAGGCTTTTATCCCCGTCGATTCGAGCGAACGGTCCGTCGTAAAGCTTGCCATCGACGGCATCGGCGCGCGTATCGCCGAAGGGATCGGCGCGGCGGGACTGTACTTTTGGGTTCAGCGTGTCGCCCCAGGCGGCGTCGTCACAGGGGCACTGGACACAAGCTGGATGGCCTGGGTCACCCTCGCGACTGTCATCGTCTGGTTGGTGATAACGCAAAAACTGCGCGTTCAAGGCAAGCGAGAGGCCGGCAAAGCCCGAGCGCCTGAGATGGACTGCGAACGCTTCCCCGACCAATGCCCGTGCACGACTGAGTTGGGGAAAGGCATCGCGTGACCTGTAGGCTGCAATTGACTGAAATAATGATCACATGGAATCTCTAGTTTACCGGCATAATCGCGTTACAAGGCTTACCCACTGGGTCAATGTTCTCGCACTGCCGATTCTCTTGATGAGCGGGCTGCAAATCTTCAACGCCCATCCGCATCTCTACTGGGGTCATAGGTCGGACCCCGGCACGGCCCTGCTGTCCATCTCGTCCAGCGGAGCGCCTGGTGATGCGCGCGGCTACGTGGAACTGTTCGGACAACGGATCGAGACGACGGGTCTCCTCGGTGTCCAGCACACAGATACGGGAATAGTCCACCAGGCTTTTCCCGGCTGGCTCACGATTCCGAGCTATTTTTGGTTGGCTGGCGGGCGCCACTGGCATTTCTTTTTTGGTTGGGTCTTTTTCTTCAACGGCATGCTCTATGTGATCTACAACCTGCTGAACGGCCATATGCGCAAATTTTTCTTGACGCCGCGCGACGCCGCGAAGATACCGGCGATGGCGCTTTACTATCTCCGTCTACGCAAAGACTCGCCGCAGGTCGGCGAATACAACCCCATGCAGAAGATGGCCTACACCGGCGTTTTTCTCTTGCTCACCCCTGTGATCATGCTTTCGGGTATGGCTATGTCGCCGCAGTTAAACCAGGCCTTCAACTGGCTCCCGGCTATGTTCGGCGGGCGCCAAGCGGCGCGCACAATTCACTTTCTTTTGACTTTCGCCTTCGCTGCATTTGTGTTCGGCCATGTCTTCATGGTGCTGACGACCGGAGTGTTCAATAACATGCGCTCGATGATCAGCGGCTGGTATAAAGAAAAAGTCCCCGCTCCCGCGGAGCCGCCGGAGGTAGAAACCATTTCCCTCAATGAAGCGGCGCCGCAGCCAATAGTGGAAACGACAATCCCGGCTGAGCGGCGGGAACCGGGCCCGGAATCGCCGGCGGGCTCGGGAGAAGCCACAGCGGAAAGCCAAAAAACGGGAGGCAAAAATGACGCAGCGTAAAGTGAATCGTTGGCGGCGCGATTTCCTTCATCGCGCGTTACAAGGTGCCGGGTTAATCGTCCTCGCCGGTTGCGACAAACTCTACGAAACCGAAACTTTCCAGGCAATCTTAAATACCGCGGAAGGCGCCAACCGCAGGATCCAGCGCTTGCTCACGCCGAAAAACAAACTCGCGCAGGAGTTCGGCGAAAAAGATATCTCGGCCGTGTTCAGGGCGAATGGCAATCCCGCGCCGAATACGCCGGAGTATCTGGCCGATGCCGCCAATCAGTGGAGCGCCTGGCGTTTGGAGGTCAACGGCCTGGTGGCGCAGCCGCGCGAGTTTTCACTGGCCGAATTGAAAACGATGCCATCGCGCACACAGATTACGCGTCACGATTGCGTCGAAGGGTGGAGCGCCATCGCCAAGTGGAAAGGCGTGCCGCTGGCGCAGATCATCGAGCGGGTGCAGCCCAAAGCAGAAGCCAAGTATGTCGTCTTTCGTTGCCTGGATACCAATTCCCGCGGCAATCATTATTATGAAAGCATCAGCCTCGAAGACGCGCTGCATCCGCAGACTATTCTCGCCTACGACATGAACGACAAGCCCGTGCCCGTCGCTAACGGCGCGCCGCTGCGCTTGCGGGTCGAGAACCAGCTTGGCTACAAGCACGCCAAATACCTCCGCGCGCTGGAGTTCGTCGCGAGCTTCGAACAGATCGAAAAAGGCAAGGGCGGTTACTGGGAAGACCGCGGCTACGAATGGTACGCTGGAATCTGAAGCCGAGGGGTTGAATCCCGAGTCCGGGCCTTTCTCTCCACCGGCTCCGCAGCGGCGCGCCTTCGGTCGCATTATCGCCGTGGATGCGCTAATGAATGGTGTCATGCGTATCTGTTCATTGTTGCCGGGCGCGACGGAGATTCTCTATCGCCTGGGTCTGGGAGACCAGATCGTCGGCGTCACTCATGAGTGCGATTATCCGCCCGAGGCCAAACAAAGACCGGTGGTCGTGCGCAGCGCCATCGATTCCCACCGGCTTACCAGCGGCGAAATTGACCGCAAAGTCGGCGAAATTCTCGCCGGCGGCAACGCTCTTTACTGCATCGACGAACCCGCGTTCATCGAAGCCGCGCCAGATCTAATCTTAACGCAAAGCCTCTGCGACGTTTGCGCGTTGGATTATAACTCCGTCACCCGCGCCGCTGAGCTTCTGCCGCGCCCGCCGGTCATTGTATCGCTGAATCCGCATAGCTTGACCGAACTGCTCGACGATATCCTGCGCATCGGCGCCGCGACAAAGTCCAATGACGCGGCCGCCAACCTCGTGCGCAACTTCAAATCGCGCATTGACACGGTGGGCAGCCGCGAGCCCGACCGGCGCCCGCGGGTGGTTTGTCTCGAATGGTTCGAACCGCTTTACGTGGCCGGCCACTGGGTGCCCGAAGTGGTCGAGCTTGCGGGCGGTGACGACGTTTTGGGCCGCGCCGGCGAACCTTCAGCAAAGACGGAATGGCAGCGCGTCGTTGGGGCGCAACCGGATGTGCTTTTGCTTATGCCATGCGGCTTCGATGTGCGCCGGACCATGCGCGAAGCAACGCCCCTGCGCCGGCTTGAGGGATGGAACGAACTCCCGGCAGTCAAGACTGGAAACGTCTTTGCCCTCAATGGCAGTGCCTACTTCAGCCGCCCGGGACCGCGTCTCGTGGACGGGCTGGAAATTCTCGCCCGCATCCTTCATCCCGGCCATTTCTCAAGCGAACCATCGCCCATCGACGCAAAAAGAGTTATTCATTAAACATGCTCGGTCGGATTTTACTGTTTTTCACCATCGTGCCGCTGGTGGAGCTTCTCATTTTGATCAAGATCGGCGGCCACATCGGCGCGCTCAACACAATACTCCTGGTCATCTTTACCGTATTGCTCGGCGCCATGCTTGTGCGCGTGGAAGGCCTGCGCACTCTGCGGCAAATTCAATCAAGCCTGGCGCAAGGTCAATTACCGGCGGAAGAGTTGATCGACGGCGTACTGATCTTCGTCGGCGGCATTCTCCTGCTTACCCCCGGCGTGCTGACCGATCTGTTCGCGCTCGTCTTGCTGTTGCCCTACACGCGGATGCATTTCAAACGCTGGTTGCGGCGCCGATTCGACCGCATGGTCGCGTCGGGCAACGTCCGGCTAAATTATCGCCGTGGCGACCCGCGCAGCTTCTGAGCGGACGGAAACGATTTCCGCCGGCCAGCATCTCCGAGACATTCTCCGCCTCGCTGTTCCGGCCATGCTGGCGTTGGCCAGCCAACCGCTCTTGAACATCGGTGAGACCGCGATGATCGGCAAACTGGGCGCCGAACCGCTGGCGGCGCGCGCCATCGGCGCCGCCCTCACCGGCGCCATCTACTGGGTGTTCGCCTTTTTGACCTTTGGCTCGACAACTTTGATCGGCCATCACTATGGCGCGAGAGAATTCAGAGCCTGCGGCGAAATATTCTCTCACGCCGTTTTCCTGGCGCTGCTCGGCGGATTTTTCATTGCTGCTCTTTGCATCATCTTCGCCAAGAATCTCTTCCAGCTGATGGGCGCGGGGCCGGCGGTGGCGCGGGAGGGAATTCCATATTTCAGGTTGGTTATCGCGAGCGCGCCGCTCACTTTAGTCTCCCTCGCGTCGGTGGGATTTTTCCGCGGCGTTCAAGACACGCGCACGCCGTTGCTGGTGGCATTTTTTACCAGCGGCCTGCAACTAACTTTCGATTACGGTCTGATTTACGGCCGCTTGGGCGCGCCTCGTCTCGGGCTCACCGGCGCGGGAGTGGCGGCTTTGGCGGCACAACTGGCGGGCGCCTTCGCGTATCTCGTGATTTTCTTTGTCTCTCGGAAGACCGCGGCCTTTCGAGCTCTCCCGTGGCGATTTTCTGGCGCCGAACTGCGCCCGCTATTTCGCATCGGCCAGGATCTGGCTATTCGCACCGGCGCGCTGCGCGGTTCGCTTATCTTTGCCACCGGCACAGCCGCGCGTATGGGCGCTGCGACTTTATCCGCTTACGAGATTGCCTTTCAGCTGTTCATGCTTTGTTCCGACATTATCGACGGCCTGGCGGTGGCTGGCCAAGCGCTGGCCGCCAAATTTCTCGGCTCGAACCAGAAAGCCGCCGCGTATCGGATGGGCAAGATTCTCATTCTTTTGGGCGCAGCGGCGGGTCTGCTTTTCACTTTGGCGTTCCTTGGCGGGGGCGGAGCCATTGTCGCTCTTTTCACGACGAGTCCTGAAGTCATGGTCTCTTTGAGCGGCGGCTTACTTTTACTGGTGGCGTTATTGCAACCGCTGAACGGCGTCGTGTTCGTCCTCGACGGATTCCTCATCGGCGCGCGCGACACGCGTTATCTCATGTGGGCCATGCTTATCGGCGGGTTGGGGATTTTCGTGCCGATCTCGTGGCTTTCTCTGCGCTACGGCTGGGGACTAACGGGCATTCTGACCGGCATCGGCGCGCTGATGTTTTGGCGCCTGGCGACTAATTTCTATCGCTTCGTCAACGAGTCATGGATGAAGCAGGGTTGAATGTTTGACCGTTCGGAATACCGGTGATAGCGTCGGCGCAAATCACGTAGCGCGGCAAAGCCGCAACCGAAACTCGGATTATCTCGCGCAAAGCATGTCCTGAGCAAAGTCGAAGGGACGCAAAGGCCGCAAAGGTCGGAAAATGACGGTGAAAAATTCTTCAAGATAATTCATCTCTTCCCTCCGAACTTGGCGTGCTTTGCGCCTTGACGGCGGGAGTCAATTCCCCGAGTTCGAGTATTCCAGCTCACCGGAAAATTTGCGCAAGCCGCGGAAACTGTGAACTATCGTAGTACAGGAGAGAGCATCATGAACAAGAGCATTGTCGTTACCGGCGGCGCGGGCGGTATCGGTTCGGAAATTTGCCAAGGGCTGGCCGCGGACGGCTTGAAAGTCGTTGTCGCGGACTTCAATAGTGAGGCCGCGGAAAAGGTCGCCGCCGACATCCGCGGCGCCAAGGGTGACGCCATTGCGGTGCAAGTCGACGTCGGCGATCCCAAGAGCGTGGCCGCGATGATGGCACAAGCCATCGCCAAGTACGGCCAGGTCGATAACATGTTTTGTGGCGCCGGCATCATGGACCGGGTCCCGATCATCGAAATGCCGGAGGAAATGTGGGACCGGCTGATGCGAATTAATTTGAAGGGCGTATTTCTCTGCGCTCAGGCGGCGGCAAAACACATGATTCCGAGAAAAGAAGGACGGATCTTGAGCATCGCCTCAGGCCGCGGTGTCGCGGGACAGGCGCGGTCGGCGCACTACGCGGCGTCTAAAGCCGGGGTCATCGCATTTACCAAGTCATTGGCCGCCGAACTGGCGGAGCACAACATCACGGTGAACTGTGTCTGCCCCGGCGCCACCGACACGCCAATGTCGAGAATCGGCTACACGCCGGAAGAATTCAAAAAGCGCGAAGCTGATCCCGCCACTGCTGGACGGTCTCACACAAAAATTCGAAATCGTCGGTCTGGTTCGTTATTTGCTGAGCGACGCAGCCAAATTCGTCACCGGACAGACTTATTTTCTGCGTACCCCCAAGTAGAATGCGCCGGCGCTGATTTTGTGGAGAGTGTTCGTGTATCGTGATCGTGGATAGTGTTCGTCATCCGAGCACGAAACGCGAGCACAAGCAAAAGTCATTCATTTTAAAGCGCGGCTACTCAAGCTTGCGCTGCACGTTTTTTCTTATCCATGGGACATTGATCGGACGTTGTTGACTAGCAGGAATAACTCCAACTGCGCGGATCCGTTCTCAACATCTGGAGGAAGACTATTCCACTTAGATAACAATTTCGATTTCCCCACGCGATTTCCCTTCACGTTTCGCTCCTCCGCACTCCGATTAGATCTATTCCAATCGCTTGATCCTCAGCCAAACCGGTTCTGCCATAGCGCCGACGATCCGCCTCGGCCCGCACTCACGCAAGAGGTCAAACTGCGTCGACATCAGCCACCTCAGGCCGAAGCCGGGCCCAAAGACTCCCCGCAACAGCGCAATCTCAACCAAACACTCGTGCGCTTGACGACTCGCCGGTTCGGCGATATAGCTCCCGTCAGAGAAAAAGGGTGTTTAAATTTCCTATACGTAGTGTGGTTTATGGAATACTTGGTTGTGCGTTTTCCTCGATCTCGTCGAGTAGTGGTAGACGATGAGTTTAACGGTCGTACCGATGATCTGATTGAACTCGAGGCCGGTCGACATGTTGTGTCGTTGGGGCCACCTTACAATTACACGCCGGAGGAGCAAACCATCATCTTGAAGGACACGGCCGAACTCGAGCTGCGCGAGGTGAGCTTTGATCTGTCGTCTGATGCCTAGATGGGCTCTTGTCTGTCTCCTGTCTCTTGCCCTGCCGGGATGTGCCCACTACTTCGTGAATGTCGAGAAATCGGCCATCAGCCGATCAAGGAGTATCGCTTCGATCCTGAGGCGAGCGGCGACAATTCCAATTCTCTGTTCATTTGCCTGACTTTTCCGGAGGCGGGACACGCGCCGCGGCGCTTTCCTATGGTGTGTTGGAGAAGCTGAAGGACACTCGGATCACCTGGAAGGGGGAGGAAAAACGCCTTCTCGATGAGGTGGACTGCATCTCGTCGATTTCCGGCGGGTCTTTCACCGCTGCCTATTATGGGCTGTTCGGAGAACGGATCTTCCAGGATTACCGTGGGCGATTTCTGGAAGCTGATGTTCAGGGCTCGCTTTTGTGGAGTCTCTTCAATCCCTGGAATTGGGTCAGGCTGGCGTCTCCGTACTTCAGCCGGATCGACCTTGCCGCAGAGTACTACGACGAGAACATCTTTGAAGGGAAGTCGTTTGCGGCGTTGGCCGAAACCAGCCGTCGGCCTTTTGTCATGTTGAACGCAACCAATCTTGCAAACGGAGAGCGGTTCGAGTTCACGCAAGATCAATTCGACTTTTTAGTGTCCGACCTCAATAGATATCCGGTTGCACGGGCCGTGGCTGCTTCATCGGCCTTTCCCTTCTTGTTGAGCCCGATCACGCTCAAGAATTATCCACACGCGCACTTTCAGCTGCCGAAGGATTATGAGCTCGGGCTGAAGGATTACACGGACAATCGCCGACGCTACTATTGGGCGCGCAATCGAGCGATGTATATGAACGATGCGGCGTTGCCTATGTGCATCTCATGGATGGTGGCTTGGCCGACAATATTGGGTTGCGTCCGTTCGAGGCGGCCCATCAACGTTCCGGTGGGTTTATCCGGAAATTGCTCAATCAAGGTGAAATAGAAAAGTTTGTATTGATTGTGTTGAATGCACACACGTTAGACAAGGACACGATGAGTCAGGACGAGAGCCCGCCGGGCCTACTTACTGTGGCCTCAAAAACTGCGACGGTTGCTATGGAGCATTACAGTGTGGAGACCGTTGAGGCTGTGAAGGATCTCCGTGATGCACGGAGGCAGGCGCAGAAAAATATTGCGGCCTGCCAGAAGAAGCTGGATCAATGTGCGGCGTCCCCTCAACTTCCCAAGTTTCCAGCTGAGATTGATCCATATGTGATAGAGGTAGACTTCGAAGCCATCTCCGATCTCGATAGGAGGAAGTACTTCTTATCCCTGCCAACGAGTTTTGCGCTCGAAAAAGATCAGGTCCAGGCTCTCATCAACATTGGCCCTCTACTTCTGAATGAGTCGCCGGATTTTCTGGACTTTATCGAGAGTCTTAGATCACAGTAACCTTGCCTCGGAGAGCGGGGAAGGTGTCAGCACAATTTCGGTTTGAATAGCCGCATCTGCTTCGCCAGCTGACCACCGCGTCCGGTCTCGTCGTCCGTGAAGCGTCGTTCGTATCGCGCGACTAAAGCTATCAGCAGTCAGCTTTCAGCCATCAACTCCCATGCCGTGCAGAGAGTTCAATCGCTCTCTGCACGGCTGGAGGCTCTTACTTCATTTTCCTTCCTGGTGTCTTGGTACACCATGAGGTGCGCGTAGGGGCTGTCGTCGAACATGATGTAGACGCCAGAGGGGTTCGGGGCAGTCGGGAGCTTCGTGGCTACTGCGTCGAAGGGCCATATGACCATCCAGTGAGGGCGCTCTTTCACAATCTTGGCCCCCTCCCCCGACATGACGACTTTCCCGCCTTTTTCATAGTGTGATCCGCCGCGGGCCATGCAGGCGATGCCGCGCACGGTGTTCGTCGGTTTCGGCGCGGTGTTCTGAGGTCGGTCATCCTTGCTCATGGCGTGCTCGCGCCGAACGCGAAGTTGCGTTGTGAAATCATTCCGAGTCCGGCAGAGCATGCAACCGAGCACTCAACCGATCACGCTCACGCGCAGGGCGCGTCAGCGCGCATGAGTTGGGCCAGGCTGCCAAACGGGTCTTCGACAGCGACATCGAACACTGCCCCGGCCGAAGCAATACGCGATTTTAACCAAACACGGTGCGCTTGACGACTCGCAGGTTCGGCGATATACCTACCGTCAGAGAAAAAGGGTGTTTAATTGCTATACGTCGATTTCATTCTCCCACGGAACGATAGTTAACTACTACCATGAAGGTAACCGAGAGCGATGCGATTTTACCACAGGGGCTCGTGAATGGCGACCTGCTACTGGAACCACGACCCACAACCTGCAGAGACTTATCTCTGCCTGGACGGCAAGAGTCAGGTCTGTGCGCGCTGCTGCGTCGAAAAATGCGCCGTTGATACTCCCTTGTGGTTCGCCAACTGTGCCGAAGCCGGACACCCGACCTGGCCGGCGGTCAGAGCGCGTCGAACCGTTGCGCCAAAACTTGTCTGCCTCGAGTCCTATTGGAACCACGATCTATTCAAAGCCATCTCGGTCAAAGGCTTTTTCGAATCACTTGCCACCTTGATTCGTCCGCGACTTCAGCTTGCGCACCGCTTCGTCGAGTCGGAGCGTGGCCTTGCTTACTACACGCGACATCCTGACGGTCTGCTCTGGAAACTACCCGAATCCTGGGATACGCCGATCTACTACCTCGCGTTCCACGGCGAGCCCGGAGCGGTCAAATCCGTCTTGGACCGCATCGGCGCGGAGACATTGCTGGAAGCTTTTCGCGGCTACGGTAAGTGCGGCTATAGTAATCTGATCTACTTCGCAGCCTGCAACGTATTATGTGGCCCGGAGGGAGAAAAATTTGCGCGGGATTTTTTGGCCGCTTCCGGCTGCCGCGCGGTTATCGGCTACACAACCAACGTCGATTGGATGCAGAGTTTAGTGACCGACATGCTTTTTTTGCAGCGCTTCTACACCGATCCAGATCCTTGGAATAACCTTCCCGCCATCTTCGATTCAGTCAAAGGGGACTATCGGCCAGCGCAAACCCTAGGCTATACGATGCTGGAAGCCGAAGACCTATCGCCCCACCCATATAAGAAAACTCCTTCGCCTGTGCTTTAGGCAATCAGGAATCTGTGCGCCAACGCGCACGGCTTTAGCCTCCATGTGGCGGTGCGCTGGGGTGCCGATCAGAGTGGGAAATAGGATCAGGCATGCATGGACGAATTAATCCTTTTCAAAGCCTGGTCCGCTTGACGACGAAAGCCCGAATCCTCATTCAGCCTTTCCTTCGCTCGCCTCACGGCGTGACTCGCCGTGGACAACTCCGGGACCTGAAGAAATCGAGCCTGAGGAAATAGGCTCAAATCTTTATTATTTACATCGGCGCCGCCAGCGCCCGATTTTGTAAAGACGTTTATATCATCTCGCAGCCATGCGTCCACCCTCTACGGGCAGATCGACGCCGGTGATGAAATTGGCCCATTGAGAAGACAGAAACAGAACGGGGCCAACGTAATCGTCGAGCTCTCCCCTGCTGCCGAGCGGGGCCGCGGTGAAATTGCTTCCCGACGCGGCGCCGCCGTAATCCCTCTCGTCGCGTGCGCCTTCCTGATATTCGTAGATCGTCGTGAGCCGGGTCGGCGTAAATCCAGGTCTTACCGAATTCACGTTGATTTTGAACGGCGCCAACTCCACGGCCATCTGCCTTGTGAGCATGATGACTCCGCCCTTAGCCGCGCTGTAGGCCGAGCCGCCCGGCGCGCCTCGATGACCGGCGATGGACGCGATATTGACGATTTTTCCGCCGCCCTTGGCTTTCAATATCGGCACCACATGACGCGCGCAGATATAGATCCCTTTCAAGCAAATATCGACGACGAGATCCCACTCGCCAGGTTCGAGATCAACGATGCTTTTGGGCGGATAGATTTGCACTCCAGCCGCATTGACGAGGATGTCGACCGTGCCCAGTCGCTTGACAACGTCACCGATGGCCGCAGCCACCTGCTCGTCTTTAGATACGTCCGCGGCAACTGCAATGGCTTTGACCTTTTCGGCCGGAAAGCTAGCTGCGGCGGCTTTCGCCTTGTCGAGACTAACGTCGAGTATCGCGAGTGCCGCCCCTTGATCGGCAAATCCCCGCGCGAACGCGCTTCCCAGGGCTCCACCCCCGCCAGTAATGACCACCACTTTGTCTCGAGTCCCAGGTCATTCATAAGCAAGTACCTCTTCACCAACGAAGATCACGCCTTACGCTCCGGTATGTTCCAAACGTTCAAATCGTTCAATACGTTCAAGTTGTTCAACGCAACCCATTGCGCCCGGACGGCTTGAACGATTTGAACGGCTTGAACTCCTGAACCGGTTGCGCTCAGCATTATATGCACTCTTTGCGTAAATCTATCGACTGCTTCAACTCCGCGATTCCGCGACATAATCGCGCAGTCCGGCTTCTAACTTATACTCCGGATTGAAACCCAACTCCGCGCGCGCCCGCGTGATATCCATCCGCGGCCGCGCGGGAGTCAAATTGCCGCGGCTCATGTTAATTTCCGGGAAAATATTTCTGAGCGCATTTTCGACATCTTCCACCGTCGTGAGCGTGCCGCTGCCGAGATTGTAGACTTGATGCGCGCAGAGGTGAAGTATGCACGGCCAACGCGATCCCGTTGGCAAGATCCTTGACATAGATAAAATCTACCGTCTCGTAGACATTTAACAGTACGGGCTTGCCCGCCATCGCATCCCACACCGCCTGTTGCACTGCGACGCCCGGGCCGCCGGCAACGGAGTGGTAACCGTACACTCCGGCGAAGCGCAGCAACGCCAGCTCAAATTTTTGTTTCGCAGCGTACGTTCTGAGCACATGCTCGCAGCCAATTTTCGAAGCATTGTAGACGCGCTCCCGGCAATCGATGGGCGAATCTTCACGGAGCAATTCCTTCGGATCTTCACCCGCATACACCGCCTGCGTGCTGGCATGGACTAACTTGCGCACACCGGCGAGGCGCACCGCCTCCGCGACGTTGATGGTGGCGACCAAATTTACCTGGAAGCCGGTATAAACATTATGGATGTTTGCCTCGCCCACAGAAGCCGCCAGGTGTATCACACATTCGGGACGGACTTGCTGCAATGCGTCCACCAGCGCCGCGAGATCGCGGATGTCGCCGCGAATCACGGGCAAATCCCTTCCCGTCACATGCCGGATATAATCCGGCCTCGGCGCGACGTCGAAAAAAGTCACTTCATCGCCGCGCTCGGCCAATTCGCGCGCCGTGTGGGTGCCAATGAGACCCGCACCCGTAATCAGTATCCGCATAGCGTCCTCCGATGTTGTTCAAAGACCGCGCAAGGTTCGAACTCGAATGTTTGTACTACCCGGCAACTAGCTCGGTCAACTTGAGAGCTGCCAGTATTTCATTGTTAAGCGCTGCAATCCCTTGTACGATGCCACCGGTTATGCAATGAGGAACTTGCATCAATCGAGCGAGGCATCCAGCAGCTGTATTGCAGGCCCAAAAAATGAGCCTATTCTTGACCGATTCTGAGGTTATCAAAATAGTTCGCGACCACATCGAACGCCAATTCCCTATGAATTGTTCCATGTGTGAACACCGGTTTTTAACACTGAAAGATTATCTGGAATACACCACACACCTCGGCCAACCGGTGAGTTACGACGCTGAAAAAGGGGATTGGCAACCGCTCGATCCCTTGGGCACCCTATCGTACGCAAACTGCCGGTGCGGAACGACACTGACCATCAGCAGTCATGGAATGGGACTCTTGACCATGTGGCGGCTGTTGCGATGGGCTAGAAAGGAATCTTCGAGGCGGAAAATGAGCACGGGTGAGCTTCTGAATGATCTCCGACAAAAAATTGACCGGCAAGTTCTGAGCGACAAATAGAGGACGGCAACGCATGAAAGCCATTCGCATTTACAAATTCGGACCGTCGGACGATGTGCTGCAATACGAAGACGTCCCGGTGCCTGAGCCCAAAGCCGGAGAGGTCCTGATCAAAGTCGAAGCCGCATCGCTCAACCGCGCCGACATCGGCCTCCGTAAAGGTACCTACCGCATCTCGCCGGATGCGCTGCCTGTGATTCCCGGGCGGGAATTTGCCGGCACGGTCGTCAAGCTCGGCGCAAACGTGAGCGAATTCAAAACCGGCCAGCGGGTCGTTGCCTATCCGAGCCTAGGCGGTTACGCCGAATACGCCGTCGCAAAAACAACCGAAATCCGCCCAGTCCCCGACGCTGTCACCTCGGCCCAAGCTGCCGCGCTGCCAACGACTTCTCTGACCGCATGGTTTGGTTTACTGACGGATGGCAATCTCAAAGCCGGTGAGTGGTTGCTCGTTCAAGGCGGCAGCAGCGGCGTAGGCGTCGCGGCAATCCAGATCGCCAAGCATATCGGCGCGAAAGTCATTACAACTTCCGGCAGTGAAGAGAAGTGTCGACGCCTCCGTAAACTGGGCGCGGAGGTAACCATCGACGTTTCCGAAAACGATTTCGTGCCCGAAGTGATGCGCGCCACAGATAATCGCGGTGTTGATGTGGTCTTAGAGATGATTGGCGGCGAGGTTTATCAGAAAAGCGTTCAGGTCTTGGCCCCGGGCGGCCGACTGTTTTCCATCGGCGGAGCCTTCGGACCGATCCCCGATCCACCGCCAGCGCTAACGGAAGGACGAAAAGCGACGCGATTTTCGATCACCAATTATTTGAAAGCGAAACCTGAGGATTTCAATCAGCTGGACACGATCTTGAAGCTGGTCCAAGAAAAGAAATTCGACGTGTGCATTGATAAGAGCTTTCCTTTATGCCGAAACCCGCGCCGCGCAGCGTTACCTCGAAGGCCGCGAGCACTTTGGCAAAGTCATGTTGACGATGTAACAGGCCGCTAAAAAACCCATCTGCGTCTTCAGACTGTGTGAAAACCCCGTTCATGGTTCCCTTCGGCGTCGCTCAGGCGGGCTGGCTCACCACGAACGCGAATCAGACCTTACAAATCAATCATTTAGCGGATCGACGGTTACAATCCACTGGCCCGTTTTTGTGCCGTCTGTTAAAATAGCCGGAGTGGACGCCCTCGATAGAAGAGACCCCGCGGCGACAATCTCGCCCGGGCCAGAGCTTGCCGGGATGAGCGACGACGAGATTCTTCGCCTGCGCATCTGCGATTTAAAGCTAAAGATTCCGGGCACCGAGTTGGAATCCAGGATCGAAACCTTCTACGGGGAACTGGCGGCCAAAGGCATTTCCGTCAAACCCCTTTGCTATCTCGGCGAAGAATGGTTTTGCCCGGAGGGCTGCGCCACTATCGCGATTCCTTTCTATCTTGCCCACCCGCGGCTCAAGAAACTCGAAGAAAAAATGATGATGGAAGTGGAAGGCGGCACGGAGTCCTGGTGTCTGCGCCTGTTGCGCCACGAAATGGGTCACGTGCTCAATCATACATATCTTCTGGAGAAAGACAAAAAGTGGCGCAAGCTTTTTGGCTCGCCGTCGCTAGAGTATTCCGAGAGCTACCGCGCCCGTCCCTATAGCAAGCGCTTCGTGCGCCACCTCGACGGCTGGTACGCGCAAAGCCATCCCGAAGAAGATTTCGCCGAGACCGTAGCCATTTGGCTCACCCCGGGATTGGATTGGCGGAATCAATACCGTGGCTGGAAGGCGCTCGAGAAACTCCAATACGTGGATGAGTTTATGGATAAACTGGGCGGCACGCCGCCTCTGAAATTCTCGAAATCGAAGATGGGCGAGGCATCGCGGCTTCGTTCCCGCCTGTCGGCGTACTACAAGCGGCGGCGGCGCGCTTACGCTCAAGACTTTCCGGACTTTTTCGACGCGGATCTTAAAAAGCTGTTTCGCCGAACCCGCCCATGCCCCCGACAACGAGCGCGCCGCGGCGTTTATCAAACGCTCGAGCAAGATGATCTTGAATGCCGTTTCCACATGGACGGGCGAGCCCAAATTCACTCTCGCCCGGGTTCTGCGCGAGCTGACGGAGCGGTGCGCGGAACTGGACCTCCGGCTCAAGGCGCAATCCGCGGGGATCGAGATCAGCGCCTATCTGGCGACCCTCGCGTCGCACTATCGTTTGACGGGGAGATTCAAGGCAGACTGACAATGACGCGCCCGCGCAAACGCTACAAAGTTCTCGTGCTGTTCGACACGGCCGGCACGCCGCCGGCGGACCAGGACTTCAGCGCGGAACTGAAAACCGACGACTGGGCCGCCGAAGCCCACGTGATTGGGGCGCTCAAGAAGCTCGGCCATGAAGTGCGCACCCTCGGCATCTGGGACGAGCCTTCCATGATCATCAATGAAATCAAGACGAACCCGCCGGATGTCGTCTTCAATCTCACCGAGCACTTCAACGAAGTATCGGCCTACGACCGAAACGTTGCGGGGCTGTTGGAAATGATGGGCGTGCCGCACACCGGGTCAAGCCCCACCGGGCTCACGCTTTGCAAAAACAAAGGTATGGCCAAAGAGCTTCTCACTTATCACAAGATTCGCGTGCCGAACTTTGCGATCTTTCCGCCGGGCTCGTCGATCAAGCGGCCGAGACAGCTCAAGTTCCCGCTCTTCATCAAACCCCTCAAAGAAGAAGGCTCTGTGGGGATTTCATTGGACTCTTTCGTGGAAAACGACGAGGCCTTCGAGGAGCGGGTGCGCTTCATCCATGAAAGTTTAAATCAAGAGGCGTTGGCCGAAGAATATATAGACGGCCGCGAACTGTATGTGAGCATTCTGGGCAACGACCGCCTGCGGGTTTTTCCCTTCAGAGAAGTCATATTCACCGAAGTGCCCGAGGGCCAGCCGAAATTTTCGACGTACAAAGCTAAATGGGACAAAGCCTACCGCAAACGCTGGGGCATAAAAAACATTTTCGTCGAGCCGCTGCCCGAGGGCATGACGCAGCAGATAACTACAATGTCCAAAGCGGCCTATCGCGCCCTGCGCATGCGCGGTTACGGCCGTATCGACCTGCGTGTGACATCGAGTGGTGAAATCGTAATCCTGGAAGCGAACCCCAATCCCAATCTCGACCGCGACGACGAGTTTGCCCAGTCGGCGATGAAGGCGAATGTTACCTACCCGCGCTTGATTCAACGCATTCTCGCCCTGGCGCTGAACGGCGCTCCCCAATACATGTGAAGCCGAGTAACTGTGATGCTCTCTCCGCATGTGACAACATTGCGCCCGCAGTCACCGGGGACTTGCCTAGTCACGCTTAAATTTTCCGGTCGTCAGAAACTCGAATGCGAGGAGATTGAACTCGACGCCAGAGGACGCATGAGCACGGCCAAGTACGGAAGGGTAAACAATTCGATTGATCTAAAGAACGATTTCACTATTTTTCTCCGACACTTTGCGTCCTTTGCGTCTTTGCGCGAGATATTCCTAGTTTCGGTTGGGGCGTAGCCGGGCTAGGCTCTCTGTGGTTAAATTCGTATTTATTTCTTGCCGATCTTGGCGAACTCTTCGAGAAACGTTCCCGCCTTGAAGTCAGGGTTGATCTTTGGCTGGTCGCCTTTGTAGATGATATTGAGCTCCCCCATGTATTCTTGAATCGGCAGCGGCTTGATGGCAAAGACCATCGCCGGCTCATCGCTCGTGATATGGTGCTGGTGCCAAACGCCCTGGCCGATGTAAAGCGTATCTCCAGGTTTCCAATCGATACGCTCGTCATCAAGGATACTGTAACCCTGGCCGCGTAACACGATGATGATCGCCTCGTTGTGTTTGTGCGTGACCGAATGGGAGTGCGGCGGATAGATGTGACAGTCGACTTCGATGATGCGATTTTCGAAGCCGAGTTCCTGTGACACCAGCGGCCCCATCCACACCCCGTTCTGAGCCTCCCATTCGACTTTGACGTCCTCGCCCTTGATCGCTTTACGACCCGCCTTGCGCCGCGCCATGTCGGCCTTGACGCGCTCGGCGCGCGATTTGAACAGCGAGCTTTTCCCCTCGAACCATTTTTCGTTGCTCTCGTGATCAGCCATCCTACAATTCCCCTTTCTTCGTGACTGCGGATTCTTGCGACCGTCCGCTTTTACGCGGCGCGGCAGTGGACTGTGATTTTGTTATACGGGGCGTTACATCTTGTCAAGAAAGGGTGCTGCGCATCTGCGAGAGACCCTTGAGTATCTCACCGATCTTTTTCACCGATACAACAGGCACGAATTGCGCTCATCGAGCCAAGCCGCTTCATCGGTCATCGCCATGGCGTCGAGATCGGCGGGCGCGGCCTCGCTATCATCGACCCATTGGCGCAACAGTTCGCTGCCGTTGATGAGATCAATGGTGAGGCGATCGTTTTCATACTCATAAGGAAAGTCACGCCACAGATCGTAGTCGGGTCGCAGTGCTCGCAATGACTTGAATGCGAGCGCCATCAGGCGCCACGGCTTGAAACTCTCGTGGTTGTAACTCGCATCGTCAACATGTATCTGCATGCCCGCGCAGAGCTTGCCCGCGTGTTTGTGAAACGTCGGCTCGAACCAGCATTCGCGCAGGCGGCAGCCGCGCAGCCACTCGGGCGCGAGGGATTCCATTTTGGCGAGCAGCGCCCGAGGTTCGAGCTCGGGCGCGCCGAACAGCTCTAACGGCCGCGTGGTCCCTCGCCCTTCGGACAGCGTCGTACCCTCCAGCATCACCGTCCCGGCGTAGCAGCGCGCCATCCATAGATTGGGCGCGTTGGGACTGGGATTGACCCATGTGCGTTCGTCGAGCGGCCAGCCATAGCCCGGCGCGCGCGCCGGCTCCCAACCCTCCATGGTCACGACATTAAATTCGACATCGAGACGAAGCGTTTTCACGAACCAATTCGCCAGCTCACCTAATGTCAGACCGTGACGCATCGGCAATGGTCCCGCTCCGACAAAGCTCTCCCATCCCGGACGAAGCCTTAGTCCTTCCACTGGCCGCCCCACGGGATTGGGACGGTCGAGCACCCACACCGCTTTGCGGTGCTGTGCCGCCGCTTCGAGAACGTAACGCAGTGTCGTGATGAACGTGTATATCCGGCAACCCAAATCCTGCAGATCGACGAGCAGGACATCGAAGGTGTCCATCATCTGCGGCGTCGGCCGGCGCACTTCGCCGTAAAGACTAAAAACGGGCATCCCGTGCGTCGAGTCGTGGAAGTCCGGCGACTCAATCATGTTGTCTTGTTTATCGCCGCGCAGCCCATGCTGCGGGCCGAAGGCGGCGGTTAGTTTGATATCTCTAAGCGTTGCCAGCGCATCAAGCGCGTGGGTCAGGCCGCGCGTCACCGACGCGGGGTGCGCGAGCAGCGCGACGCGTTTTCCCGCCAACGGCTTTCGTAGTTTGGGGTTCTCGAGGAGGCGATCGATGCCGAACTTCATGGTTTGCTAGTATAAGCGATAGACTCGACGCCAGCCAGCGGCGGCTGAATCTCTAGAATGAAACTATTTGGATGATGGAAGTCGGGTTTGCCCGCCGGATGCTTAAGCGCCCAGTAGGAAAGCCGGCCGTCGGTGTCTTCAATGACCGCCGAAAGCCCAATCCGTAAACTCGCTCCCTGCGCTATCGTAAGTAGCCGATCCAAGCGCATAACCGCGTCGATCTCCAATGTCTCGGCTTCCCGGCGCACAGCGATCTTCGGTTCGAGTCCGTCGTCATCGATCGGCCCGCCGTCGCGATAATCACGGAAGCGGTATGCCGCCCATTCGCGCGAGGGAGAGAAATTGAATTCATAGTACTCCGGCTTGCCCAACTCACCGACGAAAGCTTCGAAGCATGAATGTTCCCAGAGCCGATCCGCCCAGCGGGGTGTCCGCGGCGGTGGAACCCTGATGCGGGCGTTGTCTCCTTTAAGAAGGTAAGTGAGAGAAAGTGATCGTGGCTCTGTCCAACACACACGTACCTCGATGACGAGTTCGGCATGATAACAATGAGTTTCAGGATGGCGGGTCAGCGTGGAAGAATAGAGTTCGGTAGGTATCATTGCTCCGGTCAATCGCAAACAATGGCTACTGCGCCTTGTCAAACTAAATTGCTGGCCAGGATTGTCATGCCTTTCCAGGGGCTTGTCAACGATTATAAAACTCCTCCGTCGACCGGTTTCCTGCGTGTCGGATTGGATGCGCGTCAACTTCGGAAAACTGGTGGCGCTCCCGCGCACCTGTGGTTCGGCATTGCCTTGACAGCCTAACGAGCGACGAATAAATTCCAACACGGACGATTCATATCCGGAATAGTAAGGAGTTTTCATGGCTGCCAGTCAAAAAGATGTGCCTAAAATCAACTCGTCGGAATTGACAGAGCTGACGGAAAAATTGATGACCGCCTGCCATATTCTCGATCACGAAGGCGTCACCGACGGTTACGGGCATATCAGCGTGCGCGTGCCCGGCGCGGACGCGTTCATCACCATCGCCAATGTCAGTCCCGGCTGCGTCACCCGCGACCGGCTGATCATGCAGGATCTCGACGGCAATTACCTCGACGGCGCCAAGACGCCGCCCAACGAATGGCCGATCCATTCGTGCATTTTGAAAGCGCGCCCGGAAATCGTCAGCGTCGCGCACACGCACTCGAAGTGGAGCACAATCTTCAGCGTGTTGCCGATCAAGCTCAAGCCCATGCACCACTATGGCAAATTTCTTTCCGCCGACGGCCCGCCGGTATACCAAGGAATCGGCCTGGTGCGCACGGTGGAGCGCGGCAACGAGTTGGCGGCCGCCCTTGGCAACGGACCGGCGGTTTTGATGCGCGCCCATGGCGACGCGGTAGTCGGCGAAAGCGTCGAGCAGGTCATCGAGCGCACGACGCGGCTCGCCATGCTCGGCGAATGGAATCATTTGGCCATGCTGCACGGCGAACCGAGGTACCTGACCGCCGAGGAGCTCGAAGTCTACAACGCCGACCAGCGTTTCCCAATGCGCGGTTGGGAGTATTTCGTCAGCCGGCTGAACGCAAAGAAATAGGATGGAATGTTGGATCTACGGAAAGCGCAGCATTCCAGTTTTCCAATATTGCAGTACTCCAGCATTCCAATATTCCACTATTCAATTTAATACCGTAGGTTTATTTTTGCCCAGGAGGAAAGTAACATGGCCACGTCCGCAGAATTCGTCACCCAGCTCAAAAAAGATATCCAGGCGTTTCCGAAGATCCGCATCAAACATCCGTTCTTGAAGGCGGTGTGCAATGGCACCGCGACCATGGAGCAGATCCGCGCCTGGGCGATTCAGGACTATCAGTTTCGCGCCGCCGTGCCGCGCATCGCCATGCTGCGCTACTTGGCCTGTAACGATCCCGAGATCGCCCAGAAACTATGGGGCGTCGTCGAGGAAGAAACCCGCGGCCTGGACACCGGCAGCGCCGGCCACAACGAGCTGGCGATCCGTTTCGCCGAATCCATCGGCCTATCGAAAAATCAACTCGAAAACGCCGAGCTACGCCCGTCCACCGCGGCTCATCTCTATTACGTCGAGCTGATCATTCACACCCTGCCCTGGTTCGTCGTCATGTCGATTCAGATCGGCGCCGAAGGAACCTTCGGTCCGGCTGCGGCGGCGATCGGCAACGGCTTGATCAAAAACTACCAGATGAAGCCCGACGACGTCCGTTTCTTCACCGTCCATTCGGAAGCGGATGAAGATCACAGCAGCCTCGCGGAAGAAATCGCGGTGCGCTATCTTCACTCTCCGCATCTACAGGAACAGACGCGCAAGCACACCTTCCGGCGCATGGAGTTGCTCTATGATATTTGGTCCATCGACGGTTTCTAGAGCCGCGTTTGTGAGAATTAGTTGACTCGGCATGTCATTCTGAGGAGCGATCGCGACGAAGAATCTAATTTCTTTAGATCCTTCACTTCGTTCAGGATGACACACAAGACATAGAGCAGAAAAAGAGGCAATGGCGAAACTGACCTTAGGCTTCATTTCCGCGTTCAACGAGCGGGTCGAGCCGTTAATGAACGGAGCCGTCGAGGCGGAGGGAGTCGAATTGATTCCCACCTACTCCCATCCCGCGGAGACTTTCTGGCGCCAACTCAAGTTCGGCGAGTTCGAAGTGGCCGAGATGTCCATGTCATCGTACCTGATCGCCCGCTCCCAGGGCGCCGACATGATCGCGCTGCCGGTTTTTCCAAGCCGGCGCTTGTTTCAAACCGAGCTTTCGTATCACGTTGATTCCGGCATCACGAAACCCGAAGACCTGGCCGGCAAACGATTGGGCGTGGCCGAGTATCAACAGACGGCGGCGCTCTGGATACGAGGAATACTCGAGCATGATTTCGGCGTCTCCCAGTACAAGATTCACTGGTACATGGAACGAAGCGAAGAGATGAGCCACGGCGGCGCCACCGGTTTCAAGCCGCCGGCGGGAATTTCATTCAACCGCATCGCGCAGAACAAGAGCCTCGCGTCGACGCTTCTGGAAAACGAGTTGGACGTCGCGCATATCGCGAGCCCCTGGGTGCTCCAGGCCAATGCCCTGGATCGTTCCAGCCGCATCGCGGTAAAGGAGACCGGAGCAAGATCAAAGCGTTGTTCCCGGATCGCATGGCCGAAGGCAGCCGCTTTCATAAGAAGCACGGGTTTCTACCCGTCAACCACACCTACATCATCCGCGGCGACATCCATAAAAAATATCCCTGGCTTGCTGTCACTCTCTACGCTGGCTTTGTCAATGCCAAAGTCCTTGCCCGCGAGAAAATGCTCGAGCGTATACCAAGCGCGCTTTTCTTCGGTTCCGAGTATGCCGCAATGACCCGCGGCATGATCGGGGATGACCCATTCCCCTACGGCGTCAAGGCCAATCGAGCAATGCTCGACACCATCATCGGTTATTCTCACGAGCAAGGGCTCACGCCAAGAAAAATGACCGTTCCGGAATTGTTCGCGGAAAGCACCCTCGAACTGTGACTTCCAAATCGTCTCTTCGAGATCGGAAAGGCAGAAAGTATGACACTAAAACGCAGCGTTTTTCTGACAGGTACCCTGAGTCTTTTTATCTTCACCGTTAATCATTATGCGGGCGCGCAAAGCCCGGACCCAAAGGTGATCGAGGGCGCAAAAAAAGAAGGCCAGATGGTTTTCTACACGACGATGACCCTGGACCAGAGCAAAGAAGTTGTCGACCGCTTTCAGAAAAAGTATCCGTTCATCAGGCCGACGCTCTTTCGCACGGGCGGCGGTCCCCTGCTCAACAAGATTATTACCGAAGCACGCGGCGGCCTCCATGCCTGGGACGTGGTTGCCGGCCGCGCCGAAATGTATATGCCGCTGATGGAGCGAAAATTGTTAGCCTCTTATCGCTCGCCGGAGACCAAGGCGATCGATGACGATCTGGTCGACAGAGAAGGATACTGGACGGCTTACTATGTGGTCACGTACGTCTTAGGGTGGCATACCAAATTGGTCAGGCGCGAGGACGTCCCCAAAACCTACGAGGCGCTGGTCGAGCCGAAGTGGAGGGGCGACCAGTTATCCTTCGATAACGAGGCCTATGGCATGCTGCAAGGGCTCATGCGCGCCTG
The DNA here is from genome assembly GCA_963840855.1 of uncultured delta proteobacterium. GTDB lineage: Bacteria > Desulfobacterota > Binatia > UBA9968 > UBA9968 > DATACQ01. Next base: position 237,525 of record CAWJBB010000027.1, read on the forward strand.
GGGCCGGGAGAAGGCCATCGCTTATTTCAGGAGAATTGCCGCCAACAACCCATCCATGAAGCGCGGAAACACTGAACGGGTCGCCCTCGCGGCGGCCGGCGAGTATCCATTGACGGTCGCATACAACCAGACGCTCGAGCGCATGGTCGCCAGAGGCGCGCCCATCGACTGGTTGCCGCTGGAGCCCGCAGTGGTGAGCGCCTTTCCGATCATGCTCGCCGCCAAGGCGCCCAACCCCAACGCCGCGCGGCTTTACTACGACTTCAGCCTGTCCAAGGAAGGCCAGGAGATGATGCGCGGCATGCAGCGCATCCCGGTGCGCAAGGACGTGGAACCCAATCCGCCCCGGCTTTTTAGAGGTTACAAAAGGGTGGTGGAGAATCCTGAAGACTACAAAGACTTCGAAGGACTGGTGAAACTCTATAATGAGATCTTCAAGCTCCGATAATCGATATAGGCCAGGCTGCTCAGACCCTGGGAGAAAAATATGCCCAAGCTTAAACTGAGTTTCATTTCCGCATTCAACGAACGGGTCGAACCGCTGATGAAAGGCATCGTCCAAGCCGAGGCGATTGAGATCGTGCCCACTTATTCGCACCCATCGGAGACTTTCTTACGCCAGCTCAAAAATCAGGAGTTTCCGGTCGGCGAGATGTCGATGTCGTCTTATCTGATTGCCCGCGAGCGTGGCCTCGACATGATCGCGCTGCCGGTTTTTCCCAGCCGGCGGCTGTTTCACACCGAGCTTTCCTATCACACCGACTCTGGAATCAAAAAACCTGAAGACATCGTTGGCAAACGCATCGGCGTCAGCGAATATCAGCAAACCGCGGCGCTCTGGCAGCGCGGCATCCTCGAGCACGACTTCGGCGTGTCGCAGCATAAAGTCCATTGGTTCATGGAGCGCACCGAGGAGCTGAGCCATGGCGGTGTGACCGGCTTCACCCCACCAGAAGGTATTTCGTTCCAGCGCGTGCCGCCGGACAAGAGCCTGGCATCGATGCTGGTGAACAATGAACTGGACATCGCGGCGATCAACAGTCCGTGGAACAATTCCCCAAACCAACTCGGCCGCTCGCACCGCATTACCGGCTCAGACGGCGACTGGAGCAAAGTGAAGCTGCTGTTTTCCGACCGTATGGCCGAGGGTAAACGCTTCTTCGACAAGTGGAGTTTTTTACCGGTGAACCATGCCTACACGATTCGCGGGGATATCTATCGAAAACATCCTTGGGTCGCTTTCAACTTGTATAGCGCCTTTGTCAAAGCCAAAGAGCTCTTCAACGCCAAGTTAGTCGATAGCATTCCGTCGGGACTCTTCTTCGGCAAAGAATATTTGACCAAGACTCAGGAAATGTTTGGCAGCGATCCTTTCCCGTACGGCATCAAAGCCAATCGGAAAATGCTCGAAACTCTCATCGACTTTTCCCACGAGCAGGGACTGATCACGAAGAAGCCTAATATCGAAGAGCTGTTCGCTGAAAGCACATGGGAGCTGTGAGAGAAGATTGGAGTGCTGGAGTGTTGAGACCACCGCTAAAGTTTGCCCTACTGTTTGTTTTCGTATTAATTACATATGGCAGCCGCACGGAGCTCGCCGCGGCCAAGTCCGTTAACTTCGCTTCCAATACTCCGACCTTGAGCGGGACATTGCCGCTCGTAGTAGCCCACGACTTTGGCTTCTTTGCCGCCGAAGGTTTGGAAGTAAAGACAGTGCTCATCCGAGGGGGACCTACGGCCATGGCCGCGCTGGTCGGCGGCGGCGTCGATTTTACTCTGGTGGCTGGAGTAGCGGCGGTTCGTGCCATCGCGCAAAACGCGCCGATGACCATCATCAGCGGAATTCAACCTTACATGGACTACACGCTGATCGGCGCCAAAGGGATGACCAGCGTCAACGATCTCAAAGGCAAAATCGTCGGGGTCACCGGTCCCGGCGGCGTAGCCGAATTCGCCGCGGTGGAAGGTCTGGCCAAGAAAGGCTTGGTGCGCGACCGGGATTATAAGATTCTTTACGGCGTCGGCAACAGCCCGGCGCGCGCGCAAGCTTTGGAAACCGGAAAGATTCAGGCCTCGCCATTTTCATTTTTGGAAAGGTTGGAGCTTGAAAAGAAAGGTTTCCCGACTCTCTTCGACCTTGGCAGCGTCATGCCCGGATTTCCTTTCGTCGTGATTGCGTCGGGCAAACAGAAAATAGAAACCGATCCCGAAGGCGTAGTCGCGATATTGCGCGCGATCAACCGGGGACTGGATTTTCTCAAGAAGAACCGCGACAAAGTGGCCGAGAGCGTCATCAAAAAGAAGACCTTTGGCGATCCGCCAACGGTGCGGCAAGTGATCAACCAGTTCGCCGATCTTTATTCAATTTCAATCACCAGGGAAGATATCGAATCGCTCATCGCCGCCACGCGGATCGAAGCTGAGGCCAAGAAACTGGGCGGCGCGGAGAAATTTTTCACCCGGCAATTTTTAGTGAAGGCCAGCGGCCAGAGCCGGTAAAAGGAGGGTTGAAGGTTTCGGGTGTCAGGGAAAGAGCTCGGAACCGAGAACTGAAACCTGACACCTGAAACCTCATTCCCGAAAATTTGCGAAATCGACACCGACTGATTAGGCTGGAGGTATCATTCATGGCAAATCCGTTAGAACTGACTCTGTTGCTGGCCGACTATCACCGCACGCGGCCGCTTCTGAACGGTGAAGTCACTGCAAAAGGCATCAAGCTCAACCCCCGGCGTGCGGCGACCGGGGAAGCCTGCCTACGTCCGGTTTATGAAGAGTACGACATCGCCGAGATGTCGATGTCGTGGTACATGATGGCGCGCTGCCGCAGAGAGCCGGTGATCGCGCTGCCGATTTTTCCACTGCGCATGCAAATCCATCCATATATTTTCTGCTCCTCTGCATCGGGAATCGAGCGCCCCGAGGATCTTAAAGGCAAAAGGATCGGAATGGATGAGTATCGCCTGACCGTGGGCTTATGGGCCAGAGGAATTCTTCAGGAGAACTACGGAGTGGGACCGGAAGAATGCGAGTGGTTCACATCGGCGCCCGAGGGGGCGGGATTTCAACCCCCCGCTGGCATTAGAATCACGGTATGTAACGAGCCCACCGAAGCGCTGCTGTTGCGCGGCGAGATCGATGCGCTGATCCCGCCCAACATCGTGCCGTCGTTTAGAGCGAAGGATCCGCGTATTCGCCGTGTCTTCAACGATCCACGCACCACCGTCAACGAGTATTTCCGCAAGACCAAAATTTTTCCAATCACGCACGCATTGGTCATGCGTCAATCGCTCTTCGACGAACATCCTTGGCTGGTCTCAAGCCTCTTGAACGCTTTCAACGAAGCGGAAGAGCTTTGCCGCAAGTCCTACGACTATGCCAAACGCTCGGCTTTTCCAAGCGCCGTTTTGATCATCGAAGAAGAAGAAGATCTATTCGGAGAAAATCCCTGGGAGCACGGGCTGACAGCCGGTAATCGGCTCGTGCTGGAAAAGTTCGTGCAATACGCTTACGAGCAGGGCTATGTCCCCTACCGTCCCCAGCTCAGTGAATTGTTCGCCCCGGCGGGGAATTAGGTTCACCTGGCGCGATACGGACTGCTAAAAAACCCACTCTGCTCGAGCTCTCGCACAAACTGCATGTCTATCTGATCATCGACGGACAGTTGGCGAAGCGCCGGGTCGCTTTTCTCCATAAATGCTTTGATCACGGCGATGCCCGCTCGACTCGGGTACGGGATATTCGGCATGTAGCGCGGATAACTTTTCTGCGTCTCTTCGACCACCGCCACGTCATCGATCTTTAGCCGTTCTTTCATGACCTGCTTCACGGACGCGGTATCGTTCTTGAAAACCCAGATCGCCTCTGCGATCGCTCTGACGAAACCCCGAACGACTTCCGCATTTTGCTTGATGAATGCGCGTCGTGTAACAACCCCGGCCACCTGGTACTCCGGCACCAATTCGGCCACGTCCGCCAGTTCGCGGTAACCTTCTTGTCTCGCTCTTGCCAGAGTGGGCAACGACAGTGGTCCGGCAAAAATCCTTTTCGATTGCAATCCCGCCAAGATCGGCGGCACCCCTCCCATCTGTAAAATGGGCACGTCCGTCTCCGGCTTGAAGCCCCACTTGTCCAAAACGAGGCGCAAGAGCAAGTCAGTGGACGAGCCGTAACGGCTAACGCCCATGGGCTTGCCTTTCAGTTCCCGGTAATCTTTGATTTCAGGGCGCGCAATGATCGAAAACGGCGGCTTGGTCACCAAACTCAAAATCATAACCGTGTCCCCGCCCTGCGTGTTTACTCGAAAAACCGGCTCGATGCCCTGGATGCCGATGGGCGTTGTGCCGCTGAGGAGAGACTGCATCGCCTGCGAGCCCGCCACGTAAATCAGCTCGACGTCAAGGTTGTTCTTGGCGAAGAGACCTTTGTCGAGAGCGATAAACGGCACGACCGCAGATCCGGAAATCGAGCTGTACGCCACGCGGAGGAGGTAAGGGACTTGGTGGCTGCATGACCTGGATCTGCCAGGTAGCAAACGGCCACGATCAACCAAATCATCGGCACCCTGATTTTCATCAAAGTATTCCCCATGTATCGTTCCAATGGTTCCAATCGTTCTAAGTAGAGATCTTAGTTCCGCCCATTGAACCTTGAACTTTGAACCGCGCGCGAAGCGCGCTATTTGTGAAACTCCTTCGTTCCCGCGTACGCCCGCGGATTTACCAGCGCGTGTTCTTCCTGCATCAGCCAGGCTATCTCCGCTGCCAACGGCACGCTGGCCGCTTCCATGGACGCATGAGCGGCCATCTTGCAGTATTTCAGCGTCGTTTTGTCGAACTTGCCGATCTCCTCGCCCCATTTCCATGCTTCGTCTTGCAGCTGATCATGAGGCACCACGCGGTTGATCAGACCGGCTTGCATTGACCGCTGCGCATCCCAGTTTTTGCCCGTGAGAATCATCTCGAAGGCGAATTTGGTGGGGATCAACGTCTTGAACATCGTCGCGACGATCGGGTATGGGAGAAAACCTCGCATGATCTCCGGCAGACCGAACTGTGCCCGATCCGAGGCGATGGCAAGATCATGGGGCAGCAAGAGCGTGATACCGCCGCCGAGGCAGTAGCCGTTGACCACGGCAATCGTGACTTTCGGAAACGTGCGAATTACTTCAGCGACGTGGTACGCGCGCGGTTGGCCGCGCCGGTCGGTGCCACGGTTCTGGCCGCCCTCGGTGGGAAACTCGGACAAATCCCGTCCTGCGCAATAGGCAACGCCGCCCGCGCCCGTGGTTAGCACGACGGCAATGGAATCGTCCGTGCGCAACTCTTCAAACACGGCGAGGATTTCGCGGATGGTATCCCGGCTCAAGGCATTTCTTTTCTCCGGGCGGTTAATGGTGATCTTGGCCACCGCGCCCCGGGTTTCCAAAATCGTATATTTCCCTTCCTTGATCATGATGGATCCTTTCCGTTCGCGACCCAAAGATTCTAAACCTGGTACGCGCATAACATTGCGCATCGATTCGGTCAACGGTACGCGTGGGCTAGGTTTGCGTCAGGAATTTGAAGCCTCAAGTTCCCCAAAGCCGCGAACCGAGGCACGCGCGCGGCTGGCCGCTATTTGAACTTGAAAGCGCTTCGCCAATCGTATATCCCCGTAGCCAATGGAGGTGATTTTAAATGCGCTTGATCTTGGCATTGATACTGTTCATTCCAATTTGGCCCTTGGCGAACTGCGAAGCCCAGGACAGTCACACCGTCAAACTTATCGACGGCGCGAAAAAGGAAGGTTCCCTCATATGGTACACGTCCACCAGCGTCGAAGACATCAAGCGGATTTTCGATGCCTTTAACAAAAAGTATCCGTTCATCAAGACGGAGTTCTACAACGCCGGCTCAGCCAGAATTTTCAACCGCATCCTCAATGAGGCGCGCGTCGGCAAAGTTTTTTACGACGTCGTGGCCGTCAGAGGGGTCGAAACGCAGCAGTTGATCAATGGTGGGTTTCTCCAGCGTTACATTTCGCCGGAGGCTAGCGCCTACCCGCAAGGATTTAAGGACGCCAAGGGATATTGGGTGGACTATTTCGACGCTTACAATATTATCGCTTACAACACCAAGCTGGTGCCCAAGGATCAAGCGCCCAAAAGCTGGGAAGATCTGCTCGACCCCAAGTGGAAGAGCAAAATCAGCATGGATGAGGAAATGTATTCGTGGTACGCGGCCATCGCCGTGGCCTGGGGCAGGGAAAGGGCGCAGCGTTATATGAGGGCGCTGGCGAAACAGGATATCCAATTGCGCAACGGTCAGACGTTGATCGCGCAACTGATGGCAGCCGGCGAGTTTCACATGGGCGTGGCGTTGGCCCACAGAATAGAAAAAATGAAGGAAATGGGCGCACCGGTAGAATGGGTCACCACGCTTGATCCGGTTACGGTATCGTTGCACCCTCTTGCCGTCGCCGCCAAGGCGCCCCATGCCAACAGCGCGAAACTGTTCATCGATTTCCTGCTTTCCAAGGAGGGTCAACAACTCGTGCTGGCCATTGGACGCACACCTTCCCGGCCCGGAATAGACACCAAGATGCAAGCGAAGAATCTCAAGCTCTTTCCGATCCCGCCGGAGCTCGGCGAGCACTACAACCAATACCAGAAAGAATTCCGCGAAATCTTTCGCCAATAGAAGCCGCTAGAAACACCCTGCAGAATATTCTATGACTGTTCGGATCGGCTATCCAGCCGTCCATTCGCAAAAAGTCTAACGAGTACCACGGCGAGTCTGCGCTACAAACCTAGTTCCTTCTGCGCCTGCTTGAGATAACTCAGGTCAAGATATTTCTCCGGCGACGGCAATGGGCCTTTGATGATGCCGTCCTGGGCTTGGACTTCGATGTTCACTTTTAGACCCGAGAGCGTCACATCGCCATTGACGGGATAGATCTTGTTCTTAATGTAATACTCGATACCGCGTCGCGCATAGGTCGGCTGCAAGCCGAATTCCTTGGTCATGAACTCCACCGCGTCGCCGGGGGAATCATGAATCCACCGCAACGCTTGAATGTGCGCCTTGAGGAATCGCACTACCGACGCGCGGTTTTTCTCAGACCAAGCCGGATTGACGTTGACATTGTTGAATTGATAGTTGGAAATCACTTCCGTGGTGTCGCCCAACTTCGGAAAGCCTTTGTCCATGGCGATGTCGCCGAATGGAATTCCCAACACCGCGCCCGCAATGGCGCCGCTCTCCAGCGCGCTCAAACGCGCGGGCGTACCGCCGGCGATGACGATCATGGAATAGTCTCGCGGGAAAATGAGTCCCTTGCTTTTGAGGTACGAGACTAGAATCGATGTCGCCCCGCCCTGCAAACCGGCAACCCCCAATTTTTGACCCTTTAGATCCGCAACGGTCTTGATGTTCTTGGCGCCCATCAAGAAATACGGCGCGGCGTTACTGGTTCCCGCGGCAACTTTCAGATTGCCGTTAGTTCTCTCGTTCCACGCTATGATATTGTCGGCGTTGATGTTGGCGAAGTGAAGTTCTCCCGCCACCAGCGCCTGGAGCTGGATATCGCTCCGGCCAATACTGACGAGATCCACTTGAATGCCTTCCTTGACATAGATCCCTTTCTTCTGAGCGATGAAATACGGAAGATAGTTGAGGTCCCTGGAGATGTAGCCGCTCTTCAATGTCTGAGCCGTGACGCCAATGGGCATCTGCCAGCAAAAAACCGCCCACAGAGCCGCGGCCCAAGCTTTCTTGATCATCGATAATGCTCCCTTCGGCGAGATCCATCGACGCAAACGGGTCACCATAAACCGATCGACGCGATCGTCTCGCGCTGCTTCAGGCTGGCTTCTCTAGAATATTTTTCATCCGCTGGACGACTTCCGGCGGCAAGGCGATCAGATCTTTGACCAGCCCTTCAAGCTCCGACGCCGCTGACAAAATTGGGGTCGAGCCCTTTCTTCTGCGCCTCGGTGATGACGTCGGGATCATTCATTATCTTCGCAAACGCCTCGCGCATCAGTTTGACTCGGTCCGCGGGAACTCCCGGTGGACCAAAGAAGGGGCGGCCCAGCTCGTCCGGAGAGAGGAGCACTTTGACCAGCTGCCTGGTCGCGTCTCCAATACTATGCTTGTCCATAAGTTCCCAGACCGTTGGAGTATCGGACAGCTGCGGATGACGCTTCTTTCCGCCTTGAGCAAGAACGCGGACGAAACCCGTCTTGGCCCAGGTGCGGCCCGGCTCGCTGCTGAAATAGGCCTGTACCGTGCCTCCCCAGCATTGCATTTCTCCCTTTTCGATGGCCAGATTGACATCTGACGAGCCCTGGTAACCGGACACAAAATTTAACTTGAATCCAACCATCTCGCCGAGCAACCGGGGCCAATAATAACTCGCGGTGCCGACCCCTGTTGTCCCGCACTTGGGCGGTTCTGCCGCCTTGCGTATATCCTCGATCGTTTTGTACGGCGTGTCTGCGCGAATATAAAAGATTCGCTCGGTTCTCTCGGGCGAACCAATCCAGCTAAATTTGGGCCAGTCAAACTGAACTTCTTTGCGTCCCGGCAAGCTGTTCGATGTAAAGCCCAGGCGTGACCACAGCAATGGTCAGACCGTCGGGCTTGGCGACCTTGTACACATAATTCGCCGCGACCATGGAACCGCCACCGGTCATGTTTTGCACGACGAAGTTGGGGTTACCGGGAATATGTCTGCCCATGTGACGAGCGATCAGGCGGGCCCACAAATCATAGCTGCCCCCAGGTGAAAATCCGACGAGGATGCGCGCGGTTTTGCCTTCAAAAAACGACGTCTGGGCGGGAAGATCAAAACTCGCCGCCAACAAAAAGAAAAGACAAAAAATGATTTTCTTCATAGCGCTATCCTTGCCGCTAACTCCGCGTTAGCCCGCTGACTCATTTTCCCAACAGCTTTTTCATCCGCTCGATGACCTCCGGGGGTTGAGTCATAAGCTCCTTGGCCAGGGCTTCCAATTCCTCGCCGCCGGTTGGTTCGATCTCCAGGTTGAATTTCTCGGCCTGAGCTAAGAGTTCAGGATCAGTTAGCGCCTTCATGAAAGCCTGGCGTAAAATTTTGACCCGGTCCATTGGAGTACCCGGCGGTCCTATGATCGGGCGGCCCATGTCGCCGGAGGCCAAGACCAATTTGGCCAGGCGTCGAGACGACTCTGAGGTTTTGTATTCGATCATGAGGTCAGAAAGCGTCGGTACGTCGGGCAACCTCGGGTCTCGCCTCGATCCAGTCTGAACAAGGACCCGGACCATGCCGTTTTTACGCCAGCTGAGGTAAGGCTCGCGATTGCTCAAAAAAGCAGTCAGGGTAAAGGCGCGGCACTGGGCCTCACCTCTTTCCACGGCCAAGTCCATGTCGGGGCCACCCGGATAGCCAACCACGACATTGAATTTCGTGCCGATGGTTTCCTCCAGGAGCTTTGGCATGTAGTAAGCGATCGAGCCGGTGCCAGTGGCCGCGCACTTGGGGAGTTGAGCGGCCCCACGCACGTCATGCATGGTCTTGTAGGGAGTATCGGCCCGCATGACGAGCAGATTATTCGATCGATCGGTGCTCCCGATCCAAGCAAATTTGGCGTAGTCAAACTGAACCTCTTTGCGCCCCACGAGCTGATCGAAGTAAATAGCCGGGAGAATCGACAAGAGCGTCAAACCGTCGGGCGCAGCCAGACGATAGACATGATTGGCCGCGATCACGGACCCGGCGCCGCCCATATTCTGCACGATGACCTCGGGATTACCGGCAATATGCTTGCCCAGATAAGGAGCAATCAGGCGGCCGTACTGATCATAGTTAGATCCCGCGGGGCTGCCCACCACCAGTTTGATCGTCTTACCTTGATAGAAAAGAGTCTGTGCAAAGAGGCCAGAGCTCGACGCCAACAAAAAGAAAAGGCCAAAGAAAATTCTCTTCACAGCGCTCTCCTTTCCGTTAACCAATGCGAAAATTGATTGCCAGTATTACTACGCAAATCGAGGAATGCCAAGGGCATCTGTCGAGCCCGGCGAAATATATAGATCAGAGTTATTTGCGGGAGGCACTGAGAGAACTAGGCAGCGAGTAAACCGGTTCAGCTGCCTGTCCACAGGTCAACGCAGACCAAAATTTTCTCGAAACGATTTATGATGGCTTTCGATATTGCGAAACACCGCGTCCCAATTGGAATCCCAATAACGAATCCCTTTCAATTTCAATAAGTCGCCGGTCAGCTCGACGTCTGGACGGACGGGATAACGAAGCGCGACGGTTTGAATCGCTCTCTGGCCTTCCCGCGACAGAATGAAATCAATGAACAACTTACCGGCGGCGGGATGAGGAGCATTCTTTGCCAGGGCGATGGCGATCGGCGGACGATTATAACCTGGCTCCGCGACGACCCAGTCGAGCGGACACCCCTTTTGCCTGAGCCTTTCCGTGTGGTGGAAGTGAATGCCGATCATCATTGGAAATTCACCGGCGCATAACAGCTCGATGGCGAGACTCGGGTCTCTGCCGTAGCGCAGATCCTGCTGTGCCAGGCGGCGCATGAATTGAGTCGCTTTTTCTTTGCCCATGATTTCGAACATGGTCGCGTACCACTCGATATCATCCTCATTCAACCACAACTTTCCTTTCCACTTAGGTAATAGAAAGTCTTCGTGCGCGCGCGGCGCCTCCGCGCGCGCAACCTGACGGGTGCTAAAGGCAGTCACAAAACTGACCGTGTACGCGGCCGTCCAGTAGCCTTCCTTGTCCTTCAAGTTATTGCTGATGGCGACCCGTTCCGGAGATAAATAGGACGCCAGCGCGCCTTTCTGGGCAAGCAGCCAGGCTTGCAGTCCGCCGATCCCGCCGTAGACATCGGCATTAAACAGCCCTGCGCGCTGCTCTCTGAGAATCCTTTCGTAAACGGCCGTGGTTCCCTGCCGGTGATAGTTGGCTTTAATGGGAGGATATTTCTGGTTGAAGTGCTTGATCAGCGCGTGCATATGGTCGATCTGAGTCGTGCCATAAATCATCAGGCTGCCTTCTTTGGTCGCGGCTTTCACCAACTCATCCGACGCCCCGTTCGCGGTGGCGTCGTAAAGCAGCGCCACCGATCCCACCAATAACCATGACAACGTTTTTACGATCGGGAGCAACATCGCGCTATCTTTCCTCGCGCGGTTCGGGACCTAGAGCAACCAGTCCAGCCCGTACAGCCTGACGGCATTGGCAAAGGTAAGTTTCCGGCGCAGAGCGTCATCGAGATGGCCCATCGTGTCACGAATAAAACTTTGCGAGTCGGGAAAGATACCGTCGGCGTGAGGATAGTCGGAGGCCCAACAGAAACTGTCGGAGCCGTATTCGTTCGCTAACAACGCCCCGACCCTGTCGTCTTGAAACGTCGCCCAGACTTGACGATTGAACAACTCGCTCGGTTGCGTGCTGATCAAGTCTTTGTACATGCCCTCCTTGTATTTAGTGTCCAGCCGCTCCAACACGTAAGGTATCCAACCAATATGGCTTTCCGCCATGACAACTTTGAGGCGGGGATGGCGCTCCAATGCGCCGCACAATAGAATCGCCACGAGGCACTCATCGGCCTGCATTGCGACGACGGCCTGATGCGTCGCCGCGGAAACCCGCGGCAGGTTTCCCTTGAGCTTTTGCTCGACGCTGATAGGCCCGCAGGTGGTTGTGCCATGGCCGACCCCGATATGGAATGACAGCGCCACGTCATTTTCTGCCGCCGCGGTCCACATCGGTTCCCACATCGAGTGCCAGATGGGCTCGGGACCATTGAACCAATCGATCATCGCTCCCCGCAAGCCGAGCCCGTTCTTGCCGATCCGGCGCAGCTCTTCGCTCGCCGACTCGGCGGAGGACGCCGGGATGTTCGCGGTACCGATGAAACGGCGCGGACTGTAGGAACAAAACTCCCCGATGAAATCGTTGTAAGCCCGATAGGTGGCGGCAATAACCTGCGGATCTTTGATACTGTCTTCGACAAAACGGATACCGTAGATGACTTCTGCCTCGATACCATCCATATCTAAGTCGGCGAGTCTTAGCTTCGGATCGGGCGGATGGCTGGGTTGCCAGCCGGCCTCCGCCATGCGCCGCCCCCGATGCGTGGTCATCTGCCCGCGCCCCATCCACGCGGCGTGCCCTCCCATGTTCTTTCCGTCTCCGACCCAGGAGGGCTTGCCATCGATATCAATCACTCTGGGCACCCGATCCCGCAAATTAACCGGCGCCCGCGACGTAAAGGTATCCGCCGGAAGATAAAACAAGTCCATGTGCCCGTCAGCCGACACGATTTTATTTGCCATCGAATTTCACCCTTTCTGAATTTCTATTTGCGATTGCGATTATCGATTCAAACACTGGGGAGAACTTAGTCGAGCAAAGCATAGGTCCGATCCCGTCGAGGTGTCAAGGAGAAGT
>CAWJBB010000028.1:0-23256 GCA_963840855.1 uncultured delta proteobacterium
TTTCAAGAAAATTTCGCGGAATATCCGGTCGGCTTCATTGCCTTGCCCTGCCAATTCGATCGGGAACAGTATTACCCTATGCCCTTTCAGGGCTTCAGCTAATTTGCTCTTGACTCTGGGATCCGGCATGAGTCTTCCCGAAGCATCGTTGTACGCCTGTTGTCCCTCGAACGAGGTAAAGAAATCAGCAAAAAGTATGGCGGCATTGGGATGCGGCGCGCGTTCTGCAATGAATCTTGGCGTGGCCCTTGCTAAAATAGGATCGGTTCTTACCCATTCTATCGGCGCGCCTTTCTTTTGGAACTCCGGGATGCGATGGAGGTTGAGGCGCAAGTCAATCTTGAATGCACCGGCCGCGAGCATTTCGGTGCGCGCCGTCGATCCTGCGCCAAAAACGATATTGTTTTTTGAAAGGGCCTTCAGATAGTTCACAGTCTTGTCCTTACCCCACGCGGCCCACAGCATGAGCACCCACTCGCCCCCATCCGGCTCCATCGATATCGAGCCTTTCCATTTCGGATTCAAAAGATCATCCCAATTTTTCGGAGCTTCCGCAGGCGAAACCAAATTGGTATTGTAGGCAACCACCGCGCAGTTGATATTGCTAGCAATCCAATATCCGTCTCGGTCCTTATATTGGGGAGGCCATTCCGCGGTGTTTGGCCAATGGTATTTCTTCATCAGTCCAATCTTCTTTAGGTCTGCTATGAGATTGATCTCGGTGCTCGCAAAATCAACATTATGGAGTCCTGCTCTGGCCTCTGCAGTCATTTTTTGATGGATTTGCTCGTCGCCCCCTCTCCAATGTTCGACAACAAGGAACGGGTATTTCTGGCGGAACTTGTTAAAAACAGGCTCCCACTCCTTGGCCGTACTGGCATCCCAATAAACTACCTTGCCCTCCTTCTTGGCCCCTTCAATCAATCGCGCCTCTCGCTGTTTTTCTGTTTCCTGTGGCGCCGCGACGACCGCAGCCCGCGAGCGCGAATCTGGCCCCGCAGCAAAGGCGGGTGTTGCCTGAAGCAGCAGCGAGACAACGAACATGAGGGCAATCAGGGCAAAGCGTCCCGATAGTTGAGTTTCTGTCTTTTGCATCGCAAACCCCTTTTTCGATCCCTCTGAGTTTGCAAGGGATCGTTTCGTTCGGTCCGACATCAGGCGATCTTCTTAAGACTAAACGAAGAGAGTAAATTTGCATCAATCTCAGCGAAACAGGTCGCGCAAAGCGCGGTCACTGTCGTGCCAACAGGTTCGTGAATCACGACAGGGCGGAATACCGGGTGCTTTCATTCCGCTAGCACGGGCAATCATGTCGAAGCAAGGGGGTGATTCTAGTCGACGGACCCGATGCGCGCGCCGACCTTTCGCGCCGCCCAGGTCACGAGCATCAGAAAGACTACCATGAGCACGCCCAGGGCCGAGACGGTGTTGTAGAGTCCCGATTCCCACATGTCAAATATCAAAATCGAGAGCACGATACTGTCCTGTGTATAGAGCAGAATCGAAGTCGAAAGCTCCCGCAAGGATACAATCGCAATATAGACCCAACCGGCAATAAAACCCGGCATGAGCAGGGGGAGCAAGACCTTGTAAAAAGTCTGCAACCAGCTCGCGCCGCTGGTCACGGACGCCTCTTCGAGCTCTTTGCTGATCTGGATCATCGACGCCGACGCCGCGCGGATTCCGTAGGGCAAGTATCGGGTCATGTAAGCGATGAACAGGATCCACAGCGTGCCGTAGATAGGAATTGGAAGCGTGAGATATAGCACAAGTAGGCTCACTCCCAACACAAGCCCTGGGACAGCGATTGGTAGAAAAGCAAGATTGTCGAGGAGGACGCGCCCGCGCAGCCTCGATTTAACGGTGACCCAAGCGATCAGTGAAGTCAGCAGCATGACGCCGGTCGCGCTGGCAAAGGAGAGCATCAGGCTGTTCGTGAGCGCTTTGCGCCCGAACGGATAGGCAAAAAGGTCGCCGTAGCTTTTCCAGGAAAGACGCGGCAACATTTCCCACGAAGGCACGGCCATATACGGGGTAAGAGACGACCAGAGCAGGTTGGCGATTGGAAGCACAGCGGTCGCGGCCACGATGAGAAGAGCAAAGACGCATACCAGACATCGCCACGGCCCCAGGTCGATGCGCCGGGGGCGATATCCCTTGCCGGTGATGATGGCAAAGCTTTCTCCTGCCTTGGTCATGCGAGTGTAGAGCCAGACTCCCGCTATGCTAATGACAAGAAGAGTTAACGAATAGGCGCCGGCGATACCGTACTGCGGCCGCAACCTCTGAAGCGCGCTGTAGATCTTGCTCGTAAAAACGAAAACCCCGGCGCGGGCGCCAATCAGGGCGGGCACCTCAAAGGATTCGACAGCGCGGATAAACGTGATCAGCAAAACCGACAGCATCGCGGGCATGACCAGCCTCAGGGTTATGCGAATAAACGTCGTAAAATTCCCGGCGCCGCACGCCAGCGAGGCTTCCTCCATGGCAATATCTTGGGATCTGAACGCGGCGGACAGCAAAAGAAAGACAAGGGGATAAAGGTTCATCGATTCCGCCCAGATCATGCCGCCGAGAGAAAAGACATTGAGGGAGAAATCCGGCAGCGCCAACACGTTCCTGATGAATAGATTGATGAGGCCGATCTGGGGTGAGAGCAATAGAATCCAGGCGACGGTTTCCAAAATGCCGGGAACGATAAAGAGCACGAGCACGAGGCCCGAAATCACGCCGCGCAGTGGCGTGTTCGTGCGCTCGCAGATCCACGCGAGCACACCGCCAAAAGTAAAAGACAGCGCGGCGGCGCCGAGAGCGAACTTGAGCGTGTTCCAAAACAGCACATAAAACTCGGGATCTAGGTAAGCGCGGGAATAATGCGCGAGCGTGAGATTGCCGAGACTTCCGGGCGGGGCATCGCTCAAGCTGCTGTAGAGAAGCATGAGCAAGGGTGTAAGGGCAAAATAGGCGACGAGAACAATGGCGCCCGCTAAAACGATAACCACGCTAGCATCCCTTGTTATGCCTGGTGCGCCTAAAGGCTGCTTGTCGCAGGGTTGGAAGTCACAGGTTCCGGAACCTCCGGCGTTAACCGGCCAGATGTTTCGTGAAAAATCCTATGGTCCGGGGCCAGGAAAGGTCCGCGGCGTGTTGGCGATAGGTGTCGCGCGACTTGTTCATAAAGGCGTGGCCGGCCCCGGTGTAGGAATGGAATTCATGGACCTTCCCGTGCGCGGTCAGTTCGGCGGCGAACTTTTGAACATCTTCCGGAGATGGGTTCTCGTCTTCCTCGCCAAAATGTCCCATGATCGGGCAATGAATTTCGGCAGTGCGCTCAAACGGCGAGGGGCCATCGCCCCAGGAGCGAAAAATTCCGCCTCCATAATACATCACCGCAACCTTGAAGCTTGGGTTTGCCGCCGCCATGAGATAAGTCACCCGCCCGCCCATGCAGAAGCCGAGGATACCGAGCCGCGCGCCATCGACCTCCTGCTGCCCCTTGAAGAAATCGACCGTAGCGTTCACGTCCGTGATAACGCTTGCATCCCGCAGGCGGGCTCTTCGGGTCGGCGCCGGATCCCGGCAGTCGATGCCATCCCGGTAGTACATATCGGGAGCCGCGGCGGCATAACCGGCACTCGCAAGTTCAGCCGGAAGATGCAGAATGTCGTTAATGCCTCCTTGGTTATGGATGATGACGATCCCCGGAAACGGTCCCGCGCCATCGGGCAGACTAAGGTGAACGCGCATGACTCCGCTCTCGGTCTTCAGTTCTTTCCAGGAAGCTTTCATAGTTAGAAAAGTGTCCCTTCTGGTCTCCTGTGGAGTCGCGTCTGCTTTGCCCTTTTACCTTTTAGCCTAACGCAAGCCAAAAGTCTTTCGGAACTCCTCTTCGAGATCATCGGACTTCCCCGCCATCTTGTTCACGTCAATGTAAAACAGTTTGACTCCCTTCGTGAGGCTCGCCGGTTTGGTCTCAATGCCGGCCTTCGCCGGGATGCGCGGAATGCCGGCGAAGACTTGCTGCCCCTCTTGAGACAGAAGAAAATCAGCCATCAATCTGGCCGCATGCGGGTAGTTTGCATGCGAAGACACGGAGACCAGGATCGGATAAGTGGGCAAGGGAGTGATATTGACCCAGTCCACGGGCGCGCCTTTTTTCTTTTCGCGCTCGGTGGTGGCGGGCGAAGAGTTGACGTAGGCAGGGTATTCGCCCGCGGACAGGAGTGAGTCCGCCAGGCTCGCGCTTTCGATCGGAATCGTCTTTAGCTCGGCCAGCGACTTCATGTACTTGCGCCCTTGCTCGTCGCCCATCAACTGCAAAAGCCCGATGTACCATTCCGGCCGATTGGCGTTGACGGCGATCTTACCTCGCCACTTGGGATTCAGAAGATCGGGCCACTGTTGCGGCAGATCTTGTTTATTGATCAGCTTGGTGTTGTAGGACAACGACATCGTGTTGATTTGCCCGGCGGCCCAGTACCCTTGCGGGTCGCGCAGTTCGGCCGGGAGGCCGGCGCTTTCCGGCGACCGGTACTGAACGAGCAGATTCTGCGCTTTCATTTCCAGGGTTGTGAAGGCGCTGGAAAGCAGAACATCGAAAGTATGCCGGCGCGCGCGCGCCTCGGTGACCATGCGTTGGCCCAGGTTGATCTTTCCTGCGCGATAGGTCGTGACCTGGATCCAAGGGTATTTTTTCTCGAATGCCCGAGCCAGGATGTTGATATCGTCAAGCGAGATCGACGCGTAGATCGTTAGTTTTCCTTCCTTGCGCGCGGCGTTCAAATCGACCGCCTGCGCTGGCCAAAGATTTTGCGGCAGCAGCAAAGCGGCCAGCAGCAGCCAATATCTGACTTGAATAATCGGTTTGTTCATCGACGTTCTCCCCTCGGTCCTGAGGCCAATCAAACAAAAGATCCTTAGGTTTTCGCGCGGCCAACATGTATTTTTCACCTTGATATCGTTCACCACGAAGCCTTGGATTAGCTGCTGCTTATCTCCGCAACGCAGTCTCTGATTTCCTCTTCAGTAAGGAGCCTGCGTCTCGTCGCAAGCTTGGACTTGATTTGGGCCAACAAGACGGGCAACCGTTCTTCCGGCAAGTCGACCCCAATCTCGTGTAACCGCATCTTGAGCGTGTGAATTCCCGACTTCAGGTCCAAGTGACTGCGCCGTTTGTTGCCCACAAGTTCGGGCCTTACCGGAGCGAATAACAATGGATCAGCCTGAAGAAGAAAGCTGTGGGTTTCGCTGGCATCGGTGAAGGCATACTCGCCGACGAGCGGTTTGTCCTTAGGAGTCGGCCACCGTGACAGGTCTTCAAACATCTTCGACAGGCCTGTCAAGCGCTCTAATTTCATACCCGTCTTAATTCCATACAGAGCCTCCAAGGCTACGACCACCTCGGCCATGGTAGCGTTGCCTGCTCTAGCGCCCGTGCCATTGATGGTCACGTCTACTTGAGTGGCGCCGCCCTCGACTGCAGCCAAAGCATTGGCAGTAGCCAAACCCAGGTCATTGTGGGCGTGAACCCCGACGGTTAAACGCGGGGCCGCCTTCTTCACTTCCGAAATGACATAGCGATAGCCCGCCGGACCCATGTTGCCGGCTGGATCGGTGAGATTGAGCGCGTACACTTGGGCGCGTTCACAAGCTTTCGCGTATCTAATGATAAAGTCGATGGGCGCCATAGAGAAAAAGTTGGTGATAGGGCGTGACTTCAAGCCGCGAGTCTTTGCCGCTTCCGCCATCTTTTCCATGTATTCGATCAAGTCGTCTTCGGTGCGCACCGCTTTGGACCTTTCAAGGACTTCTGACCGTTCCGCGACGCGCTTGCGCGCGGCGAATACGGGCTGCCATTGCGGAATAGGGAAAACGGTGTAGCAGATGCTGTCCGCGCCATACTCGGCAGCCATGTCCATTTCGGGTTCCGAGCTTAAACCGTAAACTTGCAGTTTCGCTGAAAGCTTCTGCTTGCCGAGTTCCTTGAATGTCTGCATCTCCTCCGATTTCACGCCTTCGTTTTTGGGTAAAAGGAATTGGATAACGGCGACCCCGGCATCGTCCAACTCATGGGCCAGGGCAATAAATTCCTTTTTGCCGAAATAGGCTTGCGAAGCTTCCCGCAGGGTCACGTCACAGATCTCCACTCGCTCGGGCAGATTCATGCCTGCGCGCACCGCCGGGGCAAAATTAACCGGGCCGGCAAACCACTTTCCCGGATTATAGGCCGGGGGAACTCTCACTCTCGTCAGCACTTCGTGGAGCGCTTCGAGCTTTGATGTTAGATCTTCGTTTTTCATCACCCTTCTCCTTTGCGTTTCTGTGCGAAAGGGCCTCGCTTCATTTGCTCTCCTGGACTGTTGTTAGATCCGGGTGTCAGTCGGCTCTGGGTAATCCGAAGGCCTTAAATACTTGCTGGAGAAATTTGTCGGTGTTGTGCAGCGTATTCCAGTCGTTCATCGACAGCTTCTTTCCTTGGATCACCTTTGCCAGCGCCGATTCCGGGGAATAGATCGATGTATTGAACGGCTCATAGTTGCTAATTACCTTTTGGCCTTCAGGGGTGGCCTGAAATTCCATCCACAGCAGGCTTGCATTGGGATGAGGGGCTGTATGGCTTATTGCGCCAAATTCTTGAAGTCTGCCCGGCACCGGCTCAATAACCTTGCACTGCATAGAACCGCTGGCGTCTTTCTTCGCAGCTCTCATGCAGGAGTGATAGTACACCAGGTGAAACATGGTGTGCTCCCCACCCACAATCGTCGTAAGGGGGCCGGTCTGGCCACGAACCCAGACGGGTTCCTGCGCGGCGATTTTCTCGGCATAGTTCAGCGCCCACTTCTCACCCAGGCCCGCAGCTAGGGCGGCAAACCCCTGGGGACGGATGTCGACGAGAAATTTCTTTCCTTTAAGATCCGGCCTGAGAAATTCCTCCCATCCGTTCGGAACTTTGTCGTCCGAGACCAGCTTTGCGTTGTATCCGATTGCGTGAATGGAGCTGCCCATACTCACGATGGTGCGGTGCTTAGGGTCGATCATTGCCGGTGGAATCGCCAGCACTTTGTGCGTCGCCATGCCCAGGAAGTCGAATTTCTTGATGTAGGGAATGCCTGCAGTCCAGAAATCCGGCGATATGTTGAAGACATCCCAGTCCTTTGCTCCTCCCGCCTTTAGCTCCAGGAAAAATCTTTGTGGGTCGGCGGTGCCCGTCATCTCTGCTACCTGAACGTCGATGAAAGGATAGTGCTTCCTGAAAGCGTTGATCACCGCTTTATAAGTGTCCGGTTCGAAGGAGCCCAGGACACGCAGTTTTCCCTCCTTCTTGGCCGCAGCCACGATCTCGTCGTGACTGGTCAGAAAAGTATAACCGGCAGCCTCAGCTTCCTGCCTGGCCTTGGGCAGTGCGGGGTCAAGCGATGCGGCAAAGATATCCGCGCCGATCAGGCAACTGAACACCACAAGAAAGAACAAGGGGGCCGTCCGTAAAAACCGTGCTTTCATTGGATATCTCCATTCCTACATGCTTGAGCTTGGCGAGAATCAATTTGCGCGGCGGCGCGCTGCGGTCATCAAAGACTCTCCAGCAGCGCGCCGTAGCCGGAACCGACCTTGATGTTCAGCGGCTTGAAAGACCCCCATATATTCGCGATGTGGGCGCTCAGAACCGGTTTTCCGAGTTCGTTTTCCAAAGGCTCGATGATGTCCGCGGTTGCCATGGTTCCTGATTGAATATAGACCGCGTCTACTTCGGGGTGTTTTTTGCCCACTTGGACCGCATTGTCATAGATCTGCGCGGGCGTCAGCTTGGTCTTCTCGATAGATGACAATTGTTTGCCGATCCCCTCAACGGCTGCTATTTCAATCCCGGTAACGCGCAAAAAGTTTCTCAGGTTATCGAGTTGCAGAGAGTCCGGCCGCCAAGAGCAGATCGCCAAAATGCGTTGCAAGGAGAGATGGTGGAAAGCATCGGCGAGAACTAGCGAGCTGGTCGTGACCGGAATTTTGGTGGCCGCCCGCATGCGCTCCAGGATTTGCCGATGACCTTCGTTGCCGTAACGGAGATGAACTGGAGAACCACCCGCCACGATAATATCCACGCCAGCCTGCGTTAAACGCTCAACCGCCCGTTCCAAAAGGGCCAACGACGCATCGACATCTTCCTTCCTCGACGACTCGACGACCTCGAGATTCGTGACAACTAAGACCACGTTCTTCGGGGCCACTCGGTAAAAGTCGTAGACTTCTATATCGCTTGTGACGCGTGGGTGGATCCAGCCTATTCGAGCTTTCCAGCGATTAACCATCTTGGTCTCCTTTACAATCCAGCGTTTCCGAAGCCCAGTATTGCTAGTGACTTTCGACGCTTCTCACTCCCGTTTGGACGCCGTTTAACTCATTCATGCCCAATACCCTCAAAGTCTTTCTTTCCGGCTCCCCAATCCTGTGGATATGACCCTTCACTTACATACCGGTGAAAACTGCTGTGCTCCCATTCCTTGGCAGACTTTACGTACTCATGCTTGACGGGGTTGTAATGGATGTACTCACATGCCTTCGATAATCCATGTCGTCGCGAATGGCGTGTTCCCAATACCGGCGCTGCCAAAGCGATTGCTTCCCCTTTAGAATTCTGGATCGATTTCGTTTCATCCGAAATGCAGGTTGCAATGTTTGGTAAACCAGGTTTTGATCAATCGCCAGCGCGTGGGAAAGTCGGCTTCCCCTGGCGGCAACGTCCAAATACAATGCAAGTGGTCTGGCAAAACCACCCCGGCGGCGAGGGTGAATGGATAATTAATCCGCACGACCTAAACGCCGCCCGTAATGTGACTACGTTTCGTGTGTCTGCAAATAACAGACGGCGCGATTCCGTTACAACTGTGAAGAAGCAAGACCCGCCGGGAATGAAAGCTCGTCGATAATTCATCGGATTGTTCGAATCGTCGGGTTACGCTTCGCTAAACCGACCTACTAGCTCTGAACTCCTGGGCATTAAGGTGCACGTTGGAGACCAGAAAACCCTCCATCGTAGGGTTACATCTTAAATGATGCAATGAATCATCACACGGTTACATTCTTAAATGAGTTGACAGGTCCGCCGCCGCATCCGTATCGCCTGAGTTCTAGCGCGCTTGGGTTCCGCTTTCCTGCACCTTCCTGAGGAAACTCATATCCTCCAGATCATCCGGCGTAAACTGCTTGGCGATTTTCAATGTCTCACGGTAGATCTCGATCTCCCGTTCTACTAGTTTGCGCGGCTTGGTGCCGTCCTTGCTAAAAGAGAGCATCTGGGCGCTGAACGCTTTTTCAGCGAGCGGCAAATCGATGTTGTGATAGCGGGCGATGTATTGAATCACTTCGTTGCGGTTTGCCGGGCTGTGCATGAAGAGCATGGTACGGTAAAGGGCAGCGACCACTCCTTGCGCCTTGTGTGGATTTTTCTTGACGGCCTCGAGCGAGACTACCAGGCCGATAAAGCTCAACGGCGCGTAGGTTCTCGCCTCGGCGAGTTTGTTGTAACCTTTTGCTTCCAGCTCTTCAGAATATGGCGGCGCCAATAATGTCGCGGCAATCTTGCGGGTCGCAAACGCCTTGAGCGTGTTATCCGTCACACCCATCGCGAGCAGCGTGGTGCGCGACAAATCAATGTTGTTACCCCGGAGAATCATCGTCGTCGACATTCCCACCGCATCCGTCAGAGAGGTTACGCCAATGACCTTGCCCGCGAGTTCCTGTATCGATTTGATTTCCGGCTGCGCCATAAGCACGTGGGATGGTTCCGCCTGGACGTAGAAAAACCGCTTGAGCGGCAAGCCGCGCATGATGGCGGAGGTCGCCGCCCCGGTGGTCGACGAGAAATCCAATTCGCCGCCCACCAGCGCCGCGATAGCCGTGGGCGGCGACATCATAACCAGCTGCGGTTCGATCTGCTCCGACCCAAAGAATCCTTTGTCCTTGCCGAAGTAATACGGCATGATTGAAAGACTTTTCGATGGCACGTGAATCGTAACCTTGGTTGGAGCCGACGCCGACCAACTTGATGGACTCCAAAGGCCGACCACGGCGACGACAATTACCGTCGCCGTCAATTGTCTAAAAACATATTTTTTCGTAGCCCATGATTCGCTCGGTCTCTCTTTCGACATATTTTCTGTCTCATTCATGGAAACGGCTTGCAGCAGCTGCGGCGACTCTGCCGACCGCCGGCAACGGGCAAAACCCCTGCGATTCGACGGCGAAGACCGGATTGAACTTGCTGCGGAAATTTTCCAAGGCAATGATCGCTGCCAACTCCACCAATTCTTCCTCGCCATAGTACCGCTTCAAGCGATTGAAAAACCGGTCCGTGACGCGCTTGCTCGTGTACGTCATGCGCTCGCAAAGCTCCAGCGCGAGTTTTTCTTTAACCGACAACAGCGCGTTTTTTCGATAATCGCCCAACGCCGCTTCCACCTTCTCCGCCGAGGCCCCATTTCGCATCCCACTGGATGCGTTGATGTCAATTCAATACGGACAGCCGTTGATGCTCGCCGCCTTCATGCAGAGCAGATGCCGCACATCAGCCGGGATGAGACCGGAGGCGACTATCCCTTGCTGCAAAGCCTGCACGCCTTTTTGAATTGTCGGTCTGAGCCCGTAAACCTTTGCGGTGTTCAGTATCGCGCCGTGTTGCTTCTCCTGCTCTTCGAAGAGTTTCCGTACTTCCTCCGTCGCGTTTTCCTTGGTGGCACCATTGATTCTCAGCATTGCAATCCTCCCGGTAGAAAACCTGTAGGGGACGGTCGCGACCGTCCCTTCGCTTTTAAGTTAGATTCAACAGGCGCGCCGCCGTGCCTGCGAGCATGCCGTCAATGATTTTCGCATCCAGCGGCAAGTTTCGAATTGTTTCGATATATTCGCCGATGCCGTCGGCGTTTTTACCCATCTTGGGGTCGGTGTTGTTGAAGTTTTGGGGATAGTCCGTGGCGAACACCATACGCTCGGGTTTTATCCCTTCCAACGCACAGCGCAGCGCGATAGGGCTACCCTCGAATCCCGCCATATCGAAATAAAGCAGATCGAAATACTCTTCGAATAATTTTGGCAATTTGAACCGGTACGACGAGCGCGCGATCCGTTCTTTGTAGCCCGCCATTCCGCCACCGAAGTGAGCGAAGACAAGCTTTAGTTCAGGGTAGCGGTCGAGAACACCTCCGGCGATAAGCCGCGTCACGGCGACGCCTAAATCAAATTCCCGCGTAAGGATGACCGGCAGCATGTAATCTTTCAGCAGATCGTAACCCTTCGGCGCCAGCGCCGGATGAACAAACACGGTCGCACCGAGCTTAGCGACTCGTTGGAAGAAGGGTCGAAACTCTTCGGCATCCAGCGACAGCCCGTTAACCTGCGAAGATATTGTCGCGCCTTTTAGTCCCAGCTCGCTCACGGCTCGCTCCAACTCCGTAAGGGCCGCCTCCCCGTCCAGCGGCGGCAGATGCGCCAGACCGACGAACCGCCCGGGATAGTCCTTCTGCAGCTGCGCCGTGGCATCGTTGATCAATCGGCAATTATCCAAAGTCGTTTCCCAACCCAAGATGCAACTCAACACCGCCATGTCGACGCCCGCCCGGTCCATCTCTTCGAGCTGCGCTTGCATATCGAACAACTGCGCATGCACCGACGCATCCCCCTGTCTTACCGGAACTTTACTGTCAGTCTTCATGCCCAGCCGGCGCGCCAACTCCACCGGGATGTAATGATGCTCGAAATCGATGACCATAAGACCTCACAAAAATCTGACTCATAAAACCGTATCCCAGGGTTTTAAAGGCTGCAAGGAAGAACGGCATCCGAGGTTTTGGTTGACGCCCCGATTGACCAGAGTAAAATGAGTGGCGACTTTATCGTGGTTTGCGATCGTGTGATTTCTGACACGAGGAGGGCCTATGGAGAAAGAGCGCACGCGCTGGAGAAGGTGGTCGAGAGTCTTTCTTTCTGGCCTCCTACTCCTCGCGCTCTCAACGCACTCATTGGCCGCGGAGCGAATCCACACCGCTTATTTTTCGCCCGCGCCTGGGGCCTCGGCAGTCATCTGGGTGGCCAAAGAGGCGCGCCTCTTCGATAAGCATGGTCTCGACGTCGCCCCCGTGTTGATTCCAAGCAGCGTGCGCACGCTGCAGGCGATCTTGGCGGGAGAAAGCGCCATCGCCGAGAGCGCCGGCCCTGCGGTTGCCAGCGCCCGTCTCGCCGGAGGCGACGTTGTCGCGCTGGCGGGGAGCATCAACATCCTCACTTACTATTTTGTCACCTTGCCGAGCATCAAGCGGGCCGAAGAACTGAAGGGAAAAATTGGCGCAAACCAGAGTCCCGGCACCATCGCGGATTTCGCCCTGCGCGTGAGCCTGCGAAAGCTCGGTCTCGATCCGGCCAAGGACGTTAGCTTGCGCTCCATCGGCGTGCTTTACGATCGCATCGCCGCGATGCAAAAGGGGATCGTGCAATTTACCGTGCTCACCGAGGCGGAGAAACCCATCGTCGATAAGTTGGGCTTTCCGGTCTTACTCGATCTGATCTCGCTGAAGATTCCCTTTCCCCAACGCGGCATCTATACCACGGGCAAGTATATTAAAGAGCAGCCGGACACGGTGCGGCGCTATACGCGAGCCTACGTGGAAGCGATCCACTATTTCAAAACCCGCAAAGAAGAAACCATGCAGATCATGCGCAAGTATTCACGGGTGGAGGACCGGAACGTGCTGGAGCACACCTGGTCCTGGTTTACCCAAAATATGCCCGAGTATCCTTACCCGCCGGTTGAGGGCTACCAGGTCGTCTTGCAGGAAATGGCGTCGACCAATCCCAAGGCGGGGTCACTGAATGCGAAGGAACTCGTGGACGTTCGTTTTATAAAGGAACTGGAGGACGGCGGGTTTGTTGCGAGTCTCTCTAAGAAATAATCCGAGTTCCTCAGTGTAGTCTCTCAAAATTTCGGTCACAAAACCGGAAGACCCAATGTCGTCATTCCCGCGAAAGGGGCTTGTAGGGGCGGGTTTCAAACCCGCCCTTACCCTGGATTCCGGCTCGCGTAAGCTATCGCCAGCTTGGCCGGAATGACGTGTATGAATAAGTCCCCCCAATTTAAGCGACGCTACGTTAGTTCAGAAAGTCAATGGATGCCTACCGCCTTTCGGTAGTAGGACAGGTCCAAATATTTCTCAACAGGCGGAAGCGGACGTTTCAGATACCCCAGGTCGGCGCGGAGTTCGAGCACGGCGGCGACGCCCGGAAGGTTGAGTTCGGCGTTTGGATAGATACCGTTTTGGGGGTCCAAAAGCGTGTCTAACGTCTTTTCCGCCGAGGATATCTTGATCTCGTTATTTTTCATGAGGTAGCCTAGACACGCCTGGCGATTCCCCGGATCAAAACACCATCTGGTCGCCTCCACGTAAGCCCGGATGTAGCCCACGATCAGGTCAGGATTCTGCGCTGCCCAGTTTCTTCGGGCGATCCCGCAGGTGGCCTGATAGACGGGAATCAGCTCATCCGGCCGGGCGAGCAAGTGACAACCGGACTCGAGCGCTTCTTCTATATAAGGAGAACTGAGTATGGTTGCGGCGAACTTGCCCTCCAGGAGAGCCCGGAAGCGCCTTTCCAAACCGCCCGCCTCCACCAGTGCGTAATCTTCGGGACCGAAACCCATAGAGCGCAGCTTTTTCTCCAGAGGAAACACAAAGCCTGAAGTCCTGGCGTCGACGCCGAGAGATTTACCCCGCAATGAAGAGATGTCTGGATATTCCGGCGCCCCCACCAGGCTTAGCAGGCCGCCAAAAATCCCCATGAAGAGAAAAAGGTCAGAATCCCCGCCCTCTGCCTCGACATCCGCCACCAGATCATCCGCCGCGCTGTGGGCGATCTCAAACTTTCCGGCCTTGAGAGCCTCGATGAGGTAATCGGAACCGGGTGTGTACTCAAACTCCACGTTGAGGCCGTGGCGCGCAAACTGTCCCTGCTCAATCGCTACATGTACCGGAAGGTTGTAGCCGGCGCGGAACTGGATCATTCTTAACGTGACTGGGGAGGCCATTCCGTCGTCCTCTATCATACCCGCCGCAGAAGCAAAAGTTCGGACGCAGACGAGGAAAATGATCGCGTTCGTAGTTTTAACCAACACGATCAACAATGCTGCTGAAAAATCCTATGAATGCTTCGACTAAGCTCAGCATGAACGGAATATGTCAATGACTTCAACCGTTCCTCCGTTCGTCCTGAGGTTCTCGAAGGATGAACGGAGAATTTTTGAGCAGAATCACCAACGCAATGTATCCGCCCAAGAGTTTCTTTAAGATCTATGTGACCGAAAAATCTCGCCGATCAGTGCGGCAGCGGGCCGGCGCCGGCAAGCTTTTTGAAAAGCTCGATCACTTCAGGCTCGCGCGGAATGTCCCTGATCGCCTGCTCATGCGCTTCGGGTGGAAATGGCGACGCGTCGTCTCCGGTGAGCTTTTTGTACTCGCGCAGAAATTCCGGGTCTCTATAGGTTTTGCGAAAAGCTTCCTGAAGAATCTCAACCCGATCCTTGGGAGTTCCCGGCGGAATGACAAAGGGAGTGCCGGCAACTCTGAAGGCGCGCCCCAAAACGATCACCTTGCGATCCCTATCCGACTTGGCGAAGCTTTCCAGCTCGGGCACATTACTGAACTGCGGGTGCTTATCCCCCTTGGGAATTTCCAAGATCGCATGAAAGTCCACCAGCCCTTTTTCCAGCCAGTCGCGGTTGCGTTGCGCGACGGTATCAGCCGCCGTCGCTCGCGCATCCACTTCGCCGCGCATGAGCGCCGGGTCGATCTCAGGGCCTGAATAACCCGTGACGAATTTCGGGTCCTTAAGACCGAGAATATAAGCAAACAGGCGGCCTTCGTTATAGGTTGAAAACCCCACCGATTGGCCGCCGATCCTGACCCCGGTAGCGGCCCGGAGTTTCTCTATACTGCTAAGGCCGGCCTGCTTCCTAGTGAGAAAAATCGGATGATAGCTGCTGTATGGCGAACCTAGATAGAAAAATTTGTCGAGATCGTAGAGGACTCCGCTTTCTCCCAATACCGCTGCGGAAACCATGCCGATGCCGGGGTTAGCGATCGAAAGCCCGTCGGGGCGAGACGACCGGTAGATATGATTGGCCGCCTTTCGGCCCCCTCCTCCCGGCATATACTCGCTGACGAAGCTGGGGTTTCCGGGAGTATATTTCTGCAAGAAAGGGATCATGGCTCTGACCCGCATATCTCCCGTGCCGCCGGGCTCGCGGCCTTGAATGATGATAATGGTCTTGCCCTGAAAGAAAGAAGTTTGGGCGAGAGTCAAACTGGGAGGGAGGCAAAGGCTGAACAGGAATCCGCAGGCTACCCGCCATATTGAGAGGGTTATAGTTCTCATCGTTTCCTCCGATTGCGCCTCGTAGCGGCCGAGATTTTCGACCAATGAAACTAACGGCGCGAGCCATTGATTGGTCCAAGGCTAATCGAAGGCGCGCTGCGGCGTCAAGGGACGAGAATAAGCGATAGTGATTAGAAAAAATGGGGGACAAGCAAAACTTGACGCCAATCGGGGCGTGGACTATCTTCGTGTTCAAAATCAATGCGGTTCGTCGGAAAGACAAAAAACTTTTTGCGCTCAAGAGGTATAATATGACTCGTACCGACGGCAAAGCGGATGCGCTGCACATAGCGACCTACTCAGGCTGGTATCGCTTCGAACAAAGCAATGGACTGTGGACGGAGACCGAACGGGCGCTTACCTTTTGGAAGATGACCTCGCTTCAAGTCGATCCGGTTGATCCGCGCCATGTTTATATCGCGACGGAACATTCCGGGCTCTTCGTTACCAACGATGGCGGCGCCGTATGGAAGCGCGCCACGCCCAATGTGCCGCGCTTGACGACGAATGCACTGCTCGCGCTGCCCGGAACGATACTTGCCGGCACCTGGCCCGCCGCGCTTTATAGCGCCAGCAATGGCAGCGCATGGCGCGAGCTAGAGGGCGTGCGTCTCGGCGCCACCGGAGGCAGCTTTCCGCCAAGCCCGGAACTCAGCGCCCGCGTGCGCTTTCTCGCCGCGGACAATGCCTCTCCACGCAGACTTTTCGCCGCCATCGAAGTTGGGGGCATGTTAGTGAGCGATGACGGGGGAGAGCGCTGGTCTCAGGTCACCGCGGGGTTGGATGATCCGGACGTGCACCAGATTCTTCCGAGCGCGAAAAATGAAGGGCTCGTGTTGGCCGCCTGCGGTGAAGGCATCTATCGGAGCGAAGATCGCGGCGAACGTTGGGAAAAAGTTACGCCCGTGGGGCCGCGCACCTTCGGCTCCTCCGTGATGGAAGATGGCAGCGGGACCCTTTATCTCGGCATAGCGCTTGGCCGGCCCAACACATGGTTGCGAAAAGACCGCGCAAACGCGGCGCTCTACGTCAGCAAAAATGGCGGCTTGAACTGGAACATCGCTGTTGAAGGCCTGCGCGGCGGTATCATGGCCATGTGTCCGAATAATAGCGGCGACGGCATTTTTGCTTCGACGTCGGAAGGCGACGTGCTCGCCGTCGATTCTGCCGGGTCGCGCACGATCATCAGTCGGCTGCCGAGCATCACGGCGCTCGCAGTAGGCGCATAGATTGTCGCTTCGCTCCCGTTCCAGACGTTCCAATCGTTCAAGCCGTTCAATCCCCCGCCTTAATCCCGCGTCGCGCGGGGAAGGACAGTTGAACATTGAACCTTGAACTTTGAACCAGTAAGCCTTGCCTGTTGCTTGCCCGTCATTTGCGTGAGATTTCGAGCAGCATCTTGTTCCATCGCTCCATCGTTTGCACGTAGTCATAGGTCGTCAGACCCTGCTCGGCATACCATCGTTTGTATCCATAGTCTTTTCGCGGGCTGCCGTAGCCAAATTTTTCGACCAGTATTTTTTGGCCTTCCGGTCCGATCATGAAATCAATGAACAGCAACGCGGCGTGCGGGCGTTGTGTATTCGTGAAGGTGGCCAATGTGCCTGCATTGGTCGGGACTAAATCCAGCGGCAGCCACGCCACCGGGGCTTTGCGCATTACGGCCAGCCTGATATTACTGTCCACGGCCGTAAACGTGAGCGGCACTTCTCCGGAGACGATTAACTCATTCAAACCCAGGGCGGGCATTGAATAGTGCTTGATTTCTTGTGCCGCTAATTTCCTGACGAACCCTTCGCCCTTCGCTTTCAGCATGGCGCCCAGCATGCGTGTGCCGATTTCCTCAACGCTGATTCCCATCTTGCCTTTCAGCGCCGGCTTCAACAGATCGTCGAAACTCTTGGGCACTTCGGTTTCACGGATGATGTTCTTGTTGTAACCGACACCGACGTAGGATTCGCGGTCCACGGCGTTGAAGAATAATCCTCCCGGGGCCTTTTCTTTCGAACCCTCGGGATAGTCCGCGAGATGCGGCGACGAAAAGGGCAAAAGCAGCTTGTTGTCGCGCAGCAGCATCACTGCGCCGGGAGTGGTTTCGATGGCATCGACATTGTAGCGTCGCGCCTGGGCCTCGCTCACTATTCGAGTTGCCAAATTCGTCGCCGGAGCGCGATAGAACTCGACGGTCACGCCGGGATACTTGGCTTCGAAGGACTTGGCCATTTCCTTGTAAGTGCTGAGCGACGTGTACCAGATAAGCTTCCCTTCCTTTTTGGCGCCCTCATACAGCACACGCTCACGGTCCGCGCCCGCGTACTTGGCCAGGTCGGCGGCCGTCCTGGGCGGTGGAGTCTGGCACCACGCGTTACCCAGCAGGGTAGCGGAAACTAGAATGGTAATTCCCAACGTCTTCATTGATGGTCTCCCGATTGTGCAGTGTTCCAGTCGATGCGCTGAGATAGAGCGATCATTTTTTCGCCGCCAGCGATTCGAGCCATGGTCTGAGCTCGTTGATCTTGTCCTTATGCTCCTCCAGGCCGGTGAAAAGATACTCGCGCTTGTCATCGAGTATGTAGAAAGGATTGACGATGCCTTCTTTGGGTATATCAACGCGGAACGAATTTTCTCTCGTGAGCTTTTGAAAATTAGTTTGTCCGTGCCGCGACAGAATCCAATTCAGAAACACCTTGGCAGCATTAGCATGGGGGGCCGAAGCAAGCAGCGCTGCCGGGTCGGTGCCGGCACCGACGGCGGACAAACCTTCCAGATGGATCGGTACCACCGGCAAACCCTTGGCTGCAAGGTCATCGCAATCGACGCCGCCGATAGCGATCGGAAATTTACCCCCGGCTACCCAGTCGGCGATCTGTGATAGATTACGCGAGATCGTAATATCCATTTCGCCGTACAGCCGTTTTAGATAATCCGGGCCTAGGTCTTTGCGAGAATACAGCGCGTACATTTGGTTGCGCGCACTGCCAATCCTAAGATCCTGGGAGACCATCTTCCCTTTCCACTTCGGTTGCAAAAGATCCCAGTAGCTTTTGAGTTCGTTGACTTTGACTAGGTTTGTGTTGATGCACGCCGCGGTATACGGCACGGCGCGCCACAGGGAAATATATTTCTCGTCGCTATCGGCGAACCAAAGTTTGCCTTTGAACCAGGCGTTGGCGTCCAGAACTTCGGGGAGGATGAGGAGGGGACGAATCGGATTGAGGAAGCCTTTGTCTTTCAACGTGCCGAGCAAAATGTCCGTGCCGCCCAAAACCAGATCGGTTTGGCGAATGCCGGCGCGTTGCTCGGCCATGATACGCGAAATGAGTTCGCTGATGCGGCCCGGCGTGTAGTTTACTTTGATCTTTGGATGAGCCTGGTAAAATACATCCGTATAGACCTTTTGCTGGTCGCTGCCGGTTGGCCCATAGATAACCAAGCGCCCTTCTTTTTCGGCTGCCCTCTGTGTTGCCTCCCAATCGGTATTCCAACTCGCCCGCCTGAGCCGCAAAAAGCTCGCCGTGGGCAAGAACCGCGAACAGAACAGAAACATTTAAAAAAACGTCGAGAAATGTTTGGCCCACAATTCAGATCCTCACGATACGCGGCAAGTGATCGACCATTTCACCCTTATTCACCAGCCGGCCGGAGCCAACGACGTCGAAATGAAGCATCTCGTTGTCCCGGAGGGCGCGCAGGATTCCCGGCGGATCTTCACTGCGCAACACGGCTTGGATTGCCGACAACCAGAGCTTGCGCACTTGAATGACGCCGCGGTCCGAGAAGCCGAGATGTTCTGCCGTTCGATCCGCGATGCGGCCTTGGCCGATCTGAGCCGCGGCGTCTTGACCGTTGACCGTCGTCATGTCGAATTTCACACGCGTGCCGCGCATGAGCGGTGGAGGTTTCGGCGAGTTCCGCGCTGACCGAATCGTCGATTTGCCGTCTTTGAACGGGTAGAACTTCAAAATGAACGAGTAGGTATTGTAGTCATCCACCGGCATGCGCCAGGCAACGTCGGCAAAATGAGCGTTCGAGTCGCCCGGCAGCGAACCACCGTCGTGGATGACGAGTATCGGCGGTGTGTAGGAAACTTCGCGGTGCCATTCTTTCCCCGGTTCCGGTCCTTGGCGGCGCGCCACATAACTAGCGAATAGATCGTCGGCGAGCACTTCAAACTCGGGGCTCTCGGCACGTTCCGGATTCTGCCGTACGCCGTTCACGTCGCGGCCGTGTAGGATGGTGGCGTGCACCGGATCGAGACAGTTGTCGAGCTGGTTCATGAAATTGCACTCGCGCAGGTAACCATTCAGCGTGCGCTCGCCATCTTCGCGGACGAGAAAGTCGTAGCGCGGAAAGGGCGGCGCTTCGCCGGGGCCCATATAGGCCCAGACAATGCCACCTTGCTCCCGGGTGGGGTAGGCTTTGAGCTTGATCTTATCGTTGAAATTACTTCCCGCGGGCTCGCCCGGCTGTTCGATGCAGCGGCCATTCACGTCGAAGACCCAGCCATGATAGCAGCAGCGGATACCGCCGGCTTCGATCCAGCCGTATTCGAGCGACGTGCCGCGGTGCGGGCAGCTCGGTTCGGTCAAGCCGACGCGGCCAAACTGGTCGCGAAATAGCAGGAGGTCTTCCGCGAGCCGGCGGACAATTTTGGGTTCAGCCGCTTTGATCTCATCAGAAAAACTCACCGGCAGCCAATATCTACGTAACGTTTCGCCCGCCGGCGTCCGGGGGCCGACGAGGGTCATCATGTCGTTTTCTCGTTGGTCCATTCATCGCCTCTTTAAGATTATACTTCCGCCTAGCCACGACCACTCAACTTGGGCCGCGCGCGTCATCGCGCGGCCTAACTCAAAAGTTATTTTTCATTGTCGCCGATGCCCTGGCGAAGTACTTGTCGATTCGATTGGCAAATATTGCTGCTATTCATCATTCGCCACAAGCGCAGATTTTAATATTTTTCCCGTGGGACCTTTGGGCAGCTCGGGTAAGATGTGCACCCGCCGCGGATATTTGTAGCGGGCGAGATGATCCCGGCAGTGAACGAGCAAATCCTCAGAGGTGAGCTTCTCCATACGCTTCAAACTGACAAAGGCTGCAACCTCTTCGCCGAGATCTAGGTCTGGAACACCCAAAACCGCAGCCTCCGCGACCGCCGGATGAGAAAGGAGAACGGCTTCGATCTCCTGTGGAAAGACCGAATATCCTCCCCGCAGGATACGCTCCCGCTTGCGGCCGACAATCTGAACATAACCCTCCGGCGAGACAATCGCGAGATCACCGGTCTTGAACCAGCCATCGGAGATGACGGCATCGGTTTCATCAGCGGCATCCCAGTAGCAGTCCATCATCGCCGGCGATTTGATCCAGAGTTCGCCGATCCCGTCGCGGCTCATTTCTTCGTCAACAATCGTCCGGATTTCTACGCCCGGGACGGCTCTGCCGACGGCTTCGGGAATGTCGTTTGGATCATTTGAGCGGAAGGATAGCGGCCGGAACAGTTCCGTCATGCCGTAACCGCGCACGATTCTGGTGGCGGTTTTTTCGCTCCATTCCAGCGCCAACTCCCATGGACAGGGAGCTGCGCCGGCAACCGCCAGACGCAGGCTCGAGAAGTCGGCCTGAGCAAACGCCGTCGAATTCAGCAGGCGACGGAAAATCGTCGCGACGGCGGGAAGCACCGTCACATGATGTTTCTTTATCGCGTGGAAAACAGCTTCAGGCGTAAAGCGTTCAAGGAGAATGACCGTCGCCCCGGTGAGAAGCGGCGCCAAAAGACCGCCGTTGAGCCCGAGCGAATGCGCCAACGGAACGGCCACCAGCACTGTATCCTCGGTGGTGAGACTCATGACCGGCTCCGCCCAGGAATGATTGGCGAAGGTCAAGGCGTCATGACTGAATACGGCGCCTTTAGGGCGGCCCGTACTGCCAGAAGTATAGAGAATCAACGATGGCGCATTGACATCGATCATCGTCTGCCAGGAACCTCGATTCATTAAGACTCGATCGACGCTCAATTTCGGTCTGAGATCCGTTTTGAACGCGGCCAACTCTTCGCCTTTGACTAACGGATTAAGCGGCGCCGGCGTTGCTCCCAATTTGAGAATTGCCAAGAACGCGATGACGAATTCGACTCCGTTCGGCAGTAAGAGCGCGACGCGATCGCCCGCCAAAACGCCTTGGGTTGAGAGATGTCGGCTAAAGCCCGACGCGAAAATGTCAAGCTCCGACCAGGTGAGCTTCCCATCTTCCCACAGCAGCGCCGTTTTGGCGCCGAGGCGGCGCGCGTTGGCTTCGATGGCGCAGACAAAGTTTTCTTGCATGGGGGCATTCTTCATTCCATCAGCTCGGGTTTATCTGGTTCAAGGTTCACCGTTCTATGTAGCTCCCCTCCGTCAACCTTGAACCTTAAACCTTGAACGTTGAACCGCGTTCTTCATGCCACTTGCCGGTAAAATCCTTGACGTTGATACGCTGCCAGACTTCCCGCGGAACACGATGGCGCGGGGTGTAAGCGCGAGGGAAGGTTTGGCCGTCGCGTCGACTCCCCACTTTGCGGTGTTGCCATCCTCTTTGGTCGATGGGTCGAGATCTGAGCCGCGGGCATTCGAAACGATAACGATGTCGCGGTCGGGCTGGCAACGGGTCGCAATGGCCCAGTTTACCTGCCGGTCATTAAAAATATCCACGTCATGATCGACCACAACGACGCGTTTCATGTAGAGA
The DNA here is from genome assembly GCA_963840855.1 of uncultured delta proteobacterium. Taxonomy (GTDB): domain Bacteria; phylum Desulfobacterota; class Binatia; order UBA9968; family UBA9968; genus DATACQ01. The sequence goes on from CAWJBB010000028.1 coordinate 22,135, forward strand.
TCGGCGCCGAGCACGGCCAAGATGGCGTTTTTCCCCTGGCCGGAAATCCGTTGTTCGATGGATACATAGCAGGTAAACGGCGCCGGCACGCGCACGGCCTTCACCGTCGGAACCATCGCCCGCACCGCGCGGTAAAGATTCGCTTCGATTGGCGTGGTGGAAAGCATCAGGTGATCGAGGTGCCCTACCGTGATGTCTTGGAAGATCGCGTCGCGCCGGTGGGTGATCGCATGCACTTTTAGCACTTCGCGTTGACGCTTGCCGAGACTGTATCCGGTGAACTCGCCGAAAGGGCCTTCCGCCGTGCGCTCGTGCGGTAAAATTTCTCCTTCGATAATCATTTCCGCGTGCGCTGGAACGAGGACATCTGAAGTTTCACACTTGACCAACGCGAGCGGTTCGCCGAGCAGCCCGCCCATGATTGCGCGCTCGTCCTCATCAATAGAGCCGATGGCAAGACAGCCCAGCGCGATAGCCGGATGAACGCCGATGGCGAAAGCCACAGGCAGCGGTTTCCCCTGCGCTTCGGCGGCACGTTGGAACTCCCAGAGATGTTTCGCCAAGGTGAGATGAATCGAAGTGGTGTCGCAGCCTTTGATCATGAGCCGGTTATAGGCGCAGTTCCAGGTATCACCGTTTGGATCTTTCGCAAACGATATGGCCGCCGTGATATACGCGCCGGCGTCTTCCTGGTGGTGTAGAATCTGCGGTAGCTTATAAAGATCGATCTTGTCGCCGGTTAGAATCACCTCTTTCACCGGCGCTGCGGAAACCACTTTGGGCTGGATCGGTTTTTCCATCGCGCGTAGGTACGCGCGTTGCATCTCCTCAGGCTTGGCATGGATCGCCTCCGCCAATCGAGAGCGGCCGGCATGAAGGTTGGTCAGCACGGGAAACTCCTGCCCTTTACTTTTTCGAAAAGTAAAATGGGCCGCCGTTTCGCTTCCTGTTCGAGCTTCACCGTGATCGCGGTGATTTCAAAAGCCGGATCGACTTCGCGGGAAATAACTAGGAAATCTTCCGGCTGATTTTGTTTGATCAAATCCAGATAGCTACGAAGGTCTTGAGACATAGAATATACCCTTCCCCAATCATTTGATCATCAATTCCCCCGCGTTCCGA
>CAWJBB010000029.1:0-27562 GCA_963840855.1 uncultured delta proteobacterium
AAGATCTAACATCAAAGCTCGAAGCGCTCCACGAAGTGCTGACAAGAGTGAGAGTTCCCCCGGCCTATAATCCGGGAAAATGGTTTGCCGGCCCGGTTAATTTTGCCCCCGGCGGTGCGCGCAGGCATGAATCTGCCCGAGCGAGTGGAAATATGTGACGTGACCCTGCGGGAAGCGTCGCAAGCCTACTTTGGCAAGAAGGAATTCATTGCCCTGGCCCATGAGTTGGACGATGCCGGGGTAGCCGTTATCCAATTCCTTTTGCCCAAAAACGACGGCGTGAAATCCGAGGAGATGCAGACATTCAAGGAACTCGGCAAGCAGAAGCTTTCAGCGAAACTGCAAGTCTACGGTTTGAGCTCGGAACCCGAAATGGACATGGCTGCCGAGTATGGCGCGGACAGCATCTGCTACACCGTCTTCCCTATTCCGCAATGGCAGCCCGTATTCGCCGCGCGCAACGCGTCGCGCAACGGTCAGAAGTCCTTGAAAGGTCCAAAGCGGTGCGCACCGAAGACGACTTGATCGAATACATGGAAAAGATGGCGGAAGCAGCAAAGGCTCGCGGCTTGAAGTCACGCCCTATCACCAACTTTTTCTCTATGGCGCCCATCGACTTTATCATTAGATACGCGAAAGCTTGTGAACGCGCCCAAGTGTACGCGCTCAATCTCACCGATCCAGCCGGCAACATGGGTCCGGCGGGCTATCGCTATGTCATTTCGGAAGTGAAGAAGGCGGCCCCGCGTCTGACCGTCGGCGTTCACGCCCACAATGACCTGGGTTTGGCTACTGCTAATGCTTTGGCTGCAGTCGAGGGCGGCGCCACTCAAGTAGACGTGACCATCAATGGCACGGGCGCTAGAGCGGACAACGCTACCATGGCCGAGGTGGTGGTAGCCTTGGAGGCTCTGTATGGAATTAAGACGGGTATGAAATTAGAGCGCTTGACGGGCCTGTCGAAGATGTTTGAAGACCTATCACGGTGGCCGACTCCTAAGGACAAACCGCTCGTCGGCGAGTATGCCTTCACCGATGCCAGCGAAACTCACAGCTTTCTTCTTCAGGCTGATCCATTGTTATTCGCCCCGGTCAGGCCTGAACTGGTGGGCAACAAACGGCGCAGCCACTTGGACCTCAAGTCGGGAATTCACACTCTCAAGATGCGGTTACACGAGATCGGGATCGACTTGCCGGAAGAACGGTTGCCCGTCTTGTTGGCCCAAATCAAGTCCAAGCTTGCGACGAGACGCAGGCTCCTTACTGAAGAGGAAATCAGAGACTGCGTTGCGGAGATAAGCAGCAGCTAATCCAAGGCTTCGTGATGAACGATATCAAGGTGAAAAATACATGTTGGCCGCGCGGAAACCTAAGGATCTTTTGTTTGATTGGCCTCAGGAACGAGGGGAGAACGTCGATGAACAAATCGATTATTCAAGTCAGATATTGGCTGCTGCTGGCCGCTTTGCTGCTGCCGCAAAATCTTTGGCCAGCGCAGGCGGTCGATTTGAACGCCGCGCGCAAGGAAGGAAAACTAACGATCTACGCGTCGATCTCGCTTGACGATATCAACATCCTGGCTCGGGCATTCGAGAAAAAATACCCTTGGATCCAGGTCACAACCTATCGCGCAGGAAAGATCAACCTGGGCCAACGCATGGTCACCGAGGCGCGCGCGCGCCGGCATACTTTCGATGTTCTGCTTTCCAGCGCCTTCACAACCCTGGAAATGAAAGCGCAGAATCTGCTCGTTCAGTACCGGTCGCCGGAAAGCTCCGGCCTCTCGGCCGAACTGCGCGACCCGCAAGGGTACTGGGCCGCCGGGCAAATCAACACGATGTCGTTGTCCTACAACACTAAGCTGATCAATAAACAAGATCTGCCGCAACAGTGGCCCGATCTTCTGAATCCCAAGTGGCGAGGTAAGATCGCCGTCAACGCCAATCGGCCGGAATGGTACATCGGGCTTTTGCAGTTGATGGGCGACGAGCAAGGGCGCAAGTACATGAAGTCGCTGGCCGAGCTAAAGACGATTCCGATCGAAAGCGCGAGCCTGGCGGACTCACTCCTGTCCGCGGGCGAATACCCTGCCTACGTCAATTCTTCGCCCGCCACCACCGAGCGCGAAAAGAAAAAAGGCGCGCCCGTGGACTGGGTCAATATCACTCCCTTGCCCACTTATCCGATCCTGGTCTCGGTGTCTTCGCATGCAAACTACCCGCATGCGGCCAGATTGATGGCTGATTTTCTTTTGTCTCAAGAGGGGCAGCAAGTCTTCGCCGGCATTCCGCGCATCCCGGCGAAGGCCGGCATTGAAACCAAACCGGCGAGCCTCACCAAGGGAGTCAAACTGTTTTACATTGACGTCAACAGGATGGCGGGGAAGTCCGATGATCTCGAAGAGGAGTTCCGAAAGACTTTTGGCTTGCGTTAGGCAAAAAGGTAAAAGGGCAAAGCAGACGCGACTCCACAGGAGACCAGAAGGGACACTTTTCTAACTATGAAAGCTTCCTGGAAAGAACTGAAGACCGAGAGCGGAGCCATGCGCGTTCACCTTAGTCTGCCCGATGGCGCGGGCCCGTTTCCGGGGTCGTCATCATCCATAACCAGGGAGGCATTAACGACATTCTGCATCTTCCGGCTGAACTTGCGAGTGCCGGTTATGCCGCCGCGGCTCCCGATATGTACTACCGGGATGGCATCGACTGCCGGGATCCGGCGCCGACCCGAAGAGCCCGCCTGCGGGATGCAAGCGTCATCACGGACGTGAACGCTACGGTCGATTTCTTCAAGGGGCAGCAGGGGGTCGATGGCGCGTGGCTCGGTATCCTCGGCTTCTGCATGGGCGGGCGGGTGACTTATCTCATGGCGGCGGCAAACCCAAGCTTCAAGGTTGCGGTGATGTATTATGGAGGCGGAATTTTTCGCTCCTGGGGCGATGCCCCCTCGCCGTTTGAGCGCACTGCCGAAATTCATTGCCCGATCATGGGACATTTTGGCGAGGAAGACGAGAACCCATCTCCGGAAGATGTTCAAAAGTTCGCCGCCGAACTGACCGCGCACGGGAAGGTCCATGAATTCCATTCCTACACCGGGGCCGGCCACGCCTTTATGAACAAGTCGCGCGACACCTATCGCCAACACGCCGCGGACCTTTCCTGGCCCCGGACCATAGGATTTTTCACGAAACATCTGGCCGGTTAACACCGAAGGTTCCGGAACCTGTGACTTCCAACCCTGCGACAAGCAGCCTTTAGGGCACCCGGCATGACAAGGATGCTAGCGTGGTTATCGTTTTAGCGGGCGCCATTGTTCTCGTTGCCTATTTTGCCCTTACACCCTTGCTCATGCTTCTCTACAGCAGCTTGAGCGATGCCCCGCCCGGAAGTCTCGGCAATCTCACGCTCGCGCATTATTCCCGCGCTTACCTGGATCCCGAGTTTTATGTGCTGTTTTGGAACACGCTCAAGTTCGCTCTCGGCGCCGCCGCGCTGTCTTTTACTTTTGGCGGTGTGCTCGCGTGGATCTGCGAGCGCACGAACACGCCGCTGCGCGGCGTGATTTCGGGCCTCGTGCTCGTGCTCTTTATCGTTCCCGGCATTTTGGAAACCGTCGCCTGGATTCTATTACTCTCACCCCAGATCGGTCTCATCAATCTCTTCATCAGGAACGTGTTGGCGCTGCCGGATTTCTCCCTCAATGTCTTTTCTCTCGGCGGCATGATCTGGGCGGAATCGATGAACCTTTATCCCCTCGTCTTTCTTTTGCTGTCCGCCGCGTTCAGATCCCAGGACATTGCCATGGAGGAAGCCTCGCTGGCGTGCGGCGCCGGGAATTTTACGACGTTTATTCGCATAACCCTGAGGCTGGTCATGCCCGCGATGCTGTCGGTTTTGCTGATCACGTTTATCCGCGCTGTCGAATCCTTTGAGGTGCCCGCCCTGATTGGCGCCCGCGCCGGGGTTTTCGTTTTTACGAGCAAGATCTACAGCGCGCTTCAGAGGTTGCGGCCGCAGTACGGTATCGCCGGCGCCTATTCGTTAACTCTTCTTGTCATTAGCATCGCGGGAGTCTGGCTCTACACTCGCATGACCAAGGCAGGAGAAAGCTTTGCCATCATCACCGGCAAGGGATATCGCCCCCGCCGCATCGACCTGGGGCCGTGGCGATGTCTGGTGTGCGTCTTTGCTCTTCTCATCGTGGCCGCGACCGCTGTGCTTCCAATCGCCAACCTGCTCTGGTCGTCTCTTACCCCGTATATGGCCGTGCCTTCGTGGGAAATGTTGCCGCGTCTTTCCTGGAAAAGCTACGGCGACCTTTTTGCCTATCCGTTCGGGCGCAAAGCGCTCACGAACAGCCTGATGCTCTCCTTTGCCAGCGCGACCGGCGTCATGCTGCTGACTTCACTGATCGCTTGGATCACCGTTAAATCGAGGCTGCGCGGGCGCGTCCTCCTCGACAATCTTGCTTTTCTACCAATCGCTGTCCCGGGCCTTGTGTTGGGAGTGAGCCTACTTGTGCTATATCTCACCCTTCCGATTCCTATCTACGGCACGCTGTGGATCCTGTTCATCGCTTACATGACCAGATACTTGCCCTACGGAATCCGCGCGGCGTCGGCGTCGATGATCCAGATCAGCAAAGAGCTCGAAGAGGCGTCCGTGGCCAGCGGCGCGAGCTGGTTGCAGACTTTTTACAAGGTCTTGCTTCCCCTGCTCATGCCGGGTTTTATTGCCGGTTGGGTATATATTGCGATTGTATCCTTGCGGGAGCTTTCGACCTCGATTCTGCTCTATACACAGGACAGTATCGTGCTCTCGATTTTGATATTTGACATGTGGGAATCGGGACTCTACAACACCGTCTCGGCCCTGGGCGTGCTCATGGTAGTCTTTCTGATGCTCGTGACCTGGGCGGCGCGAAAGGTCGGCGCGCGCATCGGGTCCATCGACTAGAATCACCCCCTTGCTTCGACATGATTGCCCGTGCTAGCGGAAAGAAAGCACCCGGTATTCCGCCCTGTCGTGATTCACGAACCTGTTGGCACGACAGTGACCGCGCTTTCGCGACCTGTTTCGCTGAGATTGATGCAAATTTTACTCTCTTCGTTTAGTCTTAAGGAGATCGCCTGATGTCGGACCGAACGAAACGATCCCTTGTAAAATCACAGGGATCGAAAAAGGGGTTTGGATGCAAAAGACAGAAACTCAACTGTCGGGACGCTTTGCCCTGATTGCCCTCTTGTTCGTTGCCTCGTTGCTGCTTCAGGCAACACCCGCCTTTGTTGCGGGGTCAGATCCGCGCCCGCGGGCTGCTGTCGTCGCGGCGCCGCAGGAAACGGAAAAACAGCGAGAGGCGCAATTGATCGAAGGCGCCAAAAAAGAAGGCAAAGTAATTTATTGGGATGCCAGTACGGCCAAGGAGTGGGAGCCTGTCTTTAACAAGTTCCGCCAGAAATACCCGTTCCTTGTTGTCGAACATTGGAGAGGGGGCGACGAGCAAATCCATCAAAAAATGACTGCAGAGGCCAGAGCAGGACTCCATAATGTTGATTTTCGAGCACCGAGATCAATCTCATAGCAGACCTAAAGAAGATTGGACTGATGAAGAAATACCATTGGCCAAAACCTCGGAATGGTCTCCCCAATATAAGACCGGGACGGCTATTGGATTGCCAGCAATATCAACTGTGCGGTGGTTGCCTACAATACTAATTTGGTTTCGCCTGCGGAAGCTCCGAAAAATTGGGATGATCTTTTGAATCCGAAATGGAAAGGCTCGATATCGATGGAGCCGGATGGGGGCGAGTGGGTGCTCATGCTGTGGGCCGCGTGGGGTAAGGACAAGACTGTGAACTATCTGAAGGCCCTTTCAAAAAACAATATCGTTTTGGCGCAGGATCGACGGCGCGCACTGAAATGCTCGCGGCCGGTGCATTCAAGATTGACTTGCGCCTGAACCTCCATCGCATCCCGGAATTCCAAAAGAAGGGCGCGCCGATAGAATGGGTAAGAACCGATCCATTTTAGCAAGGGCCGCGCCAAGATTCATTGCAGAACGCGCTCCCCATCCCAATGCCGCCATACTTTTTGCTGATTTTTTACCTCGTCCGAGGGACAACAGGCGTACAACGATGCTTCCGGAAGACTCATGCCGGATCCCAGAGTCAAGAGCAAATTAGCTGAAGCCCTGAAAGGGCATAGGGTAGTACTGTTCCCGATCGAATTGGCAGGGCAAGGCAATGAAGCCGACCGGATATTCCGCGATATTTTCTTGAAATTCTAACATCAAAGCTCGAAGCACTCCACGAAGTGCTGACAAGAGTGAGAATTCCCCCGGCCTATAATCCGGGAAAATGGTTTGCCGGCCCGGTTAATTTTGCCCCGGCGGTCCGCGCAGGCATGAATCTGCCCGAGCGAGTGGAGATATGTGACGTGACCCTGCGGGAAGCGTCGCAAGCCTACTTTGGCAAGAAGGAATTCATTGCCCTGGCCAATGAATTGAACGATGCCGGGGTAGCCGTTATCCAATTCCTTTTGCCAAAAAACGAAGGCGTGAAATCCGAGGAGATGCAAACATTCAAGGAACTCGGCAAGCAGCAGCTTTCAGCGAAACTGCAAGTTTACGGTTTAAGCTCGGAAGCCGAAATGGACATGGCTGCTGAGTATGGCGCGGACAGCATCTGCTACACCGTTTTCCCTATTCCGCAATGGCAGCCCGTATTCGCCGCGCGCAAGCGCGTCGCTCAACGGTCAGAAGTCCTTGAAAGGTCCAAAGCGGTGCGCACCGAAGGCGACTTGATCGAATACATGGAAAAGATGGCGGAAGCAGCAAAGACTCGCGGCTTGAAGTCACGCCCTATCACCAACTTTTTCTCTATGGCGCCCATCGACTTTATCATTAGATACGCGAAAGCTTGTGAACGCGCCCAAGTGTACGCGCTCAATCTCACCGATCCAGCCGGCAACATGGGTCCGGCGGGCTATCGCTATGTCATTTCGGAAGTGAAGAAGGCGGCCCCGCGTCTAACCGTCGGTGTTCACGCCCACAATGACCTGGGTTTGGCTACTGCTAATGCTTTGGCTGCGGTCGAGGGCGGCGCCACTCAAGTAGACGTGACCATCAATGGCACGGGCGCAAGAGCGGGCAACGCTACCATGGCCGAGGTGGTCGTAGCCTTGGAGGCTCTGTATGGAATTAAGACGGGTATGAAATTAGAGCGCTTGACAGGCCTGTCGAAGATGTTTGAAGACCTGTCACGGTGGCCGACTCCTAAGGACAAACCGCTCGTCGGCGAGTATGCCTTCACCGATGCCAGCGAAACTCACAGCTTTCTTCTTCAGGCTGATCCATTGTTATTCGCCCCGGTCAGGCCTGAACTGGTGGGCAACAAACGGCGCAGCCACTTGGACCTCAAGTCGGGAATTCACACTCTCAAGATGCGGTTACACGAGATCGGGGTCGACTTGCCGGAAGAACGGTTGCCCGTCTTGTTGGCCCAAATCAAGTCCAAGCTTGCGACGAGACGCAGGCTCCTTACTGAAGAGGAAATCAGAGACTGCGTTGCGGAGATAAGCAGCAGCTAATCCAAGGCTTCGTGGTGAACGATATCAAGGTGAAAAATACACGTTGGCCGCGCGGAAACCTAAGGATCTTTTGTTTGATTGGCCTCAGGAACGAGGGGAGAACGTCGATGAACAAACCGATTATTCAAGTCAGATATTGGCTGCTGCTGGCCGCTTTAGTGCTGCCGCAAAATCTTTGGCCAGCGCAGGCGGTCGATTTGAACGCCGCGCGCAAGGAAGGAAAACTAACGATCTACGCGTCGATCTCGCTTGACGATATCAACATCCTGGCTCGGGCATTCGAGAAAAAATACCCTTGGATCCAGGTCACAACCTATCGCGCAGGAAAGATCAACCTGGGCCAACGCATGGTCACCGAGGCGCGCGCGCGCCGGCATACTTTCGATGTTCTGCTTTCCAGCGCCTTCACAACCCTGGAAATGAAAGCGCAGAATCTGCTCGTTCAGTACCGGTCGCCGGAAAGCTCCGGCCTCCCGGCCGAACTGCGCGACCCGCAAGGGTACTGGGCCGCCGGGCAAATCAACACGATGTCGTTGTCCTACAACACCAAGCTGATCAATAAACAAGATCTGCCGCAACAGTGGCCCGATCTTCTGAATCCCAAGTGGCGAGGTAAGATCGCCGTCAACGCCAATCGGCCGGAATGGTACATCGGGCTTTTGCAGTTGATGGGCGACGAGCAAGGGCGCAAGTACATGAAGTCGCTGGCCGAGCTAAAGACGATTCCGATCGAAAGCGCGAGCCTGGCGGACTCACTCCTGTCCGCAGGCGAATACCCTGCCTACGTCAACTCTTCGCCCGCCACCACCGAGCGCGAAAAGAAAAAAGGCGCGCCCGTGGACTGGGTCAATATCACTCCCTTGCCCACTTATCCGATCCTGGTCTCCGTGTCTTCGCATGCAAACTACCCGCATGCGGCCAGATTGATGGCCGATTTTCTCCTGTCTCAAGAGGGACAGCAAGTCTTCGCCGGCATTCCGCGCATCCCGGCGAAGGCCGGCATTGAGACCAAACCGGCGAGCCTCACCAAGGGAGTCAAACTGTTTTACATTGACGTGAACAAGATGGCGGGGAAGTCCGATGATCTCGAAGAGGAATTCCGAAAGACTTTTGGCTTGCGTTAGGCTAAAAAGCAGACGCGACTTCACAGGAGACCCAGAAGGGACACTTTTCTAACTATGAAAGCTTCCTGGAAAGAACTGAAGACCGAGAGCGGGGCCATGCGCGTTCACCTTAGTCTGCCCGATGGAGCGGGCCCGTTTCCGGGGATCGTCATCATCCATAACCAGGGAGGCATTAACGACATTCTGCATCTTCCGGCTGAACTTGCGAGTGCCGGTTATGCCGCCGCGGCTCCCGATATTTACTACCGGGATGGCATCGACTGCCGGGATCCGGCGCCGACCCGAAGAGCCCGTCTGCGGGATGCAAGCGTTATCACGGATGTGAATGTTACAGTCGATTTCTTCAAGGGGCAGCAGCGGGTCGATGGCGCGCGGCTCGGTGTCCTTGGCTTCTGCATGGGCGGGCGGGTGACTTATCTTATGGCTGCGGCAAACCCAAGCTTCAAGGCTGCGGTGATGTATTATGGAGGCGGAATTTTTCGCTCCTGGGGCGATGGCCCCTCGCCGTTTGAGCGCACTGCCGAAATTCATTGCCCGATGATGGGACATTTTGGCGAGGAAGACGAGAACCCATCTCCGGAAGATGTTCAAAAGCTCGCTGCCGAACTGACCGCGCACGGGAAGGTCCACGAATTCCATTCCTACACCGGGGCCGGCCACGCCTTTATGAACAAGTCGCGCGATACCTATCGCCAACACGCCGCGGACCTTTCCTGGCCCCGGACCATAGGATTTTTCACGAAACATCTGGCCGGTTAACGCCGGAGGTTCCGGAACCTTTGACTTTCAACCCTGCGACAAGCAGCCGACAGGCGCACCAGGCATAACAAGGATGCTAGCGTGGTTATTGTCTTAGCGGGCGCCATTGTTCTCGTCGCCTATTTTGCCCTTACACCGTTGCTCATGCTTCTCTACAGCAGCTTGAGCGATGCCCCGCCCGGAAGTCTCGGCAATCTCACCCTCGCGCATTATTCCCGCGCTTACCTGGATCCCGAGTTTTATGTGCTGTTTTGGAACACGCTCAAGTTCGCTCTCGGCGCCGCCGCGCTGTCTTTTACTTTTGGCGGTGTGCTCGCGTGGATCTGCGAGCGCACGAACACGCCGCTGCGCGGCGTGATTTCGGGCCTCGTGCTCGTGCTCTTTATCGTTCCCGGCATTTTGGAAACCGTCGCCTGGATTCTATTGCTCTCACCCCAGATCGGCCTCATCAATCTATTCATCAGGAACGTGTTGGCGCTGCCGGATTTCTCGCTCAATGTCTTTTCTCTCGGCGGCATGATCTGGGCGGAATCGATGAACCTTTATCCCCTCGTCTTTCTTCTGCTGTCCGCCGCGTTCAGATCCCAGGACATTGCCATGGAGGAAGCCTCGCTGGCGTGCGGCGCCGGGAATCTTACGACGTTTATTCGCATAACCCTGAGGCTGGTCATGCCCGCGATGCTGTCGGTTTTGCTGATCACGTTTATCCGCGCTGTCGAATCCTTTGAGGTGCCCGCCCTGATTGGCGCCCGCGCCGGGGTTTTCGTTTTTACGAGCAAGATTTACAGCGCGCTTCAGAGGTTGCGGCCACAGTACGGTATCGCCGGCGCCTATTCGTTAACTCTTCTTGTCATTAGCATAGCGGGAGTCTGGCTCTACACTCGCATGACCAAGGCAGGAGAAAGCTTTGCCATCATCACCGGCAAGGGATATCGCCCCCGCCGCATCGACCTGGGGCCGTGGCGAGGTCTGGTGTGCGTCTTTGCTCTTCTCATCGTGGCCGCGACCGCTGTGCTTCCAATCGCCAACCTGTTCTGGTCGTCTCTTACCCCGTATATGGCCGTGCCTTCGTGGGAAATGTTGCCGCGTCTTTCCTGGAAAAGCTACGGCGACCTTTTTGCCTATCCGTTCGGGCGCAAAGCGCTCACGAACAGCCTGATGCTCTCCTTTGCCAGCGCGACCGGCGTCATGCTGCTGACTTCACTGATCGCTTGGGTCACCGTTAAATCGAGGCTGCGCGGGCGCGTCCTCCTCGACAATCTTGCTTTTCTACCGATCGCTGTCCCAGGCCTTGTGCTGGGAGTGAGCCTACTTGTGCTATATCTCACGCTTCCGATTCCTATCTACGGCACGCTCTGGATCCTGTTCATCGCTTACATGACCCGATACTTGCCCTACGGAATCCGCGCAGCGTCGGCGTCGATGATCCAGATCAGCAAAGAGCTCGAAGAGGCGTCCGTGGCCAGCGGCGCGAGCTGGTTGCAGACTTTTTACAAGGTCTTGCTTCCCTTGCTCATGCCGGGTTTTATTGCCGGTTGGGTTTATATTGCGATTGTATCCTTGCGGGAGCTTTCGACTTCGATTCTGCTCTATACACAGGACAGTATCGTGCTCTCGATTTTGATATTTGACATGTGGGAATCGGGACTCTACAACACCGTCTCGGCCCTGGGCGTGCTCATGGTAGTCTTTCTGATGCTCGTGACCTGGGCGGCGCGAAAGGTCGGCGCGCGCATCGGGTCCGTCGACTAGAATCACCCCCTTGCTTCGACATGATTGCCCGTGCTAGCGGAATGAAAGCAGTATTCCGCCCTGTCGTGATTCACGAACCTGTTGGCACGACAGTGACCGCGCTTTGCGCGACCTGTTTCGCTGAGATTGATGCAAATTTTACTTTCTTCGTTTAGTCTTAAGAAGATCGCCTGATGTCGGACCGAACGAAACGATCCCTTGCAAACTCAGAGGGATCTAAAAGGGGTTTGCGATGCAAAAGACAGAAACCCAACTATCGGGACGCTTTGCCCTGATTGCCCTCATGTTCGTTGTCTCGCTGCTGCTTCAGGCAACACCCGCCTTTGCTGCGGGGCCAGATTCGCGCCCGCGGGCTGCGGTCGTCGCGGCGCCACAGGAAACAGAAAAACAGCGAGCGGCGCGATTGATTGAAGGGGCCAAGAAGGAGGGCAAGGTAATTTATTGGGATGCCAGTACGGCCAAGGAGTGGGAGCCTGTTTTTAACAAGTTCCGCCAGAAATACCCGTTCCTTGTTGTCGAACATTGGAGAGGGGGCGACGAGCAAATCCATCAAAAAATGACTGCAGAGGCCAGAGCAGGACTCCATAATGTTGATTTTGCGAGCACCGAGATCAATCTCATAGCAGACCTAAAGAAGATTGGACTGATGAAGAAATACCATTGGCCAAACACCGCGGAATGGCCTCTTCAATATAAGGACCGTGACGGATATTGGATTGCTAGCAATATCAATTGCGCGGTGGTTGCCTACAATACCAATTTGGTTTCGCCTGCGGAAGCTCCGAAAAATTGGGATGATCTTTTGAATCTGAAATGGAAAGGCTCGATATCGATGGAGCCGGATGGGGGCGAGTGGGTGCTCATGCTGTGGGCCGCGTGGGGTAAGGACAAGACTGTGAACTATCTGAAGGCCCTTTCAAAAAACAATATCGTTTTTGGCGCAGGATCGACGGCGCGCACCGAAATGCTCGCGGCCGGTGCATTCAAGATTGACTTGCGCCTCAACCTCCATCGCATCCCGGAGTTCCAAAAGAAAGGCGCGCCGATAGAATGGGTAAGAACCGATCCTATTTTAGCAAGGGCCACGCCAAGATTCATTGCAGAACGCGCTCCGCATCCCAATGCCGCCATTCTTTTTGCTGATTTCTTTACCTCGTCCGAGGGACAACAGGCATACAACGATGCCTCCGGACGACTCATGCCGGATCCCAGAGTCAAGAGCAAATTGGCTGAAGCTCTGAAAGGGCATAGGGTAATACTGTTCCCGATCGAATTGGCAGGGCAAGGCAATGAAGCCGACCGGATATTCCGCGATATTTTCTTGAAATAGCTCAATCAACGAAATCTTTGAATCGACGCATCCCTGATCGATGCGATCGTGTTCGTGATTCCACAATCACGTTTTATTGATCACGGTCCTGTACGGGTTTAAAAAGGGAGCCGGATTGGGGCCTTTGAGCGCGGTCGGAATAAATGGCTATTTCTTCTGAGGAGAGTAATAGGCGTCAAGCAGCCGTTGGCTGATCGCCGACTCCCCTCCCGGCAGCGCGTCGAACTTGGTTGTGCCGGTCTTCTCCAATATCGATCGCCCTTCGGGATCTTCGTGCATCGACAGCAGTATCTTCTCCAGGCCTTTGGCCAGAGCCGGATCCAAATTTTTTCGGACAGAGACAAGATGGCGCGGCAAACTAGCCGTTTCCGCCAGGATGCTTATGTTCGCTTTCTTGTTACCGTCGAGCGCGGCATAATCATCGTTGCTAAAAGCTCCGGCCGCCACTTGTTTTGTGAGAACCAGGTCAACGAGCTTGCCCTGGGACTGGGCAAAAATGTAACCCACTTCCCCAGGCAAAACCTTAGCGTCAATTTGCGCCTTCGGCGAAAGTTTGAACCCCTTCTTCGTAAGGAATAGCTTTGGGAGAAAAAAGCCTGAAGTCGATTCGGGATCTTCGAAAGCGATGATCTTTCCCTTTAGGTCTTCGAGATGTTTCGTTTCACCATTTCTCGTGGTGAAAATCGCGGAGTGGTAGTCGGCCATGCCTCCTTTCCAACGCCTGAGGAGCAATTTCCCGACTCCGTACACGCTGTTGATCATATACGTCGGACGGGGGCTCTCCATGTAAAGATCTACCTTCTTCTCCGTGAGAAGGTTGGCGAGCCGGGACTGCGTGGAAGTTACAACGATCTTTCCTTCGATCTTTGAACTGGAGGAAAGTTTTTTTGCCAGATAGCGGACAAAATCCTGAAAATGCGCCTCGATCTCCTTTTGATTTTTCTCCGCCACGACTCCCAAAGTAATCGTCTTCGTTTCAGGCCCGGCGGACATTTGTCCCACCGCCCGGGAGCCCAGGATGATATCGAACAAGAAAAGAACCGCGGGAACGACGGCCTGCCTGCCTGCCTGTTTTGCTACAAACATCATCTCAATAGATCGCTCCTACAGCTGTTGCTTTTAGTACAAACGACGTGACCTTGGCAAGAACAGACACAATACAGAGCCAGGTCTCTGGGTAGAGTAGAGAACAGGCGCATCATTCTTTAGGTCGATCCTTGGCTGTATCAGTCGTTTCCAACTTCGTGCCCTCTCACTTCATCACGGAAGCGCTGTGCGTTTTTTGGGGCAAATCAAACGGTCAGGCTTGTATGGATTTTTCAAAGTTGTGACGATTATTGGGATTCGAATACCACATTAGCCTCGCCGATCGGCGGTTATGTCAAAGGTCTGCCAAAGAAAAACGAGAGCGGCTTATGCAGTTAGTAAAGTCTAGATTGCCAACTGGCGCGCAAGGCGAGATCTCTTATACGGCTCGGGTCAACACCCGTAGGGGCGGCACCTGACGCCGCCAAAGTCAAAATGCAAGACGCGACCCCATTAACCGCGACCCCATCAACCAAAAGCCTATTTTGGACAAGAGTGTTCGCGCCTCCTTTGTCTTAACCCTGCGATTGGTGATTTCTCGCAAGACGCGGGACTTAGTTGCGCGCGAGCAATGACCTTGCTTGCCGCAACTCCTCGCGATCGCCGCTCGCCTTTGCGCCGAGCTTCATGAGCTGCGAGTAATACGTTTTCGCTTTCGTGAGATCGCCCGCGAGCTCGGCAGCGCGCGCTGCGCCGTAAACGTTGCGGAAGCGGTTGGGCTCGCTTTTCTGCGCAGCCTCATATTCCTTGAGCGCCGCCGCGGCTGCCCGAGCTCCATCAACAGATCGCCGAGCAGTTCGCGGGCGGGCATGATTGGACCTGGGGTCACCGGATGCTTCTCGAGCTTGTCCTCCTGGTCCGCCGCCTGGCGCAGCAGCGCGAGCGCGTCGGCGTTCCGGCCTTCGGCGCGCGCTACCCAGGCGGACGTGGCCTTGGCGTTGATCTCGACTTGCTCGACCCAATAGGCCTGCTTCATGGCGACGAGCTTTTCGCGGAGCTTATCGAGCCGGACGATCTCTTGCTTGGCAGCGGCGGGATTGCCGCTCCGCGCCGCGCCCAGCGCGCGGGCGTAAACGTTGACCGCCTCGGCCTGCGGAAAGCGCTCATACTGATCGGTGCCGGCGAGCGGCAGCGGTGTTTGCGCCGCCTCGTTCCACTTGCCGCGTTCCAGCGAATAGCGCGCCGGGATCGCCGCAAACGCGTACGCTGGACCGATCAGCGGCATCGGCTGTTTGGCGAACTCCATGATGCGATCCACCACGCGCTTGGCCTCGACATCCTGCGCAAGCTGCAGGTAGCCGTAGGCCATGTAATCGAGGGCATGCGGTTCGTCGCGCTGGCCTTTCGCCACCTCCGCGGCCCGGCGGTTGGTCTCGATCGACTCCTGCCAGTAGCCCACCCGCGTGAAGATATGCGACGGCATGTGCAGCGCGTGAGGCGCCGCCGGTGCGATACTGGCGTAGCGTTTCGCCGCGTCGAGCCCCCGATTCGCGATCGGCGGGTGGTCATAGGCATGAATCAGAAAGTGCGCCGCGCCCGGGTGATCCGGCTGCTTCGCGAAAATCTTCTCCAGGATTCCCGCCGCCTTGAGCTGCCTCGTGTAGTCCTTGTCTCGCGGGTCCGCCATCGCGATCAGCCAGCGGGCGTAATACATCGCCGCCTCGGTATCCTGAGGATAGCGAAGGTAGAGCTGCTCGAGCGCCTTCTCGTGTGCGGCGCCGCGCGTCCTGTGATCGAGCTTGTCGTAGTCTTTGTAGAAGACTTCGATCGCTTCGATGTAGTCGCGCTCGCGCTGGGTTTTGGCGCCGATTGACTTGGCCTTCTCGATGATCCACCAAGCCTCCTCAAGCGCCTTCGGCGTAGGCGGCGAGGCGTACGGATTGTCCATCTTCGCCACGGCGGCCGCCCAATAAGCCATGACGCAGGTCGGATCAGCCTGCAGCACTTCTGTCAACGCCTTTTCGGTGGGTGCCCAGTAATACGAATAGAGCAGCAGGGCAGCACGATTGAAGTGCTTCTGCGCCTCGGGCGTGCAGGAGACCGGAAAGTTCATCGTGCCGAGGGCGTCGGACTTCTCCCCCGAAGACTGACCGAGCACGGGATGGGCGAACCCTGCGAACATAAGCGCGGCCGCTGCATAGATTGCTTTTCGTGACATGGGACCTCCCGTCAAGCTTATTGGGGCATTGCACAGTCAGCAGCAGTTGCGGTCGGCCGTCGTTCGCCCACCGACCTCTCTATACCCCTTGGGGCGCAGAACGCAAGCGCATCGTCTACCAAGGCCGACCGTCGCTACCCGCCAACCTCGCCCGCAGCGAGCAGCAAATACCCGCGATCGGGCGCGCGCTGATTTAGCTCCCTAACACCTACAGTTGTCATGGCTTTTCCTGTGTAGCCACATTGCGCTGATTCAAAGCTACATTGTCAAGGCGCCCACTTTCATCCGATAACGGTCGGCCGCCGGCTCATGGGCTGTTCTCAATCACTTAACTTTAACTTGGCCGCTTCCGAGATCGCGACCACCGCCGGATGCTTTAGTTTGCGATCCAAAGAGATCGCGAAGAAACGCTCGCGCACGGTGTCGACCTGTGCGATCACTTTCACGGCATATTGCCGCCGAACGTCTCGGGCGATCACCGAGGGAGCGAAGAAAAGCCCCAAGCCATGCTGGCCGAAGACTTTAAGCAGGGCACTGTCTTCAAATTCCGCGACGATCAGAGGCGCAATCCGTTGCGCTTCAAACCACTGATCCAGGGAGCGCCGCGAGGTGGTATTGCGCGTCGGCAGCAAAAACGGCGCGCCGTCGAGGCATTTTGGAAAGCCACGCCGGTACGTTTCGGCTAGCTTCGGCGCGCCGAACAGGGTGCTGCCGCACTCCCCCAGCAGGTGGTTGAAAGCTTTCACGTTGGACCCAGGATCGAGGGGTGCGTCGGTCAATACGACATCTATATCGTGCAACGCCAAAGCCGGCAGCAATTCTTCATTGGTGCCCTCGCGGCAGATAATCCGATAGGATTCCTTCAACTTCAAAGCCGGTTCGACCAATTGATACACCACCAGTTTCGGCAATACATCCGTAACGCCGACCGTCACCCGCGCCAAACGACCCTCAGAACGCCCCTTCAGAGTGCCTAGCATCTCCTGTCCCAGTGAAAAAATTTCATCGGCGTAACGGAAAGCCAGCTTGCCGCTTTCCGTCAGCACCAGATAGCGCCCCGCTTTGCGGAACAGTTCCTCTCCCAGAGACTTTTCCAATGACTTCAGCTGAGCGCTCACGGTCGCCTGGGTCAAGCGCAATTCCGCGCTGGCCCGCGACACGCTGCCGAACCGGGCCACCGTCCAAAAATACAACAAGTGGTGATAGTTGAGCCATTCCATGGCGGGATCATAGTTAGATTTATTCTAACGATCAATGAGATTTTATGAATTTGTCGAATCTTGGAAGCATGGCTATGTTGCCTGGCGAAGGATCCGGTTCCAATTTGATAAGGAGGAAACACAAATGTCAGCATACCCGGCGTTACAGACCGGTATCAATTTCAGCAAGTTATTCGAGCCGGACGCGCTGATATCAGCGCAGTTCTACAGCAGGACGCGGCGAACCTATCACGCCGAGCCCGAGCTGCGCCTGATGGCGGCGATTCTGGAAGACGCCGTCGTGACCCTGACCAGGGACCCGCGCCGATGCACAGACCAACGGCGCCGAGACTTCGCAGATGCGCTGGACTGGATTGCCCGGCCGGAGGAGAACGGATGGCTGTTTTCTTTCGCCAGTATATGCGAGTCCCTGGGCATCGATCCGATTCACCTGCGGCAGCGGGTTGCTGCGAAAAATCGCCGAGATTCACGACAGCAAGCCAACCATCCGCGCAAAGGGCCGGCCCAGCCACCGTTCGCCGAGGCAGAAAGTTATTCGGCTCCGCGCTGAATAACTATCATTGAAAATGCCAGCTTCTGTTTTTTTGTCTTTGCCCCAGCCGCACAACATGCTATGGCAAAGGCACTCCCGGCAACTTAGAGCTTCTGCGAGGCCCTTATGCCAAAAAGAATCCTTGTGGTCGACAACGAAGCACGCAGTCGGGAAAGCATCACTTATTTTTTGCGCGAAGCAAACTATGCGGTCGGGGAGGCGGATGACGGCGTAACTGCCATCGCAATGCTCGACAAGCTCACGTTTGATCTTATGATTTGTGATGTCGTCATGCCTCGACTGGGGGCATTCGAGGTGATGAATTACCTGAACTCCCGCTCTTTGTCGACTTCAGTCATACTGATAACGGGGCATCCCTATTTACTTGCGGAAAAAGGGCTCGGCCACTTGCCCGTTTTTTCCAAACCCTTCAATATGTATGATCTGCTCCACAAGGTTAGAGAAATAATAAATGAATGACCGGCTCTTTTGGCCATCCTCTTCGGGAATCTGCGGCTCTAGAGAATTTTCGCCAAAGAGGTGGCAATAACCCCAGCCAGCAGGGGGAAAAGGATGCTGGCAACTATTCTGATGGTGAAGAGTCTTGGGCCCAAAATCGAGAACTCATAAAAGATGATGCCGCCGCCCCAAAGAGCCCAGGCGGTTACGTACGTTGTTACGGTTCCAACGCTTCCGCCCGCATGGTAAAGCGATGCCGCGATGGGCAAACTGATAAAGGGGCCCCCAAAGGTGAGAGTCCCTGCTAAATAGCCAACTAATACCCCTTTGAGCCCTGACTCTTCGCCCAGCCAGTGCCGTATTACGTCCTCAGGCGTAAGCACGCGAACATAGCCAGCAATCAAATATGCGCCAATCAAGGTAGGCAGGACAGGCAACAGCGTTTTGATTGCCTCTGTGAGCCCCAATATGTGGCGCTGTCCGCCCTTGAGATAAGCGGCCAAAGCAAGAACCAGCGCAATAGCAAATACGACAACGTTTAGTGTTCTCATCTTAAAATATGCAGCCTCCCTTAGCGACATGCTTATCACGAACGACTCCACCCTTTGTCAATCGTTCCCGTGGTTGGATGTTTGCTTTTGTCGCATGAGCAGCCCGAGCCTAGCTTGATTTTCAATAACCCGAGATCCCTCTAGCCTTGAACGAGATGTCCTCATGACAGTATCCTGTATCTGGCAGTTGGCTGGCGGCTTAGGTTCGGTGGCGAGCCTGAAGAGAAGTTCAATCCAGTCCAGCATAGTTGTTGACAGAAGAAGGTTTGTCGATGAACGGCGACATTTCTTTCTCCGAGCTTATAAACGTTTTGAAGAGCGACTACGCCGTGATTACTCCGGCGCGAATGCAGGATATTCTCGACCGGCTTGTGGTAACGACCGAAGAGGCTCGACCTCACGCTCTTTTCTCCGAGAGAAGATATGCCCGCAACCTTATCCATAAAAACCGTGAGTTCGAGATCATGATCATGTGCTGGAACGCGGGGCAGCGTTCCTCGATCCATGACCATGCCGGCTCATTGGGGGGATTAAAGATTCTCGAAGGCGAGCTCACCGAGTCCCTGTTCGAGAGAGCCGCCAATGGAATGATCAAATCGCTGAACTCAGTGGATTATGCAATCGATGAAACCCGTGTAGAGGAAACATCGCTAATACACCAGATTTCTAACCTCCAGGCAGGAAACGGCACTGCCGTTTCGGTCCATATCTACATTCCTCCGCTGATTCGCATGAACGTTTACTCGTTGGAAGATCCGGCGGTTCGGAATATCCTGCCCCAATATTTTAGTCTTGGGTCCGGGATATAGTATAGTGTCTCTTAAATCGGGGGACTGATTTACACGTCATTCCGGGCAAGCTGGCGATAGCTAGCGCGACCCGGAATCCAGAAAATGAAAATACTTCTGGATACCCGCTTTCGCGGGCATGACGTTGGGGAGGGCGCTCATTTAATTTGCACCCTTTAGTTCCACCAAAACCTGCCTATCACAATGCCTTTCCTCCGAGGCAATGTCAGTCCGGAGGGCAGGCACATAGGCCTGCCCATCGATGCGGCGCTGAAAGCAAACTGAACCACAACCGCTTATTTTGGGCCCATCGCCAGAAGCCGGCCCCAGCCTTTAACCGGCGCGATAACGCCGGGGCGTACCAAGTCGTTCCAAACTTCCGTGCTCATATTGGTGAAAGCCGGCTTGCCGAACTCCTCCTCCAATGCCGGGATCACATGCAGGCACAACGCCGCGCCTCCCGGCACCGAAATGGCCTCCGCGTCGGGGAACGATCGTGCCGCCTCGCGCCCGACGTCTAGAGCCATATTCAATCCTTCTTCCAAAGACATGGCGGCCGACTCCGCGCCCCACTGGTTTCGCTTGGTGATCCCGACGACGTCGATGCCGCCGTCTTTCAGATAGCGAACCAGCGCATCGTTGACCGGGTCCGCCCACCGGCTGCCGACGGCGAGCTTTGTCACCCCGAGGTGTTTCATCGAGGCGATCAGCGCTTCCAGCGGCGCGTCGGTGGGGATGCCGGTTTTCTCCGTCGTCTGGCGCAGCAAATCGACAACGCGCTGGCGGCCCAAGGCGGCCGACACTGGCGCGCCGCCCAAGATGATGACCTGGGCTTTTTCCTGCGCCAGTGTCTCGACGCACTTCCAGTAGTTGCCAAGCGCCTTCTCGACGGCATCCAGCGTGTAATTGGAAATTCCCAGCACCGCTGAAAATTCCATGACATCGAGCGGCACGAGACGGTAAAACTGATAACCAGCGCCGCGTTGACGCCCTTCGTGCGAGCGCGGATGAATCACACCGTAGCGAAAACGCGGCATAAAACTTTTAACATGATCAGCCATGGGGACCTCCGTTCTGTCAATTAATAGTGGTTGCAAACGCTGCTTTACTGCGCGAGAAAATCTGAAACCAACTTCGCCGTTTCTTCCGGCTTTTCCACATGAACACTGTGGCCGGCGCCTGGAATGACCGTTAGCTTCGCGTGGGGAATCAGCTTGGCATAGGTCTCACCGTGGACGCGCGGCACCATGTTGTCCTTTTCACCCCAGATCACCAGCGCAGGCGACGCGATGCGTTGCAGGCGGTTTCTCAGCGAATAATTATAAAAGTAAGGCGGCTTGAAACCGATGCGCGAGCCGAGCCGAAGCATCTGGTAGCGGCGCAGCTCCTCTTCGATGTCACCCATGCCGTCGGGAAAAAGCTGCAATGCCAGGGGCTGGTCAGCGCCGGCGAAAAGCATCGCCCGTAAGCCGGCGTAGCTCGCGCCGCGCTCAGGTTGCGCCATCATGAAAACATCGCCGATGAGAGCCCCCTCGACGAACAAACCCGCTGCTCCGATCAAAACCAATTTGCCGATTTTTTCCGGATGGCGCGCCGCCAATTCGGCAGCGATCCAGCCGCCGACGCAACTGCCGACGAGATCGAACTGCGTGAGCTTGAGAGCATCGAGAACTTCGAGGTAATGAAAAACTACGTCTTCGATGGCGTCCACGTCCTTGTTTTCATCGCTCTGGGCGCAGCCCGGATGGGCCGGCGCGATGACGCGCGCCCGTTGAGCCAACCGCTCGTGAAACGGCATCCAGCCGTCTTTGACCGAATGCACGTCGGCGAAGCCGTGCAAATATAAAAGCGGCGCGCCGCCGCCGTTTTCCAAAACCGCGACTTTGCGCCCGTAGACCTCGACGATGGCGGCGCTCAATGGAGTGCCTCCGCTGATTGTTCGACGTTCGCGCCGGGGAATTCGTCAGTGAACTGTTTCAACGAAGCATGGCGCAAGGCCGGCGCGACTTGCTCGGCGAAGAGCTTCATGCTCTTGCGCGCCAGATGGTCGGGCATATTGCCGAGTTGGAATTGGATCAACAGATTGCCGACTTTAGCCTTTTCGATCAGATTTTGAATGCGCCGGGTAACCGTCTCCGCGCTGCCGACGATGATCGACTGCGAGGCGTCCAGCTCATCCCAGTTCTCGACGTCGCCCAAAAGCTTTCGCCCCGGTTTGTAACCTTTTAAATATTCTCTCCAGGCGGCGACCGGTACATATGGCACGCCGGGGCCGAACGTCAGCTGGCGTCCCTCGCGGCGCAGGTGGCCCTTGAGGCAATTTTTCAAGAAATACCAGACGCCCTCTTCACACTCCTCGCGCGCCTGGCGGTCGGTCTCGGCGACATAGGTGGACATTAGAATGCCGAAACGGAACGGTTGATACTTGTCGCCGTGCTTTTCAAGCACCGCGGCGAACTCCTGCTGCGCCCGGTGGGTTTCGCCGCCGTGGCTGCGTGAGGAGAGAAAATAACAATAACCGCGCTTGGCCACCTCCGCCATCGTTGACGCGCTGCGCGAGCCGGGAATCCACACCGGAGGAAAAGGCTTCTGCAAAGGCTTGGGCCAGAGATTGACGTAACGCAGCGGGAAGTAGCGCCCTTCGTGGGCGAAAGGCCCGTCTTCCGTCCATGAGCGCACGATCAGATCGGCGGCCTCCCAGAACTTTTCCCGCGAGTTCGCCGATGGCACATCGTAGTTGAATGTCTCCGGACCGCCGCCGGGCGCGAATCCGGCGATGATCCGCCCGTCGCTCATCTGATCGAGCATCGCGTACTCTTCCGCGACGCGCAGCGGGTTCATGTGCAGCGGCAAGAGATTGCCGAGGACAATGATTTTCCCGCGCGAGGTGCACTGCGTCAGCGCCGCAGCGATCATGTTAGGGGACGGCATCAAACCGTAGATATTCTGGTGGTGTTCGTTCAGAACCATGCCGTCGAAGCCCAACTCATCGGCGTAGGCGAGCTGGTTGATATACTCTTGATAAAGCCCGCGCGCCTTGCCGTTGTCCCATAAATGGTTGGGCACCGTGACCCAGCCCGTGTCATATTTTTCGTCGAAGTCCTTGCCCAGGCAGGGATACGCCATGAAATGCCAGCAAAAAAGTTGCACCGGTTTCATCGTTCACCTCTACAGAATTACATGCCCCGACCTCGTCATGGTCTTACGACAACTGTGTCGCCGGCGCAACCCGATGCTGGCGATTTTCTTTCCCTTGCTTGGATATCGGCGCTCGGTATGTGAAATTCTCTTCGGTTGCATGTAGAACATACGGCATGAAGTCGTCAGTCAAACTGTTCGTGCTGACCGTTATGCTCGCCTCTTGCGTGGGCCACGAGACGGAATTCGCTCGCTCGCTCAGCGCGCCGAGCTTCGCCGATTGGATATTGCTCAACGGCAAGACCGTTTACGCCGCCGGTCCGTTTGCAAGATTCTAGCAACCGTGAAAAAACAAATTTAACCGCAAAGGCATGTCCTGAACGAAGCCGAAGGAACGCAAAGAACGCAGAGAAGTGGGGACTCACCACGAAGGCACGAAGGTCACGAAGTTTGAGAAAATAATATCTGAACCCTTCGTGTTCTTCGTGCCTTCGTGGTGAAAATCCGTTTCCTTGATTGCCGTATCCATGCTCACCAGCTGCAAACAATTTGCCCGAGCCGCGAGAGCTTTTACGTGTAAAAGTATGGAAGGAGTAGAGACCGATGGCAAATGATATCCTCAATCGAGAGCAAGCCGAAAAGGCGCTTTATCCCGCGCCCGGGCTGCCCGGCGGCGGCCAGCTCGAAGTGCGCATGGAGATATCCCAGTTTCATCCCGACCCGGACATTCGCGGGGTGGCGCGCCGCGTCAAATCTTTCAATCTCGAAAGCTGGCACAAGGAATGGAGCGAGGCCGCCAAGAAGAACGAAGAGCTGGCCGCGGGCTTCCAGCAAGAAAACCGCAAAGCCACGGCTCACGAGTTCTATTTGCGCGCCGCGGACTTTTACCGGCGCGCGGTGGTGTACATGCCCGACACCGATCCGCGCATGCTGCCGACCTTTAAGAAACTCGAAGAGAATTTTGCCAAAGCATGGAGCATGGCGCCGGCGCCCTTTGAGCGCGTAGAGATCCCCTACGAAGGCCAGATGTTGCCGGCCCATTTCTGGCCGGGCCGGGGCAAGCCCGGCGCGCGCCTGCCGGTGGTATATAACTACGGCGGCGCGGACGGCATTCTCCTGCGTGGCGAAGACGGCGGCGCGGGGCAGTATGTGCGCCGCGGCATGTCGTTTATCGACGTCGATGGCCCCGGGCACGGCGGCACCTTGCGCTACAAGAAGCTCTACGCGCCACCCGACTCCGAGCGCGTCGCCAAGGCGGTGATCGATTACCTCGTCACCCGTCCCGACGTCGATGCCGAGCGAATAGGGCTGCATGGCTCCAGTATGGGCGGTTACTCAGGCCCGCGCTCGGCCACGGCGGAAAAAAGAATCAAGGCCGTCGCGGTGTGGAGCGGCGCCTACAATCTTGTCGACGATATCTTTGATAATTATCCGCCGATCCAGGACCGGCTGCGCTGGCTCATGGGCGCCAAGGATCTGCAAGAAGCGCGGGAGAAAATGAAAGAGTTTACCCTGATCGGCCGGGCGAACAAGATCGAATGCCCGCTGCTCGTCGGCTACAGCCATGACGACCGCGTCATGGACCCGCGCGGCGCGCTCAACCTCTACGAAAACGCCGTCAATTCGACCGATCGCAGCATGGTCGACGGCGTCGGCCATGGCGAAAAGAATTTTTCCCGGCGCACATACATCGCCGACTGGTTTATGAAGCAGCTCAACGCCGGATAAGAACAAATAACTCGTTCAAAACGTTCAAACGGTTCAAGCCGAGCCGGAGGTCCCATATGCCCATCGCCCAATCGCTCGATCATTTTGTCGTTCCAGTAGACGATATCGTCGTCGCCGAAGAGTTCTACGTTCAGGTCTTCGGCGGGCAGGTCACGAAGCGCAATGGTTTGAACGTGCGCCAGCGCAAGCGCGGCGCGGTGCCGCACACTTTTATTCAAATCGGCGGCAAGCGCATGGGCGTCTATCTGCAAAGCGATGAACGGCCGAAGCCCGCCGGCGCGCGCGGCTTGCCGACTTATTCTTTCACCACCACGGCGTGGGGACTCGATGAAGTCGGAGACGAACTGAATTCGCTGGGCGTCAAATTCGAGGGACCGATAGCGCAGGCGCTTTCATTTGCCGATCGATCACTATTCTTTACTGACCCGGCTGGCAATCACTACGCGGTTTACACGCCGAAAAATGTTGCCGCGCCGGCGAGCGACGCCATCGGCCGCATGACCGCAGTGGGTTATATCGAGCTGGAAGCGCCCGATATAGAAAAGTCCATCGATTTTTACGCCAAGGTGCTCGGCTTTGAGCTGCAAAGTCGCAACGCAAGTCTGCGCCAGGCGACTTTGAAAATGACCAGCGGCCAAACTTTAATCTTGACCGAAGCGCCGTTTTCTCCCAAAGGACTGGTGATGAGCCGGAAAGTGCCCGGGCCGCACATCGCGTTCTTGGTTCCCGCGGCAAAGTGGAGCCTGGCCCTCGCCCATTTGAATGAATTGGGAATTGAAAACGGTGATCGCGGCGCGGCCAAAGAACGCACAGACGGACAGGGCGGTACCTACATGGACGACCCCGCCGGCTACGTGATCCAATTCATCACCGACGGTATGGAATAGAGGATCCTTTGTTTCGCTTAAACAGGGCCGTAAAATAGATTCAAATGGAGGAAAGAGCATGTCGATTCGCACTTGCAGAAAGTCTTGGATCGTTCTTCTCCTGCTCGCACTGCTGCTCGCCGCCCGCGATTCCGGAGCCGCCACCGCGGAAGAATCTCTGGCCAAAATCAACCAACTGGCGCCGGCGGAGCGGCAGGCAGCCTTGGTGCGCGAGGCCAAAAAAGAAGGCAGCATCGTCTGGTACGCGCCCATGAACCGCGAAGACCTGCGCCAGTTCTCGAGCGCATTCGAGGCGGAATATCCGTTCCTTAAAATCGAACTGCTCACCGGCGGCCCACAGAGTTTGCTCAATCGCATTTTGACCGAACAACGGGCTGGCAAGCACAACTTCGACATGATCAATATCCGCAGCTCGGCGGTCTACACGTTGAGGAAAGCCAACGCCGTGATGCGCTACGACACGCCCTACCGAAAAGCGCTGCGCCCCGGCTTTTACGACAAAGACGGCTACATAAACGGTATTTGGGCCTCGCTCCTGGTCTATCTCTTCAATGCCAAGCAAGTCAGCCGCGCCGAGGCGCCAAAAACCATCGACGACCTTTTGCAGCCCAAATGGAAGGGCAAAATGGGCATCGACCAGGACGCCGATGATTGGATCGCGGCGATACTGGAATATTACGGCGACGAAAAAGGCAAACAGATCGTGCGCAATCTGGCCGCGCAGAAGTTGAACATCAGAAAGGGCCGCACCCTGGTTTCTCAACTGGTTGCCGCCGGCGAATTTCCCCTGCAGATCGACGCCCACCATCACGAAGTGGTGAATTTGCGCCGGTCCGGTGCGCCCATCGATTATGTATTTCCGGAGCCCTTCGTGCCGGTGAAAGCTGTCTCGACCCTGACCTTGGGGCGCCAGGCGCCGCATCCGCACGCAGCAGCGCTGCTGCTGGACTTTATGATTTCTCGCAAGGGCCAGGAGATCGCTTTCCGCCAGCGGCGCTGGCCGGCGCACCGAGAACTCGCCACGGGCGGTCCCGACGACGTCGGCAACCGCAAGACTCTCGTCCCCGACGCGGAGAAATGGGGCAGCCGCTACGAAGAATTGGTGCAGCTAACGGCGCTTTTTGGACGCTAGCGCTGGTGCAATCGTGTTGCCGTCCCAATGAACTTTCCATTTCTCGATCCAATTGAAATCAACCGGGTTCGCGACGCGGTCAACACCGACGCGGAATTTCGCCTCGCCAGCCGGTTCTTTTCGAAGGATATCTTGCTGGTCGCCGGCGATTCCAAGTGCATCGTCAATGTTCGCGAGGGCGTGATTACAGAAATCAAGCTCAATCCAACCTTCATGAATCCCTGGAGTTTCTTCATCAAGGGCGGCGCGGACGCCTGGGAGAAGTTCTTGCGCCCCATTCCGCCACCCCTTTTCACGGACCTGTACGGCTGCATTTCGCGCCAGCATTTCGAGCTGGGCGGCGATATCGAAGCCGCCTTCGCGCACTTTTGGGCGGTGACGCGCATGTTGGAAGTCTTTCGCGCGCTGCAGAACGATTCACCGGCTACGCCCGCCACTACGATGCAGCGCTCGGAGCACGCGAGCAAAATCGAGCCGGTGGCCGGATGCTATCTGCATCTAAATGTTCAGGGCACGGATTATCGCGTTTACTTTGAGCAGAATGGCGCGGGCATTCCGCTCATCTGCCAGCACACCGCGGCATCGGATGGCCGCTTGTGGCGTCACTTGCTGAACGATGACGAAGTGACGCGAAGCTTCCACGTCATCGTTCCCGACCTCCCCTATCACGGCAAATCGCTGCCGCCGGAAAGCTTCGAATGGTGGAAGCTGGATTATCGATTGACCAAGAGTTTTTTCATGGAATTTCATCTCGAGCTGAGCCGCGCCCTGGGCCTTCAAGACCCGGTCTTCATGGGTTGCTCCATGGGCGGGCAATTGGCCGTCGAACTGGCCATCGAGCACCCGGAAAGTTTTCGCGCGGTGATCGGTCTCGAGTCCGGGTTGAGCCGCGCGCGCATGGCGCCGACGTTGGAATTCCACGACCATCCGCGCATCAGCAATGCATTCAGGATGCAATCAATGTATGGTAAGACCGCGCCGGGAACCCCTGAAGCGTACCGGCGCGAGATCGCTTGGACTTACGGGCAGAGCGCGCCGCCGGTTGCCAAAGGCGATCTCTATTACAATTTTATCGATCACAATCTGACGGGCGGCGAGGCGCGACGGATCGACACAGCAAAAATTGCCGTCTATCTCCTGACCGGCGAATACGACTGGGGTAATTCGCCAGACCAGACAAAAATTCTCGCGGATCAAATCAAAGGCGCGAAATTCGTTGAGATGAAGGGCCTCGGCCACTTCCCGATGGCTGAGAACTATCCGGTATTCAAAAAATACTTGATGCCGGTGCTGGACGAGATCGCAGCCAAGGCTCGGCAGTAACTTCGCTTT
>CAWJBB010000030.1:0-289754 GCA_963840855.1 uncultured delta proteobacterium
ACGACCACCCCCTTTTCTTTTTTACCTTCTCGGCAGGTCACCCCAGGTCAATTTTGTTGTCAAATGATCAAACGTTGCTTCGTAAGCTCTAAGCTTTTCAACCACCTATCGCTGCTAACTTTGGTTGCGATGATTTTGTGGTTTTGCGAAGCAATAATTTTTCGCGGCCAAGTTCCCCTGTTTCGCGATTTGAGCCTTTACTTCTATCCGCTGCGATTTAGTCTCGCACAGTGCTTGATTTCTGGAGAGGTACCGCTCTGGGACCGCCATATGGCGCAGGGTTTCCCGCTTCTGGCCGCTCTTCAACCTGGAGTATTTTATCCGCCACATTTGCTGCTTGGAGTGCTGCCATTTTTTTCGGCTATTCGCATCCTTTTTGTTCTCCACTTTCTGATCGCGGGCGTCGGCGCCTACAAGCTCTCACGGGAATGGCAATACACTTGTTTCATGTCCGTATTAGGGGCGCTGCTCTTCACCTTCGGCGGGACGATGGTTTCGCTAAGCAACCTTTTGAATCATTTTCAGAGTGCGGTTTGGTTACCATGGATTTTACTGGCGTGGGAACGTCTCCTGATTTCCCCAAAGTGGAGTAAGTTCCTCACTTTTGCATCGATTTTGGCGCTTCAACTTCTGGCCGGCTCGCCGGAGATTTTTGCAATGACCATGGGACTGGTTATTCTTGATGGGCTTCGAGTCCACTGGACCGACGCGACTCTGCCGATCGGCAGGATTTTTACATTTCTGCTCGCCGCGGTTCTCGTGGTTATCGCAGCTTCCATGGTGCAACTTATGCCAACTGCCGAGCTCTTTTTGAATTCCCGGAGACAACAAGCGATACCCCTTGTGGAGGCAATGGGATCGTCGCTCAAACCTTTGAGTCTCATCAACTTGCTGATCCCGGACAAAGAAATTGATCTCAGCGAAATGATGGGGATAAAATTTTTCTTTGCTCTGAAACCAGCGTTTTTGATTACCTATTACCTGAGCAGCATCTCCCTTTTCGGAATCTGCCTATGGCTTTATTACGGCTCGTTACGAGAAAAGACCTTGGTAATCTTGCTCATAACCGGCGCGCTTGTCGTCGCCATGGGCGGCTACACGCCTGTGTATCCGATCCTATTTCACTATGTACCAATGGTCGCCGCCTTCCGTTACACTGAGAAGTTTTTTTTCATCGTTTACGCGCTCCTCGTGTTCGTTACAGTAAAGGGTCTCGGCAACATCACGAATTCCGAGGACGGTCGAACGAACGTCTTTTTCTTGATCGTCGGGTCGGTTTGTCTTGTTTGGCTTACTGTTTATCTGGCGGCACAGTTTGATCCTGATTTCGTGGCGCAGTTAGTGACGGCCCAAAGTGGCTTAGTTCCATCATCGGTGGCTCACATCAACGCGGTTGCGGCTGTGGTCGCGAACATTGAAAGACAGATGTTGTTGTCCTTTGGTGTTGGTTTGTTGCTATGTTCGCTAAAGTTAAAAAGGCTCCCTGTACCGCTGGCGGGCACATTGCTGGTTTGCCTGGTCTATGCCGATCTAACGTCAGTCCATAAAGGGTTTCTGTTTCCTGCGCGTCCTGGCGACGCCACAGACGAGCTCGGAATTGCCGCTCTTCAAAAAAGTGGAAACAGCAGATTATTTTACTATCCTTCCGACAAAAACCTTCACCCTAGCTCATTTCATGTGAGCGCCTGGCCATCGTTTGAAAAAACACTTGCCGTGTGGTTTCAAAATCTGCTGCCAAACGTTGGCGTAATGCATGGAGTTGACTATATGCAGGAAATCGATGCGCTGGGCAGGCGTCCCTACACCGATTTCTTAAACTTCGCCAACCGTATTGATCCGCAGTCGCAGATTAGACTCCTGCGCGCATTCAACGTGGGGCATGTTGTTTCGTTTCGGCCGCTGTCTATCGCCGGACTCAGCCCTTTGGGAGAATTCCCCGAGTATTATTCCTGGCTTTACAAAGTCGATCAGCCGGTTCCACGAGCCTATATCGTGTCTAAGAGCACGGTCGAAAAGGATCCGGCCCGCACGCTTCAACGGCTCGCCGATAAAGGGTTCGATCCAATGGCGGAGGTTATTCTTGATCAAGAAATTCCGGTTCGGCCGACGCGCTCCAGTGAGGCCAAGACCAACATCTTAAGCTATCGAAATACCTTTGTAACGATTGAAACCGAAACCAACAATGACGGGATTCTAGTACTTCTCGACTCCCACTACCCAGGGTGGAAGGCATACGTTGACGGCAGGGAAACTTCCATCGTAAAAGCAAATCATTTTTACCGTGCGGTCCAGGTACCCAAAGGACGACATTTTGTCGAGTTCAAGTATGAACCCCTTTCTTTCAAGATTGGCCTGATCATCTCTTCGCTCACTCTATTTTCCATCGCGGCGATTTCCCTGGTATTATTTCTCTGCAAGGGAGAAGCAGTTCTGCCGCGGTTTTCGCGGCCCGCAACCTGGATTCCAGTCAACAAGAACTGATCATCGTCTGCGTCGATTGCTTTTCTTCTATGACCCGGGCAAAAAAACCCCCCCGGAGCGCGGCCCGGGGGGTTTTTTGATTGGATCGCGTGCCGATGATAGTGACTTACGCAGCAGACTTCGACCGCGTCGCTTCTACCAGAGGGCGATATTTTTCGTTCAGTTTCATCCAGTGGGCTGCGCGCGCTTTCGCCTCGGCGAGCTTTGCTTCAGGGAAGGTGACAAACGGCACGCGGGTTGGACCGACCTTGCAATAGTCAGCGAATTCCGCGGGGCGTTTGTTGCCCGATCCTGGAACGGGTTTCCCTGCTCCTACACTGCTTAGGTCTTCGATCACTTCCTTCGCTTTTTGGTTGTCGCCTTTGCGCACTTGCTCGACTAGGTAGAGAATCGGCCACGGGCCCATCCAGACTTCCGTCGACCAGCAACCGGCGGCACCCATCTCATAGTAGGGATACAGCTGTGACTGGTTGACGAAGACGCTGATCTTGCCTTTGACGATCCGTTGCAGGTTCATGAAGGCTTGCGTCGTTCTGTGGCTGTCCTTCATGCCGATGATGTTGGGTTTCTTCACCAATTCTTTGAACGCGGCGACGGGAATCGTGAACTTGTGGTTGTCGGGGTTGTGGTAAATCACGATATTCAGCGTTGGGAACAGATCGGCGATATCGTGATAGAACTTGATGGCATCCTGGACGTGTAGCGTCTCGTAATAGGGCACGCCAAGCAGAACTCCATCGGCGCCGGTGTCCTTGACGAAATTCATCTTCTGGATGACCTCGCGCGGATTGCAGCTGGTGACACCGAGGAAGAGCGGCACCCGTTTCTTGACTGTTTCCACCGTGGCAACAGCGAGAGTTTTGAACTCGTCGAACAGCAAGTTGTAGCACTCGCCGTAAGTCCCGGTGGTTGCGATATTTTGCAACCCGTCTTTAATGATCTTATCGACGCCTTCCTTTAGGTTATCCACCGCGACCGTTTGCGTCGCCCGGACATCCACCGCGTCGGGCGTGGCAAACGCCGGCATCATACCGAGCACCCCGTTAAGCTCACTGGCAGAAATCATTGAACACCTCCCTTTATTCTGATTTTCCCAATTAACTTGGACCTAGAGTCTTGTTTCGCGCATCACCCCAACTACGGCCTACTTAGCAATTTCAACATGTCGCTGTCAAACCTGTGGGTTGGTGGCTTTTGAGTTGAGGTATTTTTGCAGGTAAATGTGGAGCCACCCGCCGGAGTCGAACCGGCGACCTACTGATTACGAATCAGTTGCTCTACCAACTGAGCTAGGGTGGCTTACATCGAATAAATAGGTGATATTGACGCGTAATTTAACACGTCGCGGTAAAGTTTCAAATGCCACGGGGACACGATTGTAAGTCGAAGAATCCGGCTTTGAAGCGACATATTCTTCGTCTTCCCGAGAAATTTCCGACGATTTTGACCCATTGAATCGTCTCACAAAGGTAACGGATCTACTAGCTTAGCTAGGGCGGACAGTTCTCGTCGCGGGAACAGCGAGTTATTTCCTGCCCGATGTCGTCAGATCGTCGATAGCGATCGCTGATTCTTCCGGGCGGTGAAAGCGGAATACGTGTGCGAATCATTTGGAAAGACAATTAAGATAGGTCCACCGAGCGGCAATTCGTATCAGCATAACGAAAGGGAGTATATGAAACGGGACTGCATCTTCTTCTTCGATAAGTATCTGTTCTCTGCGGAAGCCGCCGCCGTGCCACAAGGTTATTACGGTACACCCTTGAGAGAAATTCGTAGTTTGCATATTTCGGCTCTGGACCCCGAGGTAAATCTCGAACTCTCTCACGTTCTTCTGGCGAATATACAAGCGGATGTGGACGGCGACGTTGTTTTGGCTCATAACTAAACTACCAAATCCCGAACGAGCTCGACAACACGCGCCGTAGAGGCGTCGGTAATTGGAGGCACGATGACGATGGTCGGAAAATATATGTCGCACCTCGTGCTTGCGTTGATGGCCGCATCGACAGCATCTTACGTTTTTTTGATTAGCCGGTGGGGCTTTGGAACATCGCCGGATTCCATAGTTTACATCGCCGGAGCGCGCAGCCTGGCGGCCGGGCGGGGTTTTTCGCTCCCATCAATGGGCGGCGATCCGTCGCCGATCGTGCAGTTTCCACCTTTGTTCTCCGCGCTTCTCTCCATGTTCGGGCTGGCTGCCATCGACCCTCTGGATGGAGCTTCGATACTCAACGGGGTTCTGTTTGCACTGAATATCTATCTGGCAGGACTGTTCGTATACCGGGTGAGCAAAATACCAGAGGCGGGATTCATCGCGGCAGCGCTAACACTTACGGCTCCTGCAATACTGACAACTCACACGATGGTATGGTCAGAAGCGCTGTTTCTTTTTCTCGTCCTTGCCACCGCCGTCGCAACCGTTCGCTACCTGGAGGAACCAGACTACCGTCTTCTGCTCGTGATCTTGCCGGCGGCGCTGTTTGCGCCTTTGACTCGCTACGCAGGCGTCGCCGTTCTCGTCGCTGCGTTCTTCACGATCGCAAGAAGGAACGTCCGGCACGCGGCAGCATTCACTTTGTCCGCCAGCTTAGGACTTGGAGCGTGGCTGGCGCGAAATTACATTCTAGTAGCTGATCTCACTAACCGGAGTGTCGTCTTTCACCTACCTACCGCCGAGCAGCTCGCACTCGCCGCCCAGACCATGCTCGAATGGTTCGGCGGGCTGCTGTTGGCGGTGGTGTTCGGGGGATTGGTTGTGATCACAATTCTGCGCCGTCCGGAGGCAAAGGGCGCACCGCAAGGGTTGACATTTCTGATGAACTTCGCCCTGGCGTACGCCGGCGTCCTTATGCTGTCAATTTTTTTCGCCGACGCTCAAACTCCCCTGGATCGCCGAATTCTTTCTCCCTTCTACCTTGCGCTCTCGATTTATGCGGTGATCTGGGTTACGTTCAATACGGTCCGTCCTCTACGTCTTGCGTGGGGAGCCCTGGCCGTTCTCGTCGTCGCGTTGAACTCATGGACTTCGATCTTCTGGCTGGACGTGCTTTCGAATCGAGGCGTCGGATTCTCGAGCTCTCTTTGGCGATCCTCTCCCACCATAGCGTACCTGAAAACACATAAAGCACTGCCGATGCACACGAACGCTCCGGATCCCGTCCACCTCCTCGTCGGAACGCCGGCAGCGATGATTCCACGCCACATTGATCCCGGTACCCGTCTTGCGAATCCCGATTATGTGAACCAGATGTCGCAGGTCAAGCAGAACGGCGGGACGGTGGTCTACTTCCGCACAGTCACATGGCGTACATACTTGCCAACAGAGGATCGCCTGCAGACTGAACTCGGCCTGTCGCGAATAGCGGATCTTGGCGACGGCGCTGTCTATGCGATCCACTCCGCAACGCGGTAAAGCGCCTTCCTGCGGCGCCACCACGCATTTTTGGCGGATGCGGTATGAAGGAACTCAAATCGGGGGTGATTTTTGCTGTTCTCGATCGCTTCTAGAGCAGGAGCTAATATGGCACGGGGCGCCAGAGTGGACGGAGTATCTGGGGGCTCTGTATCACGTCACAATCCGAGGGAATCAACGTGGAAGGAAAATCCACGATGATCGGGCCCGGTCGAAATATTTGGCGCTTTTGACCCCGCATGCCCGATCCGGCGTTGAGACGACACATCCTCCGCGGCTAATCTCTTCCGCAGCGGTGGTAACGGTCGACGCGTTGACATGGGTCCGGTTTGTCGGGTAGTTTTCCATTCATAGCAGGCTGCTGCAAGAGTTGCCCGGAGTCTTTCGACGCTCAGTACGAACGGAGAGGCAACTTCCGGCCAGGAGGACAAGAAGATGGCGGGACAAAACGGAAATTACCAAAACGTTAGTGGATTTATCTTTACCAGAGAAGAAAACGAGCAACTCACTCGCGTGGGACCCGGGACATTGATGGGGGATTTGTTCCGACAGTATTGGATGGCGGTGATACCATCGTCTTTCCTTCCGGAATCCGGTGTCAAGCCGTTACGGGTGCGGCTCCTTTGCGAAGATCTGGTGTTATTCCGAACCGGCAAAGGAAAGATTGGTTTGGTCGGCGCATACTGCCAGCACCGTTTGGCGCCCCTCTATTTTGGCCGCATAGAGGACGAAGGCATTCGCTGTCCGTATCATGGCTGGAAGTACGCTCCTGACGGTACGTGCATGGAGATGCCGAATATCCCCGCCGAGCAGCAGTTCTGTGACTCAATTCATCACACTGGTTATCCTTGTGTCGAGTACGGCGGAATCATTTGGACTTACATGGGGCCGGCCAAAGAGGCGCCGCCTTTGCCGGAGTTCGAATTCGCCCAGGTGCCCGATGAGCAGCGGACTTACCGTGTGTTTCATCAGGAATGCAATTACCTCCAGGTCCTCGAAGGCGGTATCGACGCGACCCATGTCATGTGGCTGCATTCGCCCTATAATTTGAACAATGACGACGTTGCCCAGAAACACCAACCCTCGCAACAGTTGGTGGCGAACAGATCGGGCATGAGGACGCCGATGGCGATTGAGATCATCGACACGGCGGCGGGCTTCATGTACGGAGCCAAGCGGCCGGTCGGCGAAGGCAAGGGATTATGGCGCGTCAACCAATTTATCATGCCCTTTTATTCCATGCCGCCAGGCAGCGATCTGCGCGGCGCGCGGATCTACACTCCCATCGATGACGAGAACTCCATCAAATGGCAGATTAACTGGTACCCCACGCGCGAGATCATGCAGGCGGCCAAGCTGGAAGACCGGCTGAATTTCGCGGAGGAGGATTACCTGCCGCCGAACAACCAGCCTTATGGCTTCATACGTCCGAAAGCGACCAAGGAAAACGACTACCTGATCTCTTGGGATGTTCACCGCACGCAGCGCATGGGTATTACCGGCGTCAACCTTCAGGACCGGTGCGTGACTGAGAATGAAGGTCCGACACCGATTCTGGATCGAAGTAAAGAAAATCTCTGCAGTGGCGACTACGCCACCATCAAGGCGCGCCGGATGATGCTGAGCGCGGCCAAAGCGCTACGCGAGCATGGTACGCCCCCGCCAGGAGTGCGGGACCCACGCGTGTATCGGGTGCGCGCCTGCTCCCAGGTCGTTCCCGATTCGATTCCTTGGGTGGAAGGCGTGAAGAGCGATGTGCTGATTTCCGGCAGCACGGCGTTGGGCTGAGACGATAACGTTGCTCAATAAGGGCGGCCACCGATCAGTAGCCGTACTTCTCGACGATCGGTTGTAGCCGTTCGAGGTTGCGCTTGACCTCCTCGGTCTGAGAGATTTCCTGCCAGGCTTCCTGAGCCAATTCTTGCCTGATTACTTCCTTGACATCCTTGCGGGTGATCGAGGGAGACAATACGCCGGCGTCCTGATGCTCTTCGAGAATGCGCCATACTCCTTCTTCGCTTAACTGACCATCCAAGGGGACGAAGTAACTCTCCATGAGCGCCGGTGAGAGGAGATCACGCATGCGTTCGGACTCATCGGGGTTGTCGACTCTGAGCTTGGCCTCGACAAAGCGGTGAAATGGGAAATTTTCCGGCGCCATGCGCATGGAGTGATAGCCGCGG
This sequence comes from uncultured delta proteobacterium, assembly GCA_963840855.1. Classification (GTDB taxonomy): domain Bacteria; phylum Desulfobacterota; class Binatia; order UBA9968; family UBA9968; genus DATACQ01. Next base: position 8,080 of record CAWJBB010000030.1, read on the forward strand.
ATAGTCGCTTTCCAATAGCGCAGGATGAGTTCCGGGTTGCGCTCGATAAAGGATTTTCGCGCTATGGTGACCCGATCCGGCCTGCCATAGGGTTTGGTGTCTTCGACAAAATCGTAAATCTTGTTAAATCCCTGCTCCAAAAGCGTGGGAACAAAAGTATTGGCGACGATTGCGGCATCGGTCTCTCCGCGCAGCATGGGTTTCCACGCCTCTCGCATCGAACCGTATTGGTAACCAATTTTCCATTCGATTTCGCGATCGGGATTGATGCCCACCTTGCGCAATTGGTGCTCGAACCACATCGTAGCAATCCCGCCTTTATACCAGTCGCCGATTCTTTTGCCTTTGAGCTCTGGTATGGATTTGATACCCGGGGCGGCCACAAGCGTACCCGAGAACCAATTGCGCCAGCCGCCGATGATGCGCACTTCGTCATTACCCAACGCCCGCTCGGCAAAGGGAGTGCGCACATGAACGTCCGGGATTATATCTATTCGGAATGCAATCATGTCGCGTAGGACGGTGCCGACTTCATCGTATCTTTCACCATCCGGGCGGCTCGATTCGATGGCTTTAGGATTGACCTTCGCGTGGACGATTTCTACATCGAGTCCCTCCTGGGCGAACAGTCCCGCCTCAAGCGCATAAGTCGAGGCACGAACGTGGCCCGCATGCCAGCAACCATTACCTACCCGCAGTTTCATGATGACTCCTTAAAAATCGATGCGTTGGAATGAAGGGCGCAAGAAATGTCGCCCCACAGGCACGCCGAACCTAGCAAAAATTACAAATCTCCGTCAAGTTTGGCGCATTCGCCGCCCAACACTTCCGCTGTAGGTAATGATTTGGCTCAGGCACGTTCACCGCTTTATTTGCTCGAAGAATCCTTCCTTATCCAACTCAGCAACCAGGCTCGAATCCGCGAAGTCGGCCGGTTTCTTGCCCTTGAGCTCAGGGATCGCGGGGCTCATATCCTCAATCGCGGCTTCCAGGGCCTCTCTGATGGGATAAGGTTTATCAGGGTGAAGTCTGATCGTGTAGTTGGTGTGGGTCGACTCAAGAAAACGCGGTTCGACCTTGAGATATTTCTGCATCACTCGGAAGACGATCTCTTTGTTGGTTTTAGCCAGCCAGATTCCCTCGGAGATAGCTTTTAAAAAGGCCTTCAACTGTTGGCGCTGTGTTCCTGGCCGTAGCCGCTGTGCGCGCCGAACAACACGAGAAGAAGGCACCCCACGAACCCTGGTTTGCACAAAAGATGTCTCACTTACGGGCACTCCTTTGCGCCAACTTCAGCTACCGATAGAGGCGCGCGAAAAAACCTTCGCGTTCAATCTCTTTGAGCAGGCTGTCATCGATGAAATTGGCTACTCTTTGCCCTTTTAGATGCGGGTTTGTCGGCGCCAACAAATCAATCGTTCTTTGCATGCCCTTTTCCTCGGGATACGGCTTCGTTTGGATCACGCCCAGCACATAGTTGTTGTATATGCTCTCGAGGAGAACTGCCTCATCTGTTTTGAGATACTTGCGGTAGACGCGGAGAACTAGCTCTTTGTCTTTTCGGGCCAGCCAGATCGCCTCGCAAAGCGCCTGTAGGAAAGCCTTGGCCGTCTCCCGGTTTTGCTTCAGGAACGGCCGTGAAGTCATCAGATCGCCACCACTAGCATAGACTCCGTGCTCCAGCACATCCGCCAAAATGTTCACCTTATAGCCTTTTAATTCCATTTTTAGGACGTTGTCCAAAACCGCCAAGGTTGCGTCGATCTTGCCGCGATGAATAAGGAGGACTCGCTCGGCGGAGCTACTCAAGCCCGTGCTCAGAAGCTGTACGTCTTTTCCTGGGATCAGACCTAACTGCGGCAACAGGTCCTGCAACGCAAAGTCTGTGGCACCGCCCGCGCGGTCCGTGCCGATGACTTTTCCTTTCAATCGGTGGATCGAGTTGATCGACGGATGGGCCACGAGCTTGTAAGGGGTTGGACCGATGTTAGCGATGATCGCTATCGGTCCCCCTTGCGCGGCGAGTGAAATCCCCGCCACTCCGGAGGTCGCAACCATCTGCACATCTCCGGCGAGAAGCGCGTTGAGCGCCACCGGAGCGCCGCTGATAAAAACGAGGTTTGCGTCGAGCCCGTATTTCTCATAAAGCTTTGCTTCTTTGGCGACCCAATAGGGAATCCGCGATGACGAAGCGGCGCCGTAGGCCAGTTGCAACTTTCGCAGCTGTTTCTCCTGCGGCCGGGCGGCTCCGCATAAAAAAAGAAGAACGATGGCAATTGAAACCGCGGCGATCTTCGACATTCGTGCGCCCCCGATTTTGTTGCCACGAAGTTTAGTCAAGTTCGGCATTGCGTTGGCACCAACTCGCCGGAGGACTACCAAGCTGCGGTCAATTATCTGGAAAAGATATTTGACGTGTTTGTTTCGAGCGCGATCATCGAGTCATGGAAGAATAAAAAATCATGACCTAAAACCGCCCTTCGCGGCGTACTCGCATCGCAGCCCCGAATCTATTCGTAAAGCGACGGTGCCATGTTCGACTTGATGCCTTCTTTCGCGAGTTCCCCGGCGTAAATTCGTCTGATCTCCGAATCCTCTTCCTTGTAGTCGATGCAATCGCCGCCTTTGCTGACGCTCAAGGTAGTTTTGTATTTCCCCTCGGCGCCGAAGCTGCCGCGGAGCGCCAGATAACGCGTCGGCGTAGTGCTAGTTGGGAAATGAAAGTGGAACCAACCGGCGGGGGGAACGATGATGGTTCCCTTTTTCCACGGAATCTTCATCTTTTCATGCTCTTTTCCCGTCGGCCACATCAGGGAATAGCCTTTGCCATTGAGCAAGATGATATGCGCCCCGCCGCCATGCCGGTGCGCGCGCTTGTACTTGCCGACTTCAAACTCCGCGGCATGGCAGATCACTGTGTTATTAGATAACTTGAAATGCATGCTGGCAAAGCCCTCGCCGGCGCCGGGCATCCGCTCGACTTCAACCGTGCGCACGTCCGCGATGAAGTTGGTTCTTAGGGTGTTGGATCGAGCCGGTTCTTTTCCCGCCAGGAAATCCTCGACGGAATTCCAGCGGGCATAATTATCTTCCCATCCCAGCGGGGTGGTTTTGGTGCTGAAGTAGTCGTCCTGGGCGTCGAATCTGTTTCTGAACACATAATCGTTATGAAAAACCAGATCGAGGTCGCGGAATAAATTCAATACGGTCGGCGCCATGGTCATGGCAATATATTTGGCGGGTTTGTCGCCCTGGCCGTTGAAGTGCTGGTACCAACAATTCAGCGGTGGCGAGAAGAGACTTCCTTCTTGCCATTCAAAAGTTCGTTTCGGTCCGCCCTCGTTCCACACCGTGGTCGCGCCGCGCCCTTCGAGAACATAAACCTGCTCTTCGTAGAAGTGCCTTTGCGGTTTGAGTTGCCCGCCCGCGGGAAGCTCGCATAGATAAAAATCGTTGATCTCTTCCGAGCCGACCAAATTGATAAAACACCCTTTCCCGCCTTTGCGTTCCCAGGGGCCAAGTGTAAGCTTGTCAATGTTTTCGACGGAGTATCCTTCAAAAACCGGGATTCCTTCGGTCGCTTGCCACTGTTTATAGAAGGTTTGCTTGACCTGTCGCACCTGGCCCGCGGCATCAATGAAGTATTTTTTTTCCATCTACAATCTCTCCTTGAGTTATTTTTTTGTCGTCGACCGGGTTTCCTACGAAAAGATGTTTCGCGTCATCTGGCTCCCGGTAGGCCGAGGATTTTCGCGTGTTCCTCGCTGTACTGTTCTAACTTGATGGCGCAATCCGCGCCGCATACCGCCATATATTTCCCTTTGGCCATTGGGTATTTCCTGGAGGTTGGAATCCAGGGAAAGCCACGGTAGCTGGTTTTCTCGATCAGGGGCTGAGCCCGTGTCGCAAGCCATAAAGCGAAGAGTTGAGTGGCTGCCGGGGTCGTGGACCAGCGCACAATATGCATCTCGGTGGTTACATCCAGAATGAAGGGATCCGGCAGTAAAAATACCAGGGGCGCCCCTTCGTCGATCATCGGCATGGCATTGTGATAGTTAGCCGCGCAGCTTATGACATACTCCCCGGCCGCGACCTTTTCCAAGTTTTCTCCCATGCCGCGATTGAGAACTACTTTGTTGGCGACCAGTCCCTTCAGCCATTTCAGGAACCAATCCCTGGTTTTGGGGTCATGTTGGAAAGCCGCCAGGGTGGCGCGCGGATCGTAGATGATTTTGCCGCGCCATTTTGGATCGAGGCAGTCATCCCAACCTTTGGGCGCCTGATCGGCGCGAACAAGATTTTTATTATAGGCGATTCCGCGAGCGCCTCCCGTGCTGGCCATATAAAGCCCTTGCGGGTCGAGGCTCCTTGGATCTGGCTGCACCCAACCCTGGGGCAGCGACCGAATTAGCTCTTTGTAAGGAAACCGCGGCACCATAAACATCTTTTCCTTGATGTATTCCGGCCACAATTCGTTGGAAATAAAGGGAATGTCGATATCGGGCGGGCGCCCCGACCTGAACTCCATGAGCATGCGTTGCATCTGTTCCACCGTGCGCAGGCGCACGAAAGAGATCGTTTGAATAAACGGAAATTCTTTCTTGAACTCCTCGAGAACCGGCTTGGCTTGGGCGTCCGTCCAAGTTATGCCGATGACGAGCTTGCCGCCCTTTTTTTCCACCTCTGTTTTTGCGGCTTCGATTAGCTGTGAAAACGCACTGCTTTGTGCGACCGCTGTCGAAGTAAGGTAGACCAGGCTCCCTAGGATCGTCCCGGCCAGAAGAAAGCTGAAATTGCGTCTTAATCGCATCGACACACACCCCTTTTTCCGAAGTGGAATCCGTCGTTACCTTTTGTTCATGAACGAGAGATCATGAAAAGGCTCGTCGGATTGCTGCAACGAAACTATGCTTTGAAAGATCTTGTTGTCAAGGTTCGCCGTGCTCTGCGGCAGCTGCAAAAGAGGAAGATTTCTCCATCGCCGCGCAGGAAATCTCGAATCCTGCCTGCCGATTCCCATTGACAGTTTCCGCTCGTTTGATAAATGAGACTTCGACGCCACCTCAGCGGCTGCGTGAGCCTGTAAGTGCGTGCCGGATGAAAAACCTTTTGGAGGTAAATATGAAAAGATTCGTCGGACGCGGAAGCTACCGATTGATCGCGTCCATTTTCGTGACGCTCCTTTTCGTTGCGGCGCCGCTATCCATCGAGGCGGCGGAAAAATCCATCAGCGAGAGAAATGTTGCGGAACTCATAGACGGAGCCAAGAAGGAGGGAAAGCTCGTTGTCTGGGACACAACTAGAGGAAGGGGGAAAGAGCACTTTCGCGCCTTCGAAAAAAGATATCCCTTTATCAAAGTCGAGCAAGCGCTCGTCCATAGCGACGAGGTCGTGCAGAAAGTCACCATGGAGCTGCGTGCCGGGAGGAAGCCGACCGCCGACGTGATCGCGTGTAACAGCGTATCCTATGAACAGGGGAAGAAGGACGGTGTGTTCACAAGCTTCCCGTGGCGCAAGGTCTTCAAGGATATACCCGCCGAAGCGATCGACAAAGACAACCTGGGAGTCGGCGCCTACGGCAACATCTGGACAATGGCCTACAACACTAAACTAGTGCCCAAGGATAAACTCCCGAAAACCTATGACGATCTTCTCAATCCCGAATGGCGCGGTAAATTGGCCGCCGACATCCGGGTCAACCCGTGGGCTTATATCGTTTCTACAGGGGTTTGGAGTCTTGAAAAGGGTGAAGCCTACGTAAAAAGACTCAAGGAGAACCAACCGAAGTTCGGCCGGGGAGGGACGGCCATTTCCCAGCTTCTCATCGCGGGAGATTTTCAAATAGCGCCCGTTTACATTTTCAACATTATCGAAGCCAGAAAGACGGGCGCACCGATCGATTGGATTCCGATGGAACCGATTGGCGGCAATATTGCCGGTCGCGCCATACCGAGAGGAGCGCCGCGTCCCAACGCCGCAGTGCTGTATGTTGCCTGGTTGGTATCTCCCGAAGGCCAGAAGGTTTATGAAGATACCGAAGGCCGGGCCTTGCCCTATGACGGTCTGGGCACCGAAATGTCGAAAATGCTCGCCGGTAAGAAACTAGCCGTCCTGGGCTGGGGCGATACCGAAAAAGCTCTCAAACACGACGACATCGAAGACAAACTCATGACACTCCTGGGTTCGAAGAAGTGACATAAGTATGCTCATAGGCACCTGAGTGCAGGACTATCCTTCGTCCCTGGTACTAAGACGGTTTCCACGGCTGTTCGCAAGGCCCAGGTGGTCCAACCTATTGATCCCTGGGCTCGTCGGCCTGGTAGTGTATCTGGTCGCTATACCTTTGGGCCTGTTAATAGTCGGCGGTTTCAGCCGCGGAACCCCCGGTGATTTCACTCAACTGACGTTCGCCAACTACATCAAATCGTACGGCAGTCCGGCTCTCTTCGAGCTCTTTTACAATACGTTCGTGTTCGCCACCGGATCGGTTCTTCTTGCTCTTCCCGTCGCCGTAATCTTTGCCTGGCTCATCGAGCGCACCAACACCCCGTTGCGCAACGTTGCGTACGCGTTTGTGATCGCTCCCGTCGCCATGCCCGGCATGCTGCTGTCGATGTCCTGGGTGCTATTGATGAGTCCCAACGTCGGGATCATCAACCGAACGCTGATGTTTGTCTTCGGCCTGGAGGCCGCCCCGTTTAACATCTATTCCCTTGGCGGCATGATATTCACCGAAGGACTGAGGCTTGTTCCCACGACGTTTCTTTTGCTGGTGGGAGCCTTTCGCGCCATGGACCCGTCCCTCGAGGAAGCGGCCCTGGTTTCGGGTGCCAACAAACTCGTCACCACCCTGCGCGTCACCCTGCGCATCTTGCTGCCGGCGATTCTGACAGCCACCATTTACATCTTTATGACGGCGATCGAGAGCTTCGAGATTCCCGGCGTGCTCGGCCTGCGCAATGGAATTTTAGTGTTCAGCTCAAAAATCTACTACGCGACCACCTCGTCCTACGGCGGCGGTGCGAATTACGGCGAGGCAAGCGCGCTAAGCTCGACCTACCTGGTGATCAGTATTTTGTTGATCTACTTGTACCAGCGTTCGACGCGGCGCAGCGAGAGGTTTGCGACGGTGACGGGAAAAGGCTATCGCCCCAGACTCATGGATCTAGGCATGTGGAAATATGTCGCCCTGTTCTTTTTCGTCCTGTATTTTTGTCTCGCCGTGCTGTTTCCGATTCTCATCATGTTCTGGGCGAGTTTAATCCCGTTCTACCAAGCGCCCTCCTTCGAGGCCTTATCCGTTGTTTCTTTCTCAAGCTATCGAGATCTTCTGGACGACGCTGAAGTCGCCAAGGCCGTGCGCAACACGGCTTGGCTGATGTTAGAGTCCGCCGGGGTAACGACCTTGCTCGCGACCACCATCGCCTGGGTGGTGTTGCGCTCCAAGTTTCCGGGACGGCGCACGCTCGATGTCCTGACCTTTCTTCCCCACGCTGTCCCGAGCGTCGTTCTAGCTTTGGCCCTGGTTTACGTGTACCTAACCTTCGATTTCATCCCGATTTACGGCACGTCGTTGATTATACTCGTAGCCTTCGTTACGAAATACCTGCCTTTTAGCATGCGGACGTTGAGCGCCGGAATTATTCAGATTCACAAGGAACTTGAGGAAGCGGCGCGCGTCAGCGGCGCGCTGCCGACTACGGTCCTCAGAAAAATCGTCATTCCACTGCTGCTCCCCACGATGGCGGGGGTAGCTATCTGGGTTGCCGTCCACGCGATGCGGGAGCTATCCATGGCGCTGATGCTTAACTCTACCTCGAATAACGTCATCTCCTTTCTCGTCTGGTCTCACTGGGAGGCCGGTGAGTTACGTCATGCGGCCACCCTGGGAGTCGTGTTGATCGCGATCATGCTCCTAATGACCTTTATCGGCCGATACTTGGCCACGAGAGGAATGAAAGTAGAGTAGCCGGCTATGCTTATCGCCATGCCTTACCCAACCATGACTTTTCTGCCGCTGTTGGTGGCGGAGGAAAAGGGCTTCTTTGCTGCCCAAGACGTAAACGCTTATTGCGTTCAAGTTCAGACCCACGGCGGCCAAACACTGGCGCAATTAGTCGATAGTGGAGAAGTGGGTTTTCTCACTTCTTTGACGAACGCCATGGAGGCGGTGCTTTGCGACGGTCACGGCATCAAGTTTTTATGCGCCACGAGCTTGACGAAATTTCCTTGCGTGGCGCGGCCGGAAATCCGTTCCATCGCCGATCTCAAGGGGAAGAAAGTCATGTCTGGAGGCGGCCGGTCGAATACCGACCTGCGCTTCCTTTGCTCCCGTTACGGGTTGCGCCCGGGCGTCGACGTCGAGGTTGTTCAGGGCGACAGCGTCGGACGCGCCAAAGCGTTCGAAGACCCAACGATTGCAGCGGTGTTTGCCCGAAGCCAATTTCTCTACTGGGGGACAAAGGCGGGTTTTCGACCGCTTCATTATCCTGACCCCGGCATGGGCTGGTACGAAGGCGGATTGGCCGCGGGAGTTTCTCTGGTTACTCGGCATCCCGATGTTATTCAGAAGGTCGTGAACGCGGTGGTGCGAGCCACCGACTTTTTAAAGACCAACGAGAAAGAAGCGGTTGAAGTCGCGTTAAAAAGGATTCCCCAGCTGAATCGCGATGAAGCGGAAGGAAACTACGCAATCCTGCGCGAGGGCTTCGTCGATAACCTCGAGCCTTCGGTGATCGATTACATGTCAAACGTCGTGGGCACGGTAAAAGCTAGCCCGCGACGCGTCACGCTGGAAGAAGTTGCAGATTTATCGTTTCTGCGCGAAGCGCATCGACGAGTGAAATCATAATGCTCGCCAGAATTGTTCGAGCCAGATTAGCGTTCGAAAAGTAAGCCTCCTCACAAATTGGGTTCAGAACGTTTTGAACGATTGGAATTATTTGAACGTTGCTGCTATTTGGCGCCCGGCAGCTTCATGATCCGGGCGTGCTCCAGATCGTATTTCTCTGCCGCCAGGCGCAAACATTCCGGAGCACAAACTGCAATGTATTTACCTTTAGCCATGGGATACTTGCGTGAAGTAGGATCCCAGGGAAAGCCGCGATAGCCGGCTTTTTCAACCACCGGTTGGGCTTTGGTGGCGGCCCAAAGGGCAAAAAGCTGGGTGGTTGCCGGCAGCGTCCACTTCAATACAAACATCTGCGTGCCCAATTCCAAAGGGATCGGATCAGCGAGAACGAATCCAATCGGCGCTCCCTCGTCTATCATAGGCACCGCGTTATGATAATTGGCGGCGCAGTTGATCGGAAACTCTCCCGCCGCGACCTTCTGCAGGTTCTCATCCATCCCCCGGTTGAGAACCACTTTGTTCTCGAGAAGTCCTTTCAACCACTTGAGGTGTGCGTCACGGGTCTTGGGATCATGTTGCAGGGACGTCAACTTGGGACGCGGGTCGTAAAGAACCTTGCCGCGCCACAGCGGATCTAGACAGTCTTCCCATTTTTTCGGCGCCTTGTCGGGCAGAACCAGGCTGGTGTTATAGGCTATGCCGCGCACCGCGCCCGTGGTCGCGAGAAAATAACCGTTGGGGTCGATCACCCGGGGATCCAGAGCTGGCCAGCCCTGGGGCAAAACTTTTGCCAGCGTCTGGTATTCAAACGGCGGTTTTACAAATGCACCGGCCTCTTGATAGGTGGGCCACAACTCGTCCGAGACGGTAGACACATCGATTTGTTGCGCCCGCCCGGCTTTGAATTCCATGAGCGCGCGCTGGGCATCTTCGACTGTGCGCAGACGTTCAAATTTTGTTTCTTTGACGAAAGAAAAATCTTTTTTGAACTCCTCGACGATGGCTTTGCCCTGGGGGTTCGTCCAGTTGAGAGCAATGGTGAGCTTTCCTCCTTTTTTGGCCACCTCAGATTTCGATCCTTCGACCAATTGATTGTATAGATTGCCCGACTGGGCAAGCACGACCTCGCCGCAGAGCAAGAATATCGCAGCGGCCAAACTCAACACTCGAAACCATTTCAATGTCTGCATTGAACTTTCCTCGTTTTCTTGTCGAACCGTATCCTGACCTCGCTCTGACTGTCAATCCGGAATCGGGATTTGACTCCCTGATACACCGATAGTAACTATGCCTAATCATTCATGCGATCCAGCAAAGGAACCTCTAGTTATGTCCAAGTCCGCTTATCAAGAATACGCTTTCGAAGATTACGTGATCGCGGAGCAGCCGTTCTATATTCCCGTCGGTCCAGAAGTGGAGGTGTTTGAAGCGGCCTACGCCAAGAAACTTCCGGTCCTGCTCAAAGGTCCCACCGGTTGCGGCAAGACCCGCTTTGCAGAATACATGGCGCACCGCCTCGGACCCGTGCCGCTCATCACCGTAGCGTGTCACGAGGATCTGACTGCGACGGACTTGGTTGGTCGCTACTTGCTCGAAGGGCAGGAAACCCGCTGGTTGGACGGCCCCTTGACCCGTGCCGTCAAAGCCGGGGCGATCTGCTACCTCGACGAGATCGTCGAGGCGCGCAAAGACACCACGGTGCTGATACACCCGCTCACCGATCACCGGCGCATTCTACCCATCGAGCGGCGCGGCCAGGTGATTCAGGCCAACGAAAATTTTCTACTGGTGATTTCGTATAACCCCGGTTATCAAACGGTGCTCAAAGACCTGAAACACAGCACGCGCCAGCGCTTCGTTGCCATCGAGTTCGACTACCCGCCCGAGGAACTGGAACGAGAAATTGTCCGTCACGAAAGCGGCTTGTCGGAGGAGACCGGCGGATCGCTTAGCTTGTCTGGGCGCCAAGGTGCGCAATTTGCGGGAGCATGGGCTCCAGGAGGGAGTCAGCACTCGTCTGCTCATCTACGCCGGGACATTAATGAGCAGCGGAATTGCGCCCCGCCTGGCCTGCCAGGTCGCCGTGGTGCAGGCATTGACGGACGACAAAGAAGTTGCCCAGAGCTTGCAGGAAGTCGTCGACGCAATCTTTCCGGAATAAGGGGGTTGCTGAAAGACTCTTGGAGTCCTTCGATGTGCTCAGGACGAACGGAAATAGTTCTGAACCGGTTGATTAAATTCCGTTCATGCTGAGCTTGTCGAAGCATGTTCCCAATTTTTTTGCTGCATGTTCGGTCCATTCACGCGGTGATTTTTGGATACGCTGTGAGGAGGCTCATGGGCAGCTCTTCGACGCGCCCGACTACCTCGTAGGGCAGATCTTCGCACATGGCGCGCATGTAGTCCGCGCCCTCTTTATCGATGGTCAAGCAGAAAGGGCGCACTTTGCGGCGCGCGGCTTCGCGCAGCGCCTGACGCGTGTCGTGCACGGCGTAGTCCTGATCATTGGCGTCACGTCCGTAGTCTCGGTCATAAGGCCGGCCGTCGCTGACGAGAAACAACAGACGGGTCTGCGCTTCCACGCGCTCGAGCTTCGTGACTGCGTGGCGAATTGCGGCGCCCATGCGCGTCGCATGCGCCGGCGCGACCCCAGCGACACGGCGCGCTACCTTCTGAGTTAACGATTCGGCGAAGTCTTTGATCACGTGGAACTCGACGCTGCCTCTGCCGCTGCCGGAAAACGCGTAGACGGCGTAACTGTCACCGATGCTTTCCAGGGCCTGAATCAAAACAATAGCCGCTTGCTTCTCGATATCGATGGTGCGTTTGCGCAGCGGCTTGCCGCGCTCGTCGACGCCGCTGGCGATCTGTCGCAGATATCGGCTGTAGCTTTGCGCGGTTGCCGCGGTTGGCCGGACGGCCCGGGCCGTCTCCAATTGCACGTACTCGTTGGTCGTTGCGCTCATGTCAAGCAGCAGCGCGACCGCGACGTCGCGCTGGGTGCGCTCGCGCCGCCAGTAAATCTTTTCCGACGGTGTGACGCCGGCCTGGAGGTCGACAACGAGATCGACCAACTGATCGAGGTCGACGTCCTCGCCGTCGTAGCGGCGCGTGACCTTGCGAAACAACTCGGGCAAGAAGTGCTCAAAACGGGCGCGCACCTGGCTGACCAGCCAGCGATATTCGTTCAGCGTCTCCGTATAGAAATCCGAAGTGCCTTCTTCCATCACCCGTTCGCGCACCCGGCACCAGCGGTCCCTGAACCCACCCACTCTGAAATCCCACTCCGGGTACAAATAACAAAACGGCTCGTCGCGTTGGAGCGGACCGTCGCGTTCGACTTCGATGACCTCCTCCGACGGCCGGGTTTCGGAGTCCGACTCTTGCTCTTTGCGGTCAAGATACGGGTCTTCCATCTGGAGCCGAAACTCGACTTCCGGCGGCGGTTTGAACGGCACCTCCTCGGGATCCTTCAAGGACTCTTCAAGCCTGTCTGGTATCGAATCATCATCCGGGGGACGATGCTGGTGCTCGTGATCATGACAACACTCGTCGTCATCTACTGCCGTGTTAGGTAGCTGCGCCGCGATCTGATAGATACGCAACGCGGCCTCTGCGGAATCCTCAACTGTGGCGCGCGCGTCGTCGATGCGCAGGAGGTATTCAAGGGCGCTCTCCAACGAGGGACGGAGCCTTTCGGGCGCCTCGCCGAGAGGCATTCCACCCAGGCTCGCTTGTACCAGGCCCTCCAAGAGCGACTCGCGCAACGGCAGCGCGCTTAGCCGCGGCCTTTCGGAAAGAACCTGGAGCGCTACTTGCCGGTAGGCAGGTTCGATGCCAGGATAGCGCGCCAGCACTTTACCGTCGATGCGGGAATCTTCGACGCATTCGAAAATCGTCATGCCCAGGACCGGATCGGGAAAAAGCTGGCGCAGCCCTTGGCGAGCGTCCGCCGCATGGTCGGGCAGGTTTTTTTCTAAGAGAGCCGGGCGCCAGTCGTGAAACAGCCGCGAAGCGCGGCCGAGAGCGAACTGAAAAGTGCCGAACTCCACATGCCCGGACTGATGGGTGAGAATGACTTTGTACCAGCCAAAATTCTCGCGGTGCGACGGGAAGCGGTCGATCTTGGCCGGCAACATGAGAGAAATCGCCTTGCCGTCATCCGTAGGTGTTATCCAGCCGGCGCCGCGGGAGCTATAGCCGCCGTGCGGAATCAGACGAGTCTCGTGCCCGCTCAACGCCTTGGCATAAAGACGCAGCACCTCGCCGACTTTTTCTAATTCCGCCGCAGAAGCCGCACTTTTTTCCGTATCATTCATCATCATATCGAGCCGCTAAACTTCTTCCTGGCGATGCACATGGCTGACAATCCAACGACCGCCGATGGTCAGAATCGCCAACCCGAGAATGAGCAAGACGCCCAGCGCGGCGGTGGGCCCGGCCCGGCCGTTATTCCATAAATCCCACATAACTACGGAGAGCACGATGCTGTTCTTGCTCGATAAGATGAGCGGCACGGAAAACGAGCGCAGGGAATGGGAGGCGACCCAGATCCACCCTCCCACGAACGCGGGCAAAAGCAGCGGAAAGATGATGCGCCGCATGATTGTGGCCCAGGACGCGCCGGAAACTTTTCCCGCCTCCTCGAGCTCGATGTGAATTTGCGTGACCGCTCCGTTCATCGCCCGGCTGCCGAACGCCGTATACCCCACGCTCAAGCCCAACACGATAATCCAGATCGTGCCGTAAAGCGGCAAATAGTTGAGCGGCGGATTCAAATAAAGATATATCAATGCGATGCCGATGGTGACCCCGGGAATGGCGTGGGGCAGAAAGGTCAGGCCGTCAAGCAGCACGCGCCCCTTGAACTTGCTTCTAACAATGACCCACGCGATGATCAGACAAAGCACCATGGTCAGGGTTGCGGTCGCCACGCCAACGATGATCGTGTTCACGAGCGCGTGCAGGATTTGTTCCTCGGCGAAAATTTCCCAGTAATTCTTGAAGGTGACCTGCGCTAACGCCGACCAGGAAGGCTGGACGTAAAAGCGCACCAGGGAGCGCCACAAGAGCATCAGTGTCGGCGCCGCGATGGTGAGGGTGAAGTAGAGAACAAACGCTCCGAAAGCCGGGTAGCGCCACTTGCCTAGAGGAATCAGGCGCGGGCGATAGCCTTTTCCGGTTATGGTTGCAAAGCGCCCCGCCTGGCCGACCACACGCCGATAGCCGTAAACCAACAAGATGCTAACCACTAGAAAACTCGCGCCCAGCGCGGCAGAGAGCCCGTACTGCGGGGGCATGAAGCGCTGCGCGGTAAAATAGATATAGGTCGGGAACACATAAATGCCGGACGGAAAGCCGATGATGATGGGAATTTCGAGGGCCTCCAGGTGGGTCATGAAGCTATACATGCCGGCGGCGAAAAGCGCTGGCGTCAACAATGGGATAAAGATGCGAAAGAAACTGGTGCGATGGGAGGCTCCGGAGACCCGCGCCGCCTCTTCCAGGCTTGGATCCATGGCGCGGAAAGCGCCGACGATGATGAGAAAAATCGTGGTTACGCCCCTGATACCCTCGAGAAAGATCATGCCCCACAAGCTGTAAATGTTGAGCGGACCTTCGTTCACTTCCACGCCCACCAGAGCCAGAAGAGAGCGCAGCCAGACGTTGATCAGGCCAATCTTGGGTGAGAGCAGAAACACCCAAGAGATGGCGAAGAGAATGCCGGGCATCGCCATGGGAACCAGCATCAGCCCCCAGGCGACATTCCTGAAGGGCATGTCGGTGCGCTCGGTAAGAAAGGCGAAAAAGACCGCGATGGAGAGAGCGAGGGTTGTGCTCGCGGCAGCCAAAACCGCGGTATTCGCAAACATGGTGTAAACTTGCGGATCGGAATAAGCGGTGAGGTAATGCTGAAAAGTGAACGCGCCTGGCTGCCACGGCGTGCCCAGCCGGAAACTGAACACGAGCAGGGTGAAGAGTGGAACGACTATCAGCCAGAGCGTAAATAAAACCGCCAGCAGCGGCACAGCACGGGTGCGCAGCAGCGGCCAGCGCGGCGCCCAGCGAGGCGATACAATAGTTTCTAAGGCGCTATCCATATGATTTTGTGCGCGTACCTCAGGGACCGGACACTAGTGTGGTATCACTGAAGTTCGTTATATAATTCAGTCGTCATTCCGGGCAAGCTGGCGATAGCTAACGCGACCCGGAATCCAGGAAAATCGAAGGCTTCTGGATACCGCTTCCGCGGGAATGACGGACTCGGACTCCTAACTTTGTAAACGAACTTCAATTCCAGGACACTAGTCTGCCGGTGGATATTCCGGCGCATTCTCCAGATGTTCTATGGCGCCGAGGCCTACATCCACGTAGGGACTGGGCATGGCACACAGCAGTAGCACGCGACTATCGCCGGTATTAAAGTGTTGATGTGTCGTCAAGCGCGGAATGCAGATAAAATCTCCCGCTTCCCATTGCCATCTCGCGCCGTCATGAACGTCGTATCCCTTGCCCTCCAAAACCAGGATCTGTTCTTCCGCGATATGCAGGTGTTTGCCCGAGCGACTGCCGGGTGGAATCTCATGAAGATAGGCCCAGACTTGCCTTCCCCCCGTTTCGATGCCCGGGTGAACGAGCCACTTCATCTTACCATGTGGATTCGACTCCCACTGTTCCCTGCTTTCATGAACCACGTGATCGACACGGCTGAGATAATGGACTTCATCGTGATAGAGTTTTAGATAACGCTCGTAGGTGTCGGCGACGGGCGCGCTCCATGGCGTGGAGCGTTTGCGGGCTTGAAACACGTCTTCTAACTTCGGTTCCGGTCCGACAACCACTTCAAGGTCGTCTTTGATTCCCAGCACTCCCTTCTTGATTTTGTAGCCGCGCAGCGTTCCTGCGTCATCATAGAGAGGTTCGGTGCCATCGGGGAATACCGGTTTCTCGGTCATTTTGTGCTGCTCTCGCCACATCAGTCCGAAGCTGTGAAAAAGCCGGGTTGCCAGAGAGATCATGGCGCAGCCGGTTTCGAAATCGCCGCCGTGTTGATGAACCGAATAGGGAGCAAAACAAACCATGTCATGACTCTCAAATTGATAGGTGACTCCGTCGTTCATTTCCCACCCCTTGCCTCTAAGGCAGAAAATAGTGGGAGCGGCGATATGTCGGTGTATGCCGCGCACCGGCACGTGGGGCGCAATATCGATGATATGCGATGCGAAGCAATAAAGCGGGCCGCGGATGAGAATATCGTAACTTGTCAGATCGCCCGTCTGGTGCGGACTGCCCCGACCCATAACCGTTTGTTTAGAAGGAAGCGGCTTGAGAACATGAGGAAGCGAATCAACCCGCCGATCTTCTGCGCTCTGATGGACAAAACGTTTGAGCTGATCCGAGAGCCCGACTATTTTTGTTTCTTCCCAAGGTTCCAGGTAAGACATAATACCTCTCCAAAGAATAACTGGACTACTAGAGTGGTGAAGTGATGGGCTGGAGACCCACTACTCCAATGCTCCCTTAATTCCAACACGCCATTTCGCGCCGTGGTTCTATTACCTGCCTTTTAACTTTTCCGCTTGAGGGAGACCGAAGGCCTTTTCGATCATCTCATACCAGCCGGGGATCTGCGCAAAGCTGTCCCATTTGTCGATGGATAATTTCTTTCCCTCTGTCACCTTCGCCAACTCCGAGCCTGGACCAAAAACCGAGGACTTGAGCGGCTCGTACTTGTCGATGATGCGCTGACCCACGGGAGTCGCTTGGAACTCCAGCCAGAGCAAGGCAGCATACGGGTTGGCGGCTGAATTCGTCACCCCTTGCAACTCAATCAAACGCACGGGTACAGGCTCGATAATCTTGCAGACGATAGACTTCTTGGGATGCTTCTCAGCGACCTCGACACAGGACTGGTAGTTGGCTTGCTGGTGCAAAGCGTACTCGCCGGCAGACATGGAGGCGAGCGCCCTGGCGTAGCCGCGAACCCAGATCGGTTCCTGGTCCTTCAAACGGCTGGCGTAGTTTTTCACCCAACTTTCGCCCAAACCCGCCACCAGCGAAACCATGCCGTGGGGCCGGATGTCGATCAAGAATTTTCTGCCTTTAAGCTCTGGCCTAAGAAAATCCTCCCAGGTATTTGGGACTTTCTCCGGCGCGATCATGTCTTTGTTATAGACAACCGCTTGGACTGCGCTTGCTTCCGCGACAATATTTCGCCTGTTGGGATCGATCATTCCGGTTGGAATGGACAACACTTTATGTTCAGCCATCCCGAGGATGTCGATTTTTTTTATGTGCGCGGCAAATTCGTTGTAAAAATCTCGCGACAAATGGATGGAGTCCCAATTTTTCCCCATACCGGCTTTGAGCTCCATCAAAAAGCGCTGGGCCGCCTCGGAACCATCCACGGCGCTCAAGGTAAAATCGATAAACGGGTATTTTTGCTTGAATGCTTCCGCCAATTGCTTATAAGTCTCGGGGTCAAGGGAGCTGATGACCCGGAGTTTACCTTCCTTCCTGGCCTTGGCGACGATTTGCTCGTAACTGGCTTCGAAGACAAACCCTCTGGCCTCCGCGCCCTGCTTGGCTTTGAGCAATGCAGGAGTCGCGCTTTGCGCGCCGGATGACACGAGCAGAAATAGAAACAGCAAGATCATAAAGGTGGTCCTTGTTCTAGCTTCCCGCATGATTCATCTCCCTTCGCATCGCGTTTGCCTGCGCGCGTGAGGACCTGCGCAATTACCCGCGCCGAGGCATGAATAATCCGGTCTAATATCCCAGGCGCTCTACCACGGGCTGGAGCCGTTCGAGATTCCGTTTCACGTTGTCCGTCTGGGACATTTCCGCCCAAGCTTCTTGCACCAGTTCTTGACGCACGACGTCTTCAACGTCTCTGCGTGTAATCGACTTTGACAATACGCCGGCGTCCTCATGCTCCTCCAGAATTCGCCACACTCCCTCCACGGTCAACTGGCCGTCCAGCGGATGAAAGGCGCCATCCATGATGCTCAAGGGGCGCAGGTCACGCATCCGTTCGGATTCATCCGGACTGTCGACACGCAGCTTGGCCTCGACGTAGCGCTGAAAGGGAAAGTTTTCCGGCACGATGCGCATCAAGTGATAGCCGCGAATCGCAGCTTTCCAGTAGCGTTTGACGACTTCGGGGTTGCGTTCAACAAAAGACCTGCGCGCCACGGTCACCCGGTCCGGCCGGCCATGGGGCTTGTTGTCCTCGACAAAGTCGTAGAGTTTGTTGAAGCCGCGCTCCAAGAGCTGGGGCACGAACGGATTCTGCACGATGGCGGCGTCGGTCTCGCCGGCCAACAACGGCCTCCAGGCGTCGCGCATGGAACCGTACCGGTAGCCGATCTTCCACTCTATCTCCCGATCGGGATCGATCCCTGCCTTTCGTAACTGGTGCTCGTACCACATGGTCGCGATGCCGCCCTTATACCAATCGCCGATGCGCTTGCCCCGCAATGCGGCGATCGAGTTGATTCCCGGTCCTGCCACCAGCGTGCCGGTAAATTGATTGCGCCAGCCGCCGATGATGCGCACTTCGTCATTGCCCAGCGCGCGCTCGGCGAAGGGTGTGCTCACGTGCACGTCCGGGATGATATCAATGCCAAACGCAATCATATCACGCAGCACCGTGCCTACCTCATCGTAGCGCTCGCCGTCGGGTCGGGTAGAATCGATGGCGCCCGGATTGATCTTGGCGTGCACGACCTCGACATCCAGACCTTCCTCGGCATAAAAGCCCGCTTCCAAAGTAACCGCAGCGTCGAGCACATGCCGCGCATGCCAGCAACCATTACCCACTCTAAGTTTCATCCGTCTTCCGTTCTCGCAGTGAATTTTTCTATTTTTAGTAGCCGTACTTCTCCACCACCGGCTGCAGCCGTTCAAGGTTGCGCTTGACTTCTTCGGTCTGTGACATTTCCTGCCAAACTTCCTCGACTAGTTCCTGCCGGATGACCTCGTCCAAATCTTTTCGCGTTACGGCTTTGGAGAGCACGCCCGCGTCGATATGTTCTTCCAGGATGCGCCAGACCCCCTCCGGGCTGAGTTGACCGTCGAGCGGGAAAAACGAGCTCTCCAGCATCACGATGGGCACGAGGTCGCGCATGCGTTCGGACTCATCCGGATTGTCGACCCGTATCTTGGCTTCAACATAGCGTCGAAACGGATAACTCTCGGGGATCATGCGCATGGTGTGGTAAGCGCGAATCGTTGCCTTCCAAAAGCGCTTGATCAGCTCGGGATTGCGCTCGATGAACGATTTCCGCGCCACCGTCACGCGATCGGGCCGCCCGTGCGGCTTGGAGTCTTCGACGAAGTCGTAGAGTTTGTTGAATCCTTGCTCGACCAACTGCGGCACCCATTGGTTGCGCACGATGGCGGCGTCGGTCTCGCCCGCCTGGAGCGGCTTCCACGCTTCCCGCATGGAGCCGAATTTGTAGCCGATCTTCCACTCCACATCGCGATCGGGATCGAGCCCCGCGAGCCGCATCTGGCGCTCGAGCCACAAGGTCGCGATGCCGCCGCGATACCAATCGCCGATGCGCTTGCCCTTCAGCTCCTTGATCGAATTGATCCCCGGAGCAGTGACCAGCGAAGCCGGGAACTGATTACGCCAGCCGCCGATAATCCTCAGTTCGTCGTTGCCCATAGCGCGCTCGGCGAAGGGCGTGCGCACATGCACGTCGGGAATAATGTCGATGCCAAACGCTATCATGTCGCGCAGCACCGTACCCACTTCGTCATAGCGCTCGCCTTCGGGCCGACTGGACTCTAAGCCTTCGACATAAATCTTTGCGGTCACCACCTCGACGTCGATTCCCTCCTGGGTAAAAAGACCGGCTTCCTGACAATACGCCGCGACCTGAATATGGCCGGCATGCCAACAACCATTCCCGACGCGCAGTTTCATGCATCGCTCCTCAAAAATTTTCTTCACGCTATCAAAGCGTGAAAGAATCCGTCAAGCGGCGGTGATGATCAAGAGTAGTGGCCCAATTAGAAGTCGACCCGTATCCGGAAGGCAAGAAAGATTTCTCGCTCCGCTCGAAATGACACACAGGATGAATTCTATGTAAACCCCGCCTCTTGAGGCGGGAACAATATTATGGGGTTTCCAAAGGGGGCGAGCTGCATGAACGGCGGACGGCGATCAGTAGCCGTGTCGCTCAATAACCGGCTGCAACCGTTCGAGGTTGCGCTTGATTTCGTCGGTCTGGGATATTTCTGCCCACGCCTCGCGCACCAGATCCTGTTGCAGCAATGCCTCGACATCCGCGCGGGTGATGGACTTGGCGAGCACGCCGGCATCCTGATGTTCTTCGAGAATGCGCCACACTCCCTCGACGCTCAACTGGCCGTCCATGGGAAAGAAGGCGCCTTCCATGAGCTCGATAGACCAGAGATCGCGCATGCGCTCGGATTCATCGGGATTGGTCAGCCGCAGCTTGGCTTCGACAAAGCGCAAGAACGGATAGTTCTCCGGCGCGATGCGGATGAAATGATAGCCGCGAATAGACGCTTTCCAATACCGCTTGATCAGCTCAGGATTGCGCTCGACGAAGCTCCTGCGCGCCACCGTGACGCGGTCCGGGCGGCCGTGCGGCTTGCTGTCCTCGACAAAATCAAAAATCTTGTTGAACCCGCGCTCGATCAACATCGGCACGTAAGGATTCTGCACAATCGCCGCGTCCGTCTCTCCGGCTAATAAGGGTTTATAGGCCTCCCGCATCGAGCCGTATTTGTAACCGATCTTCCAGTCGATTTCTCGATCCGGATCGATGCCGGCTTTGCGCAACTGGTGCTCATACCACATGGTGGCGATGCCGCCCTTGTACCAATCGCCGATCCGCTTGCCGCGCAAATCGGCGAACGACTTAACGCCCGGCGCCGCCACCAAGGTGCCGCGAAACTGATTGCGCCAACCGCCAATGATCCGGACCTCGTCGTTGCCCAGTGCGCGCTCGGCAAATGGCGTGCGGACGTGCACGTCGGGAATGATGTCGATGCCGAAAGCGACCATGTCACGGAGCACCGTGCCCACCTCATCGTAGCGTTCCCCGTCCGGTCGGCTTGCGGCAATCCCCTTGGGGTTGATTTTCGCATGCACTATCTCGGCATCGATGCCCTCCTGAGAAAAAAATCCCGCCTCCTGGCACAAAAAAGCGTGTTGGATATGAAATGCATGCCAACAAGCGTTGCCGACTCTCAGTTTCACGATTCACCTCGAAGTAAAAGGCAATCGGGTCAAGCTTGCATAAGTGGATAAACGCATCTATTCATCCATGCAAGCCTGGCCGTGCCTACTTCTGAGCTTGGTTTCGCCCGGCGATCACCGGCTACAGGGGCGCTGCGGCCGGTGATCCAAAGAGTTGTGGCTTGAAGGTTTGAGTGAAGTGCCTAGCCGGCCGATTCCGCGAAAAACTTCCCCGGCATCTCAATCGGCGGAAGCGAGTGGTTTTCTTCCGAGCCGCCCAGGATGGGCGTGCCATCGGGCATTAATCGCACCGCCTCGCCCTTTTGCGGTCTATCCGGTGTAAAAGCCGCCATACGCAACACCACCAAATTTCCCGCGCCGGTATTGAGGTAGCGATAATATGCTCCCTTGGGCAACATAACTCCCTGGTAGGGTTTTATTTTCAATTCCGCGCCGTTTTCGTCGAAGACGCTCATCTCGCCTTCCAACACGATAAACGCATGGTCCTGGTTGAGGTGCGTGTGAATCTCGTTTTCGCCCCCTTCGGCGTTGATCTTCGTCGCGATCCACATGTTCTCGGTCTTTGCGACGGTTTGCGTCACCCGGCCTTGCTGCATATAGGGGGTTTTCAACGAGAACAGTTGCGCCTTGGGCGCCTCCTTCTCCTGTTTCTTTGCTACTGCTTCCATAGGTTTCTCCTTTTTTATTTTTTTGCCCTAGTCGTGTTATCCCGTCGTATTATGGCAGATGACAAATTATCAACCCATCAGATCACCTTGCCTTCTTATGCCGCGGCATGCAACGCGTGATAGCGGGCGTTGCGGAGCACCCGGCCCGGCGTGGCGCCTGTATGCTTCCCATCCTCGATCAACACTTCGCCGTTGATGACGGTAAAGTGCACGCCATCCGCGAGCGCGCGCACCCGCCAGCCGTTGTTCGGCAGATCATGCACCATTTCTTGCTTGCGCGGCTGCACAGTGTCGGGGTCAAAGACAACCAGGTCCGCCGCCATCCCGGGCTGCAACAGGCCGCGATCGTAAATGCCGAACGCCGTCGCAGAGTCAAAAGTCAGCCGCCGCACGGCCTGCTCCAGTGGCATGATGCCGCGCTCGCGCACCCAGTATCCCAGCATGCGCGTGCTGTAGCCGACTTGACAGTGGAACTGCACATGCGCGCCGCCGTCGGAGAGGCCGACGACCGTATACGGGCTGGTCAGAAACTGGGTCATCGCCTCGCGGTCGGTATTATTCTGGCCCAGCGCGAACAGCGTGTTCAACTCCTCTTCCACGACGAGGTCCAAAAAGACGTCCAGCGGGTCTCTCCTCTGCGCGGCGGCTATTTCCGCTATGCTCTTGTTTTTTAATCCTTGATTCCGGGGCAAGGCGGGCTCTTCCACTAGTAGAAGATCCCATCGCTTGGCCCAGCGGGAATCCGGGCCCAATGGAGCCGCGACTTCCTCGCGCAGCTTCTTGCGCAGCTCGAGGTCGCCGTAAGCGCGGATCTTGTCTTCATCAGGCGAGTTCATAATCTCCAACCAGGTGGGCAGTTGGCGAAACGTCTGACAGTTTTTCATGGTAAAACGTCCGACCACGCTGTTCGGACTGCAAAGCGGCACCGCCCGATTTCCCTCCCGGCAGCTCTCCTCGACAAAATCCAAGTGCTGCTTCCAGCGCATCGGCGCGCGCGCATTCTCCGCAATCGTGTTGTAGATGACGCGCCGGCCGCTGGCCGCGGAAAGCCGGCTCATGAGCCGGTCTTTCAGCTCCGGCGTCGTGCCGCCGCCGCTTTGAATTACACCGGTGCCGAGTTCCCCGAGCGTCTCGGCCAAGGCAAACAGTTCCGGCTCCGGTGCGAACGACGCCGGGATGAGTTTTCCTTGCACGTCAAAATGGCTCATGTTGCGCGACAACGACAGGCCCAAGGCTCCAGCCTCTATGCCCTCGCGCACCACGCCGCGCATGACCTCGAGCTCGCCTTCGGTCGCCGCTCTTTCCTGGCTTGCTTCCCCCATGGCGTAAAGCCGCAGCGCCGTATGTCCCATCAGCGCGCCGACATTGACGCCGAGCTTGCGGTCGAGCACGTCCATATACTGTGGAAAGCTCTCCCAGTTCCACGGCACCCCGGCCTGCAAGACATCCATCGGGATCGCTTCCACCTGGGACAACATGCTGATGAGCTTCTCATGATCATGCGTCCGCACGGGGGCGACTGCCAGTGAGCAGTTGCCGATAATGACGCTGGTCGCGCCGTGATAGCATGAAAAGGTGCACAGCGGATCCCAGGTCACCTGAGCATCATAGTGGCAGTGGTTGTCGATGAATCCCGGCGCGATCACCTTGCCGTCCGCATCGATGACGCGCTTGGCGGCGCCGCTGAGCCGGCCCAACTCCGCTATTTTTCCCCGACTAACCGCCACATCTCCCCGGTACGAGGGCATCCCCGAACCATCGACGATCCGGCCGTTCTTGATTAACAAATCGTACGCCATTTGCCTTCCCTCCTTCATTACCTAACCGCAGATGGGCCGACTATAGGACTCGCTCGCAATGCTGTCAATTGATTCAAACTAAACCGAGTGTATAACATCCGCTACATGGTGGAAGTGGCAAGAAGCTGGGGAACGTATCGTGTCGAGGGAGGTGCACAGAGTAACGCAGTCGATTCCTCAATGTAGCTGAACAAGATATCACACCACTAAAGGCCGGTACTTATCGCCGACGGTTGTTAGACTATACCACTGCTTGACGCTGCTGGACGACATGATACATTGGATATACATTATAGTACTCTCAAGGAGATGCCCATGGTTAAACGGCTCACTCAGCATGGCAACAGCGCCGCCCTGATCATCGACAAGCCCGTACTAGACCTTCTGAACATCACGATGGATACGCCCCTGGAGATTGCCACAGACGGGCGGAATCTCATCGTGTCGCCGATCCAGAGCGCGAGGCGCGAACAGCGCTTCCGCTCCGCGCTCGAAGCGGTAAACCGCCGGCACGGCAAAACGCTCAAGGCTTTGGCAGAGTAGCCTTGCCGTGGCGCATCCGCTTTTCTTGACACTTGCCGAAGTCATCGAAATTCATGCCGATCAAATTCGTCGCTATGGCGGCCGGGCTGGACTTCGAGATTTAGCGCTGCTCGAGTCCGCCCTCGCCCAACCGGAGGCGTCCTTTGCAGGCGAGTGGCTGCATGGAGATCTCTATGCAATGGCCGCTGCCTACGCCTATCACCTGTGCCAAAATCACCCGTTCATCGATGGCAACAAACGAACCGGTCTTGCCGCCGCGTTGGTATTTCTCGAACTGAACGGTATCACGGTCCTGGATCCAAGAGGCCGGCTGAAAAATGCCATGATTCGCATCGCCTCCGTCAAGATGAGCAAAGATGATTTCACCAAGCTCTTAACAAAACTGCCTCGACAAGAGTAATGAGTCGGCGCTCCGCGCCCGATTTTCTTTGAGGTTCGCACGTCTACTTTCCCTTGATACCCAGTTCCTTTTGCGCTTCCCGGAGAATCGAAAGAACTGCGACATCATCCACACAAATTAGAGGATCTCCCTCGGAACTTTCTTGAAATGGAGATGGGAAAAGGGTGCCCCCCTTTTCCTGATTCTCATGATTTCCTCCTCATAAAATCGTCAGTCCACAAGTCCGGATTAGGTCTATAAGCAGTGACAACAACCGCGGGTGACGAGAGACCCTTCGGAATGCCCCAAACGACGTGGAATCGGTTGCGCCGATTTCACCTGATTACCCTGTCCGCCCGCGCCAGCACATTGGGCGGAATCGTCAGGCCGATCTGCTTCGCGGCTTTCAGGTTGATGATGAACTCGAACTTCTTTGGCTGCTCCACGGGAAGTTCGGCGGGCTTGGCGCCCTTGAGAATCTTGTCGACATACGTTGCCGCGCGCCGGTCCAAGTCGGTAATGCTCATGCCGTAGGACATAAGCCCACCGGCTTGCACAGATTCCGCCCCTTCGTATATCACCGGGAGCCGGCTCTTTACCGCGAGTTCTGCAATCTGTGGCCGCTGAAAGCTGACGAACGTGGCTGACACCCGGAAAAGGACCGCGTCAGCCCGCCCCTTGTCTGCGGCCCGGAATGCGGTCTCAACATCCTTGGAACTTAGGATGTCCAGGTATTGAAGCTTCACTCCTAACGCCCCCGCGGCGAGATCGAGATCTTTTAACACTTGCGCGTGGTCCTGGCTGGTTGAACTCACGAAAACGGCCACGCGGGAGAGCCTGGGAACGATCTCCTTCAGAAGCTCCAGCCGTTTTCCGCTTAACTCCGGGCGAAAGGTTGAGAAACCAGTAACATTCCCGCCCGGCCGCGCCAGACTGGCGACGAAACCGCTTCCAACAGCGTCGCCACCATTAATCATGACAATGGGAATTGTGGTAGTCGCTTCCTTGGCTGCGCGTATATCTCCCGAACCGCGCGCGACGATAACGTCTACCTTGAGACGCACTAGCTCGGCCGCGAGCGCGCGCTGGCGATCGCGGTTTCCCTCACCAGATCGCCATTCGATGACAATGTTTTTCCCTTCGACGTAGCCGAGGTCGCGCAGACCCTGCCGGAATGTCTCGAGGCGAGCCGAGTCAGCGGAAAGCGAGGTGTTCGTTAGGTATCCTAGCCGCGGGATTTTTGTCGGCTGCTGCGCCAAAGCCGCAACTCCACCGAAGGCGAATATGAAAGCGAGGATGACAAGCCCAACCAATTTTCGTCTGCGGGGCCGCTTTTGAATTGTCGGACGCGTGTAGGGGCCGACCTGCGTGTCGGCCCTCCGAACGGGCGGACACCCTGCGACGTTACTCACGGCAGGCATAGGTCCGCCCCTACCATTGCATGTTGCGTTCTTCATCGAATCACCTGATTCGCCCGCGCGAGCAGGTCGGGTGAAATTGTCAGTCCAATCTGTTTTGCCGCCTTAAGGTTAATGACGAATTCAAACTTCGTTGCCTGCTGCACGGGCAAATCAGCCGGTTTGGCACCTTTTAAGATCTTGTCCACATAAACAGCCGCGCGCCGATAGAGGTCAGCGTAGTCTGCCCCGTAGAACATGAGACCGCCCTCATCGACAAACTCCTTCTGTGGATAAATAGCCGGCAACCGGTATTTACCAGCAAGCTCGACGATCCGCTTTCTTGCGGCCAAAAAGAACGGACCGCCGGTCGTCATAATTGCGCCCACCTGCTTCTGCTTGGCGGTCTGGAAAGCGCTCTCTAAACCTTTGGGTTCGCGTTGAGTCTCGATCTCCTCCAATTTTAACCTGAGCGCCTGAGCTGCCGACCTGAGCTCTTTCAGTTGGAGGTCTCCTCCTGCGCCGCCTCCCGCCGGCCGCAGAACTCCAACTCTGGCGAGCTTGGGAATGGCGTCCTTGAGTATCTCTAGCCTTTTGGTAATTAGCTCGTACGATAAACTCGCGAGCCCGGTCACATTGCCTCCCGGTCGCGCCAGACTGGCAACCAGACCTAAAGCCACGGGGTCTCCCGCTCTTGTCATTACGATGGGGATGGTAGTAGTCGCTTTCTTCGCGGCTAACGCCACTCCAATTCCCGAGACCACAATTAGATCGACCTTAAGACGAACTAACTCCCCCGCAAGCTCAGGTTGGCGCTTAGGCTGTCCCTCCGCAAATCGGTACTCAATGGCGATATTCTTTCCCTCAATCCAGCCAAGCTTGCTCAGCTCTTGCCGAAACGACTCCACGAGGACCGCGCTAGCGGAAGCAATGCTTGAATCTAGAAAACCTATGCGGAAGATTTTCCCTGTCTGCTGCGCCTCGGCGAGAAAAACAGTAAGCAGAAGGACAGTAAGCGCCAGGCAGACAACAATACTTCTAATCATTTGTTTCCCTCTCTTATACTGCCAACTGCATTCTGCTCACTGCCGGCTGTCATTCGATGATCCGTGTGAAAGAGCATTTTCGGTGGGATTGTAAGACTGATCGGTTTGGTCTCGGTGCTGAAATTTAGACACGACATTTAAAACAATTTTTTTATGACCTTATGCCGCTAATGCTTGTGGTTGGAACGCTTCAATCCGGAAGACGGTCGTAAACTTCGGGCTGCACTTTAGGAACTTTCGCCATGGCGCGTTTGAATTTCTTTCGATTGCCACGTTTGGCTCGTTCTTCAAGATAGTCCTCGGTCATCAGTGCAGAGATTTTCTCAGCCAAAGCGAGTGTAATTAATTGATTGATAGAGACACTCTCTTTTTCAGCCAATCGGCGCACTTGCTTATGCAAGGAATCGGGGAGGCGGAGGCTAATTGTACTCATGGCAACTCTCCTATGGCTCTCAAAAATTCTTGAGCGGTCATTACGCGAACGCCAAATTGCTCCACACCTTCAAAATCATCTTTGTTATACGTGACGATAATATCGCAGCCTGCGGATACGGCCAATTCGAGAACCATATCGTCTTTCGGGTCCTTTAAGAATGGCCGCCATAGGTAATAAACTTTTCTTCGATTCGCCACAGAGCAAACATAGTCGAGGACGTCGTCAACGTCGCTTGGTCTCAGGCCAGTTTTCTTACCGACGAGTCGCTTGGCTACCTCTTCGTACTCGAAGATCAACGGAACGGAAACGTTGATTTCAAACTTCCCGCTTTCGAGAAGCATAAAGAGTTTATTAGACGCTCCGTATTGTGACCGCAGGGCCGCGACGAGTACGTTGGTGTCGGCGACGATTCGGGGCGGGCTCACTGCTGGTATCGTATGCAATACCGCCCGATTTGTCAATTTGGAGTTCGGTAGATCTGACTCACAAATCTGGTCGGCGCGCAGTTTGCGTTTTTGGTTGAAGTGGAAGCGAAGTGTTTTGATTGTCGGACGAAATTCAGATCAAAAATTTGGCTTTAAGATCATTTTCATTTCTTCTGCTGCCCAGCCAAAATTATTTGATCACTTGATTCGCCCGCGCTACCACGTCAGATGGAATTGTCAGTCCGATCTGTTTCGCCGCGTTCAAGTTGATGACAAACTCGAACTTCGTTGCCTGCTGCACCGGCAAATCAGCCGGTTTGGCGCCTTTCAAGATCTTGTCCACGTAAACAGCCGCGCGCCGATATTGGTCAGTGTTGTCCGACCCATAGGACATGAGGCCGCCCCCATCGACATACCCCTTGTCTGGGTAAATAGCCGGCAACCGGTATTTGCCGGCAAGCTCGACGATCCGCTTTCTTTCGGCTCCAAAGCGGCGACCGGGGGTCGTCATAATCGCGGTCACCTGCTTCTGCTTTGCGGTTTGAAAGGCGCTCTCTAAACCTTTGGCGCCGGGTTGAGTCGAAATGTCTTCTAAGTTTAGCTTCAATGCCAGCGCCGCAGCTCTTAGCTCTTTCAGTTGGAGGTCTGCTGTTATGCTGGTTCCCGGCCACCGCAGAAGCCCGACTCGTGAGAGTCTGGGGATGGCGTCCTTGAGTATCTCTAGCCTTTTGGTGTTTAGTTCGGTCCCTAAACTCGAGAGCCCCGTGACATTGCCTCCCGGCTGCGCCAGACTGGCAACCAAACCTGCACGCACGGGGTCTCCGCCGCTCGGCATCACGATGGGGATAGTAGTAGTCGCATTCTTCGCCGCTAACGCCGGTGTCGTCGCTGGGGCTACGATCAGATCGACCTTTAGACGAACCAAGTCCGCCGCAAGCTCGCGTAGGTGCTCAGCGCCCTTGCCCTCTCCAAACCGGTACTCGATGGTGAAATTCTTCCCCTCAATCCAGCCAAGCTTGCTCAGCTCCTGCCGGAACGCGTCCACGAGGACCGCGCTACCGGAAGCAGTGCTCCCATCCAGGAAACCTATGCGGAAGGTTTTTCCCGGTTGCTGCGCCTCCGCGGACGAGCAAAGCGCAAAGAGCATAGCGCAAAGAGTAAGGACAGTGATTTTTGTCTTCATGTCTTTTGCCCTGACTTGATCCACTCGTCACTCGACACTTGACACTCGCCCCTTCTCACTTGATCAGCCTATTCGCCCGCGCCAGCACCTCCGGCGGAATCATCAGGCCGATTTGCTTCGCCGTTTTGAGATTGATCACGAACTCAAACTTCGTCGGCTGCTCCACCGGCAGATCGGCAGGCTTGGCTCCTTTCAGAATCTTGTCCACGTAGTATGCGACGCGCCGGTAGCTGTCCGCGAGGTCCGCCCCGTAGGACATGAGCCCACCGGCATCTACAGCTTCTTTGTTGCCGTATATCGACGGTAACCGGCTCTTTAACGCAAAGCCCACGATCCGTTTTCGGTTAGCAAGCATTAGCGCAAGCCCCCGGTCACGTAGAGTCCATCCGGGCGCTGCTTGGTCAGCGCAGCGAATACCCGGTCGAAATCGTCCGCAACTTCGTACCTCCCAAGGCTGAATAGTCAACCTCAGCGCACGCGCCGCGACGGGGAGAATCTCTTTCACCTCGCGTACATTGGGCGGATTGGCCGGATCGTAGAGAACCGCGACACGGGCAAGTTTGGGAACGGCTTCTTTGAGCAACTCAAGCCGCTTACCGCCTAGTTCTCGGCAAGGTTTGTAACGCCCGTGACGTTGCCGCCGGGACGGGCAAGGGTTTCAACAAAGCCTGCCTCGACAGGATCGATCCCAGCGCCCGTCATAACGATGGGAATCGTCTTGGTCGCATTCTTGGCCGCCTGGATCAGCGGGTCCCCTCCTGCTGCCACGATGATATCAACTTTGAGCCGCACCAGCTCAGCCGCAAGCTCAGGGAGCCGATCGCGCTTCCCCTCCGCATATCGGTACTCGCTGGCGATGTTCTGTCCTTCTATGTAGCCACGATCGCGCAGAGCCAGCCGAATTGCCTCGAAACGGGCGGACGTCAGTAGCTGGATCGATATTGGATAGATAGCCTATCCGCGGGACTTTCTTCGGCTGCTGCGCTT
Organism: uncultured delta proteobacterium; assembly: GCA_963840855.1. GTDB lineage: Bacteria > Desulfobacterota > Binatia > UBA9968 > UBA9968 > DATACQ01. The sequence continues at coordinate 38,032 of CAWJBB010000030.1, forward strand.
CGGCGATCACGACAACAGTAAGCAGCGTCATTGCAATCAGGGCTGATGACAGGCCAGCATTCTTCATCGCACGCTCCATTCCTGGCGTTATTTATCACGCGGATGGAAGTAAAGAAAAGGATGATCACGGCAGAAGGCGAAAGGTATTCGTCGCGTAGCAAGGCCGGATTCATCCCGAGATTGAACTGATTGCCGCGTCAGTTCAGTCTTCAAAAATTTAATAAACGCCACAGCCATCCTTGCCTAAAAGCGGGCAGAGGAGCGAGACCGAGCGATTGACGATTCGGAATAGCAAGCAGTATATTCCGGCGATGAAACTCCGAGTCGGTAACGCGTGCTGGCATGCTTTTCACGTCCAGCATGCACTGCTCTGCCGTGAGGCGGGCTTTTTCGCGCAGGAAGGCATCGACGTCGAGATCGTCCACGCAAAAATCAATCCGAAGGCCATCGAGTCGAGCCGGCCCGGTGGCGAGCGCTATGACGAAGTGGGTACGGTTTTGCGCGACATGGTGGCATTCGGCATCGACATCATTCCCGACGTGCATGTGCGCACGCCGTTCGCCGAGCGTGCCCTGGGCAACGACGAGGTACGCATCATCGGCGGTTGGCGCAATCACTACGGCGGCACTGCCATGGCCGCGCCGGGCGTCAATTCCATGCGCGATCTAAAAGATAAGCGCATCGGCGACTGGTACAAGGGTGGAATTCACACGATGTGGTGGGAGCGCCAGCTGCGCCAGGCGGGTCTCAATCCTGAACGGGATGTGCAATGGAAAATCGGCTACCTGTACGGCTCGATGCGGGAAGCCTGGAAGCCGCTTCAACGCGGCGAGACCGACGCGGCGATCGTGCAAAATCCTTGGGTGCCCATGCTGCTCGAACAGGGCTTTAACAAGCTTTACGATTTTGATGAACAGACAAAACCCTATGGGCGGCCGGATCGGGTGACGGTGGCGCGCAAGTCCTTCATCGAGCGCAATCCCGAGTTGATCAAGCGCTTTTGGAAAGCGGCGATCCGCGGTTATCATTTCATGCGTATTGTTCCTGACAATTTCGCGTTCCAGCGTTACGTTGAAGCTAAACTGCGCGTTGACAATCCCGACGAGTCGGAGCGCATGCGCGACCTGACGCCCATGGTGATGATGGAAGGCCATTTTTTCCCTCTCGACGGACAACTCACCGAGGAAGGGGTGTGGCGGATTCTAGAGGAACACCTGGACGCTGGGGTGCTCTCGAGGTCCATCACCCGCGCCGATGTGGAATACCTGATCGATCAAGATTTGGTTCAGGAAGCGTGGGCTGAGATCTCCGAGACCGACGAAGTCAAACGCAATCTCGAACGGCTTCAACCGGTGATAGAACGCGTGGGATACTAGCTGTCGCTCTCGCTTTAACAGCCGCAGCAACGAACTCATACGCTTCGTTTACTTGACAGAATATTTGCAACGGTAGTAAGCGTGTGAAGGTGCGGGCTGAAACCACGGAGGCGACATGTATCGTACAACAAAAGAAGAGAACGAGATCTTGACGCGGGTAGGTCCGGGGACTCCCATAGGCGAACTGCTGCGCCGCTACTGGTGGCCGGTCGCTATCTCCGCCCATCTCAAGGATAAGCCGACTTTCATTCGTGTCCTCGGCGAAGACCTGGTGCTGTACCGGGACGCCGCGGGCCATGCCGCGATTTTGGGCGCCAAGTGCGCGCACCGGAGAGCCAATCTGTGTCTCGGCAACGTGGAAAAAGGGGGCTTGCGGTGTCGCTATCACGGTTGGCTCTACGGCAATGACGGCCGGGTGTTGCAGACGCCGGGGGAGCCGCCCGGCAGCAAACTCAAAGATACCATCCACCATTCTGCCTATCCCGCCGAGGAGCTTGGCGGCTTCGTCTTTACCTACATGGGACCCCAACCCATGTCGCTCCTGCCCAGGTTCCACTTTCTTGCCGCCGAGGGTGAGCGTTATTCCATCGTGCAAGGTTTTGGCAGATGCAACTGGTTGCAGGCGGTGGAAAACGGCATCGATCCTCTGCACGCAGGCTTCTTGCACGGCGACATCTGGGAGGCTGTCTCCTCCGAACCGGAAACAACCTGGTTTGAAGAAACCGAGTGGGGCATCGTTTACAAAGTTATTCGTCCCGGCAGAAAACCCGGTGAATATAACTACCGCGAACATCACTTGTTCATGCCCGGAATTAGTTCCGGAGGAGACGCCTCGGTCAGCGAGGGAGCCGACAATCCGCCGCCGGATGAGCTGCCGGCCGTCACGGCGCGCTGGAGTGTTCCCATCGACGATACCAACATGATGCACATGCGGGTATTCTTTAAGCCGGCCAGCAAATCAGCCAAGCCCCTCCAGTTTAAAACCCTCAGTCTGGCGCAGACGCGCACGTCGCCGTTCCAGGTGAAACCCTACGGTGAGTACAACGGTTCGGATACGCCGACTCTCGGCTACACGATCCCCAGATCAATCGGCGGCGAGGACGCCGTGATGCTCGACAGCATGGGGCCCATCGCCGACCGGGAAAACGAAAACCTGACCGTAGCGGATGAGAGCATGGAAATGCTGCGAAAAATGTATCTTCAGCAAATCGAGGTCGTAAAAAGCGGCGGCGACCCCATCGGCGTGGTCCGCGACGAGAAGAAAAATCGGCTCATCATCGCCGGTGGCCTTTATCGCTGGATCTCCCCCGAGGAACGAAAACAAATGCTCGAAGCAGCCGCGTAAACGGCCGGAGCCGCTTCGCGAGATCAGAGGAATACAAAATGGAAATAGAAAAGAAACTGAACGAGATGGGATTTCAGGTGCCTGGCGTGCCCGGGGCGGCCGGCAACTATATTGGCTGCGTAAGAGTCGGCAATCTCCTGTTTGTCGGCGGCAATACCGGACGGGTCAACGGCAAGAGGAAGTTCGAGGGCAAGGTTGGCGAAGCGGTTACCTTGGAACAGGCGTATATCATGGCTCGCGAGTGCGCCCTCAATCATCTCGCCGTCATCAAGGAGGCGCTCGGCGATCTCGACCAGGTTGAGAGGATCGTTAAGGTCTTAGCCTACATCAACGTCGCTCCGGGTTTCACAGAACTGCCCAAAGTCGCCAACGGCGAGTCCGATCTGTTGGTTAACCTGTGGGGCGATCGCGGCCGGCACACACGCGCGGCCATAGGAGTGGCGGCCTTAGGGAGCAATGCGGCGGTGGAGACCGAGATTATCGTTCAGGTCCGCGAGTGATGGATTTTAACCGGAAAGAACGCAAACAAAAGAAGACTCACCACGAAGACACGAAGGTCACGAAGATTAAAAGAATAATATCCGAACCCTTCGTGCTCTTCGTGGCTTCGTGGTGAAGCAAAACGTTCGGCGCAATGAAATAGCATGCGCCAGCTTGCTCATACGGAAACTTCAAGATGCAACCTAATAGATAGGAGGACAGTCTGATGGCATCAGGCCCGAATTTAGAAGGCTTGGCATTCACCAGAGAGGAAAATGAGTGGTTGACCCGCGTTGGTCCAGGAACCTTGATGGGAAATCTTTTTCGGCAATACTGGATTCCGGTCTTGCCGGTGTCCTTTCTTAAAGAACCCGGCGGGAAGCCTTTACGGATACGGCTTCTTTGCGAAGACTTGGTGTTGTTCCGAACCGGCCAGGGAAAGATTGGCTTAGTTGGCGCATATTGCCAGCACCGTCTGGCGCCGCTTTATTTTGGTCGCATCGAGGACGACGGCATTCGTTGCCCGTATCATGGCTGGAAGTACGCTACTGACGGCACGTGCATGGAGATGCCGAACATTCCGGCCGAGCAGCAGTTCTGTGATGCGATTCATCACCCCGGTTATCCTTGTGTAGAGTATGGCGGAGTCATTTGGACTTACATGGGGCCTGCCAAAGAACTTCCCGCTCTGCCGGAATTTGAGTATGCACTGGTCCCTGAAGATCAACGGCGCTATCGTTTGTTTCGCTCTGAAGGCAATTATTTGCAAGTTTTGGAAGGGGGCATCGATCCGACACACGTAATGTGGCTGCATTCTCCGTACAATCTGGCCGACGACGACGTCGCCACAATCCACCAGGGCCCGCAACAGGTGGTGGCCAACAAATCGCAGAAGAGAACCCCTGATCGCACTGACATCGTCGACACTTCCGGCGGCTTCATGTACGGTACCAGACGCTCCCTGAATGACGGTACAAGCCTGTGGCGCGTGAACCAATTTATGGTTCCTTTCTACAGCATGCCCCCCGGGGGCGATTTCCGTGGCGCACGGGCGTATGTGCCGATCGACGATGAAAGCTGTGTCAAATGGCAGATCGGCTGGTACCCATCACCCGAGATCATGGAAAAGACCAAAGAAACTCCGCGCCTGATTCAGAAGGACGAAGAGCATATGGAGCCAACGACGCAGCCCTACGGCTTCATCATTCCCAAGGCCAATAAAGCGAACGATTACCTTATCAATTGGGAGACCCATACGACCAGGCGAGTAGGCATCACCGGCGTCAATCTTCAAGATATGTGCGTCACGGAGTGGCAAGGACCGACGCCGATCCTGGACCGCACTAAAGAGCACCTTTGCAGCGGCGATCAAACGGCGGGCAAGGCGCGCCGGATGTTGCTCCGGCTTGCCAAGGCGTTACGCGACCAGGGTGTGACGCCGCTGGGAGTTCGCGAACCGGAAATCTACCGCGTCCGTGGCACCTCTGTGGTGGTGCCTGACAACCTGAGCTGGGTTGATGCCGTCAAAGAACGAGTAACGGTTGCGAAAAGCGCGGCGTAGCGAAAAGTCTCAAACAACGCGCCGTGGAGAGATCCACGGCGCGTTCAACTTATCTCGTCCAGCCGCTACCGGAGAGGCTTGCTCCTCGATCGCTATCGTTGCGAATAATTCGGGCCGGTGCTTTGCCACTCGCGTGTGCGGGGTTTACCTAGAATCAATCAAGGAAAAGATCAACGCCGGCAAAATGGGTCCGTGTTTGGCATGAAGATTGGCACGCTCGAATTATTTCCGGCGCAAAGCCGGCGCTTGTTTGAGAGCGTCGACGGGCGGACGCTCTTATTGTCGTTGTTTTTGGCCTTGGTCGGGTTTCTGGTTTTCACGCCCCTGCTTTTTCTCCTTTACGGCAGCTTTGAGACGGTGGGGCCTGATGGAAGAACGGTCTACAGTTTACAAGGCTGGCGCCAGGCGCTTGACAATCCAGGCATTGTCTCCGCCATTTACAACAGTTTTTCTTTAGCCATCGCGCGCCAATCGATTGCTACGGTCATTGGAATTCTTCTCGCCTGGCTTATCGCTCGCACTGATATTCCGCTGAGGGGATGGCTGGAATTTTCTTTTTGGATATCCTATTTCATTCCGTCCTTGCCGGTTGCGTTGGGTTGGATCTTGCTCCTGGATCCGAAGTACGGACTCATCAATGACTGGCTTGCAGCTCTGCCTTTTATCAAGGAGCCGCTGTTTAACGTTTATTCCTTCTGGGGAATCGTTTGGGTTCACCTTAGCGCCAGCACCATCGCCATCAAAGTCATGTTGCTCACGCCAGCCTTCCGCAACCTGGACGCCGCGCTCGAAGAGGCCTCTCACGTGGCCGGAGCCGGCTCGCTGAAAACTCTGCTGAAGATTGCCGCGCCGATCATGATGCCGACAATTTTAGTGGCGTTCATCCTGGGTCTGATTCGTTCACTTGAAGCCTTTGAAATCGAGCTTATTCTGGGCCGTCCCATCGGACTCCACGTGTTCTCTACCAAGATATATAGTTTCATGACCGTGGAGCCGCCGCAGTTTGCTCCGGCCTCGGCTCTGGGGAGCTTCTTTCTTATCGTGCTCGGATTGTTGGTTGTTTTTCAGCGCTTTTTCCTCAAGGAGAAGTCCTACGCCACGGTCACCGGCCGAGGTTTCAGCGCCAGGTTGATCCGCCTGGGTCGCTGGCGCTATGCAACGCTTCTGTTCGTTTTGGCCATCGCCCTCTGTACCACAGTGGTGCCCATCGCCTCGCTTTTTTTTTCGACCTTCATGAAGCTGTTCGGCTACTTCCATATTCCCGATCCCTGGACCCTGGATAACTGGAAGCAGGTCCTGAAAGATCCGATTCTGCTGCGCTCTTTGCAAAATACTTTGGTGCTGGGCGTCTCCGCGGCCGGGCTCGGCATCGTCCTGAGCAGTGTGATCGCCTACATCATCGCCAAATCGAAATTCGGCCTGCGCGGTTTGCTGGATTTTATCTCATGGATACCCTGGTCTATCCCGGGCATCCTGTTAGGAATGGCGCTCGCCTCCTCATTGCTATTGATACACAGGGTGGTGCCTGTTTACGGCACCATGTTCGCTCTGGTACTCGCCATGGCGATATCCGGTTTGCCGCTCACCGTGCAAGTTATCAAGGCCTTTCTCATGCAGTTCGCCGATGAACTGGAGGAGGCCTCTCAAGTAGCTGGCGCAAGCTGGTACACGACGTTTCGCCGCATATTGCTGCCGCTGCTCTTGCCCTGTCTCATCGTCGTGGGTCTTCTTGAGTTTATCGCGTCGGCGCGCAACATCAGCACGGTTGTTCTTCTCGCAACCGGCAAGACCAGAACTATGGCTCTATTGATGCTCGATTATACCGCGGGCGCCGAACTGGAGAAGGCGACCGTGGTGGGCGCCATGATTGTCTTGATGGTAGTCGCTGCGGCGATCATCGCGCGAATTCTCGGTGGAAAATTCGGAATACAGTAATTAAGTGAAATCTTTAGGGGAGTAGTCAATCATGAAAAAAATGTTCTGGAGGGCTACGGCGTTGCTTGTTGTTCTATCGGGGTTAGCGCTGGCCGGGTCGGCCCAGGCACAATGGCAAACCGAGTGGGAGCGCGTCCAGGCGGCGGCGAGGAAGGAAGGAAAGCTCGTTATCAGTATTCCGCCAAGCGCCGACCTGAGAAAGGCGCTGGAAGAAACCGTCAAGCAAAAGTTCGGCATCGAACTGGAAATTGTCCTGTCCAACAGCGCGACCACGACCAAAAGAGTCGGAGACGAGTTCAAGGCCGGCGTCCGCTACTTCGACGTCATAACGAGCACGTGGGATGCGCTCTCCTATAACCTTCTGCCCATGGGCGTGATTGAGCCTCTGGAGCAGTCTTGGATTCTTCCCGAAGTCAAAGATCCGGCGAACTGGTGGGGCGGGCATATCTGGACGGATTCGGCGAAAAAGTTTGCCTACTCTCCTCTCGCTTATATGCTGGATAACATTTGGTACAACACCGGACATGCGAAGCCGGAGGAGCTGCGCACTTATGACGATTTGCTCAATCCCAAATGGAAGGGCAAAATCGCCTTCTGGGATCCCAGAAGCGCCGGCGGGGCGGCTCTTGGAATCTGGGGCTATCTCTGGCTCACCAAAGGTGAGGGTTATTTGAGAAAGCTCGCTCAGCAGAATCTTCTCCTGGTGGAAGATCGCCGTCTGGTCGCCGATTCTTTGGCGCGGGCGAAGGTGGCAGTCGCCATCGGCGCGACCTACTACAGCTACGCTTCATTCATCAAGGCGGGCTTACCCGTGAAACCGCTGCCGCCGTCCAAAGAAGGTACGTTCGTTTCGGTTGGAAACGGCGGGCCGGTGGTGGTGAAGAATCATCCTCACCCCAACGCGACAAAAGTTTATGTGAACTGGCTTTTGAGCAAAGAAGGCCAGAACCTTTATAGCAAAGCTTTTGGCCAGGCGACGCGGCGCCTGGACGTCGATACCAAGTGGATGCCCGAGATTGGGGTCCGGCCGGCCAAAGACAGCATCACGATAGACAATTTTTACAAGTGGCAGAATGCGATCGAGGAAAAAGATCTCACGGTGCGGCGTCCGGCGCTCGAATTTGCCCGCAAGATTCTGCAGTAAGGAGGTTTAACGATTTTATGGCACCCGCAATCAACAAGACCTATGTGCAAGTGGATGGTATCAAGACTTTTGTTGTCTCGGCAGGAAGCGGTCATCCGCTGCTGTTGATTCACGGCGCGTCCCCGGGAGCTGCGTCGCTGGTCAATTGGAAGCTCAACATGGAGCCCCTTGCCGCCGCCGGCTTTGCGATTTACGCCTACGATCAACCGGGGTTCGGGCTCACCGAGAATCCATCGGATCATTCCATCGAGTATCGAGTCACCCATGCCAAGGCGTTGGTCGATATATTAAAGTTGGATCGGATTCATGTCGTGGGAAATTCCGTCGGCGGTTACATAGCGGCCAGGCTTGCCCTGGAGGACAAGCGTGTGAAAACCTTTGTGACCACGACCAGCGGCTCATTGTCGCCGCAGGGCTCCGCCGAATCGCAGTCGCTGGCAAAGAAGCATTCGGAGGATCTCAGAGAATATGAACCCAGTCTCGAGAACATGAGAAAGCTGACTTTCGGAACGATTTTCAACAAGGACCTGGTCACAGAAGAATTGGTCCGCGAGCGTTATGAGATGAGTATCGGCAAAAACTACGAGGCTCAGTTGCAACGGCGGAATGCCGCGCGCCAAAGGCAGGTGTATGACGAAATGAGGCAATTGCCCGTCAAAGCGTTGCTGCTATGGGGCAACAACGACCGCGGCGTTTCAGTGGAGCGGGGTCTGGAGCTTTTTCAGCGCATTCCGGGAGCCGAGTTTCATCTGTTTGACAAGTGTGCCCACTGGGTTCAGTGGGATCAGGCCGATAGATTCAACCGGCTAGTCATCGACTTTCTTAAGGGCGCGAGCTGATCGTCATTCCACACAAATGTTGGTTTTGACGCGGGCTATCTTGTGTTAAGAGTCGATGTTAGGCTAACCTTGCGTTGCGCGGCGATTTGGGCAAGAGGATGGTCATAGAGTGGCGAAGTGGATGCGCTAGTTGAGACATGGGGACAAGAAGCTTACGGAGGTAGATCATGGCTTATCCGAAAATCAAGATGGAACGGCCCAGCGTATATAACGGCTTGGATTGGCTGGTGGCGCTAGACGAGGGGTTGTTTGCTAAAGAAGGGCTTGAGGTCGAGCTCATCGCGCATGGCGGTGAGCGACAAACCAATTTAAATGTCACGGACTGGAACGAGGTGCGCTCCAACGCCGGCCACGCCGAGGCCATGGAACGCGGCTGCGCAAACATTTTCAATGCTTGTGAATGGGGTAACTATCGTCGATCGCAAGATACCGGGGTCGGGTGCCGGCAACTCGGCAGGCGCGCATCGATCGTCGCCGGCGCCGTAGCGGTGGCACCGGATTCCGACATCTATACGCCACAGCAGTTGGCGAACAGAACTATCGCGGTGCCCTTTCATGCCGGGACGCATTATTTGACGCTACAGTTGCTCGAAGGCTTTGTGCCGCGCGACATGATCAAACTCGTCAGCAGCGGTCGGCCCTCGGAGCGCTACAGGGCGATGATGAATGGCATCGTCGATGCTTGCAGCGTGCGCGAACCCTGGATTGCGATTGCCGAGAAGAACGGCTGCCGTCTCATCGTCCAAGGGTATTACAACGGAACGGACACGGCCACGCCAGAGATTAGCGCAGAAGCTTACGCTGCGATCAACCGGGCGCTCAGTGAGGCGGTGCGCCGGATCAATGCCAACAAACGAGGCTACCTGCACTACTTCATTGACAACGAGAAGGGTGCTGAGGTGAAAACCTTGACCCTTGACGACTTCAATCTTAACCGGATCGTATTTGTCGAGCCGGGAAAACCGATTCCCGAAGAACAGTTGATGCGAACCTATCACTGGATGGTGAGCTGGAATCTGATCGATGCGGGCCATGAAGTTCAGGATCTTGTAAATACTCAGGTCATGGCGCCGGCATAGTTTGTTATCCTGAAGATCAGGGCGATCTGGGCGGCTGCTTTTTGAGATCTCAGCCTCATTGCTTTTCGCTTTCATCCTTTGTCAACGCTTCGCCCATGAGAAGAAACCCTCCTTCTCGACCTCCTTCAACGCGCTGTCGTCGATGAAATCAGCTGCCTTCTTGCCTGTAAGCTCTGCGACGTTAGCGCTTAAATCATTAATGTCCAAATCCATGCTTCTTTCCAATGGACGGGCATTGTGGGGTTTGCTGCCGAGGAAATAGTGGCTTTCATAATACGCATCGAGTAGCTGTTGATTGTCTTCCTTCATGTATTTTCGGATGGCGCGATAAAAAAGCTCCTTATTTTCCCTGGCCATTTTGACGGCATCGCTGAATGCTCTGAGCAGGGCTTTGACGTGATGGGGTCGGGTCCGCAAAAATTCGCGCGTGGTAATAAAATCACCGCCCGATACCTCGACTCCTTGCTCTTCTGTGCCGGTCAGGACATTGAGCTTTTTCCCTTGCAACTCAATTCTCGCAACTGAATTTTTGGTCGACATCACGGCGTCTAGTTTACCCGCGAACATAACGTTCATTCGGTCATAGGGGGAGGTAAAGCCGGTCGGCAGGAGACTGACGTCTTTATCGATCACCAAGCCCAGTTTCGGCAACAACCTGCGCAGCGCAAAAAAGTCGCCTGCGCCAAAGCCGGCAATACCGATGGTTTTACCTTTCAGTTGCTGGATTGAATTGATCGGCGGGCGCGAAACCAAGACGTATTCGGTGGGGCCGATCGTGCCAACGATGACAATCGGCGCGCCGCGGGCGGCCGCCGTGACGGCCACCGAGCTCGCCGCCACCGCCATTTGGATCTCGCCTGCCAGAAGCGCCGCTGTATTGATGGCAGCGCCGCGAATATTGACGATCTGCATGTCGAGCCCATACTTTTCAAACAGACCGAGATCTTTCGCGATGTACAAAGGAGCGCGGCTCTCCGCCAAGGTGGAATTAGACAAAACAAAGCGTTCTAACTTTTTTCCCTGGGCGAAACTCAGATTGGCGAAGAAAAAAACAACGACAGACGTTAGGAGTATAGGTCCGAAATTGCATTGCGGCTTACTATACATAGTTCAAAGTTCAAGGTTCAATGTTCAACGTTTTCAAATCCGTTGTGAACCGCACCAGCCTAATACCTGACTTTAAACGCTTGAACCGCTGCAATTGGAGCTGACCGTTAATTTCCCTCGATGACTCCGGCGGCGTGAAGTTGAATCAGGTTTCTTCCGGGCAAACCAAGAGCCATCGCGTGACAGGCCGGCCGCTTGTCTTTGTCGGGGAAAGTTTCCAGCAGACTCTTCGTGACGACGTCCCGGGCGTGGTAATCGCGCAACAGAATGGTCAGGTGCGCCACGGAATCCATGGCGCCGCCGACCTGTGCCATGAGCGCGCGGAGATTCTGAAACGCCAACTCAGTTTGCCGCTCAAGGGTCTCAGCCTGCTCTCCGGTTTTGGCATCGTAGCCGCCGATGCCGGAAGAAAAGAACCTGCTGCCTAGGGTGGCGCCCATCGGGATAGGATCATGATGCCCGACCCCCGGGATTTCAAAGTTTCTCCGTTTCGCTCCCAACGCGGCCGTGAACTGGAGCTGAACCAATGTTTCGCGCCCCTTTAGCTCGTCGTACATGATGGTTTTCCGCGCCGGCCGGTCGCCATCGTGGGGAAACATCTTCAACCATGCGTCGATCATTGCGGGTTGGTCAGCTTTATCGCGCAGAAATACCCACACCAGGCCGATATCTTCCGTGGTGCCGCCGGCTTGCTCAACCAGCGCTCTCATGTTTTGAAAGGCCTGGTCCATCTGTTGCTCGGTGCCCGCCACCTGCTTGTTGGTCTTCGGGTCCTGGCCGCCGATTACCGAGGAATACACCATGTTTCCAGCCTTCGCTCCCATCGGCAGCGGGTCGCGGTGAGATAATCCCGGAATCTCCAAAGGCTGGCGTCCGCCTCCGGCTAGCGCGAGCGCTTGGAGCTGAACTTGGATTCCGTCGGGAAGCGGATATGTCGTTGTCTTTCTAGCGGGTCGGTTGTGTTCATCAGGGAAGGTTTGCAACCAGGGTTTGTTGATGAGTTGGCGTGCACTGGCGTCGCCGATGAAAACGGTCACATGGGCGATGTCATCGGTCCTTAGACCAGCCTGTTCAACCAGCGCTTTCAGGTTGCGGAAAGCCAGATCAAACTGTTTTTCGGCGCCGTCGCCCAACGAGCCGGTGGCCGGATCTCGGCCGGAAATGGATGAGGAAAAAAAAGCGTTGCCGATGCGAACCCCCATCGGAATCGCAGGTTCGGAAGTCATTTGCGGTAAGAAGCTAGTTTGCCTACTCATGATATCCTCCTGATCGGCGGCCCGACCTTCATACTCCCAAAGCGTTTAAGCCAATTTGCGCCATCTCGACGTCACGTTGACGCGGACTGCCGCCCGAGGCGATGGCGCCTACGATTTGATTACCGGATCGGACGACCAAGCCGCCCTGCAGAGTAGTCAGGGAAGGGTCGCCATAGTCGCTAAGGCTGCGTCCTGCGTCCTGTATGTCTTTCTTAAACGCGACAGTATCTCTGCCCATGACCGCCGCCGTATAAGCCTTTCTAATGGCATAGCGCAGAACACGGGCGTGGGCTCCGTCCATGCGCGCGCAGGTAATGAGATCGCCGTGATTGTCGACAACCGCTACGGCGACAGGCCGGCCGTCTTTTTTGGCTTGGTCGAACACGGCGGCAATGGCGCGTTGCGCTTCCTCCAGACCTAACGAAAGCTGTGGCACCATATTTTCTCCTCCAATTTGTGACAGACGCGGGGCGACTATTGTTTTGTTGAAATTTTGCCAGAAGCCGAAGCAAGCCTACATAAGCCGGTGAGGGTTTGTCAAATTCATGTTCGTCGTTCGGTTAGCTCAAGACCCTGAGCAAAGTCGAAGGGTGGTTCGTGCTCGCATTTATTCACGCGTATCGTTTCACGCACACGATCGCCATGGCCACGCGCCGCGAATTGGTTGCTATATCAACTGAACCGGGATGGCTTACGTGGGTTTAAGGAAATTAGCGATGGTCGCCACGATAAACGAGCCGACGAAGCCGATGATGAGATCAAACAGCCAGGAAAATTGGGGTATTAGTTCCAAAAGTTCCTTGAGCCCGAGAAGAAATACGAGGAATTGACCCAGGAAGAAACCGAGTAAGCCGACGACGATAAACAACAGACTAATGCCCTTCCAGTCGGAGGCGACGGCCTTACAGGCGGCGAAACCCGTGATGAGGACTATGATTATAGTCGCCGCCAGATTTTCCTGCATATATAAAAGAACTTCCCGCGCTGTTTGTTCCACGTTACGATCTCTCGAGGAGTTTTAGAATCGTCTCAGCGGCTAATTTGGGATCAATCGCCGCCATGACCGCGGAGATCAAGGCAACTCCCCTAACGCCCGCGACCACGACCGCCCCGACGTTATCCGGTTTGATTCCGCCTATAGCATAAACGGGCAAGGCAACATTTTCCACTATTTTTTTTAACGCTGGCAGTCCCTGGGGGGCGCCATAGGCAGCCTTCGTCGGCGTGAAATAAACCGGACCGAATAAAACAAAGTCGGCGCCGCGCCGTTCTGCCTCCCTGGCTTCTTCAACGGAATGTGTCGATGCGCCGATCATGCGATCAGCGCCCAACAGCTCGCGCGCGGTCTCAATGGGAAGAGACGTTGTTCCCAGTTGCACGCCGTCGGCGCCAACGGCGCGGGCGACATCGATCCGATCATTAATGAAAAGCGCGGCTTGATAGCGGGCGCAAAGGGCGCGGACTTTTTCCGCGAGCAGAAACAATTGCTTGCCGTCAAGATCTTTTTCTCGAAGTTGGATGGCTTTGACGCCGCCGTCGAGTGCCTGCTCCAAAACCCAGAGCATATCTCGTCCCTGGGTCTGACTTCGGTCGGTGACCAGATAAAAGTCGAAATCAGGAGTAGGCACTTGAGGCGATTATCCCAGGATTCCTTCCAGTGGGCTGGAAGCGGTGGCGTATAGCTTCTTAGGAATCCGCCCCGCCAGGAACGCCTTTCTGCCTGCTTCGATGCCGAGTCGCATCGCTTCGGCCATGAGAATCGGGTCTTTGGCGCCGGCGATAGCGGTGTTCATCAAAACACCATCGCACCCCATCTCCATGGCCATGGCTGCGTCCGACGCCGTGCCGACACCGGCATCGACGATTACGGGAACGGTTGCCTGTTCCAGGATGATGCGGATGTTGTACGGATTTCGAATTCCGAGCCCCGAGCCGATGGGAGCGGCGAGCGGCATCACCGCAGCGCAGCCGATGTCTTGGAGCTTTTTCGCGGTGACCGGATCGTCGGTGATATAAGGGAGGACGACGAATCCTTCTTGCACCAGGATTTTCGCGGCTTCCAGAGTCGCCGGAATATCCGGGAAAAGCGTCTTATCGTCGCCGATAACTTCCAGCTTGACCAACTTCCCTACCCCCGCCTCGCGCGCCAGGCGGCAGGTGCGCACGGCGTCGTCGGCGTTATAGCAGCCCGCGGTGTTAGGGAGGATTGTGTATTTCTTCGGGTCGAGATAGTCGAGCAAGTTTTCTTTATTCGGATCGGTGATATTGACGCGGCGCACGGCGACGGTGACGATATCCGCGCCGGAGACTTCGATGGCCTTTTTGGTCTCGGCAAAGTCTTTGTATTTGCCGGTGCCGACGATGAGCCGGGACCGGTATTTGACGCCCGCCAATTCAAAATGATCTTCCATAGTTTTAACCTCCGCCCACGAAGTGGACGATCTCAAGCGCGTCGCCTTCTTTCAAGGCCGTGGACCCATGCGCCTCGCGGGTAATTATATTACGATTGAGTTCCACGACGACGCGGCCCGGCCGGATCTGAAGCTCGTCGAGTAACGCCGCAAGGCTCAGTCCCTCTTTGATTTCTTTCTCTTCGCCGTTAATCCGTATATTCATTTGCACAAAAAAACCGTATTCGCGACGGCCATCCAACGGTGGCCAGGGAATACGGTTTCAAGTTTGCCCCGTGGCGCGGTTACGCCGGGGCCATCACTCTCACGCTTCCCTACGCCGGCGCTAGCCGGATCAGGTTCGAAGGGTTGCCTGATGAAGGGTCAGGCTCTCAGTCCGCTAAGACAGACACCCCTAGCATGGGAGAACCCTTAACAAAGGGAAGAAATCAAGTCAAATTGTGGGCTCTGCTCGCAGTCATGAACCTACCCAGAATCAGCGCGCAGTTCCGCCCAAGTGTCAAAGCCCAACGGCGACGCTGGCGTAGCCGACGACTTTTCTCATGGGAGCCACATCGCCGGAATGGCAATGCTTCAGCAGCCGTGCCTGTGTTGCGCCCAAAGCTTTGGCGGCGCAGAGCATGACCGCCGTCGGCAGAACTCCGCACATACTGATTCGTTTCTCCTCAACGATCTCAAGCAGGCCAGCGGCATCCAGCGCAATGACTCGTTCGAGCGCCAGATGATCCAGCTCCTCGGTTTCTCTCGGTGAGAGATAGTGACTGAGATCGCTGCTCGCCAAGACAACGGCCCTGTGCCCGGAAGCGACTTCCGCCGTGCAAGCCGCGGCGATGGCCGAGCCGAGCTCCGCGCATTCGTCCAAATCCAGGCGCGAAAGCGAAATGGGGAGGAAAGTAAAATCCTCCAAGACCCGCGGCAAGAACGGCAACTGCACTTCGATGCTGTGTTCCTCGGCGTGGGCGTCGTCGTCGCGCGTTAAAAACTTGACCCGCGCTGCGAGAAAATCATTCAGCGCGGTGTCGACGGAAACCTCTCCGGAGGGAATTTGCCAACTCTCGCGACGGCTCAGCGCGGCGCGATGCCCCCGTGCCCAATGATTTACGCCGAGCAGAATGACGCGCTGGATGGATTTGTCCAGCGTTGCATAGAAATGCGCCGCGCAGGGGCCCGAATAGACATAGCCGGCATGGGGCACCATGCCGGCTATGAGTGTAGTTGAGGGGGACCGGATTCCTTTCGGCCCCAACGGACTGTCGTTGAAGCACTCGTCGATGAGTCCACTGAGTTCGTCCGGATTGGACGGATAGAATGAACCGGCCACTGCCGGTGGTCGAGGGCGGTTCATAACTTCCAGCTCTAGGCCCGCTACGGCGCTGCGATCACCACTTCCAGCGTACCGATGCCTTCGACTTCGCCCTCTACTTTGTCGCCGGGATTGAGAAATACCGGCGGCGTGCGCGCGAAGCCGACGCCGGAAGGCGTTCCCGTGCTGATAATGTCTCCCGGCTCCAGCGTCATCCCGCCGGACAGAGATTCGATAATCGTCGGTATGTCGAAGATCATGTCGCGGGTATTGCCGTCTTGCATGACTTGGCCATTGACCCGGCAGATGAGCCGCACCTGTTGCGGGTCGGGCATGGCGCTCTTATGCACGATCCAGGGACCGAGAGGGCAAAGGGTGTCTAAGGCTTTGCCTTTGAACCACTGGCCGTGGATGCGCTGCAGCTCACGCGCGGTCATATCGAGGCAGACCGTATAGCCGAAGATGAAATCGTAGGCTTTAGCTTTGGGAATGTCGCGGCCTTTCTTGCCGATGATCACGGCGAGCTCGACTTCCCAATCGAGCTTGTCCGTTACTTTGTGTTTGATCACCTTGCCCAGATGGCCAATGACCGACGTCGCTGGTTTGGTGAAGAATACCGGATAGTCGGGGTACTTGATTTCCAGGGACCGCGCTCTGGCGCCTTCATCGACATGCTCGCGATAATTGATACCGAGCATCATGCAGTTTTTTCGCGGCGTCGGGATCGGCGAGATGATCTTGGCCTGGTTGGGTTTCACCAGAGCGCCGGCGGCGCTGAGTTTTTTTTGCGCGTCGGGGTTTTTTTCCGCGACGTATTTTTCCGCTTTCTTGGCTGTTTGAACGGCCTTGCCGCCGGCCTCGATAAACGCCTGCATGCTCGCCAAAAAAGGCTGATTGCCGCCCTTTAGATAACGGCGATTGACCTCGGCGAGATCGATGATCTGCTCCTGCGGACCCACAAGGCCGAGCCGCTGTTGATTCTTGCGTGTGAAAGTAACTAAGCGCATGAAACCCTCCGCAATAGAAGTTTTTCTCTCAGGCTTCGACGCCCGGGTGATCGGTGCGATTGAATTGCTCCTCGGACAGCTATCCGAGGGTATGATAATTGTCAAGGATATTTACCGGGCTGATGGAAATATTTGCCTGTTGACAGCGGCAATGGTAGTTTTCGGCCATGAAACGAAAAAAGGATAGCCGCACCACGATGAGAGAAGGGGACCGCATTCTGATCAATAAGGGGATCTCCAAGAAAGTCATGATCATCGCGCGGGTCGAAATACCTCATTCCAACGAAAGAATTTTTGTCACCAAATCCGGCGGCAAGTACACAATCGGCCTTAAGGTGTGGAGGTCCGACTACGCATGGAATGATAAGAACCAGATGTGGATGCCGAAACGTTGAGGCGATGTACAAACGCCCGTTTCGTGCATTGCTAAAGCGCTACACGTCGCACAAGGATGGAGTATCGCCATAGTGGACTCTGCGAGATACCGAGATCCAAAAGTACCCGGCGCCCAATGAAACGCGATCTTACGAGCGCAATGACCGAGATCAAAAACGGCAAAGGAGCCCGTTGCCTGCTGCTTTTTGGCGATGACCTGCAGGTTCAAGAAACCTGCGCAGCGGTTATCGACCTCCTGGTTTCCAAGGAGCAGCGGGGCTTCAATCTCGAGCGTTTCGACGGCCGCGTCGCGCCATGGGAACAGGTGCACGCATCGCTGATGACGCCGCCGTTTTTGCCGGGAATCAAGGTCTTATGGATCGAAAACGCCCCTTATTTCATATCCCGGGAACAAAAAGGCGAACTGGGAGAGAAGATCTTGCAACTCTGGGGTGACGGGAAGCGGGAAGAAGCAGGCAAGCTCTTGATCGACTTGCTGGTCGTCGAAGGATGGACCCAAGAACAGTGGGAGCGAACGGAGCCCGGCGCCGCGCGCGAGCTGGTTAAACTGCTCGGCGTCGAGGACGGCGGAGGCCAAAAAGAGCTGGAGGAAGTAGACGCGCTCCTGGCTTCTTGCAAAAGCCAGGGAATTGACATGAGCCGGCGCCGGGGAGTCGAGGCGCAAGGGCTCGCGGAGTTACTTGAGCGAGGATTGCCGGAATGGGGGTTCTTACTGCTCACCGCGGTGCAGGTGGACCGGCGCATGCGCCTGTACAAGCGTTTCGATGAGCTGGGCGCGGTGTTTCATCTCGGCCTTGAGCGAGACCGGAGCGGCAGGGTAAGCCGCGAGAATCTTTTGGAGTTCATCAACCAACGCATGCGCCAAGCCGGAAAAACCATGGAGCCCCAGGCGCGGGAAATGATCGTTCAGCGGGCGGCTTCCGATCTTAGAAACCTCAGTCAAGAATTGGAGAAGCTTTTCTTGTATGCCGGTGAGCGCGCCGCAATCCGGGCGCAAGATGTGGAAATGATATTCACGGACCAAGGCGAAGGCTGGGTCTTCGATCTCACCCACGCCATCGGCGAGCGCGACCCCTGGGCGGCGCTTTCCCAGTTGGCCCGCCTGATTTCTCGCGGCGAACATCCGTTGAAGCTCCTGGGCGCCATCGCCAGCGAAGCGCGCCGGCTGCTCGCCGCGCGCCAATTGCTTGACGGCGAGCTGCACGGGCGCTGGAGGCCGGGCATGTCGTATTCGCAGTTTCAGCAACGGGTGTTGCCGCACGAAGCGCCGTTGCTCACGCGTAATCCCTACGGCGACTATATGTGTTTATTGCGCGCCGAGCGGTTTTCCCTGAGCGAGCTCTGCCGGTACATGGACGGTATTCACGACGCCGATTTCCGGCTGAAATCGAGCGGCGGCAATCCGCGGTTGGTGATGGAGCGGCTCGTCCTCGGCATGTGCCTGGGCGAAAAGAAAACAACGGCGGCGGCGAGAGCGGCGCAATGAGAGCGACCAAAGCGGCCGCAATCGTCATTGTCCTCTTAACCTACGCGCCCGCGACGGCCGAGATGGTCGTGCAAGCCTGTTTCAGCCCGAGGGGCATGTGCGCCGGGCATCTTCTGCGCGAGATCGGGCAAGCCAGAAAGGAACTTTTGGTGGCGGTTTACGCGTTTACCAGTGATGAACTTGCCGGGGCGCTGGCGCAGGCCAAGAAGCGAGGGGTTGCGGTGCAAGTCGTTCTTGACCGCGAATTCGACGCGCGCAGCGAAAAATCCAAGGGCAAATTTTTGGAAGGACAAAAGATTCCCGTCCGGCGCGTTTCCGGATTGAAGCCCAATACACCCGAGAAAGATGCGGGGCTGATGCACCAGAAATTCGCCGTCATTGACCGGAAAAATGTTTTTACCGGCTCTTATAACTGGACCCACTCGGCCGAAAGCTTCAACGATGAGAATCTTTTGCTCTTCCGGGATGCCGGGGCGCTGGCGGAGGAGTATCGGAAAATATTTTTGGAGCTCTGGGAGCGCAAGTCATGAACAAAATCTTCCCCACCGTGGCTTTCGGTTTGGCCATCGCCTTCATGGGGGGATTCTTTACTCATTTCCTCTACCAGCGCTGGAATTCACCCGGGGCACAGGTTGGGGCCGCAGGCGTTGCGCGCCCGGCGAGCGAAGGCATCGCGCTCGAACCCCAGAGCCACCAGGTGACGTTTTCGCCCCTGACGCCCGCCCCCACAGCGGTGGAGTTGCCGTTGATGCAAGCGCGGGATGTAGACCGGATACGGGGCCTCACCGGCAATCGGGCGCGCATCCGCGGCCGAGTTTTTCGCGTCGGCCATTCGGCCAAAAGCAATACCTATTTCTTGAATTTCGGCCCTTCACGCGAAGCGCTGACTGGCGTGATATTTGCGTCAGCCGTGGAGTCATTCGATAAAAGAAAGCTCGCGCCAAAAAGCTATGAAGGCAAAGAAATCGAAATTGACGGCGTGGTGAGGGATCATCCTCAATACGGGTTGGAGGTTATCCTAGAGGATCCGGCACAAATTCGGATCATCGATTGAGAGGGCGGCGCGGGAAAAGAAGGATGAAAGCAGAAGGATGAATGGGACAGTGTCACGCAAAGGAAATGATTCATGGCCGATGCAAAAAAAAGATGTATGATCTGCGCCAAGGAAGCAGCGGTGCTCAACGGTGGTATCTGCGAGCCCTGCCAGGATCGCATTCGGCGTGAAGCGATGGGCCAACAGGCGGGTATCAGCGAACGCGCCGATAAGGAATTGTCCAAACATGGAATAACCCCGGCCAAGAAATAAAACAGACGATGAGCGCGCTAGCATGGATTTCCAGGGTGTTGAGTATCGCTCGGGCGCGGCGGCCGCTTGGATGTCACAGTGAATGATTTTGCTAACTTCGCCTCTCTTTTGCTGCCTGGCTGGTAAAAATTTGCCATAAAGTCCCGATTACTTTTCTAGAGACTACACAAGTATACGTACCGGTGTTATAATGCGGTTCTATTTCGCTTTTGGCAGCGATATATGGGTGATTATGCAATCCGTACCAGGGAGGTTTGTCGATCTGCGTCGTAAAAAGTTAATACCATTTGGCCCGGTTCTGACGGCATTCCTAATCCTATTCACGGTTCCTTCGGCCTGGTCTTATTCCCCTGAAGACGAGCTAACTGCACGGGCGGCGATCCTGGTGGACGCGGCCAGTGGCAAGATTTTGTATCAACGGGAGCCAGATCTACGCTTACCTCCAGCCAGCACTACCAAGGTGCTCACCGCGATTGTGGCTCTGGAAAGCGGTCACAAACTCAACGAGTTACTGACCGTATCCAAAGCCGCGACGCGGGTGCCGGCGTCGAAACTCTACCTTCGACCGGGCCAGCAACTCACTATAGAAGATCTGTTGTACGGTCTGCTGCTTTCCTCGGCCAATGATGCAAGCAACGTGCTCGCTGAAGGCATTGGCGGGTCGGTTGAGCAGTTCGCCGAGTTGATGACCAAGAAAGCGCACCTGATCGGCGCTACCAATACCCATTACACCAACCCGCACGGACTGACGGCGCCGGATCACTACTCAACCGCTAGGGATTTGGTGACCATTTTCCAATATGGCATGAGAAACCGAACCTTTAGCGCCATCGTGCAGACCAAAATCAGTTCGGTAAACTCCAGTGCCATGGTACGGAAAAAGGTCGTGCCCCGGCGCATATCGGTGCGTAATCATAACCGTCTACTGTGGAACTTCGACGGCGCCATCGGCGGCAAGACGGGCTACACCCACGCCGCCCAAAAATGCTTCGTCGGCGCGGTGCAAAGAAACGGCGCGACGCTGCTCATCGCGATCCTCGGATCGCGAAATCTCTGGGGCGATACGCGACATTTGCTGGAGTATGGGTTCGACAATTACGAAACGCTCAAGACCGCCGCCCATACCACAGGCCGGGCTTCGTCACCCCACGGCCTCGGCGCGGACGCGAGGGCGGCGGCATCACCCCGGAAGGCGACGTTAAGTTGAGCGCGCCCGACGGATACATACTCCAACTGGGGGCATTTCGCGAGCGTGAACGCGCCGAGTTCCTGGCGCGACAGTTCTTGCAACGAGGCTTGGAA
This sequence comes from uncultured delta proteobacterium, assembly GCA_963840855.1. Classification (GTDB taxonomy): domain Bacteria; phylum Desulfobacterota; class Binatia; order UBA9968; family UBA9968; genus DATACQ01. The sequence continues at coordinate 59,365 of CAWJBB010000030.1, forward strand.
GCCTTTCTCGATAAGGTGGTGCCCACGACAGGCGAAACGACTTATCGAGTACGCGTGGGTCCCTATTCGGCACGCAGCGAAGCTGAAGAGATCGCCAAGGAAATATTGCAACAAAGCGGGCACCAGGCCATTATTGTCCCCGCCGAACCGCCGCGCGATTCGAGAGGCCGGCCCAGTTAAGTTCCCGCAAGTGTCGCGACGAACTTGCTTTTAGCCGCCGCCATGCGAGTTAGGAGACGCTAAGCAAGTAATCCGATACCGCCCATCAGACCCGCGAGTTTGGTTTTGGCGACGTTGTGGTCCCAGATTTTCTGAACAACTGAATCTTTTCGCCGCCCTTTCATCGTCCGCTGTGTCTCATCATCATTGTACACCCGCACCGGTCCCAGGAGCGAGGCTTTATAAAATCTCGAAGCCGCTTCCTCGAGATCGACGCAGGCGGCAAAAACCCATTCGATTGCCTGTCCAACCACCATCGAGCCGTGCCCGCGCAGCATGACTGCGTCGGCCTTACCCAAGGCCTTGGCGACGGCGTCGCCTTGTTCATTGGTGTGAATCAGAGCCGGGTCCATATAGAGTGGCAACGCACCGGGACCGAAAAAGGCGCCGGGGTTCGAGGAGGCCGGATAAAAAGGCTTGTCCACCATGCTGAGGACCGCCACCATATGATTATGCAGATGCGCGACGCTTTGAATATCAACGCGCCCCTTGTAGGCACGGGCGTGCATATAGACTTCCGAGGGCGCCTGGTACTTTCCTTCGATCAATTTGCCGTCAAAGTCCGTCACGACCATGTCATCCGGCACCACCGTCGCCCGGCTGATCGGATGAGGCAGAATCAAGAGATGATCCGAGCCTGGAATACGCACGCTAATATGTCCGCTGTAGTCCACCAACCCGGAATTGAAGAGCATGCGCGACGACATGGCTAGTTTTGTTTTGAGTTCCGATAGTTCCGACACGATACTTCTCCTCTCTTTGAAACTGGTTTTTGTGGTATATCTTTCCGTGCATCAGAGGTCAACGGGACAGAGATGGAATCCATCCACAAACATCCGCGCAAAGTTGACAAAGGGAGAAAACGTTGATGAGTGCCAATAGCGCTGAAGGCATAAGATGGGACTTGACCGATCTGTTCGCGTCCCATGGTGATCCAAGAATCGAATCGACTTTGAACGAAACTCGCCAAAGGGCCGAATCGTTTGCGAATCGATTCCGGCCTGTCATGGCGCAACCCGAAAGTCTTAGTCCCGCCGAGATTCTTGACGCCCTGAAAGAATTGGAGTTTATCTATGAGGCCTTGGGCCGGGTCGGCGGTTTCGCTGGCCTTCTTTACGCGGCGGACACCGCAAAGCCGGAATACCAAGACTTGGAGCAAAAAGTCGAGCAGCGCACTACGGAGATCAGAAATTTGCTGCTCTTTTTTGAGTTGGGCTGGCTCACGTTGGAAGATGCCATCGCGCAACGATTGATCGATGATTCGGCTCTAGAGCCGTACAGGCACTATCTTACCAGCCTGCGCCGTTACCGATCGCATATGCTCTCCGAGCCCGAAGAAAAGGTCATCAATGAAAAAGACAACACCGGTCAAAACGCCTTCGGCCGGCTTTTCTCAGAGATTAACTCTTGTCTCACATTTTCACTGGAAAAAGCCGGCAAGAAGGAAGAACTGAATCTGAGCCAGATTCTTTCACGCCTTCACGACCCCGACCGCGAACTGCGCAAGCGCGCCATGGACACCCTTTATCAAGGTCTCGCGCAGCATGGCCAGGTGCTGACGTTTGTTTACGACACGCTCATCCAAGATCACCTTACGATGGACCGCCTGCGCCACTACTCCGACCCCATGGCGATGCGCCATCTGGCGAATGAAATCGACGGCGCTGCCGTGGCGACGATGATGGAAGTGGCGGAAGCGAATTATGGCCCGGCGCAGGATTACTTTCGCCTGAAAGCCAAGCTGCTGGGCCTACCGCGTCTTGCGCTTTACGATCAGTACGCGCCCATCGGCAAGGAAGTCAGAGCTTTTGCCTACGCGCAAGCGGCAAACGTTATTCTCGAAGCGTTTGGCGCATTCGACCCGGGGTTTCGTCAATTAGCCGCCGAATTTTTCGGCAAAAATTGGATCGACGCGGAAATCCGCAAGGGCAAACGCGGCGGCGCCTTTTGCGCTTCTCCCTCACCGCAGCTGCACCCCTACATACTTTGTAATTATGATGACAATTTACGTGACGTGATGACCCTCGCCCACGAGCTAGGCCACGGATTGCACGGCTGCTTGAGCCGCAAACAGAACTATTTCAACTACGACACGCCACTCACCACCGCCGAGACTGCGTCAGTTTTCGGGGAAATGCTGGTTTTCGATTACCTGCTCGAGCGCCACACGGACCCGCAAGCACGGATAGCTCTGCTCGCGGGTAAGATCGAGGACATCTTCGCCACGGTGTTTCGACAGAACGTTTTGACGCGCTTCGAAGAATTAGCTTTCTCTGCAAGAAAGGACAAAAGGCTCACACCAGACGCTTTAGGAAGTCTATGGCTCGAGGCAAATGCAAAATATTACGGCGACGCGGTGGAGATGCCCGACGGCTACCGCTGGGGCTGGTCCTATATTCCGCATTTTATCCATTCCCGTTTCTATTGCTATAGCTATGTCTTTGGGCAGCTCTTGGTTTTGGCCCTGTATCGAATGTACAAAGAACAGGGAAAAGCCTTCGTACCGAAATACCTCGCCCTGCTTGAAGCCGGTGGATCGGACACGCCGGAAACACTGCTCAAGCCGCTAGGGGTCGATATTCACGACCCGGCATTCTGGCAGAAGGGCATCGATGAAATAAAATCCCTTGTGGGTAAATTACAGGAGACCATCTAGCTCTTATCGGAACACGAAATTCTCAAGTCGCGGAAACGTGGCGAGCCCCATAAGTGTCACTTCATCTTGAACGCCGGCGGCACGATTTCATCTATTTCCTTCCCGGTCCAGTGCCACTTGGGCACGCTGTCCCACACCTGTTCGCCTTTGGCCTGGACTTTGTCGAGCAGTTCTTCTTCGTTGAGGCGAAGATACTTGCCGTTGTCGACAAGCGTTTCGCCGTCGACGATGACCGTGCGCACGTCGCGGCTGACAGCGGTTTCCATCAGCGAACGGATGGGATCGCGCACCGCGCCGAAGGCGATGTCGCGGAGGTTGATGATCGCGACATCGGCCTTGGCGCCTTTTTGCAGCCTCCCTATATCCTCCCGTCCGAGCATTTTCGCTCCGCCTAGCGTAATCGCGTTGAAAACGTCGCGCGGCTGGCCCGAGAGAAAACTCTTGTCGGCGACTCTAGACGCAATCGCCGCGTAGCGCATGTCGGAGAGAATGTCTTTGGGGAAGGTATCGGTGCCGATACCCATGTTGATGCCCGCTTTGCGATAGCGATCAAAGGATTCCATGAGGATACCGAGCTTTAGATATTTGAGCGGACTGTAAGCGACCGACGCGCCGGAATCCGCGATGATCTTGAGGTCGTCGCCGTAAGGATAAGCCAACCAACTATGGCCGCTGACGAAGATGCAGTGCGACAGCGACACTTCAGGATCGAGGAAGCCAATTTTTTTTAACAGCTCAATCGGCGTGCAACGCTCGCGCTGCATGACGGTGTGGAATTCGAAGAGATTGATCGTCGCGTGGATCTGAATCCGCACTCCGGTATCCTTCGCCGCCTTCCTGGTTTCCTTTAGCAACGCCGGCGTGCACGAGTCGACATGGCCCGGGAACAACAACGCGGTCATGCGGCCGCCGCACGCGCCGTTGAATTTCCTGGCGAAATCGACGGCCGCTTTGAGTCCTTTACTGCCGCGCTCGTCGTCCCAGTCGTACTCCAAGCGACCGTCGCGGTCGTGAAAGAAAGCGACGTTTTTGTAGCTCGGGCCGGCGGCGCAACGAATACCCACCTGATCGATCATGTCCACATATCGCTCTGCTTCAGCACCGGCGCCGCCGATGTCAAAGGTCGTCGTCACGCCGCTTTTGAGCACGTGGATCAGCGAGAACCGCTGGCCGACGTCCACGTCTTTCAAGTGCGCCGAATGCGCTCCCTCACGCGTCGGCCCGCCATGGGCGAGATAGTTGGCGGCGAAAAAATCCGTTTTCGTCGAATCGGCGAGAATATAATCGCTGGCGTTGATGCCGGAATGAAAGTGCGTGTCAATAAACCCGGGCGAGACCAGGCAGCCTTCGGCGTCGATCTTCTTGTCAACCGGATGACGGTAGTCCTTACCGACGAACTCGATGCGATCGCCGTCGTAAACGACGGCGCCGTCTTTGATTATTTCATGTTCATTGCCATCGAAGGCGGCGACATAGCCGCCTTGGATCAGTGTTTTCATCGCTCGTGCCTTTCAGGTTTTTAGATGAGAATCACGGGCAGCACTAACAAAAGAAAACAGCTATGACAAGCACGTCGCCTGATGCGCGGGCTTTACGAGAAGCGCCGGCTCACCGCCTTGGCGCGTGCGGCTCGCCGCCCCAGAGATCTTTTTGGAACCCGCTTTTTTCCAGATGATGCACAAACGAATTGTCGTAAATCTCCTCGGCCTTGCGCTTGACCGGAATACCCAAGCTGCGCAGGAGTTCGACAGAATCGGCAACCGTCGTCCCGGACACGATCATGCGCCGGTCGACGATATCTTTCGTATAAACGTTGTATGAAACCTGCAGCGCTTCTTCATCCTTCACGCGCATCACCTTCGCGATGGCGGCCTTGGCTTTAGCCGGATTTTTATCGGCATAATGGATCGCCTCGGCGAATGCGGCGACCATGCGCTGGACAATCTCCGGCCGCTCTTTAATGGAGCGCGTGCTGGCGTGCAATGAGCTATAGATGAAAGGTATATCGAGATCGATCAGGCGATAAGTCACGTTGTATCCTTCATTCTTGGCTCGCACGTCCAGTGGCGGCGTAATCACTACGCCTTGAACGATGTTGGCCGCCATGGCTTGAAAGCGCTCCGATTGACTGCCGCCGATGGGCCGCATGGTCACATCGGGAACGTTGAATTTTTTCACCAAAATGCGCGAGAGCCGATCGCTCAAGTCGCCGGCCCGCACCACCCCCAAAGATTTGCCCTTGAGATCTTCGACGCGCCGGATCTCTTTTCGCGTCACCAAAACAAACGGCAACTTGACCAGCGGCGCGGCGACGAGTTTCACGTCTATACCGGCGGCCAGGGACGGCAGAGTGGCATCGGCGGCGCAGTATAGGAATTGAATCTCGTCCGCCGTGAGCGCTGCCACCGACGGGCCGCTGCCGCGGATATAGACGTGCTCCATCTTGAAGCCGTACTTGTCAAAAAGATTGTTTTGGAGAGCGGTGTAAAGATGGATGAAGCCGCCCGAAACCGCGCACGTGGCGATACGAATGTTGATCCCGCGCTCACCCGGCTTTGCCAGATACGGGTTGGCATGGGCAACTGCCGCTATCAGCAGGGCGCTGACAATGACTAGCATCGCCCGATGAACAAAATGAAGCGATCGTCGAAGCAATCGAGCAAGATCGGCGCGGGTCATGGTAAACTCCTTTTGCGGAACTCTAACGACATGGACAGCGGCGGATCATAGGCGATTCCCCTTGCGGTTTCAAATCGCCACAGCTTCCGCGCGGTTCAAACCGCAAAACGAAAATGAATGATGTCGCCGTCCTGGACGATATAGTCCTTGCCTTCGAGGCGGAGCTTGCCCGCTTCTTTGCACTTTGCTTCGCTGCCATAAGCGATGAAGTCTTCATAGGCGACCGCTTCAGCCCGAATGAATCCGCGCTCGATATCGCTGTGAATTTTACCGGCCGCCTTTCTTGCGTTCGTCTCCTTGGTAATCGTCCAGGCGCGCACTTCGTCGTCGCCCGTGGTCAGGAAGCTGATTAGATTGAGAAGACGATAGGACGCCCGGATAAATCTGTTCCTTGCCGATTCCTGAATGCCGATCTCCTTGAGAAAAGCTTCCCGGTCGGCCTCATCCAACTGCGCGATCTCCATCTCGACCTTGCCGGCGAGCGCCAGACCTTCAAGCCCGCGCCGCTTTAATTCTTCGTCATACTGCGGCGCCAGCGCCCGCCCGGCTTTGTCGTCGCCTTGATTGAAAAGCGCTAGGACCGGCTTGCGGCTGAGAAAACCAAAACCGGAAAGCAGATTTTCTTCATCCGGGTTGAAGGGCAAATTTCTCAAGCTCTCCTCGTTCTCCAGGGTTTTGGCGCAGCGTTCCAGCACCGCTTCTTCCAATGGCCGGGCCTTTTCCTTTTTCAAACGGGCGCGGCGATTTTCCACAGCGGTCATGTCCGCCAGAATCATGTCGGTCAGCAAATCATTCAGCGCCCGCAGCGGACCGGCGCCGAACTCAAAGTCATTGAGCACCAGCGCGATGGCATCCACCTCGCGCATCTGTGTGATGATGGTATTATCGGACTTGAGATTTTCTTCTCCCTCGCTGGGGGGAAAATCGGTGAAACGGATCTCGGCGTAGGTGGTCTTTTTAGGCTTGTAGATCTGCGCCAGTTTGTCGACGCGCGCGTCGGGAACTTTTATGACGCCCAAGTGGACCTCTTCTTTGCCGCCGAAGCCGCCCACTTGCGCTTGCAGGCCCGTCAGCATATTGAAGATAGTGGTCTTGCCGGCGCCTCGGTGGCCGATCAAACCTACTTTCATTTTCTCTCTGTCTCCTGACTCTTGGGTTTGAGTCAGTCAATTTAGCAGGAATATCAAGCTGAATAAAACCGAGAGGCCGGCGTGGGGGGTGGTGAATTTCGGCGCACAACGCAATATCGCACGGCTTCCGAGGAGGTCTAGGGAACTGCGACGGCTGCAAAAGTTGGGCAATTGGTTTGGCGTTAATTCGCGGCGGTTACGGCTTCAACGCAAGAAACATGCTCCCCTTATCGCGTTTAACCAGAAATAGAATCGATTTGCCGCTTTCCACGCGAGAGATTTCCCGTTTGTAATCGGCCATATCGCGCACTGGACGACGATTGATCTCGGTGATTGCATCGCCGCGCCTGATACCGGCTTCATCTGCGGCGCTTCCGGGTTTGACTGAAGTGACTACCAACCCCTCGGCACGCTCCAAGCCCAGGCTTTCAGCCATTGCTGGTGTTACCGGCTGTACCGCCATGCCGAAATCACCCTTCCCTGATTCGGCTACGACTTCGCTATCATTCATTTCACCGATCTGAACGGCAATGCTTGACGGCTTTGCATCGCGCAGGATTTTCACTTGCGCCGTCTTCCCCGGCGCCACGCGCGCGACCTCGAGCGGCAGATCGGCGGAGTCTTTGATCGCCTTGCCATTGAACTCGATGATGACGTCTCCCGATTTGATGCCCGAGCGCTCCGCCGGCCCGCCTTCGGCAACGTCGGCGACCAGCGCCCCGCTCTCGTTCTTCAAACCCATCGTCGCGGCGATGTCGCTTGTAACTTTTTGAATTGTCACCCCGAGGTAGCCCCGAACGACTTTACCTTTGTCTTTAAGTTGGGGTACCAGTTCTCTTGCCAGGTTCGCCGGAATGGCAAAGCCGATGCCCATATTGCCGCCCGTTTGGCTGAAGATCGCCGTATTGATGCCCACCACTTCACCGCGCAAGTTGACCAGTGGCCCGCCGGAATTTCCCGGATTGATCGAGGCATCGGTTTGGATAAAACTATCGTAGGGTCCCGCGCCAATATGCCGCCCTTTGGCGCTGACGATTCCCGTAGTGACCGTGTGATCCAGTCCAAAAGAATTGCCGATGGCTATGACCCATTCGCCGACTTCGAGCTGATCGGAGTCCCCCAACGTGGCGGCGGGTAAATTTTGCTTTACGTTGATTTTGAGAATTGCGATGTCGCTCTTTGGATCCTTGCCCAAGACTTTGGCGTCGAAACTCTTGCCGTCCGCCAAGGTCACGACGACCTTTTCAGCGCCGTCGACGACATGATTATTGGTGATAATGGTGCCGTCGGAGTCAATGATGAAACCCGACCCGAGACCCCGCTGGCGCTGGGGCGAATTGGGTAATTGGCCGCCGAAAGGAGAGGGCATACCCTGTGCGGGTCTTCGCGCCTGCGTCGTGGCGATATTAACCACCGATGGCCCGATCTTTTTCACCAAGCTGACGAAATCGGGTAAGTTTCGGCTCTCTGGAGCCGAAGGTTTGGCGTTCGGCGTATCCACCGCATGGGCTAAATGAGCAGCGAAATAAGTACCCAGTCGTCTTGTTCCAGCTGAAAACAGCGAAGAGAAAAAACAGGCCGATAACGGCGGCCCCGCCCGGCTTGATCTTGCGAATTCGCAACCCTGTTACTGCCATTCTAATCCTCCGGTAAAAGTATGAATTTGCCCCGAACATCGCCGCGCGCAACAGCCCTGCGCGGCAGCCACCCACGCGGCGGTAATCGCATCGGATATCGCGCCGGGCGCCATCGTTAGCTCGCCAATCTTTTCCGGTGCTCCTTCGCCGGCGCCGTGGCCAGCGCTTCTTGTTTCCAACGCGTCAACCCATCGCGAAGATAGCTGGCGTCAAAGCCCAGCACGTCACAGATGTTTTCAAACGAAAAAATGTAGGAGGCGTCGTGGTCAAGGATCCATTCCTCGGCGTCTTGAAAAAGAGCCTTCTTCCGTTTGCAGTCCGTGCCGAAGTTATCTTGAAAACAAACAATGGCATCCTCCAGAAGCGCAAGCATCAACACTTTCTCGGGCTCCTGGTGGAACCGTCTCTGATGGGTCGCCTGGTACTGTGTTTGGATCAAAATGTCAGGCTGAAACAATGCCTCCATGTTGAAACCCGCGCCATGCCCGGCTTCATGGACGGCGAACGGCTGAGGACTTCGGCCGGCTCCGTCTGAAACCGCGGTTTTGGCGCTCTTCCGTCGAATCATAACTTACCTCCATGACGCTTAAAGGGCCGTATTATGGCGTCATAGCCCTTTGACGACTTAAACCCCCATTTTGTTCCAAATATTCCCTTTGGCGCACCAACGTAGGGGTAAAATCCTTGACGCATCGGCGGCGGCGCAAATTTAGCCAACTGACTCGGCCGCACAGCTATTTCCTTAATTGATAGAGGGTTACCGCTCGCCGAAATGGTTGACCCCCCACTCCAAGGTGGTACATTAGGAGCCGATGCCACTGGCGAGCATAAAAGAATCCATCGACGAAATCAGACGCGGTAGAATGGTCATCCTCATGGATGACAAAGACCGCGAAAACGAAGGCGACCTCTGCATGGCCGCCGAGAAGGTAACGCCGGAAGCCATCAACTTCATGGCCACCCATGGACGCGGCCTGATCTGTCTGCCACTGACCGAAGCGAGAGTCAGGTATATGGGCATCTCGATGATGGTGTCGGAGAACACTTCACCCTTCGGCACAGCGTTTACGGTGTCCGTGGACGCCGCGGCTGGAATCACGACCGGGATCTCCGCCGCCGACCGGGCCAAGACAATCCTCGACGCGATTGCGGACGATGCCAAACCGCAGGATCTGGTTACGCCGGGCCATATATTTCCTTTGCGGGCGCGAAACGGCGGCGTGTTGGTGCGCGCGGGACAAACCGAAGGCTCGGTGGATTTGGCACGCCTCGCGGGGCTCAAGCCCGCCGGCGTGATCTGCGAGATCATGAGGGACGACGGCACCATGGCACGCCAGCCCGACCTCATGAAGTTCGCGCGCAAGCACAAACTCAAAGTTTGCACTATAGCCGACCTCATCCAATATCGGCTAAACTACGAATCGCTGGTTTTCCGCGCCGCCGCGGCGCCATTGCCGACCCGTGCGGGCGGCCTGTTCCATGCCATCGTTTATAATACCCATGTCGATCAAAACGAGCACCTGGCATTGATCAAAGGCGAGATTTCCCCAAAAGATGAAACCCTCGTGCGAGTCCACACGAAGTATGTGCCGGGGGATGTCTTTGGTTTCGAGCTTCTGAATACTGGGGCGATAATTCAACGTTCGCTGGAGATCATCGGGCAGGAAGGCAAAGGGGTCATCCTATATCTACAACCGGATCAAAAATTGCACCGTCCGTCGAGGGTGGCCTACCCGAGAGTCGAAGGCAAACGAAAGAAGGACATGAACCCGTCTTTCGTGTATCGGGCCGACTTCAAAGAGTACGGCATCGGCGCGCAAATTTTGCGCGACCTAGGGGTGCGCAAGATGCGCCTATTGACGAACAATAAAACGCACCTCGTCGGGCTGGGAGGTTACGGCTTGGAAGTGACTTCGTTGGTGCCGATCCCGCGCGATCAGCCGCTGCGGGTTGCGGCAAAGCCGAAAAAGACCGGAACCAAGAGCGCATAGCCGAGCGGGCTCGCGGATCACTAGTTTGACCGGCGTGAGCCTGATTTGAAATCTGCCATTGCGACCAGGAGCGAAGAACCCATGCCCATCTTTGAATACAGTTGCCGCCGTTGCGATTATCATTTCGAACAAATCGTTCTGTCGGCGCGGGAGAAAATCTCCTGCCCCAAATGCGCCAGCGGTGCCGTCGAGAAACAGTTATCGGTGTTTAGCTCGCCGGGGTCAGCAAAAGCAGAGAGCGCGGCGGGGACCGGCTGCGCCTGTACGCCGCAAACCTGCGGTTGCCGTTAATCGTTGTCCGGCGCCTTTAAATAGCCCGGTAAGTCGGGCTTGATTCTTCTAAGCGCTTCGCCGACGTTCGAGAACAGCCGCTCTTCAACCAACTGTCCGTTGACCCAGTAGTCGAGAGAGGGCGCATCGGTAAAGTTGATATCGACGTAACGCTCGCCGACCGGCTGCCCCGTTATCACTATCCTCAAGGAATACCCCGCGTCAATTAAAATGGCTCGGGCGCCCGGCGGCAGCGGCAAGCCGCTTTTGATTCTCGCCAATTTATCCGCTGGATAGGTGCCGACGTCCAGGGAATAATAGGTCCATTCGCCGGCGTTACTGGAGAGCGAGTTTAAGATTTTCGGATTGATATCGACAAGATTTTTTGCCGCGAGATCTTGGTTGTAGCCTTTGAGCAACTCGTGGGCCCACTGTTCAATGATGCCCTTTACCGGAGCAGCCGGCTTTTCGCGATCCTTTACCGGTCCGCGGTCGATCCACCACTTGGTTTCTTCAAATTGCGCGTCTTTTTCATCCGCCATGGCGAAAAATCCCGCTCGCGAGCGGCAGCGCGATTAGATTTTGAAATCCTCCAGCGTGCTTTTGGCGAAAAGCGAATCGACCTCCAAGCGCTTGCTGATCAATCCTTGCTCATGGCTGTATTGGATCAGGGTTTCCAAGATATGACGATTCGCGTCCAGACCGTAAGCCCAGGGATCTTCGCCGAGAACTTCCCGTTCCTTTTCCATCTCATCGATGGACCATGCCAGCATATATTTCAGAGCGGAAAATTCGTACATCGTTTCCTGGCAGACTCTTTTTGATTCGTTGAAGGCCTTGAAAAGACTCTGGGCGATCCAGGGATGCTGTTCGTAAACCTCTTCACGGATCACGATGGTGTGCATGATGGGAAAAATCTTGGTGCGTTTGAAATACTCCTGTTCCACCTCGCGAAAGTTGGGGATCAACCGGTGAACCTTAGGATGGCGGCGCACGAAGGGCGACGGTATATGCGCCGAAATCATCGCGTCGATTTCGCCTCGTTCAAGCATGCCCGAAAGGGTTTTGTCGGCGGGTATTGGCTGGATATCGATGTTTGGCGGCAAATTATGCTTGACTTTGTCTTGGCGGCCCGGATGCTCTTCACCTCCGGTAAACCATTTCATTTTCTCCGGCGCTACGCCGTATTCATGCTGCAAGATGCCGCGCGCCCAGGTCGCCATCGTAATCTGGTACTCGGGAACGCCCACCCTCTTGCTCGCCATGTCGGCCGGCTTTTTTATACCCGAATCGGTGTTGATATAGATGCAGGAGTGGCGAAACGTCTTGGATGGAAACACCGGTATGCCTATCAGTCTTGGCGCGCCTTTATCCCGCGACATCAAAAAGGATCCCGTGGACATCTCCGCGACGTCAAATTCGCCGTAGCGCAGCATGCGCCAAAAGGTTTCCTCCACGCGCAATGGCAGGTAGGTGAGATCGACCCCTTCTACTTCCACCCGCCCGTCTTGCAGGGCGCGGGTGCGGTCGTAATCCCAACAAGCCAAAGTCAGTCGAATCTTACTCATGATCTGCTCCTGGATGTAAGCTCCGTGCATCGCACGAGAAATTTATTTCACCCTGGCGAGAAACTCGCCGGCGCCGATGACGAACTGGTCTTTTTCCCCTTGCAACACCACCGCGGCTTCGCCGGAAGCCAGCGTCGTGCGCAGCTGAATTATGTAGGGCTTACCGTCGAATGTCACCTGCTGGCCGGGGTGGAAGCGGCTGAGTTTCTCGTGATCCTGTTGGGGATCGATTCTTTCCATGAGTGATTTTAATAGCATATCGTGTGTGAAAGCTTAAATCACCGTGGCGGGTCTCGTGAGGAGAGAAATTTGACATGAGTAGGCGCGGAGATTAGAGTCCAAGCTAATGAAGGAGGAAGCATGCGTATCGCCGTGATGGGCGCTGGAGCCGTCGGTGGATACTTTGGCGCGAAGCTCGCCGCGTCCGGCCATGATGTTGCGTTCATCGCCCGCGGCAAACATTTGGATGCGCTGCGGCGCAACGGCCTGCGCGTTAATAGTCCAAGCGGCAATTTAGACATCAGAAATGCCCTGTTCACTGCCGATGCCGCCCAAGCCGGAGGCGCCGACTTGATTCTATTTTGCGTCAAGTCCTACGACACTGAAGCTGCGGCTGAACGGCTCCGACCGATCATCGGCGCCAGGACCGTGATCCTGTCCCTCCAAAATGGCGTCGATAACACCGACAAAATCGCTCGCCGCTTCGACGATCGCCGTACCCTGGCCGGCGTCGTCTACGTGGGCGCGCAGGTCATCTCGCCCGGCGTGATCGAGCATTCAACCGGCGGCAGTATCATTTTCGGCCCGAGGACGGGAGGCGACAGCGAAGCAACGAAAATCGTTCATCAGGCGCTTGCCACTGCGACGATTCCCTGCGAAGCGAGCGCGGAAATCCAAAAAGCGCAGTGGCGGAAACTCCTGTGGAACTCGCCTTTCTGTGCGATCAGTTGTCTGACGCGGGCCACGGTTAAGGATATCGTCGAATCCGAGTCGCTCGCCAAACTCGCTGTCGATTGCATGGCGGAAGTCAGGCAATCGGCTCAAACCCGCGATATCGATCTCTCCCCCGAGCTCTTCGACGAAACGCTGCAGTTTTCGCAAGGTCTCGGAGCCTTCAAACCATCGATGCTGCAAGACCTGGAGGCGGGAAAGCCGCTTGAATACGAAGCGTTCAACGGGATCGTCGTTAGGTTGCTCAGCGACGCGGGCAAGGACGCGCCGGTCAATAGGGTTTTTTACGGCGCGTTAAAATTCTTAGATAACAAAATCCGCGAGGAGGCATCGCGCTCAAACCATGCGTCGACATAATCGAATAGTACAGGCCGTGCTTTGGCTGGCCGCTTTTGCACCGCTCATGGGTCTTCCCGTTGTTGTTTATGCTCAAGCCAGCAAAGATCTCGTTGCCAAGGGTCAATACATCTTTGCCGTCGCCGGCGGTTGCGCTTGCCACACGGAACCGAAAGGCACCCCGCACGCGGGCGCGCGCGCCTTCCCGATACCCTTTGGCACGATCTACAGCACCAATATCACTCAAGACAAAGAAACTGGACTCGGCGACTGGACGGACCAACAGATCCACGATGCCATGGTCAAGGGCATTCGTAAGGACGGCAGTAGAATCCTGCCAGTCATGCCCTATGAAAAATATTCCGGCATGGCGCAGGAAGATAGGCAGGCGATGATCGCGTACATGCGCACGTTGAAGCCGGTGAAAAAAGCCACGCCGGCGTTGAAGACCTGGGCCCCGTTCGCGCGCAGTTTGGGAACACCTTTGTTCCTCCAGGTCTTTGGCAAATTTAACGCCGCGCCGCCACAGGCGCCCAAAAGCGGCATCCAGCGCGGTCGCTATCTCGTCGATCACGTCGCGCTCTGCGGCGACTGCCACACGCCGAGAAATTTCATCGGCGCTCCCAATCAATCCCTCTACATGGCGGGCGCCAGCGAGAAGAATGGACCGCTGGGGGAAGCTGTGCCCAATCTCACGCCGGATAAAGAAACCGGCATCGGCGATTGGCGGCGCCAAGATATCGCGGAGTTACTCCTTACCGGAATTAAGCCTGACTCCGACAACGTGCAGGGCTTGATGTACGAAGTCATTCAAGGCACGCCCCATGGCTACAAAGACATGAAGAAAGAAGATGCTTTAGCCATCGCCGATTACATCAAATCCATCCCGGCGATAAAGAATAAGGTCAAGTAGCATGGCCGCACAACTTATTCACGAGTTCAATTCGTTCCAATCGTTCAAAACGTTTTGAAGTGCGCTTGTCGATGACAGGGCCCGGAGGATCGTTTCACATGGCCGCGGAACGGCGCTGCTTGGAGGGCGGGAGAAAGACACCTTTAGGTGCGCCGTACCTGTTTAACGACCTCGGCGATGATCTGGTCCGCGTTGACGTTTTCCGCTTCGGCTTGGAAGTTGAGAATGATGCGATGGCGCAGCGCCGGGTAGAGCACTTTTTCCACGTCTTCGTAGCTGATGTGAACCCGGCCTTCGGCAAGGGCATTGCCTTTGGCGCCGAGTATTATCGACTGCGCGCCGCGCGGGCTTGAGCCGAAACGCAGATAATTTCTTACCGACGCCGGCGCCACGGTGCCGTTTTGGGCCGCGGGTTGCGTGCCATGGACCAGACGCACTACGTAGTCTTCGATGGGCGGCGCGATCAGAACCTGGCGTAACAGTTGCTTCATGTCATTGATGTGCCGTCCGCCGTCTTCGGGCAGAACCCTGTTTGTTTCACCGCTTTCCGTGCCCGTAGTGCGCTTGAGGATCTCGCGCAACTCCGCCTGCGTCGGCGACGTCACTAGGAGCTTAAAAAAGAACCGGTCCAGTTGCGCTTCCGGGAGCGGGTAAGTCCCCTCGAGCTCGATGGGATTTTGCGTCGCCATCACCATGAACGGCGACTCGAGCAAGTGCGATTCCCCGAAAACGGTCACCTGCTTTTCTTCCATTGCTTCCAGCACCGCCGACTGAGTCTTGGGCGTGGCGCGGTTAATCTCGTCCGCCAGGACGACATGGGCGAAGACCGGGCCTTTTTTGAACTGGAATTCTCTACGTCCGCCGTTTTCTGCCAGCACCTCGGTGCCGACAATATCAGAGGGCATAAGATCCGGTGTAAACTGGATGCGCTTAAAAGACATACCGATGGCGGCGCTAAAAGCTTTGACGAGCAGCGTCTTGCCTAATCCCGGCACGCCTTCTAGCAGCACATGGCCACCGGCGAAAAAGGCGATCAGAACTTTTCGGATAGCGTCGTCGTGACCGACGATGACCTTGCGTATTTCCGCTTCGATGCGCTTAAAAGTATCCTGAAATTTTTGCGGCTCCATCGCCACCCCTTTTTTTCCGTCAACGAATAATTCCGCGGTACTCCAGCGGCATCTGCTGCTTTTCGGCCGGCGCGTCGGGCACATGTTTGGGCAAGGGAACGTTACTTACGGGAACCTGAGAACTCGCTTTACCACCCTTCGAGTCCCGCTTTTGGCCACCGCCTTTTCCCTCCGCCGCGAGTTCTTCCGGCAACTGCACGGTCACGTAACCCGCGCCCTTGATGCCCTGGGATCCGCCCTCGCCCGGTTTATAAAAACGTTCCGCCGGCGGCGTGCCTTGGGGTATTTCCTCCGACACTTTGCCGCGCCCGGTTCCTTCGTCCTTACCGCTTTCGGGCTTGCCGGGGCGTTCTTTGTTCTGATCCTTAGCGGTTTTGTTTGGATCGGACTGATTGCCGATACCGCCACTCTGGTCGCCCGGGTTCTTTTCCGAGCCTGGTTCCTTGGGGTTTCCCTGGGCCATTTTCCCTCGTTGCATTTCGTTGTTCAATTGGGCGTCAAACTCGCCCTTGCTGTCACCGCTGCTGCCCTGGCTCTGCTTCCCTTCTCCCTGACCCTGCTGCGGCAGATTGCTTTGAATTCCGCCCGCGCCGCTATCCTGATCTTTCTTTCGCTCTGCCCCGCCGGATTGCTGCTCTATACCCTGGAGCGTGCCGGCCGCCTGGTTTAATAGATCACGGTCTTGTTTCTGAGTTTGTTTTTTCTGCTGCTCATCTATCTTCTTGCGCTCTTCCTGAGCTAGGTTCCGTTGTTCTTGCATCGGCACCTTAGGATCTTCGAGTTTGGCCGCGAGATTATGGAGAGAACGTGCCGTTTCCAGCAGGTTTGGCCGCTGCGCCATCCGTTGCGCTAACTCGCGCAGCAGCTCGTGGGCGGGCTGTGGATGGAGGGTCGAATGAGCCAGCGGCAAAAGCAGTTGAAACAGCAATGCGGCGGCCAGTGAAATCAGCAACGATGCGTAAACATGCCGTTTGATCCGGTAGGGAAACTCATGCTTGATCGCGATATGGCCTTGCAATCCAACCGCCTCCGCCCGCAGCCGGGACACCAAAAACGCGGCCGTCGGCGACGGTTGCAGCGTTGCCAACGTGAGAAACCGGTCTTCCGCAGCGGCGCGGTCATCGATCAAGCGCGCCGCTAGGTGGGCCGAGGGAATGTTTGGACGGTAGCGGATCGCGATCGCTAGCGCGCCCACGGCCAGCGCCGCACAACCCAAAACCAAGGTTATTACCGGACTGATCCATAAGTTAAGAAAGAGATAAAGTAAGCAATAAAGGACCGCGGCCACGGGCGGCAACAAAACCAGGAGTGCGTCCCAAAGGGCATGGTGCGTGAGTTTTGTAACCAGGCCGAGAATCACCTGTTCCGGCGCGCCGCGCTCCGACTTTTCTTTTAGCGCCTCCATGGCGTTAACTATAACATGCCATCGCAGGGCCTCAAACGTGGTGTCAGCGCGGGCGCGCGACGGGCTGGAAGGTTTTCACCGCCTGGTTGTGCGCCTCAAGGGTCTCGGAGAAGTGGTGTGAGCCGTCGTTTTTTGAAACGAAGTAAAGATACGGCACATCGGCTGGCGCTAGCGCCGCTTTGATGGATGATAAACCGGGATTGCAGATCGGCCCCGGCGGCAGACCTGGTACTCGGTAGGTGTTGTACGGACTAGGATGTTGCAGGTTCTGGCGCGTCAGGTTTCCCTGAAAATCTTTGAGCCCGTAAATTACCGTGGGATCGCTTTGCAGAGGCATACTTAGCTTTAGACGGTTGTGAAACACGGCTGATATCAATGGGCGCTCCGTTTCGAGCCCAGTTTCTTTCTCGATAATCGACGCCAAAGTAATCAGTTCATGGGGCGTCAGCCCCGCACGGGCGCCATTGGCTCGCTCTAGGACCGGGGCAGATACCTTGCGGAACTGTTCGGCCATGGCGAGGACGATATTTTTTTCGGGCGTTGACGGCGTGAAATAATAGGTGCTCGGAAACAGGTAACCTTCGATCCCTCGATTTGGCAATCTCAAAGTTGCCAACAGCTCCGGGGCGGATGCTTCGGCGAGAAACTTCTCGCTGTCGGCAATCTGCAGCTTTCCCAGCAACGCGGCGATTTCCTTGACCGTCAGGCCTTCCGGAATCGTGATCTTATGGAATAACCCTTTGCCCGTCGCCAGCCTTTCCAAAATCTCCCACGCCGGCACAGGCCCTTCGAAGCGATAAAGGCCGAGATGAATTTTCGTTTCCACGCGCCTAAGGCGCGCCCATAGCAAGAACAGCCGCTCGTTCGCAATGAGCTTTTCTGCGCGCAACTTGCGCACCACCACGGCCAGGGAGTCGCCCTGTTCTACCCGGATCTCCGTGACCGCCGGGTTACCGCTTGGATGGTGATTGAAGATGGACACGGCGACGAATGCGACGGACAACAAGGCCGAGCCGGCGATTATAAGCAGTGTGGCGAGTATGCGTTTCATTTTGGAAAGCTTAAAGGGGCAGCGATTGTTGGTCGAGGCGTTAAAGCCGTCAATTCGGCCTTATATTGACCTTGGCCCAGCCATCGATTTGGCGGAGAAATCCGGCGAAGGGATCTTCTCCCGGATCCGCGGCGAAGTATGCCTTGCGGGTGTAATCCAGCGCTCCGGAGTAGTATTCGAATTTCTTTGAGAGTTCTTGAAAAAGAATGAACCCGGTGCGGTAGAGGGACACGTCTAGCTCCGAGACGGTCCAGTAGGAGCGGCTTCCCTCTTCGATGTAATAGCTGAGGCAGCCTTGGCGCGTGATGTAGTTGCGAAATATGCCGCTCATGAACAAGGCGTAATCGCCGACGTACTTGCGCCGCGAGCGCTCGGAGAGAATGGCGTCTTGGTCCGCCGGCTCATCCGCTCTTGCCGCAAGCATTTCCACGACGCTGTCCACTTTGCGCCCGCGCTGGCCGCGGATTCGGTATAAATTGTCGGTGCGG
Organism: uncultured delta proteobacterium; assembly: GCA_963840855.1. Lineage (GTDB taxonomy): Bacteria > Desulfobacterota > Binatia > UBA9968 > UBA9968 > DATACQ01. Next base: position 77,789 of record CAWJBB010000030.1, read on the forward strand.
GCAAATTCCGTCAATACGTCCGCCACGTAATTCGCGACCATCGCATCGTTGATACCCAATTGCCAAAAGCTTTGGCGCACCACATTGAGGAAAAAGCCTTTGAGTTTGTTATCCCCTGATCTCGTTTCCATAAGGTAATTTTACCAGAGTAGCATTTTTATGAAAAGACGAAATTCCGAAGGGTTCTATGAATAAGGCACGAGAGGAGGGCGGATAACCTAGCCATTTTCCGCGGGAAAGCTATAATGGCACAAAGTTAAAACAGCCGGAAAGCCGGAGGAAGTCATGCCAGAAGACCTCAAGCAGGAGTTTTTTCGCCTCGATGGCGCCTGGGCCTCGTTCGAGTTGATGATGATCCGCAACCGCCAAGACTATCTTAAACCTTTCCGAATCCTCCGCTGCAAAATCGACGACCAGGTCGATTTCCAATCTCCAGCGCCGTATCGAGCCTCGACGGAGGCAAGCGTCCTGATTGAAATCTTTGGCGAACAGGAGCTCGTTGCGGCCACTGGCAATGGACCGGTGCACGCCGTCGATAGCGCTATGCGTAAAGTTCTCGAAAAACACTATCCTCAGCTCTCGGACGTGCGCTTGGAAGAGTTCGATGTCCGGTTATTACATCACGGCGGCGGCTCGCGCGACGATGAGGGCAAAGGCGCGGAGGCGCTGGTGCGGGTGCTGGCGATTTTCTCCGACGGCAAGGACAGTTGGGGCACCGTGGGTGTCGCCGCCGATATCCTACAAGCCTGTGTTGAATGCATCATCGACGGCCTGGAATGGAAGCTGCGCGGCGAGCGCAAACACTAAACTTCGCGCCCGTCACTCGGGTGCGATAGAAACGCGGCGGTCCGGTGACTTCCGATTTACCGCAATCATGCTCCTGAGAACTGTTTCGCGTGGCATGCTGATTTTGTTCGTGCCGTTTTTTCTTTGGGCGTGCCCAATGGAAGAACGGCTGATTTTTCGCCCTGACAAGACGATCTACCAAACGCCCCGCGACGTCGGTCTCAATTTCGACGACGTCCATTTCACGGCCCAGGATGGTGTTCGCCTCAACGGCTGGTTTGTTCCCTATCCCAATGCTCAGAGAACCCTGCTCTGGTTTCATGGCAACGCCGGCAACATCAGCCACCGCGTGCAAAACATCAGGCTGCTGCACGACAAAGTTAAAATCAACGTCTTTATTTTCGACTACCGGGGTTACGGTCGCAGCGACGGCAAGACCTCGGAACCGGGCACTTACCTTGACGGCAGCGCGGCAATCGACTTTGTGCGCCGGAGCTATAACGTGCAACCGCAGCAGTTGGTTCTGTTTGGCCGCTCCTTAGGCGCGGCGGTGGCGGTTGAAATGGCCATGCATGTCGACAGCTTGGCGTTGATTCTTGAGAGCCCGTTTGCCTCCGTGCCGGAAATGGCGCGGGCGGTTTTTCCTCTTTTGCCGCTTGCACCACTGCTCTCGACTCGATACGACAATCTGGAAAAAGTGCGGCGCGTTAAAAGCCCTTTACTGGTGCTGCACGGCGACCGCGACGAGGTGGTCCCTTTTAATCAAGGAAGGAAAGTTTTCGAGGCCGCGCCGGAGCCGAAAAAATTTTACACGATTGTCGGCGCAGGGCACAACGACACTTATCTAGTCGGCGGCGATGGATACTTTACAGCGCTGCGTGAGAGCATCGATTGGGCCGCGTCCTTGGCAAAGGACGCCGCGATCTAAAAACAAGCGTCGACGATGCACAATTGCGAGGACGCGTGAGAACTGCTGCGCCGAATAAGAATCCGCAAAGCGGGTCAAAGCGTTGAGTTACGCTGAAATCTCGTCTTCGCCGCCGGCATAGGCGTTTCTGATGTACTGCTCGATCATCCGTTGCGTGTTAAAGAACGAGCCGTTCAGGACGATGGCCGAACGCCTGACTTCGGCGAATTTATCCGGTTCTCTGTAATACAGCGGCAGGATGACTTTTTCCAGTTTGTCGTATAGAGAAGCGGCTTCGGCCGAGGAATCGTTTTCCGTTCCGCTGGCGTCGCCGATGGACCAGCCGGTGACCCCCTCGACGTGCCCTTCGATCCACCACCCGTCGAGCACACTGAGGCTCGGCACGCCGTTGAGGGCCGCTTTCATCCCGCTCGTGCCGGAAGCTTCCTGCGGGCGCATCGGCGTGTTGAGCCAGGTATCGACGCCGGAGCAGAGCAGCCGTCCCAAATTCATGTCGTAATTTTCCAAATAGACGACGCGCACAGTGTCGGAGAGCTCCGCCGCGGCCTCGAAGATGCGGCGGATGATCGCCTTGCCGTACTGATCTCGCGGATGGGCCTTGCCCGCATAGATCAGTTGTAGCGGTCCCGGGCCGCGGGCGATCCGTTTCAGCCTTTCCAGATCGGTGAACAGGAGATCACCGCGCTTATAGCCGGTGGCGCGGCGCGCAAAGCCCAGGGTAAAAATTTTCTCGTCAAGTTGCACCCCTGTGAGCCAGCGCACCTGTTGCAAAAGCTCTCTTTTCGCTTCGCTGTGAGCCGCGCGGATATCTGCGAGTGGCACGCCCAGGGCGTAGCGAAGATAATAATTGTCGCGACGCCATTCGGGAATGAAGCGGTCAAATAAGGCGCGCAACGGCGGGGCGGTCCAGGTGACGGCGTGAACACCGTTAGTAATGGCGCTTATACGGTGGCGCGGGAACATCGCGCGCGAAACCTCCCGGTGGCGGAGCGACACGCCGTTGATGAAACCGGATTGCTGTAAGGCCAGCTCGGTCATGTTCAGCGCGCCGTTCATGACCCGCAACTGCCTGAGTTCTTCGGCGCGCTCCGCGCCGAGCACCCCCTCTACCAGCTCCGAAGCAAAACAATCATGGCCCGCAGCCACCGGCGTGTGCGTGGTAAATACGCATTGGCGCCGCACGGATTCCAACTGCTCTTCGTCGAATCGACGAATCGCTTGGCCGCTCGCCGCTTGTTCCAGCAGAGCGAGTGTGACCAACGCCGAGTGGCCTTCGTTCATATGGTAAACGCTTAGATTCGAGTAGCCCAGCGCGCGCAATATCGCGACGCCGCCAAAACCCAAGATGGTTTCCTGGCATAGGCGGTAGTGCTCGTCGCCACCGTAAAGGTGATCTGTGATCGCCCGAGCGCGGCGATCGTTCTCTTCTAAGTCGGTATCGAGAAAGATCAGCGGGACGAGATGGCCCGTGACACCGCGAATCGGGTAGCGCCAGGCGCGAATGCGTACTTCCCGGCCTTCCACCAGCACGGAAGCGCGGGCGGCCAACGACTCGAGCCGGCCTTCCGGCGACCAATGAGAAGGGCTTTCCGACTGGTTACCCTGGATATCGAGCCGCTGCTCGAAATAACCCTTGCGGTTCAGCAGCGTGACGGCTACCATCGGAAGCCGCAGATCCGCCGCCGAACGGACCATGTCGCCGGCCAAGATTCCCAATCCACCGCTATAAGTCGGAATCTCTGACTCGATGGCGATGTCCATGGTAAAGTAAGCGATGGTTCGGTTTGCTGAATCGAGGTCAGGCATCATTTTACCTAATAAGCAGTTAGACGGTTAGATTCGTCAAAGGATTGGAAGATTTGTTCGGGGATGGCCAAGGATTAAACTAATTCATCCGAGATCGAGAAATTCTCGCCCATATAGCACGTCTCTGGAGCCATATTCAATGGATAATCCGATGTGATGCACAATCCGTTCCATCCATCGCTCTAAATGAACGCCTTGTCAGCGTTTCACGCGTCGCTCGATTGGCCGCCTCCATTTTCCCTGTCTATTTGCGATTCAGGCGAAAATTACTGTGAGCAAAAGCCGCGTAAATCATCAGCCTTAAGGCTCCTGACTATCCTCTCCGGGGTCACTGGCGAGGCAATTTTTTGGCATGCCTGTCAATCCTATGCCGCTCCATGACCGAATGGGGAAGTTTATAGGAAATCCTTGCCGCGCGGAGATATTCCGATTTACTAAAGCCGGTAGGCTTCGCAAAGATTACTCCAGGCCGGGTAGCGGGCAAGATTACGAAGTACTGCAATCGTCGGTGGCATCATGGGGAACTTGCCTGATTCTGATTCTGCCAGCGCTTTCTCCGGAGTGACCCACAGACTCTCCGCCACCTCTTCAGAAGTTGGCAGTGGCGTCTGGTTTTTCGGCAATGCCGCAAGATAGAAGCGCGTGTCAAAGCGAATTTTGTAATGTTCCGGAGTGATTCGGTGATAGATATATTTCAGCCGGCTAAGGTCGCAGGCGAGTCGTTCGGCAGCCAATAGACTCGACAAATTGAGTTCCCCTCGCTGCAACGCTTGGCGTTTTGATGCCAGCTGTTGGATAGGCGTCGTTTCGTCCATGCATTGCGCGCTGGGGTTGACGAAAAAATGGATCCCCGCTTCTTCGAACAATTCCCGCACCGCCGCCACCCAATGTCCCAAACAGACTTCCCCGTCCAGTTCCGACTCAAGTGCCGCCCGCGCCTCGATTGGCGCGAGCCCCTGGGTAAGCGCGACCATCTGCCTGTGAACAGTCATCCTTTTCGACGCAGCCGCCGGGAAAAACGTAGACGCCGGCGTAGGTCTCCATTTTTTCCGGCCGCCGGTTCATGAACACTTCGAACCCGCCACCTTCGTTGGGACGAACTAAAACGACGGTCGAGGCTGGCAACGGATTAGCGGGTTGAGCCATGGGTGTTTAACTCCTCGATTTTAGGGACTTTGAAACCGTGCTGTCAGGCCGGCACGCCATCAAACGGCTGTTTCAATTGCGCGCTGATGGTTTGCCGATATGGATATGCGCGCCGGTGGAACTCCCTGGCATGCTGCCGCGAAAGGCGATGAACGGTATGCCTAATTGGCGCAGATATGATATCAACGAGCGCCCTTCGTTGCTGTCTGGATGGAGCGCCACATCCATCGCGTCACGATGGTCGAAACGCAGGCGGTCATGCGCCGGTGACTGGCCAAAGGCACTAACCGGCAAGGTCTTGCTAAAGGTCTCGGAGAAAAACCTTTCGATCTTCGGCGCCTCCGCCAACGACCACAAGGCGCCGCCGTTGAAACGAATCAGCGCGCCGCCTTCGCTATAGCCGCCGCGGGCAAGCCGTGGCAAACGGAATAACTCATCGCGCAGTGTCACCTCGGCGATCGCGATGTCGTCTTCCAAAATCCAGCGCTTCACGTCCATGATATTGCGAATGGATGTCAAAAGCGCCTGTTGCACCGGCGCCACCTCATCCCTCGCGATCAAACCCTGTTGGTAAAGATCCCGGCGCTTCTCGAATTGTTCACTTAGTCGCTTTTTTTCCTCTTCGTAAAGGCTAAGAAGCTGATCATATCTCGCACGCGATTCTTTCATCTTGGCAATCGCGTCCGCCCGAAGGCGCACCAGCTCGGCATTGGTGCCTGATGCAGCACTCGACGATGCCGCGCGGCGTGGCGCCTGGTTGCCGGAATCTTGCGCCGCCTGCGCAAAGGCAGCGCACACTCCTAGATACAATAAAGCTAACCAAACACTGGGGCGTCGAAAAATCATGCCTTGACTCTACGTCGAAAAATCCCGTACAGGCAAATTTTATGGGCTCTTATTGGTTGGGTCAAGAGCATGCAGGGGGCCCATAAACCTGGACGGTGCGGAGCCAAGGCCCAATAACGATCTCGTTTGATTCTATGGAAACCCCGCCTCTTGAGGCGGCAACAACATTGCGGGGTTTCCAAAGGGAGCCAGCATCCCCTTTGCGATATTTTAATTGGCGGCGGGATCAAAACCCGCCCGCGAATTGGCTACGTTTATTGGAAGCGCCGATCTTGAAAGTGGCCTGGCATAGAGTCGCTAATTCCACGCCAGGCCGCCGCTGCAATAACCGGTCCCGTCACGCCGATTCGAGCAGACCGCGTCGCACTAGATCCTGTGCCAACTTCACCTTGTAGACGTTGTCCTTCAATGGCTTAGCCCCTTCGAGGGCAATGACACCGGCTTGCTGGGCGACGGTGTCGTCGATCTTCTTGCCACGCAGGAAGGATTCGGCTCCTGGCGCGCGCCAGGGGATCGGCGCGACGCCGCCGAGGACCAGGCGTGCGTCGCGCGCTACGCCGCCGCTGCTTTGGACGACGGTAGCGACGGCGACGATGGCGTGATCCCAGGCCTGGCGCTCGCGGACTTTATGATAGTAACCTTTGCTACCGGCTTTCGGTGTCGGAACGAAAATCTCTGTGACGATTTCGCCGGTCTTGAGAACGTTTTCTCGTCTATAGTCCACCGATGGCAGCACGAAAAATTTCTCTAGGGGAATGGCTCTTTCACCCGCTGGCCCGGCGATCTTAATCTGCGCATCCAGTGCTACCAGCGCCGGGGCGGTATCCGACGGGTGGACAATGTAGCTCGGCCCGCCGCCCAGGATGGCGTGAAAACGGCCGTCGCCGGTCACGGTGTAACAGAGCTGGCCGCCTTTTCGCAGGCAGTTGAAGTTTGAAGAGCGAAAATACCAGCAGAAGGGTCGCTGGCAGATGTTGCCGCCGATGGTGCCGGCGTTGCGAATCTGCGGCGAAGCTGCTTCACCCGCTGCCGTCGAGAGAATCAGCAGCTTATCACGCACGCCCGGATGATCTTCTACATCCGCCAGGGTTGTCAGCGCGCCGATACGAAAACCGCCGCGCTCCTCTTTGATCGTATTCAAACCGGGAATGGTTTTGAGGTTGATAACATAGTCGGGAGCCAGAACATCGTCTTTCACGAGCTGTAACGCTTCGCTGCCGCCGCCGACCACCAGGGCCGGCTTTTTTTCCTGATGGAATTTTTGCAGCAGCGCGACCGCCTGACCTACGCTTTTGACATCGATATTTTCAAATGACTTCATCGGTTTCTTCCTCCATCAGACCTGGCGCGCCTGCAAGATCTTGTCTGGTGTAATCGGCAACTCTTTGATCCGCCTTCCCGTGGCGTTGAAGATTGCATTGGCGATGGTCGCCACAGCGGGCGTGATCGGCGGCTCGCCCACTACTTTGCCGCCGAAGGGACCGAAGGGGTCTGGATGCTCGATAAAGATCACCTCGACCTCGGGCGCTTCCAGATGAGTCGGAACTTTGGCGTCGCGATAGTTGGGGTTGATGGGAATGCCGGTCACGCGGTCGGTGATCAACTCCTCGGTAAAAGCCATGCCGATTCCCTGTACAATGCCGCCCTTGATCTGGCTCTCGGCGGCAAGCCGGTTAATGATCGTGCCGGAATCATGGGCCGCGACGTAGCGCGTAATGCTCACGTGGCCGGTCCAGGTATCGACTTCCACCTCGGCGAAATGCGCCGCGAAGCTTTTGCCTTCCACGTCTTTGAACGACGGGTTTGTCGTCGCGCGGCCGATGAGTTCACCGGCTCGTGAAACAACGCGCGCCAGTGGAAGCTTGCGTGAGGGCTCGGTCTTGACGAAAACTTCGCTGTTTCGCAGGTCCAATTCTTCCGCTTTAGCTTTTAATTGCCCGGCCGCAAGAGCAAAAATTTGCCGCCGCGCATCTTCGGCGGCGGCGATTACCGCCGGTCCGGTAAAAGGGGTCGTTCGGCTACCCGACTCGCCGACGGAATAAGGCGTCACATCGGTGTCACCGTTGGTAACCTGAAACTGATTGAGCGGAACACCGAGGGCCTCCGCGGCGATGATCGCCATGGTGGACTTGGCTCCGGTGCCGATGTCTGTGACACCGACTAAGAGATGCGCCGTGCCGTCGGGATTGACACGAATGGTCGCGGCCCCAAGGCCGGGCCGGAAAGGATATCCCCCCAGCGCCATACCGATGCCGTGCTTCTTAGCATCGCCCATGGCGCCCGGTTTATGCCATTTTTCTTGCCAGCCGATGCGCTTCGAACCTTCGACGATGCACTCGTCTAAATGATTTGAGGTGAATGGAATCTTGCTCTTGTACTTTTGAATCCGGTTCTTCGTGAACATGTCGAGCGGGTTGAGACCCATCTCGTGGGCGATGTGATCGAGAAATGACGCAAAGCCGAAAACCGACTGCGGGTACGCCGGCGCGCGGTAGTTGGCGCCCACCACCGTGTTGGTGTGCACCGGTTTTATGTGCTTCTTGAAATTGGCGATCTGATAAAAATCGGTGCCGCTTAGGTTGCCGCTGGACTTCCGATAGGCGCCGACGTTGGTGACCGCGTCGAGGGAAACGGCCGTGATAGTGCCGTCTTTTTTCACGCCGATTTTGTATTTTTGCTCGGATGCCCAGCGGCCATGCATGCCGATGTAGTCATCCTCTCGGGTGAACTCCAGTTTCACCGGCTGGTTGCAAATCCTGGCAAGCGCCGCCGCCATGTAATCGTAATCCTGCGCCTGGTTTTTGTTGCCGAAGCCGCCGCCCATATATTTGCACACGATGCGCACTCTGCTGAGCGGCAAATTAAAATCTTTAGCGATGTCCGTACGCGCATTGGAAACTCCCTGGGTGGAGGCGTACACGGTCAATTTGCCGGAATCCCATTTGGCGATGCTGACGCGCCGCTCGAGCTGCGCGTTGTTGGTATGCTTGGTAATGTAGGTATCTTCGAAAACCCGGTCCGCATCCTTGAAGCCCTGGTCGAGGTCGCCCCACGATTCTTCAATGGGGGCGCTGAAGTTGCCCTTGCCGACGGATAGATTGCCGTCGGTGGATATCTTCGGCGCGTCGGGCTTGAGCGCTTCATTAGCATCGAACACATGGGGCAACTTTTCATATTTGACTGCGATCAGCGCCAGCGCCTGCTCGGCGATATGCCGGTCCGTTGCCGCCACCGCCGCCACCGCGTCGCCGACGAAACGAACCGGGTTGTTAAAAATGAAGCGCGGGTGCGTGTGGCCGCCGCTGGACCAGGGAATCATCGCGTTGCCATGATGAATCACTGCCTTCACCCCCGGCAGTTTTTCGGCCTTGGATGCATCGATGCCGATGATTTTGGCGTGCGGGTGCGGGCTGCGCAAAACGCGCGCGTAGAGCATGCCCGGCAGCTGAATGTCGCCTGTATATTGCGCCTGACCGGTGACGCGTTCGTAGGCGTCGATACGCGGGATTTTTTTGCCGACGACGGAAAATTCTTTTTGTGCCTGTGCCATGACGACCTCCTGTTAGCGAGCCTTCGCCGCGGCGAGTACCGCCGCGACCTCGCGGTTGTAGTTGCCACAGCGGCAAAGATTGCCCGATAGCCCGCGCCGCACTTCGGCTTCCGTCGGATTGGGCTTCTTCAGCAGCAATGCCTTGCCCGACATGATCTGCCCCGGCGTGCAAAAGCCGCACTGCGGGCCGTCATGTTCGATAAATGCCTCCTGGACCGGATCGAGCTTGTCGCCCTTGGCCAGGCCCTCGATGGTGAGAATCTCTTTGCCCTCCATCCACACCGCCAGCTGGCTGCACGAATACAGGTTGCGGCCGTTGATCATCACGGTGCAAGCGCCGCACTCGCCGCGGTCACAGCCGATCTTGGTGCCGGTGAGGCCGAGCTGGTCGCGCAGCACTTCGGCAAGCGTATTTCGGTGCTCGACTTCGACTTTATAATTCTTACCGTTGACTTTTAGGCTGAGAGTCGACCTCCCCCGCGCCGTCCCCACCGCTTCTTGGGTATAAGCCTCGACCTCGTCGGGCTTGACTAACCCCGTAGAGACCACGGCGGTGCCGATGGCCCCGCCGCCGATGCCTTTGAGGAAATCGCGCCGCGATACCCCTTTGCCATTTCTTTCTGCTTCCATAATATGCTTGCCTCCTTCGCTCCCTGTTAACAGGAATTGATTTGGGAGTGATCAAAGCTTCCACGGAACGGGTATCGCTGTCAATGGAAAAATTCGCCTTGCCGCCTCGGAGCAAAATCGCTAAACTTCCCCGCAAAGCCATGGCGGACGAAACCCGGCTCATTTCCGAAGGCGCAGCACTCGATGAGTTCCTCGACGAACTTCAACGGGAACAACAGGTTAAAGAGATCGCTGGTTGGGATACCGCTTTTGCCAATCTCACCCGCGCCCTGGACGGCATCCTTCCCGGTCTTTATCTGCTTGTCGGGCCGGCGGCCTGTGGAAAGACGTCATTCGCCAAACAACTGCTGGATCAGGTGGCCATGCGTAACGATGCCATCGGAATTTTCTTCAGCTTCGCCGAATCCAAGAATGAACTAAGAATCAAAACCCTCGCGCGCTTGAGCGGCATCGAGACCAGGGAGATACGCCGCGGCAGCGCCTATCTACTCCATTGGTACGGCGTTCCTCGGCTACGCGGCAATGAAACCGAGCAACTCTCGCCCAGTTGGGAGAGGGTAAGACACGCCGCCGAAGGCGCGAGGACCTGGTTGGATTCGATATTTTTGCTGGAGTGCGGCGCGGGCACGACAACGGCAGCGTTGGAGGCGCATATGCGCGAGACTCGCGCGACAACGAATAAGCGAAAAATTATCGCTGTGATCGACGACTGTCAACGGCTTGGCGGCGATCAACCGTTACAAGCGCGCCTCCCGCTGGTGACCGAGCGGTTGCAGTCGCTGGCCAAGAATACGAACGCGGCGCTGCTTGCCGTCTGGCCCGACCTCCGGGAAAACGGAGAAATTGCACCGCAAACATGGGCCGAAAGAGCGTTGGGAACTGACGTCGTCATGGTCATGGAAGCCGACCCGGAGCGAACCAAGAAGCTTACAGAGCCCAATCAGGCGCTGATCCTCAACATCGTCAAGAATCGAGGTGGAGAAAGGGGTAAATTGGCCTTCGACTTTCTGCCCGCTTTCTCGCGGTTCGTCGAGGCGGCTGAAAATCGACAAACTCGCTCGCTATGATAGCGCGCAGTTGCCGCGCCGATCCGATCTCCTCGATTCGGTATTTAGCCTGCTGGAGAATCATGCTCTGCGCGCCGTCACCTCGGCCGTGACAATGGCGGAGATTCTTAAAAAGCCGTTTGCCGATTAAAAACTTCTCTCTGGCCGATGAGATCAAGTTCACGCTTCACTCTTTCTCTTGGCTTTCCGTCGCGTCGATCGACGCGAGGCCGGCGGAAACTGCGGCGCTTATTCGAGCACGCTATGCCATCCGCCTGCCCGACGCGCTGCAGTTCGCCGCGGCGGTCCAAGCAGAAGCCACCCTGTTTTTGACCAACGATAAACGAGTAAAAAAAGTCGAAGCGGTTGAAGTGCTGGTGCTGTCCGACTTTCTTCAAAGCTGAGAACATCAAGCTTCCGGTGAGAATTTTTGGTGGGGTTCTATAAGCGGCGACTCCCACTGGTAGCATCGAATCGGGCGCGGATCGCCCTGTACTACTAGTGCCCCCTGGTATCCGACACAAAGAGTAAGCTCGGTTAGAGACCAGTCGGGCACGCTCGCATTAATCCGTACCTGTTGATCAGCAGCCAGGGTAATTACAACTTCATCGAGCTTGCCCGACAAGCCCGTACCCTTAGCCTTTAAGAACGCTTCTTTGCTGGTCCAACATTTGAAGAAAGCTTCGCGCTGAAGCGTTTGCGGCAACTCGCATAGCGCCGCGACTTCTTTGGTGGTAAAGAACCGCCGGGCAAGCTCGTCGAAAGAAAATTGCCTCTTGACGAATTCCACATCGACGCCCACCGCTCTCTGCCGAGCGACGGCAACCAATGCGACCTCGTGGGAGTGGGAGAGATTGAACTCCAAACCGCCTGCGGCTTGTGGCGGAGCGAGCGCGGGTTTGCCTTGAGGTCCTGAGACAAAGTGAATCTCATCCGCGGCAACTCGCAGGTATTTAGCCAATAGCGAGCGCAAAGCGACATGGGCGGCGATATAAAGCCGGCGGTCTTTAACGAACTTGAACCGCGCGGCTCGCTCTTTCTCCTCTTCCGATAGGGACGTGGCCAAAAGGTCAGGGGGAATATCTTTCGCGCCAGCATTAACCAACCAGACATGAACTTCGTCGTCGTTCAGTTCGACGGCGTTAGGTGGCAAAGGCCAAAGGTTATCGGAACATTCCGCGGCGGCCACGTCAATATACCTTTCCTTGTGAAGAAAGAATTCACCACGAAGGCATGAGCTTACGCTCGCCCACAGATCACGAAGGGATGGAGAGATTCCATTTTCCTAGCAACTTTGTGTTCCTTCTCGTACGCCGTGCCTCTGCCGGTCAGATCATCTTCCATTCCTTTCGTTGCGGCTTCGCTCGCTGGGCCTTCGTGGTGAAAAGCTAACTTAGCGCGAGAGCTTGCGGTTGCTCAAGCGGTAAATGAAGGCGAGGATTTCAGCCACCGCTTTGTAGACCTCGGCAGGCACTTCCTGATGGAGATCGAGGCGGGAAAGAATCTGCAAAAGGTTTTTGTCCTGGCGAATGGGGATGTCGTGTTGTCGCGCCAGCTCGAGAATTTTCTCGGCGAGGTAGCCGCGCCCTTTGCCGGTGATCTTCGGCGCCCGGTCTTTCTTGGGCTCGTAGCGCAGTGCCACCGCTTGTTTTTGCTTGTTCGTCGATGGGTCCATGTCAGGCCTTCATGTCGAGCAGGTGCATCGAAGACGGCGCGCCCACCGCCAGCGCCGCGAATTTTTCCTGCTTCTCTTGCGACAATTCCCTGAGCGGCTTTGCCGCCAACAGCACATCGCGGTAGCCGAGCGCCATCAGCATTTCACGGAAGCCCGGCAACTCTTGCCGGATCAACCGTAGAGATTCCTCGCGATCTAGATAGAACACCGCGCGTAATTCCTTGGCGTCGATATGGGCGTCGATGCGCGTGCGCCCGAAGTTTTCCAAATCGAGGAGAAAGAGCAGGGAGTAGCGGCCTTTTTCCCTGGCTTGATTGCCCGCCGGACCGTGGCCGTCCTGTTCCACCGCCAGCGCCGCGGTGGAGAACCCGGCGCCGGTGAAAAAAGGAATCTGCATTCGGAAAGCGCCGCCGTCCAGTTGCGCCACCAGGTTAACGGCTTGCTGGGTCTCAAGATTGTCGAGCTGGGCGCTGAGAGCGTTCTGCAGACCGGCAGAAAACGCTCTGGCTTTAGCCTCTTGCAGCGCGGAAAGCAGTAAACCTTTAAGATCGTGATCAGGGATTTCCGGCAACTGCTCGGGATCATGCGCCGCCGCATCGAAGAGTTTGGCCTCGTAAAAAAGCCCGCCGTCCCGGGCCAGAACTTCGAGCTTCTCCGGAGTGGGCGGTGTACCGCCGGCCAAAAGCGTTGCAATCGAATCGCGCAGTTTCGCCAGCTTGTCTGGGGTCGGGGCGGTGTCAGTCCGTGGATCGACGTAGGCGGCCAATTCGAATTGCAAAGAATCCATCAGTTCACCTGAGTCGGCGTGGGCCGGCAGACGGGTGCGGAGTAACCGCGCTGCTTCGGATTCAATGGTGGGTTCGAGATCGGTGATATGGAGCACGACGTTGGGCTGGAGCTGCTCTACGCGCAAGCGCACCTGTTGCCCGGCGCCAAGTCCGCCGGGGCCGTCGGCTTCAATCAATGTAGCGCCAATTTTCACCAGCAACCGTCCGCCGTCCAACTCTTCCAGGACGAGGGCGTCAAGTTCCTGTCCGAGTTCCAGCGGCGGCAACGCGCCGGTTGCCCCATGTTGGGAAACCAGATTGCGCGGCACCCGGTCGTTGTTGGCCGAGGTTATCTCCTGCCCTTGGACGAGCGGCGCGGAGACGGATTTGGGCGCGTCGATTCTCACCGTTATATTATCGGCACTTTGGGGTGAACGGTTTACCGCTCGGAACGGCGGCTACTTTTGGCGGGATTCCGGCGTCTTAGGCCAGCTTTTCATTCTGGTTTTCCGCGCCGCCTTTTACAATCACCCGATTGCCGTCGCGGCAGATGTCCAGATCGCAGGGACCGTTAAAGAAAATCATCGTGCGCGGGTGCTCATAGACCGTTGTCTTGTGCGGAATTTCCTCGACGTAAATGTCGAAGATCGTGCCTGCAGGCAGGTTGACGGTTTTCGTGTGCATGAGGTCGCCTTCGAAGATAACCTCGATCCAGGAGCGGTTCTCCGAGACGGCGAGAATGACACCGGCGGCGTTTTTAATCGTCGCGATCGGTTCTTCAGCGCCAGCGTCATTCATATTGCCAGGATTGAAGCTTTTCACAGCTTACGCAATTTTTCTGCGACACATTAATCACGGCGCTAGCATTCGAGAAATAGCTCTCTCTTTTTTGCGTTCTTTACGGCTAAATCCCCTAATTAGCCAGCAACGTCTGGGCGTCACGGATCGTCTTGCCGGATGACGTGCGCGGCAGCGACTCGCGTATGACAATTCGATCGGGCACTTTGAAGTTAGCCAGATTGGAGCGCAGAAAAGTCAGCAGTTCTTTCTCAGCGACACTGGCGCCCGACCGCGGCACGACGGCGGCGCCGATCACTTGACCGCGTTTCGGATCAGGGATCGCGAAAACGATCGTCTCCTGGACGCCGGGATAAGTGTAAATCAGATTCTCAACCTCCGCCGGATAGACGTTGAGGCCGCCGGTGATAATCATGTCGTCGCGCCGCCCCAGATGATAATAATAGCCATCGGCCTCGCCCTTGCCGACATCCCCGGTATGGAGCCATTCGCCGTGGATGCGCTCCGCGGTGGCCGCGGCCTTGCGAAAGTATCCTTTCATCACGTGCGGGCCGCGAGTGATGATCTCGCCTGGTTCGCCCACGGGAACTTCGTTGCCATTCTCGTCGACGATCCTCACCTCCACTCCGGGAACCGCCCGTCCAATGCTGCCCATCTTGGTCACCGCCCGTTCGGGTTCAACCAGCGTGATTAGCGGCGAAGTCTCGGTAAGCCCGTACCCCTGTATGACTTTGATATGGGGCTGTGCCTGCTTGAAAGCTTGCAGCAGCGGCAGCGGCACGCTGGTGCCCATCATAGCCGCGATTTTGACGCTGCTGGTATCGTAGTCGGCAAGGTTTTTTACGCCCAGTATCAATTGAAAAATAATCGGCACGCCTTCGAAAACCGTCACACGGTGTTTCTGAATCCCCTCGAGCAGCGTGATGGGGTTGAACTGATCGAAGATCACGAGCGTATAGCCTTTTTCGGCGACTTCGTTGCACACGATGGGTCCAACGATATGTGACATGGGCAGAATGCAGCCGCGCATGGTATCGGAATCGGTGACACCCATGTCGCCCATCACCGCCGGGTATTGCGTCAGGTTGTGATAGCTCAAGACCACGCCCTTGGGCTCGCCGGTGGTGCCCGAGGTGTAAAGAATCAGCGCGTCGTCGCCCGGCTTCAGCTTCGGTGGACTTAAGGAGGTCGCCGGCGCCGCAAATTTTGCCTCGAAGCTCCGTTCACCGGCAGCGCCGACGATCCACAGGGGGATCCGCGCCATCGCTTTGAACAGCTCCTCGACTTCGGGTAGTAACTGGTTATGCACCACCAAAAGTTTGAGATCGGCATCCGTCAAGACGTTTTGCAGCTCGATTCCTTTGAGCCGCGCATCGAGGATGACGGTGACGGCGCCGATCTTTTGCGTGGCGTAGTAGCTCAGGGGAATGGCCGTGGAATTCGGCAAGAGAACGCCCACCCGATCGCCTTGGCGGATGCCCTCCTGTCGCAGATGGCCGGCCAATGCGTGCACGCGCTGATTGAGCGCGGCAAAAGTAAGCTCTTCTTCCTTGGCGATGATCGCCGTCTTGTTCGGCTTGCGCTCAGCCGTCTTGTCTAACAACTCCGCCGCGTAAAAGCCTACTGAATGGGTATCGTTTGCCATAGCGCAAATGCCCTTTGAAATGGTTTATACCAGCGCGAAAGTTGCGCCAGTTCGCCGCGTTTGAGTTTCAATTTTCCCTGCTGAGTGGCGAGAAACGGATCGATGCGCGCGCGAAATACCGCTTCCCACCACTCAACTTTGCCGCTGATCATGAATTCGCCGCCAGCGCTCGGTAGAAGCTCGGTGATCTCACCATTCAAATATCGCACCGTCCAGGCGTCATTAGTTTCTTCGAGATGGAGCGTCAACGACGTCGTGAGCGCCGTGTCGGCGCCATGGGCGCGAAATTGGGAATCTTGATTCGCCGAGTCGACCAGCGCCTGCATGTGTTCCTTGGAGAATAGCGCGAAACGCTCACCCGACGCCGTCGCGGCGGGTTGTTCCGGCCTTGCGCTTGTCGATGCCGCGGCGGCAATCTCCGCTTTCTCGATAAAGAATTGACACTGCACCGCTTCTTCCAGCAAATCGGTGTAGAGGAACGCCTCCTGGAAATTCTTGCCGATGGCGACCGTGCCATGACCCTTGATGATCACAACTGGATTGTACCTGAGTGCCTCCACTACTTCTTCGGGTTTGGTCACCGTCGGCGTGTCCTGCGCAATGACGGACACCTTGCCGATGGTATATTTTTCTTCGTAACTCACGGGCGCGAAGCTGTCGTGGGTGAGAGAAAACGCCAGCACCATCGGCGGGTGGACATGGACGATCGCTTGGGCATCCGTGCCGTCGTAAACCGCCAAGTGCATCGGTGTCTCGCTCGACGCGCGCAGGCCCTTGCGCGCCGGCTTGCCATCCGATTTCAGCCTGACCAAATCTTTGGGCGCGAGAAAACCCAGTGGCGCGTGCTGTCCGGTGATCAGAAAATCATTCTTACCGACGCGGCAACTCAAGTTACCGCCCCAGCCGCTGATGAGCCGCCGCTCGAAGAGCAGCTTGCCCCAGCGAATCATTTCGCTTTCCGGCTTGGCCATTCACTAACCCTGACTAATCTTTGAACAATCCCCAGGGAACTACTTCCTCCTCAACGGACCGAACGGCAACGCCGGCGGGGCAGATCTTTTTACCCATGAAGGTCGAAACGTCGCTATCACGCGGCGAATCGCTGCGTTCGTCGCCGTTGAAGAGTTCGATGGGCACACCATGCAGACGCGCTAGCTGTACGGCTAGGAGCGATCCGCAGATCCCTGTCGGCCCTGCTTCGCCCAGGCTACCGTAGAAAAGGCAAAGCTTGAGAATCTCCCCCTGGGCGAATAGCGCACCCATCATGTTGTCCGAAATTAAAGTCGTAGGCACATTGCGCTCGAGCAGATCCCGCGCGACTACCCGGGCGCCCCAGAGCTGTGGCCGCATCTCGGGGACGAGAACGCTCTCAGCCCGATCTGCCTTTAACGCGCTAAGCAAGAATGAATATTGACTCTTTGGCGGAACGCCGTAGAGCAAAATATATTTGCCGCTCGCCTCGCTCTGATTGTCATCGGCTTCAACCTTACCCTGATACTTCCGGCAAAAAGATTCCGGCGTGTAGAGATCGTCGAAGCCGACTAAGTGCGTGATCAACGCCGCCGGCGTCATATCGAACGATGGGTAACGCGCGCTAAGCCCGCTTAGCCCTCCGGCAACCAGCGGTTGTCCGTCAAAAATCAGCAACTCATGAGCCGGGCGCTCCTCGATACGCACGTCGGTACCGCGTTCAAGCGAGCGTGGATCTTGTACCAGAGCGTGGAAAGGCACGCCGTACTCCTTTGCCAGCCGCGCGATGGGGTAGGTGCCAACCTTGTTGATGATGTCGCCATTGCGCGCCGTACGATCCGCGCCGACGATCACGCCGTTGACTTCGCCGTTGGCCATCACTTGCGCGATCGCACAATCGGGGATCGACGACACTGGCACGCCCGCTTGTGCGAGTTCCCAAGCGGTCAACCGCGTGCCTTGTAAGTAAGGCCGCGTCTCGGTGGCGATCACGCTGAATTCTTTCCCAAGCTCTTTGCAATGCCGCGCCACCGCGACCAATTCGCCGCTCACGTTACAGTGCGTCAGCACGCGGGCCGGATTTGGTAAGATTGCGGCTGCGCGCTTGGCCCGCGCGTGGCGCCCGCGCACGATCTGCTGGGCCAACTCGAGCGCCTGGCGCGCGATGGTTTCGCCGGCGCCCGCGTCCTGCGGCAACTTCTTACACCATTCTTCGAAGTAAGAACCCAGGCCCTGGAAATCGAAAGTTGGCCGGGCCGCGCAAAACTGCTCCGTCATCTGGGACAGGCTCCGGCTGAGCGGCGCGGCGTCCACGCCAGAGTAATTTTGCGCCACCAAGGCGCCGCTGTAAAGAAAGGTCAGTACCTGGCCGAAGGCACGGGTCTTCATGTCGCGCACGGCATCCAGTGCCTGGGCGACTTCGCTAACATGAATGTACTCAATCTTCTCGGGAACTTGAATTTCGTCGAGAATTTCAAAGCCCCGCCCGCGCCACAGAACCGGCTCGAACAGGGGGCTTTGAGCGGCGCTCATAACTTCAGTAGGCGTTCAAGTCGTTCAAATAGTTCCAATCGTTCAAAACGTTTTGAACGACTTGAACGGCTTGAACGTTTTGAACGGTGTTTGGTAGCCCGCTCACTACGAGTTTCATTCCCGCATCCTCACTCTGTCATGCGTTTAGCTCGCGCATGAATAAACCCAGTTAGAGATATTGCAGCGCCCTGCGCGCTACTTCGATGGTTTTCTGCTCCGCTGCGAGAAAGACCGGATCGCGAAAGCCGAATTTACCATGTAGACATTCATCGGAAACCGCGAGCACCGCGCCGGCTTTCTTGCCTCGCACCTGGGCGACGGTCAGAAACGTCGACGTGACCATGTCGATGCTCGAAACATGCTGCTCGTTCAGTTGCCGGATCAATTCCGGCGTCTCTTGAAATAAGGCGTCGGTGGTGAAGATCCAACCGAGATGGCAGCGTACGCCGAGACTCTCCGCCGCCTGTTTCAAGGCGTTGACAATATCAGGGTGAGCCAGGGTCGAGAAGCTTTCCGCGACGTAATAACGCGACGTACCATCGCCGCGCAGCGCGCCGGTGACGATTACCAAATCGCCGATTACAACGTACTCTTGCAACGAGCCGCAGCTACCGATGCGGATCAGCGACTCTGCTCCGGCGCCGCATAGAATCTCCGTGGTGATTGCCGTGTCGGGAGCGTAGCGGCCGCCGTTGCCGACTGTTACCCGTTTTCCATCCAGGTTCCCGGTATGCATTTCATAGTCTAAAAACGTGAAGTTCCTTTGCGGATTGTCCACGGTTTTCAAAATTAGATCGCTGCGTTCCTTAGGACCGGGAATCAACGCGTATGGACCAAGTGAGTCCTGTTTGAGCCCCAGCATATTTAACATGCGCTGCGCTGTAAAATGAGGTTCCTTTAGCATGATTAGAGGGCCTGAACGGCGAACTCGAGCAAGTCTTGGGTCGGTAGGCCGAGTTCTTGGCAATCGTTGAAGCTGCGCTGGCAGAGCGCGCTCGAAGCCAGTAATAATTCAGCGCCGCTCCGCTTGGCTTCCTGCAATCGGTCCGCGGCACTCCATTGGGCCAATTCCGGATCGGCCTCGGGGACCCCACCACCGCCGCCGCAACACCAGGCCCAGCGGCGGTTTCGTCCCATCTCGACCAGTTTGACGCCAGGAATCGCGCGGATGATCTCTCGCGGCGGATCGTAAACACCGCAGCCCCTGCCGAGGTGACAAGAGTCATGGTAGGTTACCGTCATGCTCACTGCTTTAGTGAAGCTAACGCGCCCCGCGCGCAGGAGATTTGCGACATGCTCGACGCCGTGAATGATTTCGGCACCCAACTCCGGCTGCTTGGCATGTTCGCGCCAAGCGCGCAGGCAACTACCGCAGGCGACGACTATATTTTTGACGCCCGATTGCTTTGATCGTCGCAATATTGTCTTTCTGCAACCGGTCATATTCACGGCGAAAGCCGAGATCATGGGCAAAAAGACCGCAACACTTTTCATCGGCGCCGAGAATCGCGAAGTCGTCGCCGGCCCGTTGCATAAGCCGCGCCAACGCCACGGCGCCGCCGCGCCCGCTCGGCCGGTCGGCCGAACAACCGGCGAACAGCAAAGTCTTGCGCGGTTGCAGAACCAAGTTTCTTTAATCCCAACCCCTCAGCCCACCCGCCGCGCAACGCTTTGATCTGGCCCCAGGGATTGTCGTGTTGGTTGAGCCCTTCGTAATGCGAACGGTGCGCTTCGATGGGTCCGTCTTTTTCCGTGATCTCCTCGCGCATGGCGACGGTGATTTCCCAGGGCCCGTAGCCATCGTCGCGCACGCCGCATAGCTCCTGGCACATGAGACAGTTGGTGCAGGCGTAAATGACCTCTTTGAGTTCCGGCGTGATCGGATCAAGGCCATGAAAGACGCGCTGGGCCATGAGCCAACGTGACTTCGGCGTATGGCGCTGAAAGCGGTAAAACTCGTAGGGCGGACACTTTTCTTTGGGCCCGGGAAGGTCCTCCATCGGATTGGCCGGACCATGGCCGTAGCATGACCCGCACAGAACGCAGCCCGCGCTGCGCTCTTCGAGCCCTTTGGCATAAAGCCATCTCTTGACTCGTTCGAGACCTATCGGTTTCTTGTCTTCAGTTTTCACGATGCTACAGCAAGAATAGTTAATGTGTTAACTTTATAACCTAAAAACATCTGCTCAACAAACATCGCCAAGGGATATTTCAGGAGTCTTGTTTGAGCTTGCGTAGGAGCGCGGAGAGTTCTTTTTGCTGCGCCTTGTCGAGGTTAGTGAAAATCCCGGAAATGCTTTTTTCAAATAGCGGGATGGCATTCTTAAAAAGCTTAGCGCCTTTGTCGGTTAACACCACATGCACGACGCGGCGGTCATGCTCATCGCGTTCGCGCAAAACCAGCTTTTTCTCTGCCAAGCGGTCGACGATGCCGGTCAAGTTGCTCACCGTCACCATCATTTTCGCGCCAATTTCTCCGAATGGAAGGCGGCCGGCATAGCCGATGGTCGCGAGCACGTAAAACTGCGGTGGAGTAAGACCCTGCTTTTCCAGATCAGCTTCCAACTTTTTGTGCGATTGCAGATTGAAGCGCAGAAAGCGTACCCATAAACTGGTGGTATAGGACGAAAAGAAGGGCCGCTTGTAAACTACCACGGCGCTCACTCTATTCGCGCCGTCGGGAAAAATCAACTCGGTCTTTCTCACTTTCACTCGTAGTCGAGCGGTCGATTCAAGTTTGCAAGCGTCTTACCACGGTGTTACCTGAAATTATTTCTGGCCGTGAGGAGCGAAACATGAAATTACATATTCTCGGCTGCGGCGACGCCTTCGGCAGCGGCGGGCGCAATCACAGCGGTTATCTCGTCGAGGCCGACCAGCGGATTTTTCTTTTGGACTGTGGTCCGACGACGCTGCCGGCTATGAAGCGGGCAGGTTTCGATCCGCTCGGCCTCGATGCGATCTTTCTAAGCCATCTCCACGGCGACCACTTCGGCGGTATTCCCTTTTTCTTTGTCGACTACCTATATCAGCGCTCGCGCAGCCAGCCGCTGCACATCGCTGGCCCCGCCGGCACTGAGGAAAAAGTCAGCGATCTCTTCCGGCTAATGTACGGCGCAAGAGACTTGCCACCGGTGGAATTTCACCTCTTGGAGCCGGAAAAGCTTGCGCTGGTCGCGGGCATTGAGGTTTTTCCCTTCCGCGTGCCGCATCAGATGAGCGATATCTCCTTGGCGCTCAAGGCCAGCTACGGCGGAAAGCAAATTCTGTTCTCCGGCGACTCGGCCTGGACGGAGCGCTTCATTAACGAGGCCCGCGGCGTGGATTTGTTTCTCTGCGAGTGCTCGTTTTACGATCAGGGCGCCGGCAATCACATCCGCTATCTCACGTTAAGGGAGAATCTACCGCGGCTTGAATGCAAGCGTCTCATCCTGACTCACTTGGGGGAAGAAATGCTCGCCCGCCGAAATGAATTGGCAGTGGTCTGCGCTGAGGATGGGATGGTGATCAATCTCTAAATCGGGCAGTTTGAATTTGGGAATGGTCACGAAATCTCGTAAATTCGGGTTCAAACTTCGAAGCTTTGAACTCTGAACTCGTATCTCGATGGACCACGGCTCAGCCTTCGACTAACCCTGCGATAGTTTGCGCTGCTCTTCGATGGGTCAATTTCTCCGCAATCTCGGCTTTTCTAAACTATTGAAATAAATAAGTTTTGCTGGCTAATTTAGAATGTATTTTTACCCACGGGAGAATTGCGAACAAGTCTTCAGCGAAGAAAGTTTGGCTTAAAATAGCAGGAACGCATCCCACACCCTACCTATGTTCCAATTCCCACCTGACTGCTACTTCGCCGCACATCTTACTTTTTTGTTTAGAGTCTGAGAATCTAATTGCTCTGTATATAAAAATAAAACCTCTTTTTAGTTTAATTGTCAAAAACTTGTCATTTTTTTCTTGTCGGGAGGATACCTACTATGTTATAGAATGCCGTTAATTGACGATAGGAGTGTGATTTGCCATGTACGATGATTTTCTGGCTAGAATCCTTGAGCCGGATGTTTTCTTACCGTCCCAATTTTATGGAACCGGCAGTTTATCCCGGCAGCTTGAAGGTGAAAAGCGGCTCATGATCGCAATCCTTAAAGACGCGGTGGAGTGCCTTGACAAATATCGGGGCGCTCGAAGCAGCTCGGGCCGAAGCCACTACCTCAATGCGTTGGAATGGGTCCAGGATAGGAGCACCGATTG
Organism: uncultured delta proteobacterium; assembly: GCA_963840855.1. Taxonomy (GTDB): domain Bacteria; phylum Desulfobacterota; class Binatia; order UBA9968; family UBA9968; genus DATACQ01. The sequence continues at coordinate 100,165 of CAWJBB010000030.1, forward strand.
GCTATTTTCATTTACTAATATCTGCGACCTTTTGGGGTTCGATCCAGATTATATGCGCGAAGTGCTTCTGAAGCGGGAGAACAAATATGTTAGGCCCGCGCCCGGCACGTTCGTTTCCTACGCTGCCGTTAGCGAGCAACGCTAGGCTTTATTTTCGTCTCGCCCTCAGTGATTTCAGTTCTTCTCTGATCAATTGGCCCCGAGGCGAATTGGCGCCAACGATTTTCGCGGCTTTTTCAAAGGCCGCAAACGCCCTTTCATCTTCGTCCTGTAATAATAACGACCGGCCGAGATAGTAATAAGCATCGCCGAGCCGGTCGAGCTTTCCGTAGACGACCCCCAAGTGGTACGGCGGCTTGTCCCAAAGGGGTGAAAGGTTGTGAGCGTTTTGATACGCGCCCGCCGCGCTGCGAAAGTCATTTCGTTTCTCATGGAGCTCGCCGAGATAGAGGTAGGTTAATGGCTCTTTGGGTTGGAGTTCTAAGGAGCGGAGCAATGTTGCCTCGGCTCCATCGGTGTTGCCCAGTTGCGTATATAACCTTCCCAAATCGCGAAGCAGCGCCGGGTTATCGGGGCTGAGTTTTCGTGCCTGCTCGTAGCTCTGCTGGGCCTGGGTCAATTGCCCCCTAAGGTGTCTGGCAAAACCAAGCAGATACAAAACCTCGGCGCTGTTCGGCTTTTCGGCGGCAAGCTTTTCATATGCCGCAAGCGCGGCGGCGCCATCACTACGATCCATCTTAAGGATAATCTGGATTTTCTTGAGCGGGTCAGGCTCTTCGACACTGCCGACCGGATTCCCGAGCGAACGGATCACTTGCTGCATGTTGGCGACCCGTTCGCTGGTTACGGGATGGGTCATCAAATAGGCGGGTACGTCAATAGGGTTTAGTGCGCGCTCCTCGTCCAATGTTTTTAGGAACCCGAGGGCGCCATTGGGATCAAAACCCGCTGACGCCATGTATCTGGCTCCCAGGGTATCCGCTTCCAGTTCAAGCTGGCGGCTGTAGGCGATCTGTCTTGTGGCTGATATGGCCTGGCCTACGGCTCCCGCGGCTTGAGCGCCCGAGCCACTGCGCGCAAGCAAGATCATGCCAATCAGGCTCAGTACGGAGATCGCATCGGGACCCGATGAGCGGGCCATATGGCGGCCCTTGATGTGGATTATTTCGTGGCCCAGCACACCGGCGATTTCGGAAGTCGTTTTCGCTCTCTCGATGAGGCCCGAATAGAAATAGATAGATCCGCCGGGCACCGCAAAGGCGTTGAGTTGGCTATCCTCAACGACGAAAAACCGATAGTCGTACGGCAGCGGACCGCTTACTGACAGGATGCGCTGTCCGAGCCGGTCGATGTAGCGCTCAACTTCCGGGTGGGTTACGAACTTGAAATGTTTTTTCGCTTCACGGCGAAATTCTCTGCTGATTCTTACCTCCTCGTCTTCGGTGGGCGGACTCACCGAGGGGAGCATGGAGGATAGCCGCGAAGCGCAACTGGCCGAAAAAAAACTGGCAAGCACGAACCAGGCGCAAACAACCCGCCAGGCGAGTTTTCCTGCGCTCCGCGTAATCATTGTTGGAGTATATGGAGCTGATGATGCGCATTCAATACCGATTTTCCCCCATTGCTTGAACCTGAGGGACAGCCTGAAGCAAGGCTTGGAGTGGGGAAAGTTCGGTTCAACGTTCAAAGTTAGGGACATCAGTCTAGCCGTTCAATAGAAGCCTCAGCTTACGATGAACATTGAACCTTGAAATTTGAACTGCCGACAGGCAGCGGTTGACGGCGGCGCGGCCAGCTCCTATTCTCGCGATTGATTATCAGCATGAGGTGCCAACGATGGCGGAAAAATACCAAGTTCCCGTAGAACATCTTTACTGGCGCTGCGACTTATCCTTCCTGCCCTTCAGCTGCACGGCGGATATGACGCCGCTCGAGGATTTCATCGGCCAGGAACGAGCGATGCGCGCCATCGAGTTCGGCCTCGGTGTCGACAAGCCCGGGTTCAATATTTTTGTCACCGGCCTGACCGGCACGGGAAAAACCAGCATCATCAAAGCGTTTCTCAAAAGGATAACGAGCGAACGCGGCGTGCCGGCCGACGACGCCGCGCTGCCGGAAGATTGGTGTTACGTCTACAATTTCACCGATCCGGACCGGCCTCGGGCGTTAAGGACCCGCCGCGGCTGGGGCAAGATGCTCAAAGCGGACATGGAGCAACTGGTTCAATACCTGCAGCGCGAAGCCAAGAAAATGTTCGAGAGCGACGAATTCGCGAGCCACCGCCAGGCAATGATCGAGGAGCTGCAAAAAAAACAGCAGGAGATGATGGAAACTTTGATGGCGGAGGCGAACCGCGGCGGTTTTTTCTTGAGGATGACGCCCTCGGGCGTCGTCCTGTTGCCGACCAAGGACGGCAAGCCGATGCAGGAAGGCGAGTATCTCGCCTTGTCGGCCCAAGAAAAAAAGCAATTGGAAGAAAAGCGTGGCGAGATCGAAAAGCGGGTGGAGGAAGCCTTGCGCGAAGGCAAAAAGCTAGAGCGGGAAATTTCCGAGCGTCTGGATGAGCTTGAAAAACAGGCGGGCGAATATCTCGCGCGCATCCCTTTCTCGGAGCTAAAAGAAAAGTACGCGGATTACGGCGGAGTGCTGAAGCATCTCGACGATGTGCGCGCTCATGTCCTAAAGAATTTGCAGAAGTTCAAAGGCGGCGAAGTGGCGGCGACGCCAATGCTGGTGCCCATGCCAATGGCTGCCGAGCCGGCGACTGATCCCTTTTTGCCGTACCGCGTGAATGTCTTCGTCGATAACAGCGGCACGCAAGGGCCGCCCATCGTCGTCGAGACCAACCCGAATTATCACAACCTTTTCGGCGTAGTGGAAAAAAAGCCCATCGTCGGCGGTTACATCACCGACTTCACGCTGATCAAAGCCGGCTCCATCAGCCGGGCCAACGGCGGTTACCTGGTGCTCTATGACCGCGATGTGCTCGCCAACACAGGGGTGTGGGAAGCGCTGCAGCGGGTGATTAAGAACCGCGAACTGCGCATCGAAGAACCGGCGGCGTTTTTCGGCTGGGCGCCGCCCCAGGGACTGCGCCCCGAGCCGATCCCAACCGACAGCAAGATTATCATGATCGGCGACCCAAACCTCTACCGCACGCTGGCCACGGCGGACCCTGATTTTCGCGAGACTTTCAAAGTCAAAGCGGATTTCAATTTTGAGGCCGACCGGTCGCAGGAAAACATCACTGCCTTCGCTTGTTTCATCGGCGATTATTGCAATCGGGAAAAGCTCCGCCATTTCGATGGAAGCGGCGTTGCCCGGGTCATCGAGGACTGCGCGCGGCGCGTCGATGACCAACACAAACTCTCCACTCGCTTTAGCGATATGGCCGATCTGCTCATCGAATGCGATTATTGGGCGGGCCGGGAGAACGCCGAACTCGTCACGGCAAAACATGTCGAACGAGCCATTGAGGAAAAGATTTTCCGGCTGAATTTGATTGAAAAACGTTTGCAAGAAATGATCGTTGAGGGGACGTTGCTGGTGGATGTCGACGGCGCGGTAGTCGGACAGGTCAACGGTTTGGCGGTCTACCAGCTGGGCGATTTCAGTTTCGGTAAACCGTCACGCATCACGGCTAGGACTTTCATGGGACGTGGTGGCATCGTCAACATCGAGCGGGAGTCTAAACTCAGCGGCAAATCGCACGATAAAGGCGTATTAATTTTATCCGGTTATCTGGGCGGCAAATTCGCCCAACAACACCCACTGTCGCGACGAGGGCGATGTATAGTTCAACGTTGAAGTAATTAAGGGGACTGTCCCCCTTCCGTGAACATTGAACCAGAAAGCGCTAACTTTCTCTCGCCTTGGTGGACTCCGGTTTGCTCCCCAGGGGTACGGATAGTTGCAGGGTCTTGCCGTCACGCAGAATCGTCAGTTTGACGATGCGTCCCGCTTCCAATCCGCTGATCATACGGCTCACGTCACGCGGGCTATCGACTTGGGCATCGTTGACGGTCAAGATGATATCTTTTTTCAGCAGGCCTCCTCGTTCCGCCGGTTGACCGCGCAGCACTGAATGTACCAAAACACCTTTCACCGGTGACAGACCCAAAGTTTTGGCATCCTCTACGGATACCTCGGTGGTCTGCACGCCCAGCCAGCCCCAGGTCAATTTATCGCCGCTCAGCAGCCGCGGGATGAGTCGTTTGATCACGTTGATCGGCGTGGCGAATCCCAAGTTGCCACGTTCCGAAGCCATGGTGATCATGCCGATAACATGCCCCTTGCTGTTCAACAACGGGCCGCCGCTACCGCCAGCGTAGGCACCCGCATCGGTTTGGATGAATTCATAGCTCGCGGAATCGGGAAAGCTCCGGCCTGGGCGGCCGATCACCCCCAGATTCATTGAGCTTTCACGCCCAAAGGGATAACCGAAAACGATCGCTAGATTGCCAACGCGGTTGCTGTTCGAGTCGCCTAGAAATACGACCGGCAGCGGGCGACCCGCCGAGATCTTCAGTATCGCCAAATCGGCATGGGCGTTCGTCGCGATGACGCGCGCGGGGAGACGTTCGCCGTCCGCGAGCCGAAGTTCGACCTCTAGGGCTTTGTCGATCACATGCTGGGCCGTAAGAACATATCCTTCCGGGTCGATTATGAAACCAGACCCACGACTTTGCGTCCTGGCCCCATCGGCGGGCGCCTTGTCGTTTTCAAACCTGGTGACGCGAATCTGAACGATGGCCGGACGCACGCCGTTGGCGAGTTGAGTAAAGGCGCGACTTAAGCGGTCAAGCTCGCTATCGGTCTCGGTGGCCGGCGCGTCGCGCCAGATCGTCCCGGGAGCTTTACTTAGGAGATCGTTGGATTGTGCCGGCGCTCCCAACATTAGGAAACCCAGCAGCGACAGGATTGTCATCGTCTTAAACATCGGTGTTGCCCTCCCCGACGATTTGCTGCACACCCCTTTATCCGAAACTCGGGTCGCGAACAAGATAGGCGCAAACGAAAAGCTAAACGGACGACGATTTTGCGGGAGTGATATGTTATGGTGCGGAGGTGGCCGAGGGCGGGAAACGCTTAGTTCTCGTGACCGGTGGCAGCGGCGGCCTGGGCCGTGCTATGGCCTGGGCCTTCGCGCGCGCGGGATACGGCGTTGTCATCTGTGGACGAAACCAGAAAACACTGCAAACTACCGCCGAAGAGATCAGCCGGCTCGGAGGCAAAATTCGTTATTTCCTCTGCGACGTTACGAGTAAAAATGAGGTGGAAGGCCTTGCCCGCGAGATTGGCCGGGAGTTGGGCACAGTGCAGGTACTGATCAACAATGCCGGCATTGCGCGTGCCGCCAGCTTCTTGGAAATGCCCGACAGTTTGTGGGAGGAAATCCTTAAAACTAATCTCACCGGCGCTTATAATTGTAGCAAGGTATTTCTCGCCGGCATGATGCAATCGGGCTGGGGCCGCATCACTAATATCGCATCGACCACAGCCAAGGTCGGATACCCCTTTGTGACCGCCTACACCGCCTCGAAGCATGGCGTGTTGGGACTGACGCGGTCCTTGGCGCTGGAAACGGCGCGACGCGGCGTCACCGTGAACGCCATCTGTCCAGGCTACCTGAACGACGAGCGGACTCGAGATAACGCCCGGCGCATGGCCGAACGAACTGGCAAAAAGGTCGAAGATATTCTTGCGCTCTTCGCCGCCAGCGCGCCACAAAACCGCTTGATCGAGCCTGAAGAAGTGGCCTCGTTGGCCTTGCTCCTGGCCGGTGAAAAAAGCGCCGGTATCACCGGACAAGGGATCAACATCGATGGTGGCGCGGTCATGGCTTGATTCTCTGGCGTGACATCGCCGATCTCCAGGAAACGCCGGTCTGAATCGCATAATTTACAGTAATGGTGCGTGCCATGCTGCCCTTTTTCGACAAAGATCATTCCTCCCTGCGTTCCCGGGCGCGCGCCTGGGTGGATGCACATCTATTGACAGCCGGAGTATCGGGCGACGTTGAAGAAATAGCTCGTCAGTTGGTGCAACAACTCGGCAAAGAAGAGTTCCTACGGTTTACGGTTCCCGGCGAGTTTGGCGGCAAGCATGCGCGTGTCGAGGCGCGCAATCTTTGCATTCTGCGGGAAGAATTGGCGCGGGGTTCGGCATTGGCCGACACCATGTTCGCCTTGCAAGCGCTCGGCAGTTATCCCGTCACGTTGGCGGGCAGCGACGAACAAAAGCGCCGCTATCTGCCGAGAATAACGACCGGCGAAACCATTGCGGCGTTTGCATTGACCGAACCGGAAGCAGGATCGGACGTAGCCTCGTTACAGACCCGAGCCATCAAGCGAGATGGCAACTATTCGCTGAGTGGAACCAAGCGCTTTATCTCCAATGCGGGCATCGCCGATTACTATATCGTGTTCGCGACCACCGACCCTGAGAAGAAGGCCAAGGGGATCAGCGCGTTTATCGTCGATGCCGACGTCCAGGGTTTGATCGTGAAAGAAAAAACCGCGGTGATGTCACCTCATCCCATTGGCGTGATTGCCTTCGAGAACTGCGTAGTCGCCGCCGATTCGTTGTTGGGCGGGGAGGACGAAGGGCTTAGCATCGCCTATGGCACATTGGATGTCTTGCGCTGCACGGTGGGGGCAGCGGCGGTGGGAATGGCGCAGCGGGCGCTGGAGGAAGCGGTTCGTTATAGCCGGGAGCGGCGGCAGTTCGGTCGAGCCATCGGTGAATTTCAGGGCATCCAGTTCAAACTCGCAGACATGGCAACTGAATTAGAAGCCGCGCGGCTGTTGGTGTATCAGGCGGCCTGGTCGCACGATTGCGCCAGTCCGGATGCGAAACGTCAGTCATCGATGGCGAAACTCTATGCCACCGAAGCCGCCCAGAGGATCATCGACCAGGCCCTGCAAATTCACGGCGGCGCGGGAGTAGTGGCCGGCAACATTATGGAACGGCTCTACCGCGATATCCGCGCGCTGCGAATTTACGAAGGCACGTCGGAGATTCAGAAACTGGTGATTGCCCGCGAACTACTTAAGAAGGAGTGAGGCGGAAGGCGTGAGTCAGAAATCTTTCTCGCGCCTCATGCCTCTAGCCTCCTGATGGAGGAAGGATGGATTTTGGATTATCAGAAGAGTTAGTTGCGGTGCGCGACTTGGCGCGGGACTTTGCCGAAAAAGAGATCGCGCCGACCGCGGCCAAGGACGACAAGGAAAAAAACTTTCGCGGCGACCTCGTCAAAGAGATGGGCCAGTTGGGTTTCTACGGCACTATGATTCCGGAAACTTATGGCGGCAATGATCTCGGGTTTCTCGCCATGGTGCTGATTACCGAAGAAATTGCCCGGGCGCACAGCGCCATGCGCGTGGCGATCAATATGCAGATCGGTCCCGCGATTACTCTCCTTCAATTCGGCACAGAGGAACAGAAGAAGAAGTTCATTCCAGGGCTGGTGTCGGGCGACACCATCGGGTGCTTCGCGATCACCGAACCCGATGCCGGGTCGGATGTCGCGGCGCTGCGCACAACCGCGACGAAAGACGGCGACGACTATTTGCTTAACGGTAGCAAGACTCTGGATCTCCAACGGGCCGGTGACGACCGGCGGACTGGTCTATGCGTATACAGACCGGTCCCAGAAACATCGCGGTATGTCGGCATTTTACGCCGAGTTGAAGCAACCGGGATTGAGCCGCAAGACTCTGGAAACCATGGGCGCCCGCTGCTCGCCGATCGGCGAATTGACCTTCGAGAACTTTCGCATCCCCGCGGCGAACCGGCTCGGCAACGAGGGCGACGGTTTTAAAATCTGTATGTGGCAACTCAATCAAACGCGGCTCAACTGCGCTGCTGGCGCTCTCGGCGTGGCCCGAGCCGCCAAAGAAGCGGCGGTAAGCTATTGCAATCAGCGGGTGCAATTCGGCCAGAAGATCGGCGAGTTTCAGATGAACCAGGATCTGATCGCGCAGATGATCGCCCACGAAGAAGCGGCGCGGCTGCTGGTTTACCGGGCCGCGTGGCTAGCGGATCAGAAGAAGCCAAACAATTTGGAGACGTCTATCGGTAAATACAGCGCGGCGGAAGCCGCCAACTTCGCCGCGGACGCCGCGATGAAAATCCTCGGCGCTTACGGTTATTCCACCGAGTTTCCGGTGGAGCGCTACTACCGCGACGCCAAGTCGTACCAGATCGTCGAAGGCTCGACGAACGTGCAAAAGATGATCATCGCCCAGGACGCGCTGGGGTATCGGAAGGCGAATCGTTAGTTCATTCTGTGTAAACCCCGCCCGCGAAGTGGATTCGTCTATCTAGCTTTACCAAGACGGGCTAATGAATACTTGCGGTTTTTCGCCGGAAGGGTCTAGTTCAACTCGAACCCGGATGTCGTAAACTTCCTCGATTGTTTTCTCGGTCAGGACTTCGCGGGGCGATCCGTCGCGATAGATTTTTCCGTCCCGAAGCATCGCCAGCCGAGGAAAAAAGAGCGCCGCAAGATTGACGTCATGCAGCGCGGCGACGATGGTCAGGCCGCGCTCGCGGTTGAGCCGCCGCAGAAGCTCAAAGACCTGGACCTGATGTTTGAGGTCGAGAAAGGCCGACGGCTCGTCCAGCAAAAGAATTTCCGGTTCCTGCGCCAGGGCGCGGGCGATCATCACGCGTTGTTTCTCTCCGCCGCTCAACTCATGGAGATAGCGGTGCGAGAGCGATAGGGAATCGGTCAACTCCATGCTCGCGCGGGCGACTTCGAGGTCTTTTTTCCCCTCGAGGGCGAAGGGACTATGATAGCTGGCTCTTCCCATCATGACGATTTCCGCTACGGTGTAATGGAAAACTGACGCGGCTTTCTTGCGGCACCACGGCAAAAAGCCTGCTCAGCTCCCGTCTGCCGTAGGTTTCAATGGGTCGACCGTTTAGTTTGACTTCGCCTTGCCCGTTCAGGACCGCCGAGAGAATTCTGATGAGAGTCGTTTTCCCCGAGCCGTTGGGTCCGAGAATACCGACCATTTCGCCGCGTTCAATGGAAAGCAGGACGCCGCGGAGCACCGCGCGGTCTTTGTATGCGAAGTACAGTTCGCAGGTCTCGATGGCTGGATTCACATAGCCAACTTTCTCGTGCCCTCGCGGTAGAGAAGAAAGAGGAAAAAGGGGCCGCCAAAGAAAGCGGTGACGATACCCACGGGCAGCTCAGCGGGCGCCAGTAAGATGCGCGCAAGCGTGTCCGCCCAAGCCAAGAAAATCCCGCCGGCCAGAAAAGATGCCGGCAGCAAGAGCCGGTGATCGCTGCCGACGATGAGGCGCATCACATGCGGGACCATCAGCCCAACGAACCCGATCATGCCGCTCACTGAAACCATGGCGCCGATCATCAACGACGAAGCGATGAAAATCTGGCGCTGGAGCGCGCCGGTTTCGACGCCCAATTGCATTGCCGCTTCCTCGCCCAAGGTGATCAAATTCAGTGAAAGACCCTTCGCCCACAGCCAGAGAAAGCCGAAAATGATGTAGGCCCAGATAAAAGCGACGGTGAGATAAGCGCGGGTCGAAAGGCTGCCCATGAGCCAGAAAAGCAGTCCCTGGGCCTGATAGAAATCTACGATAGAATTCAAAAACATGATCACGGCGGCGATGAATGAATTGAAAATGACGCCGGACAGCAGCAGGTGATAAGGGTGAAGGCGCCCGTGGAATAATGAGAAGCGGTAAACCAGCATCATGCTTAATAGCGCACCGAGAAACGCTGCCAACGGCACCCAGGAGATTTCCCCGAGCAGTCCCCCTCCCATCGGCAGGAGCCAGTGGGGGAAAAAGACAAGCCCCAGGACTCCGCCCAAGGAGGCGCCTCCGGATACGCCAAGCATCTGCGGACAGGCAAGCGGGTTACCGAGTAAGGCCTGGAGCACAACGCCGCAGGCCGCCATGCCGCCGCCGATGGCGACTCCCAGTAGGACACGCGGCAGACGCGCGCGATAAAGAATTTCCGCGTCCGGATTCGCGGCAAAGATATTTTGCAAAGCCTGCGAGAAATCGAGACGCACCGGCCCGAGCAAAGCGCAACCGATGACGGAGATAACCAATAGCGCCAGCAGGATGCCGTTGACCCAAAGCATCTTACTACGGTCGAGAACTTTCACAGCCAATTCCTTCACTAGGTCCGCGTTTTGATTCCGCGAAGCACTCCGGATGAACGAGGCGGGCGATTTCTTCCAGCCCTTCGCCGATGCGCGGCCCAGGGCGCAGGATTTTGTCTGACTGGTAGGCATAAACCCGCCGCTCCTTCACTGCGGGAATGGACGCGAGATCCGACCAGTTTTTGCCCGATGGTCCGCGCTCCGATCCCATTCCGGCCTCGATGATGACCTGCGGTGCTTTGGCGACAACGTACTCATCAGGCAGATTGAGCCAGGGTTGAGCGGCGTTGCCGGCAATGTTTTTACCGCCGGCCAAAGTAATGAGCTCGTCGATAAAATTTTTTCCTCCGACTGCCACCAGGGGCCGAAGTCCTACCGCCAATAGAACGGAGCGGCGCGGCGCGGGCGCCACGCGTTTCTTTACTTCGTCGAATTGCAGGGTAATTTTGCGAACGAGTTTTTCCCCTGCTTGCGGACTTCCCAACAAACGGGCGATGCTCTTAATGGAATTCAAAATGTCGCTCACACTCGCGAGTGAAATCAAAGTCACTTTAAGACCGAGGCGTTCCATCTCTCTCGCCTTCACCGGGTCGGTGGCGCTGCTGACGCCGATCACGAAGTCCGGCTGTTTTGCGACGATCGCTTCAAGACTGGGACTCATAAAGCCGCCGATCTTGGGAACCTTCTGCGCTTCAGCAGGATAGTCGCAATAGGTCGTTACGCCGACCAGGCGATCGCCAAAGCCGAGCGCATATAGCGTTTCGGTCACACTGGGGGCCAGGGAAACGATTCTTGTAGGGCGAGGCGCGGCGGCTGGCTGGGCCAGTACGTCAAGCGCGCACGCAACGATCAGGCTCGCAACCGACAAACAAACCGTGATGATTCGCTGCGAAGGATTCATCGCGATCCCAGCGCCAACATGACAAATACTGAGGTTTCGCTCAATTCTCCGACGGCGCCGAAAATATCGCCGGTCACGCCCCCTAAACGGCGGTGAAAAAAGTTCTTGCTCACGATAGTGAAGACGGCGACCCAGACCATCATGGCGATGCCGACGCCATGCAAGACCGCCGCGACCAAAAGGAGGGCGATCAAGGTTGCGAAGAGAAAATGTTTGGTGTCCAGGTGATCGATTAAGGTCGAACCCAGTCCCGGTTTTGCGGCGAGTGAGCGGTAACCCAACAGCACCATCGCCCAACGGCCCAAAACCGGCGCTGCCAGGAGTCCACGCCAGCGATCGCCGCCGATGCTCTCGATGGCGTGGATTTTAAAAAACAGCAAAAGGACAATCGCGATCAGACCAAAGGTACCGATGTGACTGTCATCCATGACGCGGAGAATGCGTTCCCGGTCGCCGCCGGCGCCCAGGCCGTCAAAAGTATCGCCGAGGCCGTCCAGGTGAAGGCCGCGTGTCAGCAGGGCTAGCAAAGTTACCAGCGCCACGCTCGACAGCACTGGGCTTGCAAACGGCTCCAGCAAGACATTCACCAGCACTAGGATCAAGCCCAATAAGAAGCCAATGACGGGAAAGAAAATTACCGAGCGGTCCCACTTCGTCGAGCCGAGCGCTCCATGCGCTTCGGCCAGGGAAAGATGGTCAAAAACTGAAGCGCCGCGAAAAAGGAATTCACGTAGTCTTTTCCTTCACGCCAGCGGATGCGAAGGTGGCCATTTCGCCCATGATCTTCACCGCTGTTTCGATCAAGCCCATGAGCAAACAAGCGCCGGTTCCCTCGCCGAGGCGCATCGCCAAATCCAAGAGAGGCGCGAGCTTGAGATCGTCCAGTATTAAGCCGTGACCGCTTTCCGCTGAAAGGTGGGAGGCGAAGAGGACGTCCCGAACGTAGGGACAAAATCGTTGCGCGAGAAGCGCCGCGGCGCCGGAGATAAAACCATCCAGCACCATCGGCATGCGAAACGCGGCCGCGCCTAAAATCACTCCGGTGATGGCGCCGATTTCCAAGCCGCCGACTTTGGCGAGAACGTCCAGGGGATCATTGGCGTCGGGCCGGTTTAGATCGAGCCCTTTTTCGACGGCGGCGATCTTTCTATCCAGAGTCGCGTCGTCGATGCCCGTGCCCCGGCCGACAGCGGCGGCGGGCGCGGCGCCTGTCAAAGCGCAAAGTATGGCCGCCGCGCTGCTGGTATTACCGATGCCCATGTCACCGGCGCCGAGCAGAAAGATATTTCCGGGGGCCGCTTCTCGGGCGAGTTGAATACCCAACTCTACCGAGCGTTCGGCCTCATGGCGCGTCATCGCCGGTCCACGGGCGAAGTTTGCCGTGCCGCGACGCACCTTGCAGTTGCGCAAACCGCGCAGTTCGCCGAATTCGTAGTCCACGCCGACATCCACGACTTCCGTGTCGACACCGTAGTGGCGCGCCATAACGTTGATCGCAGCTCCTCCGTTAATAAGATTGTGGGTCATCTGGGCTGTGACCTCTTTAGGGTATGCGCTGACGCCTTCCTGCGCGATGCCGTGGTCCGCCGCAAAGACGAACAAAAGTTTCCGCCCAAGCCGCGGCGGAACTTTTCCCTGAATGACGGCAACGCGGCGCGCCAGCTCTTCCAATTTTCCCAGGCTTCCATGCGGCTTGGTCAGGGAGTCCAAGCGCTCTTGCGCGGCGGACTCGCTGGAGCGATCCAACGGCTTAATATGCTTCAAGGTCTCGCTCAGGGTCATCCAATTTCCTTCTTGACGATCATCGGAACGCCGGCAACCGTGAGGACGACTTCATTCGCCGCTGCGGCGAACTGCTGATTGGCCCAACCCGTCAGGTCGCGAAACTGACGCGCCAGCATATTATCCGGCACGATGCCCCAGCCGACCTCGTTGGTGACCAAAACGAGGTGAAAATCCAACTGCGGCAATGTTTCAATCAGCTCTTCAACTTTCCGGACGGCATATTTCCCGTCTCGCCGCAGCAGGAGGTTGCTAAGCCAAAGGGTCAGGCAATCTACCAGGGTGCAATCGGTTCGACCGCGCTGCGCCAGAAGCGCTTCGGCCAATTCAAAAGGTTCTTCAATAGTCGCCCACTCCTTGCCGCGCCTGCTTTTGTGTTCGCTGATACGTCGGGTCATTTCTTCGTCTTTGGGTTCTGCAGTGGCGACGTAGAGGCGGCGGGAACCTAATGCTGCGGCACGTTGTTCGGCGTAGATACTTTTTCCCGAGCGCGCGCCGCCGGTGATCAATATAATCTGCGTGGCCATCACACTATCCGCCGCATGACGCCCGCCATTCCTTAAGTGCCGTGAGCAGCCGGCGGTTGTCTCTTCGCCGTCGCACCGCGACGCGAAAATACGCGCGGCCGAGACCGGCAAAGGAATCGCAGGCGCGGATGAGTATCTTCTTGCCCAGGAGAAAAGAGCGGAGCTGCAACGCGTCACCACTGGACTTGCCGATTTTGACGAGCAAAAAATTGGTTTGCGACGGCATGGGATGAAATCCGTCGAGCGCCGCCAGGTGTTTCGATATAAACGCCCGCTCCTTTGCTAGCCAGTGGTCTGTCTGGGTCGTGAACCGCGCGTCCTTGAGGCACGCTACTGCCACGTTCAGAGCCGGGGCGTTGACGGACCAGGGCTCCTGATAGGCGGCAAGCTGCGCGATTCGGCGCGTTTCGCCGAGAAGATAGCCGAGACGAAGACCCGGCAAGGCGTAGTACTTGGTAAGGGAACGCAATACGAGCAGATAGGGATTTTGTCGAACCAACGCTTTGATGGATTCATTCTCGACAAAGTCGATGAACGCCTCGTCGACGACAATCAAACTCTTTTTAGCAAAGGCGGCATGAGCGATTTTTTCCATTGCCGTTTTCGGAACCAACTGGCCGGTCACGCTGTTGGGCGTGGCGAGAAAGACGATGTTGCAATCTTTTTCCCATGCCGCCATGAACCGATCCATCGAAAACAGAAAGCCTTCGTCGGCTGTGAGAGAAAGATCGCGGATGCTCGCGCCGGCAAGCGCCAGCGCATTGGCGTATTCGGAAAATGCCGGACCGACGACTAACGCTTTGCGCGGCCGCAGAGCCGCGCACAACAGATAGATGAGCTGCGTCGAGCCGTTGCCGACCAAGATCTCCGCGGGTTTCATCTCATGGTGCTTTGCCAAAGCCTCTTTTAGATGCTCTCCGTAAGGATCGGGATAGCGCAGGGCTTCGCCATAGCTCTTAATGAAAACTTTGCGCGCCGCCGCCGGCGGGCCTAATGGGTTGATGCTGGCGCTGAAATCGATAATTTCGCCGGCTTCGATGCCGGCGCTCCGCGCCCAGCGATCGACATCGCCGCCGTGTTCTCGATCGAGCCGCGGCGCTAGGCGCGCGCCGCCGACAACAGCGCAAAAGTCACGAGCGAGAGAATCACCGTGACCAGACATAACGCGCGTCCCTCCTTCAACATCTCGATTCTAACCGGTGTCAAGTCGTCGCCCATATAAGGCTTATTGATCTCGTTGCCGAAGTAAATGCTTGGACCACCGAGCCGGATGCCGAAGGCGCCGGCCAGCGCCGCCTCGGGATAGCCGGCGTTGGGACTCAAGTGGTTGGCGTGATCACGCCATAGGGTGCGTAAGGCGCGCAATGGATCCAGACGCAGCGCCAGCGCCGCGCCAACGATGAACAGAGCGGTCAAACGCGCGGGGACGAAATTTAGCACATCGTCCAGGCGCGCGGCAAACTTGCCAAAGTAAAGATACCGTTCGGTGCGATAGCCAATCATGGAGTCAAGCGTGCTGGCTGCTTTGTAAGCCATCGCCAACGGCACGCCACCGAGGAAAAGATAAAAAAGCGGCGCCACGACGCCGTCGCAGGTGCTCTCGGCCAAGGATTCCAAGCCGGCGCGCAGCACTTTGTCTTGATTCAAGCGGGAAGTCTCGCGGCCGACGATATGCGACAATTGCCGGCGCGCCTCGGGCAGGTTTGCCGCGCGCAGAGGCGCTTCGATGAGTTTTACGGCGTCGAGCAGTCCGCGTGTTGCCAGAGTTGCAGAAGCCAGCGCCGCGGTGGCGGTGAATGAAAGCCATGGAGGCAGTGAGTTAAACAGAGCAACTAGCCCCAACGTTACCGCTGCTGATAGCGTAACTAAGAAGAGCGATAGCGTCATGCCCGCCAGAAAATCGCGGCGGGCGTTGCCGCTTCGCAAAAGCCGTTCGCCATGAGCGATAACTTTGCCCATCAAGACCACGGGATGGGGCAGCCAGCGCGGATCGCCGACGGCGAGATCCAAAACGAAGGCACCGATCAACAGCGCCGCCGAGGAGTTTAGGAGATATTGCCAGTCCATGGATAATCTTCAATCGGAGGCAACGCCGCTAGTCGTTGTACCTTACAGAAGTCCCTTTTTCACGGCGCTGTATGCCGCCATGCCAATCAGCTCGCCCAGCTGAGTGTGCTTACCGCAATAGCGCACAGGATTGCCGCCGAGCGAAACCACAGCGATACAATCGGTGCCCGTGCCGGTGGCAAGCAGACCGGATCGGCAACTCTTGATGCCTTTCTCGTAGAGCGCCCGCACGCGTCCCTCCGTGGCGATCTGTACCGCTTCCACCATGGCTTCATCCGCAAGTCCCGGTTGAACCGTCAATATCATATTGATGGTATGAAGCGCTGGCGCCGGTTCCTCAAGCATCATAGAGGCCGGGTCTCCCACGGAAAGAGCGTTGCCGCAACCCACCGTAGTAAAGCAGTTGACCCGTGCCGCGCCACCGATCATTGAAACTTGGACCGTATGCCTCATCTCCACGGCGGTGGCCATCGCGACGATTTTTCCTCGAAGTCCTAATTCAGCAGCCGCGCGCTCGAGCCATGGACCGGGTTGGGCGCAGAACAAGGGATTCTTGCCGTCCACGTGGTGATTGATGACGTGGCGGGCGTGACAGAATCCGCCGTTTAAAACCGCCCAGCTCAAAGTGCGCACAGGCGAAGCGAAACTCACAATCAGGGATTCCTGCTCCTGGCGAACACTAAACGATGAATTCATAGTCGACGCTTCCATTGCCGCGATTATGCAGAACCTCTACACGCGGCGACGAAACCTCGGGCAAACTCGGGGTTCGAGCCGGCAACGACGAATGCGGGCAAAGGTCGCATGGTCCTTGCTGCTTATGATTCAGTCTACCGTTCCGGTAGCGCGGTAATCCAACTCCGGATTAGATCGATATCCAGCGATTTTCTGAGATGATCCGCCAGGCGGTCGATGCGCGCTTCGTGTTCTGCCGCGACATTAACCCAGGTTTCGGCGGGAGCGAGATCCACGGCCCTGCGCGCGGCTGCAAGAAACGAATGGCGAAAGTCGTCGTTGTCGAAGAAGCCGTGCACGTAGGTGCCCAGCACGCGGCCTGATGCGCTCACGGCACCATCTGGAACGGAGCCGGGAATTCCTTGGCGCACAATATCCGCAACAGGGCGAGATCCCGGCTCATAGAAAGTTTCGCCTACGTGGATTTCATAGCCTTGGAAACGGATTTCCGGACGGGGGCTGAGGCCAAGAAATTCCGATCGCAGGGAACCTTGGACGCGACGCACGGTCTTCTCGGCATGCAATACGGTTCGCACAGGCAGGAAGCCGAGTCCCTTTCGGCTCGACGGTTCTCCTTGGTTCTCGATCCCATGGGGATCTTCGATGGAACTGCCAAGCATCTGAAAACCGCCGCAGATACCGATGAGGGGAATGCCGCTGTCACAGAGCTGGCGAAGCCTCCAGGCAAAACCTCGACGGTCAAGCCATTCCAGATCGTCAAGCGGTTTGCTTGCTGCCGGGCAAGACGAGTAGATCGGCTGCGGCCATTTCCTCGGGGTGTTCGAGAAAGGCAAGGGACACCGACGGCTCCAAAGCCAGACCATCGAAGTCAGTGAAATTCGCCATATGCGGTAGAACGATGACCCCGATGCGAAGTCGCCGCGCCGGCCCGATTTCGCGAATTTTCCAGCGGCGTGCCGCTGAAGGGCGGTCTTCCAAGGCAACGCCGTCCTCTTCATCGAGACCGAGATCGGGAAGATAGGGCACGATGCCGACGCAAGGCAAGCCGAGGCGCTGCTCGATGGTCGCGATGCCCGGCCGCAAGAGCGACTCATCGCCGCGAAATTTATTGATCACAAAGCCGCGGATACGGGCGCGATCTTCGGGCTCGAGCAGCTCCAGGGTGCCCAACAGCGAAGCGAAAACTCCACCGCGGTCAATGTCTCCGACCAGCAAGCAAGCGGCATCGGCGGCATGGGCCATGCGCATGTTCACAATATCGTGCTCCCGCAGGTTTATCTCCGCCGGCGAGCCAGCGCCCTCGAGCACCATTAGATCGTGACGCGCCGCGAGGCGCTTATATGCCTCGAGTACCTCGGGAAAGAGCTGCTCGACCCTTCGCGTATGATAATCCGCCGCCGTGACTTGCCCCCAAATCTTTCCCAACAGGATCACCTGCGCACCGGTGTCGGTGGAAGGCTTGAGCAGGACGGGATTCATCTCCACGCACGGAACGGCCCGACATGCTTCTGCTTGCAGCGCCTGCGCCCGGCCGATCTCGCCTCCGTCCGGCGTCGCGGCGGAATTGAGCGACATATTCTGCGCCTTGAAAGGCGCGACGCGATAGCCAGCATCGGCAAAGACACGGCCGAGACCCGCGGTGAGAATCGACTTTCCGACGTGTGACCCGGTTCCGAGGATCATCAGTGCTCGATTGCTCATCTACTCTTTCTCTTTACCAACTATGATCACCGGCCCACGATCGTCGTGCGCAGCAACTACTTTGTGGCCGCGGCTACGAATCGACGCTCCAACGCGATTCTAACAGCCGTCCCAACAGCCACAACAGATCCGCCAAACGATTGAAGTAGTGGGGGATAAAGTTGTCGTTTGATTCGCCTTCATCTATTAGCCTTCTGGCGCCTCGCTCGGCGCGACGGCTGATGGTTCGAGCGATGTCCAGAGCCGCCGCCGCCGGTAATTCCCAAAACAATGACCCGTCGCGAAGGACACCAGGCACGCACTTGACGCGATGGATTTCTGCTTCCAGGGCGTCCATCAGCGCCGGGGAGATTTTCCTTGCCAGCTTTTTCGCTCCAGGCGGCGCGGCGACGACCGCCCCGACTCTATATAGATGCAGTTGCAATGCCTTGATGCGTTCGCGCACTTCCCTATCCGGGCAGATAGAGCGGGCAAAGCCCATCTGCGAGATCAATTCGTCAATGGCGCCGCAGCAGCGGTTTCGCCGTCGTCTCTCGGAGTCACGGGCAGATGGCTTCAAGTAGTTGCGGATGCTGCTACGGCTTTTAACCGTTATGCTCACAGATTTCTCCGGCCGTCGTTGCGTTAGCTGCCGCGAACTTTACAAACGGTTTCCTGGGTCAGACAGACGATGCGCTTTGGCGGCACGATCG
Organism: uncultured delta proteobacterium; assembly: GCA_963840855.1. GTDB lineage: Bacteria > Desulfobacterota > Binatia > UBA9968 > UBA9968 > DATACQ01. Next base: position 118,676 of record CAWJBB010000030.1, read on the forward strand.
GTTCGGAAAACCGTGAAAGTGTATTCACGCTCATCGTTTAAATCCCGCTATAATGACTTGCACGCCGAGTTAAGATACAGCCATTTAACCCAATCGCCTTTTTTGACGAGATATCGTTCAGCGGGAACATTGGAGCGATAGCCGTTGACTTCGAAATGCCAACCGCGGTCGCGCGCAAAATCGTTCTTAATGCCGTCAATCTCCTCGACAAAGTGCTCCATGCCGTATTTTGGCGACGTCCTTACGGGAACCGATATCATCAAGGCTTCAAGCACCGTGCTCTTTTCAGGAACGGTGACGGTCTTTTCGATCGGCCGCTGGTCTGCAGGTCCAAAATCGACGGTCACCGTAACTGCGATCATCTGTTCCTCAAAGGTTTTTCGTCCGTACGGTTAGGTGAAAGTCAACCGCCAAAAGTAGCGCGAAAGCCGAGCAAAAAGTTTAGCGGCGGGGCGCGAAAACCGTTCGCTTGATCGTAATTTTTGTTGAACAAGTTCTGGATTCTGCCGATCAGGCTTAGTTCCTTGACAAGGGGCATACGCCACGGAAGCTTGTAGGATGATGCGAGGTCGACAGTGCCATATCCTGCCTCGACCGTGTCGCCAAACGGCGAGGCGGCACGAAAATCGTCACGGCGCCCAACGATGTTGACGATGAGATTTACGTTCAAAGCATCCTGCAGATAGTTCAGGATCACGTTGCCGCTATTGTGCGGCCGGCGCCGTAGCGTCCCATCGGCGGTATCCCAGTCGAGATAGGTGTAATTGGCGTTCAAGGTGAGCCCCTCGAAGAGTTTTATTCCCAAAGTCAATTCCACGCCGTCAAACCGGGCGCGCCCCACGTTCTCGGCGCGGAAGCAACCCAATGGGTCCCCGGGGATGGGACTTGCTTCGATCAGGTCTTTCACCTCGCGATGGAAATAGTTTCCACCTATTTTGATCCGCTCAGCAAGGAGATTCTGCTCGACGCCGAAGTTTATTTCCCAACTTCTCTCGGGACCGAGGTCTGGATTACCGAAAGCGGGGCAACCGAAGGCCGGAGGGAAGAACAGCTCGTTCAAGTTCGGCGCTCTAAAGCCTTTGGCATAGCCTCCTTTCAATTTGGTGCCGATTTCCTTGAATAAGATAGGCGGCCGAGAACGAAGGCGTCCAGGCGGTGCCGAACTCTTGATTATCGTCCAGACGAATTCCCGGGAATCGCGATCAGCCGGCGGTCAAAAAACTGAAATTGTTGTTGCAGGTAGTAGCCGACATTGCCGATGGCTTCATCGATTCCACCGCTGGTGCTGGCCGATCTGCCGATTGTATTGGGTGCCGAATGTTGTTGTGCCCCAGTCCTCAAAGCGGTAGTTGGTTTGAAATTCGCCGGTATATGGTGAGCGGGCGAAAACGGTCAGTGGTCGGCGAATCGCAGGGGAAGCCGAAAAAGACGCAGGCGTCGACGTCGTCGCTGAACTTGTCGTTTTCTTTGAACATCGATCCCGAGATGCGGTAATCCCAGTTGCGGAATATTTTCTGCTCCCATTCGAGTTTGGTCACGTATTGGGTAGTCGCTTGACGAGCGTTGGGATCGGGCTGGGATGCGAAGTTGTTGTTATTGAATAAGCCCGCATCGCTCTTGATGAAATGAAAGATTCCCTTGAGGCTGGCATTCTCAGTCACTTGATAGTCCAGCCGCGCCGACGTCGAGAGGTTGCGATAATCGTCATTGACACTGCGAAAGCCGTCGCTCGCCAAGTGGCCTAAGCTGAAGGAATAGCCGAGGTCTCCTAAACCCCCTCTGACGGTCGCAACTTGGCGGTTCGTCCAGCCATTGCCGCCCTGGGCGGAGACGCCCACATTCAACGGTCCCTGGCCTCTTTTGGTGAAGATATTGATCACGCCGCCGATAGCTTGAGAGCCGTAAAGAGTCCCACCGGCGCCGCGGAGGATTTCGATGCGCTCGATGCTTTCGGTCGTCAGGTTAGCGAAGTCAAAGGCACCCGTGAGTCGTGCTGTTGATTTCGACGCCGTCGATCAAAACCAGCACCTGATTTGGTGCGGAGCCGCGGATGAAAACAAAAGTCTCCGTGCCCATGGACCCCGTTTGAACGACATTGACGCCCGCGACGTCGCGCAGGACCTCCGATACCAGTTCGGCTTGCCGCTCGCGAATGTCTTCAGCGGTGATTACGGTCAAAGAAGTTGTCAGCTGATTGAGAGGAACTTCCGTGCGTGTGGCCGTCACGACGACTGGAGGAAGGCTTTCTGTTGGCGCAGGCTCGGCGGCCCAAGAAAAGTTTGAAAACAAGATAAAAAACAGAAAAACACGGAAGAAAACCATAAAATATCTCCTTTTCCCGCGAAAGGGGAATTATTGAGAGCGGATCGGAGAGGTCTCCTGGCTCGAGCATCGAACCTACTTACCGCGCCTTCCCATTCGTCGATTTGGGCTCAGAATAGTGCCGATTTTGGATTGAACCAAATTCAAAAACCCAATTGACAGATGCAGTTGGAGCAGTGGCTGTTATTTGCGGCTTTCGTAGCTCTTACAGTTGCGGGGCAGCAGGGGAATTCCCCGGAAAGGCTAAAGGACAAGGGATAAAGGATCGAGTTAATCTTTCATCCATTTTGCCTTCATCCTTCACGAAGTCACCCCTTTCCCTCATTCGTCCGAGGTTGATAATACTTGCTTCGTTACCCTCCTGAATGTTCACTGCTACTTTGGATCCTTTAGGTGAAAATCCACCGGGATATTCACCCAGCTCTCGGTGGGCGTGTCACCACGGTGCGCCGGATGAAATCGCCAGCGCCGGATCGCCTCGGCGGCCGCGCGGTCCAAAGCATCGCTCCCGGAACTATTATTGATCTCGACGGATTTTGCTCGGCCTTGATCGTCCACTAGAACGCGCAGGAGCACCCGCCCTTCACGGCCCTCGCGGCGGGCGCTTTCCGGGTATTGGGGTCTGGGCGTGTCGCGATAGCGCGCTTGAGAGAGAACGACTCCATTGCCCGATGAACCCTGTCCGTTGCCCGGCCCGGAGCCGATGCCCGAGGATCCCAAACCATTGCCGCCGGTGCCGCTGTTGCCCGTGCCGAAGCCATGTATACCGTCGCTGGTGAAGCCGGAAATCGCGCCGCCATGCGTCGCGGCAGAATTTACGCTGGCCGGAACGAACGCAACGTTGCTTTCGCTGGCCTTTGGCGCCGCTTCGGCGGCAAAGGTTTGGGGCTGTGAATCCGCGGTTGCTTTCGCTTCGACTTTAGGCTGAGCGCTAATCGGGGGGCGCATCGCCGATTGCAAACCACTTCGCGGCGCGGGACTTTTGCTTGCGCCGGGGCCACCGGCGCTGATCGATTCCTGTTCCATGGGCAGAATCGTCACGTGCATGATCTCACCTTGGCTTTGCCCGCCAAAGGAAACCGGAAAAACTAGCGCGCCGGCGTGTAAAGCCAGTGATAGAACTAGGAAAGAGACCCATCTCATGATCGTCGGTCAATGGCCTCGGCAGAATTCGGGAAAGATATCGAAACCTTTCTCTCTTCTCCGGAGAGGCCGGTCAAGAATGCTCTCGGCAGGTTTCCTGGCTTAGGCTTTTATCTACTCGCCGCGCCTTCCCATCCTTCGATCGTGCTCAGGACAGTGGCTTGATGGCGGCTTTCGTGGCCATTACAGTGGCGGGACCGCGCCGGATTTTCACCGGACTTCCCTTTGAACCTCGAGCTGAGTGTAAGCGAAATTATAATGCGAAAGGTTTACTGTCAAGCGATTATTTTCTCGTGATGGGTCCTGATGTCGTGCCGCCCTCGGGCCGTTAGAGAATCAACCAAAAAACCATGGGGATCGTCACCACGGATATCAAAGTGCTCAGAACTACGATGGAAGCGGCTAGCTCGAGGTCCTGGGACGCGACCTTATACAGGCGATAGCCGAGGCTCACAAGCATCAGTGAGATGATTGCTTGGCCTAGCATAGCCAGGCGGCTGAAAAAGCAGTGCCGGAATACTCGTCGAAATAGATTGGTGCCGAGCCCGCGATGGACGCGTAGATGAACGGCAGGCGAAAAACTTTCTTCCAATTACAAAGACGCAAACAACGTAAAGCTCAGGGCTTCGCTGATCTCGATGAGCGCGCCGCAATTGGCCAGCGAGATGCCGCCTTCGCGGCGCTGCAGGAAGCTGCGCGCGAGGAGAGCGAAAAGAGAGAGACATAAAGCAACCCAAAGCGTTGACGCGCCGGCGATATAAAAACCAAAGCCCAGGCTCATAACGGTGGCAGCGACCAGATGCCAAGACCGCGTGCTTTCAGCGACCCGCCGCACGGCATCATCAGCGACAGTGGTAGAACCGAATAGGAAAAGCACCAGGGACCAACGCGCCAATAGCGGGGTAAGCAAGAGACTGAACGCGCGGCTCTCGCCAATGGCTTCAATCGAGTGAACCTTGAAGAAGACAACCAACAACACCGCGATTAGCCCGTAGATATGCCAGTGATCAACGGAGTTCGAGGGCGAGGTTGTTTTCGGCAAAGTATTGAAAGTTTCTTGGGTTCCGGCCAAATGATGCCCGCCAGTGGCCAAGATGAGGATCATTAGCAGGACCAATGCGAGAATTTCGGTTGATAGATAGGGCGCTATTACACGGTTGACGACTACTAGGACGAGCCCCAAGAGAAGCCCAGCTAAGGGGAAGCACAAAACACCCAGGCCCGCCCGTCTAGCATCAGGTTTGCTCGCGTCGCTGGCCAACGTCAAGAACCTGAACGCGGCCGAAAAGCTTAACATCGTATCTTTTTCCCTTAGACCCCTCTGGCTGTCAATACAGTCAGATTATCGAGGTATTTCCCGTGCGAGATTAAGAGTCCGCGAAAAGGTTCTTCCGTAGCAAATTTTTCACCGCAAAATCCCCTATTTAGAACGGTTTTTTGGCTTTACTTCAGGCTCGAATTCAGTTATTATTTACCAGATTTGCTGAGTGTTCTAACCCCCTAACTTTACAAGGAAACTTTCCCGATCGCGACTGGAAGAATATGGCAGAATCAAAAATCCCGCAAAGTGAATACAAAGCGGAAAATATTAAGGTCCTTGAGGGGCTCGAAGCCGTGCGCAAACGGCCCGGAATGTACATCGGCGACACCAGCGAGCGCGGTTTGCATCACCTCGTTTACGAAGTCGTTGACAATTCCGTTGATGAAGCGCTGGTGGGACATTGTGACAAGATCGAAGTCACAATTCATATCGACAACAGCGTTACGGTAGTGGACAACGGCCGTGGTATTCCCGTCGACATTCATTCCACGGAGAATGTTTCCGCCGCCGAGGTAGTCCTCACCAAACTTCACGCCGGCGGCAAGTTCGATAAAGCTTCATATAAAGTCTCGGGCGGTCTTCACGGCGTTGGCGTTTCCGTCGTCAACGCCTTGTCGGAAACTTTGGAAGTGGAGATCAAACGCGATGGTAAAGTCTACCAGCAATCCTACAAACGGGGCGACCCGCAAGCGCCGTTGAAAGAGGTCGGCAAGTCTAAAGAGCGCGGCACTCGGGTGACCTTCAAGCCGGATGGAACAATATTTGAAGTTACCGAATTCAGTTTCGATACTTTGTCGCAAAGATTGCGCGAGCTGGCGTTTCTCAACCGCGGCGTCAAAATTACCATTGAAGACGAACGCACGCAGAAAAAGCACGAGTTTTTCTACAAAGGCGGCCTCATGTCCTTTGTCGAGCATTTAAACCGCGCCAAGACCGCCGTACATCCCAAGGTTGTGCACTTCGAGGGGGAAAAAGACGGTGTCGAGGTCGAAATCGCTATGCAATGGAACGATGGCTACACGGAAAATGTTTTCGCCTTCGCCAATAACATCAACACCATGGAGGGCGGCACCCATCTGATCGGATTTCGCTCGGCGCTCACGCGCACCATCAATAACTATGCCATCAACAGCGGCCAGTTAAAAAAAGACGACGAGAACCTTCAGGGTGAGGATGTTCGTGAAGGGCTGACCGCGGTCATCAGCGTCAAAGTTCCCGAGCCGCAGTTCGAAGGCCAGACCAAGACCAAGCTTGGCAATAGCGAAGTCAAAGGCATCGTCGAGGCTCTACTCAATGAGAAGTTCGGCAGCTATCTCAGCGAACATCCTACCGACGCTAAAAAGATCGTCGTCAAAGGCGTCGAAGCGGCGCGGGTGCGCGAGGCGACACGTAAGGCCAAGGATTTGGCCCGCCGCAAGGGCGCGTTGGATTCGGGTTCGCTGCCGGGCAAGTTGGCTGATTGCCAGGAGCGCGATCCGGCGCTGAGCGAGCTTTATCTGGTCGAGGGTGATTCCGCCGGCGGTTCCGCCAAACAAGGCCGCGACCGGCGCAATCAGGCGATTCTGCCGCTCAAAGGGAAAATCTTAAACGTCGAAAAAGCGCGCTTCGATAAGATGCTGTCGTCTCAGGAAATTCGCCTTATGATTATGGCCTTGGGCACCGGCATAAAGGAGGACTACGATGAGTCGAAGCTGCGCTACCATTGCATCGTCATCATGACCGACGCCGATGTCGACGGTTCGCATATTAGGACGCTGCTCTTGACCTTTTTCTACCGCCAGATGCCGGAGTTGGTGGAAAGAGGGCATCTTTTTATCGCCCAGCCGCCGCTCTACAAAGTCAAGCGAGGCAAGCAGGAGCGCTATATCAAAGACGAAACCGGCCTGGAAGACTATCTGGTCGAGATCGGAACCGACGAAATGCGCGTCAAGACTTCGGCTGAGGGCAATGGCTTGGTCGGCCAACCGCTGCAGTCCTTCATCAAGAAAGTCCTGCGCTGGGAAAAGCTGATGGCGGTGGCGGCGCGCAAGAGACGCAGCCGCGCGGTTATCGAGGGAGTGCTGCTGGAAGACGGTTTTTCGGAAGAGGCGCTCAAAGATCAAAGCACGCTCAAGAGATTACAATCCAACCTAGAATCCTACGTTGGCCTCGTCGCCCCGGACGAGGCGCCGCTTACTTGTTCGCTGGAAGAAGATGCCGAACATGGCTGCTTTAAGCTTATCTGCCAAACGCGATTCAATGGCACCGGGCTGCGCACGTTGGTCGACCGCGAGTTCTTGAACAGCGTCGAGTACAAAGAGCTTAAGCGGCTGCATAGCGAGCTGATGAGCCCCGGGGCGCCGCCCTATGCCGTTGAAAACGGCGAGCAAACGACAAAGCTCCGCTCCTTCGGCGAGCTGGCGGAGCATATCCTCGAAGCCGGGAAAAAAGGCCAATACATCCAACGCTACAAAGGGCTGGGCGAAATGAATCCGGGACAGCTCTGGGAAACCACGATGGACCCTGAGACTCGCGTGCTCTTGCAAGTGCGGATTGAAGACGCGGTAGAGGCCAACGATATATTCTCGACGCTGATGGGCGATGAAGTCGAGCCGCGCCGCAAGTTCATCGAAGAACATGCGCTGACGGTGAAGAATCTCGACATATAAACACAAATAAATGTTCCAAACGTTCAAGCGATCAACACGTGCAAGCCGTTGATAACGTTTTGAACTGTTTGAACGGCTTTAACGATTTGAACTCCTCCCAAGCGTTATGGAAGCATCGCTAAAATCACAAAAGATCCCAGTCTATATCGAAGACGAGATGCGCCAGTCCTTTATGGACTACGCCATGAGCGTCATCATCAGCCGGGCGCTGCCCGATGTGCGCGACGGCCTCAAGCCGGTGCACCGCCGGGTGCTCTACGCCATGTACGACGCGGGCAATACCCCAGACCGGCCGTATAAAAAATCCGCCCGCTTGGTCGGCGATATCATGGGTAAGTATCATCCCCACGGCGACACGGCGATTTACGATACCATCGTGCGCATGGCGCAGGATTTTAACCTGCGCTACCCATTAGTCGACGGCCAGGGAAATTTTGGTTCCATCGATGGCGATAACGCCGCGGCGATGCGCTACACCGAAATTCGCATGACCCCGCTGGCGGAGGAAATGCTCGCCGATATTGATAAGGAAACCGTCGATTTCAACGCCAACTACGATGACTCGCTCAAAGAACCTGCGGTCCTGCCGTCGCGCATCCCCAACCTTCTTGTCAACGGTTCCGCAGGGATCGCCGTCGGCATGGCGACCAATATTCCGCCGCACAATTTGCGCGAGATCATCGATGGTTTGGTGGAGCTGATTGAAAATCCCGATATCACCATCCGGCAGTTGATGAAACATATCCCAGGCCCGGATTTTCCTACCGCCGGATTCATTCACGGCAAAGAGCCCATCGTGCAGGCGTATACTGAGGGTAAAGGCATTGTTCAGATGCGCGGCAAAGCCTTCATCGAAACGGTAAAGCGCACGGGCAAAGAACAGATCATCATCAGCGAAATCCCCTACATGGTGAACAAGAAACGGCTGATCGAGCAGATCGCCGAGCTGGTCAACGAGAAAAAAATAGAAGGGATCGCCGATATCCGAGATGAATCCGACCGCGACGGCATGCGCATCGTCGTAGAACTGAAACGGGATACGCTGGCCGATATCGTTATCAACCAGCTTTACAAGCACACGGGACTCCAGGACTCCTTCGGCATCAACATGCTCGCTATCGTCGACGGCCGGCCCAAGATTCTCAATCTCAAAGAAGCTCTGAAGTGCTTTATCGACCACCGTCGGGAAGTGGTGACCCGGCGTACCGCTTACGATCTGCGCAAGGCGGAAGAGCGGCTGCATATTTTAGACGGCTTGCGCATCGCGCTGGATAACTTGGACGCCGTTATCACGTTGATCCGCAATTCCCAGGACCCCAAAGTGGCCAAGGACGGTTTGATGGCCAATTTCGGCTTGAGCGAAATTCAGGCGCAGGCAATCCTGGATATGCGCTTGCAGAGGTTGACGGGCCTGGAGCGCGATAAGATTTTGCAGGAGCACCGGGAAACTGTCGAGGTGATCGCAAAACTGCGCGCCATCCTGGCGGATGAGAAGGAAATCTACAAAATCATCGTCGACGAATTGAAGGAGATCAAGAAAAACTACGGTGATGAGCGGCGCACGCAGATCGTCAACCGGGCCGAAGACATCTCCATCGAAGATCTCATCGTCGACGAAGACATGGCGGTGACGATCTCCCACGAGGGCTATATCAAGCGCAACGCCGTGAGCCTCTACCGCGCGCAGCGGCGCGGCGGCAAGGGAAAAATCGGCACCACCACCAGGGAAGAGGACTTTGTCGAGTATCTGTTTATCGCGTCGATGCACTCCTACATCTTGTTCTTCACGACCATCGGCAAGGTCTACTTGATCAAAGTTCACGAACTGCCCCAGGCGAGCCGCGCGGCCCGCGGCAAGCCCATCGTCAATCTGCTAAGCCTTGAGCCGGGGGAAAGAATCTCGGCGTTTCTCTCGGTGCGCGAATTTCAAGAGGACCGTTACGTGGTCTTCGCGACCAAAAAGGGTCTGATCAAAAAGACCGAGCTGATGCAATACTCCAACCCTCGCGCCAACGGCAAGCGCGCCATCTCCCTGGAGGACAAAGACGAGGTGATCGGCGTCAGGCTGACCGATGGGCAACAGGAGATCATTCTTTCCACCGCTGACGGACAGAACATTCGCTTCAAGGAAGAGCAGGTCCGGCCAACGGGCCGGGGAGCCTACGGTGTGGTGGGCATGCGCCTGGACGAAGGGGACTGCGTGGTCAGCATGGAAATATTGAGCCTGGGCGCTGATATTCTGACCGTGTCGGAAAACGGCTTCGGCAAACGCACGAAGGCCGATGAGTACCGCATCACTTCGCGCGGCGGCAAGGGCATTATCACCATGAAGACCACCGACAAGACGGGCCGCGTGGTCGGAGTGCAGCAAGTCACCGAAGAGGATCAACTCATGCTCGTCACCAACAAAGGCAAGATCATTCGGCTGCGCATCACGGACATTCGCGTCATCGGCCGCAATACCCAAGGGGTGCATTTGATCGATGTCGAAGAGGGGGAGCGGGTGGTTTCGCTGGCGCGCCTGGCAGAAAAGGAAGAAGACGCCAACGGGGAGAACGGCGCAGCCGAGGAAGACGGGGAAGACTAGGTCCTGCCTTTCGCAATGAACACGGCGTGAGTGTTTGCACGCTCAAAGCGTATCCGCATGTGGTTAGTCCTGCCAGAGAAGGATCTTTTTCGCCATGAGTGAGACCATCGGCGTTGTCGGCGCTGGGGGGTGGGGCATCGCATTGGCGAAACTGCTCGCTGATAAGGGTGAACAAGTGACCCTTTGGTGTCATGGCGGGGACAGCTATCAAGAACTTCAACGCAAGCGAGAAAGTTCCGTATATCTTGGCGGCATCATTCTGCCGCCGGCGGTGAAGTTCACGCGGACGCTCGCGGAGGCCGTGGCGGAGAAATTTTTGATAATCTGCGCGGTCCCCTCCCACGCGATGCGCGAAGTGATGACGCCGGCAGCGCCTCATGTTGCCGCCCAGGCACGCATAATTTCCGCCGCCAAGGGGCTAGAGGAAGAGAGCCTCAAGACAATGGGCGAGGTTTTAAGCGACATATTTGGCGCGTCGCGCAAGTCCAGCCACGGGTTTTTATCGGGGCCGACGTTCGCTATTGAGGTCGCTCGCGGTCTACCCGCGGCGGTAACGGTTGCCGCCGATAACGAGGAGGTCGCCGCGGAAGTCCAGGAAACCCTGAGCACGCAGAACTTTCGCGTATATACTTCGCGCGACGTCGTCGGCGTGCAGATGGGCGGGGTGGTAAAAAACGTCATCGCCATTGCCGCCGGTATCAGCGATGGATTGGGACTCGGTCACAACGCCCGCGCTGCCTTGATCACCCGGGGTTTGGCGGAAATGACGCGGCTCGCGGTTCGCATGGGCGCGGAGCCACTGACATTGGCGGGACTGCCTGGTCTCGGGGACCTGATTCTCACCTGCGCCGGTGATCTCAGCCGAAACCGCAAAGTGGGCCTCGACATCGCCAGCGGGCGAAGCCTGCGAGAAACTATAGCAGGAGCCAAAACGGTGGCAGAAGGCATCCGCAACACGAGGTCGGTTTATTTGCTTGCCCGGCGCCTCCACGTCGAGATGCCCATTGTCGAGCAGATGTTTTGCGTTCTCTACGAGGGCAAGAAGGCGGCGACAGCCGTGCGCGACTTGCTGCACCGCTCGCTCAAGGCCGAAATCCCGCAAAATTGACATTGCGTGGGCACTATGATTGAAATAAATTCCGGGCGATTGCCTCTACCCATGGGAGCTATGTTGCGATGAAACGAACCTATCAACCAAGCAATATTCGAAGAAAAAGAACCCACGGTTTCCTTACCCGAATGGCGACGCCCGGGGGCCGTAAAGTCTTGAAGCGGCGCCGGGCAAAGGGGCGGAAGAGGCTGACGGTTTCGGTGCCACCGAAGCGGGCGCGCCGCTGAGAGCCGGCGCATGTCGCCCGAGGGTAGGGAGAAATTTCCCAAATCGGCCCGCCTGAGAAAACGCCCTGAATTCCTGAAGCTTTCACGAAGCGGCAGGAAAATTCACTCCGCCCATTTCGTTACCGTCAGCGGAAAAAATGACCGTGGGGAGACCAGGCTAGGTATCACCGTCAGTGGCAAGGTGGGCAACGCGGTGGCGCGGAACCGCATCAAGCGTTCCCTGCGCGAGTTTTTCCGCCGCCGCCGCCACGAGTTAGGCACAGGGTTAGATTTTCTCGTGATTGCCCGGGGCAGTGCGTCGAAGATTTCATGCCGCGAGATCGCCGAGGAAATGAGCCAGAGCTTGATCGATTGTCGGGGCCAGCGGAAATAGTGGCTTCTTTTTTGCGCATGATTTTTATTTTTTTGCTCCGGGTGTATCACCAGATCGTCTCGCCGCTCTTGCCATCAGCTTGCCGGTTTCACCCGAGCTGTTCAATTTACTTTTCAGATGCCATTCGAAAATATGGAATTCTAAGGGGCGGGTGGCTTGGACTTGGCCGGCTGGCGCGCTGCCGTCCGGCGCATCCGGGCGGTTACGATCCTGTCAGATAGCTGTTACCAATGGAAAAACGCGCGTTCATTGCGATTTTACTTTCACTGCTGATCCTCGTCGCCTGGCAAGAGTGGATGTCGCGATTTTATCCCGCGCCGCCGGAGCCGCAGGCGCCAGCGCAAAAGGAAGCGCCGAAGAGCCCGCCGGCCACGCCGCCTGCAGCTGAACTCCCGCCGGCGTCCGCGCCAAGCGTGCCTGCACCGGTGCGCGCCGCTCAATCCGCCAAGGAGTTAACGGTTGACACCGATGATTACGTAGCGGTCTTTACGACCCAGGGAGCGCGGCTCAAGAGCTTCAAATTCAAGCACTATCGGACCTCCGCGGACGACCAGAGCCCGCCCTATGAATTGATCACTGCCGCGCCTGGCGTGCCGTTTCCACTGGGTATGAGTTGGCCGGCGCCGGCGCCGTTTGATGACGGCACTCTGCTCTACGGCGTCTCAGGCAGTGACATGAAACTTACTGGTGCAGCTAAGGGAACGCTGTCATTCGAAGGGCGGGGGCCGGACGGTTCCAGCGCGGCAAAGTCGTTCACTTTCTCCGGTTCCGGCTACCAGATCCAGTTGGAAGCGTCGGTAAGATCGCCGGCGGGCGCCGCGCTCACCCCGGAGATTCTGCTCACGGAAAAGAGCGATCACAACGTGCCCAATCCCGACGCGCCGTTCGAAGGTTTGATCGCTTTAGTGGACAACAAGATCAAGCGCGAATACGCAGTGGAACCGAACAAGAGCGTGGAGTTCAGCGGCGACGATAGCCTGGGCGGGGTTCGGCCACACTTATTTCTTTTTCGCGGCATTGCCGGACAGCAGCCCGCAGCATAAACTCTCGCTGACTAATGCCGGGCCCGCGCTCGTCGCCAGCCTCCGCGCGATTTCTGGCAACGGGCCTCAGCGTTATACGCTTTTTGCCGGTCCCAAGGAGATTTCCATCCTTGAGGCCGTGGGCAGAGGCATTGAAAAATCCATCGACTTCGGTTACTTCGCGTTAATCTCGAAGCCGCTGCTCTATTTGCTGCATTTCTCCCATCGCTTCACCGGCAGCTATGGCATCGACATCATTTTGCTGACGATCCTTATCAAGATCCTCATGGCGCCGCTGACGCACAAGAGCTTCGTATCGATGAAGCAGATGCAAAAGCTGGCGCCGCAGATGGAGCGACTCAAGGAGCGGCACAAAGACGACAAAGAGAAACTCAACAAGGAGATCATGGAACTCTACCGCCGCAACGGCGTCAATCCGCTGGGTGGATGTCTGCCCATGGCGTTGCAATTTCCCGTTTTTATCGGGCTCTATAATGCCCTCAGCACGCCTATCGAATTGCGCCATGCGCCGTTTATGTGGATCAAAGACCTCTCGCAGCCCGATTGGAAGTCGCTGCCCTTTACAGTCCCCGGCTGGTGGCCGTCTGTCTTGCCTGCGGGTATTCCGGTGCTGACGATTCTGATGGGCGCCAGCATGTTTATCCAGCAATGGATGACGCCCAGCGCCGGCGATCCGAACCAGAGAAGAATGATGCTGATGATGCCGTTGATTTTTACCTTCATGTTCGTAACGTTTCCCGCCGGCTTAACCATCTACTGGCTGGTCAACAATATTCTCTCCATCGCCCAGCAGTACTGGATCAACCGGCAAAGCTAGGCTCGGGAGAAAGGTTGGATTTATGGACTTCGTGGAGACTGACGGCGAGACCATTGACGACGCTATTAGCAACGCTCTCAAGACTCTCGGGGTGGAGCGGGACAACGTGACAGTGGACATATTGTCCGAGGGGCGCAAGGGTATCTTTGGCTTCGGCGCCCAAAAGGCGCGGATTCGCGCCACCCTCAGAAGACCTGCGGTTGCCCAGGGGGCGAGCGATGAAAGATCAGAAACCAGCCCGCCGCCCGCCACCGCCGCGGAAGTCGCGGCCACCGCGGAGAAGGCGAAAGCGGCGTTGGCGGAAATCCTCAAATTGATGGGCGTTGCAGCGACGGTTGAAATCAAGGCCGGTGCAACGGGTGATGAGATCGTTCTCGATGTGCGCGCTGAAAATAACGCGCTCCTGATCGGCCGCAAAGGCCAAACCTTGGAAGCGCTGGAATATCTCGTCATACGCATCGCTGGCGAGCGACCGGGGGGTGAGGGACCCCATATCGTCGTCGACGTTGAGAATTATCGGGAGCGTCGGCGCCGAACCTTAGAAGACATGGCGCTCCGATTGGGCGAAAAGGCCAAGCGGCAGCGTAAGACCGTGACGGTGGACGCGCTGAGCGCGGCCGACCGCCGGATCATTCATTCCGCGCTTCAAGATGATCCCTGGGTGACGACCAGGAGCCTCGGCCAGGGTTCCTATCGCCGGTTGCTGATCATTCCCGAGGGTGATCGCAAGAATAGAAATGAGCCCAAGCCAGCCGGCGCGGAAAAGGTGGCGGCAAAGCAGGGAAAATGAGTTCAAGGTTCAACGTTCAAAGTTCAGGGTTCAAAGATTCGGAAATACGAGCTTCAGGTTCAAGATCCCACTCTGAGTCCGAAACCTTGAGCCTTGAACATTGAACCCTTGAACCGTGGCCGCTTCGGCCATCAGATTGACCATATCCCGCCGCTTCTTTATAGTGCCTTCATGATACAACGACGCAAAACCAGACAGATCCAGCTGGGCAAGATCAAAGTGGGCGGCGACGCGCCGGTCACCGTCCAGTCGATGACCAAAACCGATACCCGCGATGTCCGCGCCACCGTGCAGCAGATATGGGACTTGGAAGCCGCGGGTTGTGAGATCGTGCGCTGCGCGGTGCCGGTGCGCGAGGCAGCGGAACAGCTCGGCGCGATCAAGAAAAAAATTCGCATTCCGCTGGTAGCGGACATTCACTTCAACTATAAACTGGCGCTCATCGCCGTCGAACAAGGGGTCGACGGACTCAGGCTCAATCCCGGCAACATCGGCGCCCGGAAATACGTCGAAGAAGTTGTCAGGGCCGCCTCGGAACGGAAAATTCCTATTCGCATCGGCGTCAACGCAGGATCGCTAGAAAAAGACCTGCTGCAAAAATATGATGGGCCGACGGCGGAAGGAATGGTTGAGAGTGGTCTGCGCCACATTCACATCCTGGAAGACGTGGGCTACAACGAAATCAAGATCTCGCTGAAAGCTTCCGACCCGTTGATGATGATCGAGGCCTACCGCATGCTCGCGGGCAAGGTCGATTATCCTTTTCATCTGGGTGTCACAGAGGCGGGCACTCCGACGGTGGGGACAATTAAGTCCGCAGTGGGATTGGGAACACTACTCGCCGACGGCATCGGCGATACCATTCGCGTTTCTCTCGCCGCCGACCCGGTCGAAGAAGTGCGCGTGGGCATCGAGATTCTCAAAGCGCTTAGAATTAGAAAAGAAGGCATGACGTTTGTCGCCTGTCCCTCCTGTGGCCGCGCTGACGTCGATCTCGTCGGTCTCGCCAAAGCCGTGGAAGAGCGCATGTTGCCCTACAGCAACTTGAATATCCACGTCGCGGTCATGGGTTGCGAAGTGAACGGTCCTGGCGAAGCGCGCGCCGCCGATCTCGGGGTCGCCGGCGGCAAAGGCATCGGTCTTATATTCAAAAGGGGTGAGGTAATTCGCAAGGTGCCGGAAACTCAGATTGTCGACGCGCTCATGGAAGAAGTCGAAAAGTTCGCCGCTGAAAAACAGGCGGAACAGGCATCGGCCGTCGAAGCCTGAGCCATTTCTTTCCCGACAGCAGTTCGATTCCACAACAAAGCCATGCGTTGGAGCAAGACGCTTATACCGACACTGAAGGAAGATCCGGCGGACGCCGAGGTCGTCAGCCACAAACTGCTCGTGCGCGCCGGTTTCATTCGCCAGATCAGCCGGGGCATTTACGATTATTTTCCCCTCGCTTTGAAAGTGATTCGCAAGATCGAACAGATTGTGCGCGAGGAAATGAACCGCGCCGGAGCGCAGGAATTACTCATGCCGATCTGTTCTCCCGCTGAGTTGTGGCAGGAAAGCGGCCGCTGGGAAATGTACGGCAAGGAACTGCTGCGTTTTAAGGACCGGCATGAAAGGGATTTCTGTCTCGGCCCGACCCACGAGGAAATTATCACCGATATCGTGCGTCGAATCGTGCGTTCCTACCGCGAACTGCCCTTTAATCTGTATCAGATTCAAACCAAGTTCCGCGATGAAGTGCGCCCGCGCTTCGGCTTGATGCGTTGCCGCGAATTCATCATGAAGGACGCCTACAGTTTTCACGCGGACATCGAAGATTGCCGGCGCGAATACGAAAATATGTTTCAGACCTACAAGCGGATCTTTTCCCGCTTCGGTCTGCGATTCCGCCCCGTGGAAGCCGACACCGGCGCCATCGGCGGCAGCCAATCCCACGAATTCCAAGTGCTGGCGGAGTCGGGCGAAGACGCCATTGTGAGCTGCGATAAGTGCGAGTACGCCGCCAACGTCGAGAAGGCCGAAATCAGACACCGGCTGCCGGCAGGCCGTAACTTGTCCGCGGAATCGCCCAAATTGGCGAAGGTCGCGACTCCCGGCAAGAAGAGCGTCACCGAGGTGGCGGAGTTTCTAAAGCTCCCGGCGCATAGGTTCATCAAGACTCTCGTTTATAAAACCGACGCGAATGAACTCGTGGCCGTGCTTGTGCGCGGCGACCATGAGGTCAATGAAACCAAACTAAGAGCCGCATTGGGCTGCAGCGAAGTTGCGCTGGCCGATGATGCCGCGGTGCGCGCTGCGACGCAAACAGCGCCGGGGTTTCTTGGACCCATCGGCATGAAACTTCGAGTTGTCGCGGATCGGGCGATCCAGGGGATTCAAGGCGCGGCCAGCGGGGCGAACGAGGCCGACGCCCATTATATTCAAGTCGACCAGAAGCGCGATTTTACGCCGTCCGCCTTTGCCGATCTGCGGCTGGCCAGGGGCGGCGATCCCTGTCCACGATGCGAGAGCGGCACGCTGGAAACCCATCGCGGCATCGAAGTGGGACAGGTTTTTTATCTAGGCAAGAAGTACAGCGAGGCCATGGGTGCGACCTATCTCGACGCCGAGGGGCGGGAACAGTCCATTGAGATGGGCTGTTACGGCATCGGCATCAGCCGGTTGGTGGCTGCCGCCATCGAGCAGAACCACGACGCCAACGGCATCATATGGCCTTTTTCCATTGCTCCGTTTCATGTTTTGCTGCTGCCGATCAACTACAAAGACAAGACGCTCCAGGAGGTTTGCGACCGACTGTATCAGGAACTGCAGAACGGCGGCGTCGAGGTACTTTTGGATGACCGCGACGAAAGGCCTGGAGTCAAGTTCAAGGATGCCGACCTCATCGGCATCCCGCTGCGCGTTACAGTGGGCGCGAAAGGACTCGAAAGAGGGTGCGTGGAGCTGCGCTGGCGGCGCGACGGCAAGAGCGAAGATTTACCCGTCGGCGAGGCGGCACAGCGGATTCGGAAACTCATCGCCGAAGCGTTGGGAGCATGAAGTATGGCGTCCAACCTTGAGTTGGTGCGCGCGCGGGGGTCGATGCGCGAGCGGCTGATTGCGGCGCTCGACATCGACGGCCTCGATCAGGCGCAGGAGCTGGTCCGGTTGCTTGCCGGAGACGTGGGCATGTTCAAGATCGGCAAGCAGCTGTTTACCCATGCCGGCCCGCAAGCCGTCCGGTTGATTCAAGAACTGGGCGGTGAAATTTTTCTCGACCTCAAGTTCCACGATATTCCCAACACCGTCGCCAAAGCGGCCATCGAA
This sequence comes from uncultured delta proteobacterium, assembly GCA_963840855.1. Classification (GTDB taxonomy): domain Bacteria; phylum Desulfobacterota; class Binatia; order UBA9968; family UBA9968; genus DATACQ01. The sequence continues at coordinate 136,364 of CAWJBB010000030.1, forward strand.
GCAACGCGCATGGGCGTCAAGATGTTTAACGTGCATGCATCCGGAAGCTTGGAAATGATGCGCTTGACGGTCAAGGAAGTGGAACGGGTTTGCCGCCAGGAAAAACGCCGCAAACCTATCATGCTGGCTGTGACGGTGCTGACGAGCTTGAACCAGGATGACCTCAAACGCGTCGGCGTCGATGGCAAAGTCGCGGACCAGGTGGTCCGTTTGGCGCTCCTGACCAAAGAGGCCGGCATGGACGGCGTAGTGGCCTCGCCCCAGGAAGTCGGGGACATTCGCGACGCGTGCGGGCGCCACTTCGTCATCGTCACTCCCGGCATCCGGCCCGCCGATTCAAAGCGCAACGACCAGCAGCGCGTGATGACGCCCGGGGACGCCGTGCGCGCCGGAGTCGATTATATCGTCGTTGGCCGCCCCATTCTCGAAGCCGAGGATCGCGTCGCCGCGGCGCGCGGTATCGTCGCTGAAATGGAACAAGCGCAGAAAATAGATTTTCGCGCCGCCATACAACTGACAGCAACGGAACAAGGATTCTCGCCGCGCCAACGCGCAGCCGTCTACGAGATCAATTCAATTGGCGGGGCGCGCCGCTACAACTCAGCGCTTTACGCGCCAAAGGGCGTGGAAATGATGGACCGGGCCATGGCCGGAGCCGACAGCGAAAGCGTTGGCGATGGCGCGGGTGATGTACTTTTTTGCGTAGGACAACGGCGGGTTCGACTTTATCCCCTCTAGCCAGATAAGCGGCGATAGCAGCCGAAAACGTGCAGCCCGTGCCGTGCGTGTTTTTGGTGCGGATGCGCGGCGCGTGGAGCGGAGTGAATTTCTTGCCGTCGTAAAACAGATCAATGGCGGGACCGCTTCGGTGACCGCCCTTAATGACTACGGATCGCGCTCCCATGCGCGACGATCCGCCTTGCCGATTCTTCAATGTCTTCGGCATCGCGCAGCGCCATGCCCGTGAGCTGTTCGGCCTCTGGAATATTGGGGGTGACCACGGTAGCGAGTGGAATCAGCCGCGAGCGCAGAGCCGCCACGGCGTTTTTCTTAATTAATAAATCGCCAGACGTTGCCACCATCACAGGATCGACGACCAGGTTCCTGAGACGATGCTCCTGAATCTTCTGCGCCACGATTTCGATGATCGCAGCATTGGCGAGCATGCCGGTCTTGAGCGCGTGGGCGCCAATATCCGTAATCACCGCGTCGATTTGCGCCGCAACCATTTTAGGGCTCAATGCGCAGGATCGCGGTCACCCCAACCGTATTCTGTGCGGTGATCGCGGTGAGCGCCGAGGTGCCGTAGACACCCAGCGCGGCAAAGGTCTTTAAGTCCGCCTGAATACCCGCGCCTGCGCCGGAGTCGGAACCGGCGATGGTAAGAGCCTTACCTATCGGTTTCATCGAAAGCAATCGTAGCAAAGCTCGTTTCCGCTTGCGAGTGAGTCTCCTTGAAAACCGCCCCGAGGTTGGGCTAAAGAACAAAGCGATGGGCTCTACATTCGAGAATACCGGGGAATTTCTCGTTTGCATTAAGCGCGATTCGTATCGGCACCAAAGATAGATAGGCAAAGTAAACGGGCGATCTACATCCATTGAACCGAGAGGAGAAGCAATAGATGGAACTATTCGAAACGAAGAGAGATCCCTCGCGGAGGGATTTGATTACGACAACGGCGAGCGCCGACGGCGCCGGGGATAGCTTTGGTCCGGGCACACTGGGATCGGCGTTCGGCAAGATCCCAGCGAGCTGGGACCTGGAAGCGGATGTCGTGGTGGTCGGTTCCGGCGCCGCGGGACTTCCCGCCGCGGTCAAGGCCGTTGACGGCGGAGCGTCGGTCATCGTCGTTGAAGCCAATTATGACATCGGCGGGCATGCGATCATTAGCGGCGGCAACACCCCCCTCGGCGGCGGCACCAGCGCCCAGAAAAAGTACGGCATCGAAGATTCTCCCGACCTCGTTTTCCGCGATCTCACCGATTGGACCATCGTTCAGCCCAACGGCTGGCCGGATTACCGCTACAACGACCGCCAAGTCATGCGCGCCTTTGCCGATAATTGCGCGCCGACCTTTGAATTTCTCCTCGAGAACGGCGTGGAGTTCAAGGACGTTCCCCCGGACAATCAAGGGGGCCATAATCTCGGCAACTCGGCGCCGCGGGAGAATCACGCGTTCTGGACCAAAGGCGCGGGATATGAAAGTCCGAACAACAGGCCCGGAACCGGTGTCATAAGGCCGCTGGAGAACAGCGCCCGCGCCAAGGGCGTCAAGTTTCTCCTGAACCATAAGATGACGAGCGTCATTCGTGAATCGCCCGCAGGGCAAAAGGCGCCGAGAGTGCTCGGCATCACGGCGGAGTACACGCCGAGAATCATGCCGGGACAGTCGACGCCGCTGAAGAGCTTTCGCTCCGACGGCAACATCGACAGCACCAAGCCGGCCGTGAATATCCGCGCCAGAAAGGCGGTGATCCTGGCCACCGGCGGCAGTACCGGCAACGTGCATTTCCGTCGCATGTTCGATCCGCGATTGACTGACGTACTTCAGCTGGCCGGGGAGCCCTATTCCTTCCAAGACGGCAGCGGCGAGCTTGCCGCCATGGCCGTCGGCGCGTCGCTCTGGGGTTTCGCGAACCAGATTGTGGAAAACGGCGATAATATCCGCACCCAGCGGGTGCTCGGAACCAAGTACAATTACATGACCTGGGAGCTCGAGATTCCTATCTTCCCCCTGGTAAAGGCCACGGGTTTGAGCGTCAAGGACTGGCACGATTTGATACTGGTGAATCAAGTCGGGAAGAGGTTCTATGACGAGACTAAAGGGGATTACCCGCACGGCAACGTCTACAAGGAGATCGATCCCTACACACCCAATGATTACCGCAACAACGCGAGCATCAAATACAATCCGTCCAAGTACAATTTTTTCAACGCCGCGGTGGCGATGAACGAGTACTCGAAACCGCCCGATTACTCCGCCGGGCCGGTGTGGGCGATCTTCGATGCGGACGCCGTGGCACGGGAGAAATGGAAAGTTACGCCGCCATACGTCGATCCGGATGGTTATTTCTTTAGCGCGAATACGCTTACCGAGCTTGCCGCCGCGATTAAGAATCCATATCAGGCAAGGCCCATGGACGGCGCGACACTGGAAGCCACGGTAAAAAGATACAACTCTTTTGTCGACTCCGGCGCCGACTCGGATTTCGAAAAGCCGGCGCCGAAATACCGGATTCAGACGCCGCCGTTTTACGCCGGGTGGTCCACGCCGCTTGTTCACGACTGTCGCAACGGTCTCAGGATCAATTCCAAATGCCAGGTGATGGACATGAATGGCCAGGTTATTCCCGGGCTTTACTGCGGCGGCGAATCGGCCGGCGGCTTCAACCAGCATGGGCTGGGCCGCTGCACGACTCAGGGTTTCATCGCGGGAAAAAACGCCGTGGGTGAGAAACCGGACGCCTAAGCGAAGGCTTTGTCCGGGGCGCAATCGCAGCGGGAGACAAAGCCTATTTTGTGAACATCGGAACGCAACTCTAACAAGATCAGGAGGGCACGAAAATGAAAGGTGCACCGTTGCCGCCGATCGGCCGGTCGAACACCGCTTTGGTGTTGCATGACATGCAAAACGACTTCATCAAGGCGTCGCTGTCCAAGCCCGAAATGCAGGCCGTCGTAAAGCGAACGAAAGCTCTCATCGATCTCGCGCACAAACTGCCTATTCCCGTGATCTACACCAGGGTGGAGAGTGATCCAGCCATGACTTTCCCGAAAGAGCGGGCGCCGTACCTAAGCCGCGCGACTCCGCCGATGTGCGTCAAGGGTACTGCGGGAGCAGAGGTTATCGATGAATTGAAGCCTGGCGCCGATGACTATGTCGTAACCAAGGTAAGATCGAGCGCTTTTCACGAAACCAAATTGGAAACTCTTTTGAGGGTCAAAGGGGCTTGGATCTTGATCGTCGCCGGAGGCTCGACCAATTGGGGGGTGGAGTGGCTGGCGCGAGACGCCAAGTCCCGCGATATCGTTACCGTCGCCTTGCGGGACTGCACCTACTCGGCGACAGCCGAAGCGCAGGATGCCAGCCTTGCGAATATCGATGACTTCCTGGGATACGTGATGGACTCCGGCCAGATAATGGAAATGCTTTCAAAGCCCGGATAACAATTAATAAAGACGAGATCCTCTTATCTTCTTCTTCCCTGCGGGCGTCTAAAGAAGGACGGCTTGAACTCCTCCCTCGCCCCAGCGGCCTTTTTCAGCATCTTCGCTACCGTTACTCCCATGACATCCACTACATAGTTCGATAGCAAGTGATCGCGCTTACTCTTGATCTTTTGCCGGATCGCATTCTTGACCACGGCGTCCTGCCCCGCCGCTCGCAGGTCGTCGGTCACTAGAGAAACAATTCCTTCGCGCCCGCGCGTTGACAGCCGAAGAGAGAATCTTCCTTCTTGAGTCTGGTCCATCAAGCTGTACTCGAGCTTTTTGTCTATGCTGCGGATAATGCCTCTTAATAGCTCTGCGGTTTGTTTAACCACGTCACGTTGAGCCATGGAACCTCCCTTTGTTTGCGGATCGACAAAAACCCTGGGGTGCCGATCAAGCATTAGAATCACGGACGTAACCGCATCTACTCCCGGGGAATCGGGCCAAACCGATTCGCTTCATGCGAGAAAAGAGGGACAACCCGACGCATTGCCCCTCGGACGATTAGCTCTGGACGAAAAAACTACCAGCGATTATTTCCGCCGTCGCGGCGGCCGCCACCATCGTTATCGCGCCGCGCCATCGGCTTGGCTTCGTTAACGGTCAGGGTGCGCCCGTCGAGCTGGGTTCCGTTCAGCGACTCGATGGCTTTTTGGGCCTCGCTGCTCGAACCCATCTCCACGAAGCCGAATCCCCGCGATTGTCCCGTAAACTTATCCGAGATCACATTGGCCGATGCGACGGTCCCATGCGCTGAAAAGACTTCCTCCAGGCGCGCCCCGGTCACTGAATAAGGTAGCCCGCCAACATATAATTTATTACCCATGTTCTCCTCCTATGAGAGAATGTTTGTGTCTTTAACCCTGAGATTCAGACTGCTATAGGGCAGAACATGGGCAACTTATCTACTGAAACCACGCTCTGGTCGGATTGTCCTTTAGAGAACGTTTCGCAAGGAGAGACGATTTGCAGGCCTTCAACTCTGTGTCTTCCTCTTTCAGAAGGCCCGTTACTGAAGTAGGAATTATAGCGTACGGGTTAGGAGAGCTGCTGTCAACCTTAAGCGCGACTTTATTCTTAGCGTCAAAACGCGCTTGGATCGCGACGCCAAATGAACGAAACCGCTTCACGGGCGGGGTCTTGACCCCGCTTTCACCAAGGGGATGCTCGTCCCCTTTGACCTCATAATCTTGTTTCCGCCTCAAGGGGCAGGGTTAACATAGAATACATCTGGGCAATGTGGGGCGGTCGGTACAAGGCCGCAAGTAACTGCACAGTTTCGAGTAAATCGTGGACAAATTACTCCGCCAGGTCTCCGGCACAGCGAAATCCCACATCATCGGCACGATTTGCGGGGCCTGCGTACATGCGCCGGCTCGACTTTAGTCGATCCGGATGGTCGTACCAACCGCCACCGCGAATCACTTTTCCCTTGCCGCTCTCCGGCCCCTTTGGATTTCTCACGTCACCGCGGGCGAAACTTTCCGCGTACCAGTCCGCAACCCACTCTGAAGCATTGCCCGCGAGATCCTGCACGCCATACGGGCTATTACCGGACTCGCGACCGCTCACCGGCATGAGCCCTCCCTTGTAAGGACCTTCGGAGGATTTACCAAAGTTAGCGCGCGCAGGCGTGGGTTCGTCATTGCCCCAGGGATACTTGCGGCCATCCGCGCCGCGCGCCGCCTTTTCCCACTCGGCTTCGGTAGGTAAACGCTTGCCCGCCCAACGGCAGTATGCGTCGGCGTCGTGCCAATCCACGCCGACCACCGGCAGCGCACCGGTGCTGTCAAGGCGCGCTTCCTGCCAGTGATCGGGCGGTTTCACGCCGCCGGTATTCTTTAGATACTTAGCATAGCGCGAAACCGTCACCTCGTGCTTGTCGATAAAGAAACCGTTTAAATAGACCTCTCGCAAGGGTGAGTCTTCATTATCTCCCATGGTAAAACTGCCGGCGGGAATGACCACTGCAGGCGCTCCGTCCTTGCCGGCGGTCTTCAGTTGCGATGCCCGTTTCATCCAATAGGCATACGCTCCGACGAAGACCACGCTCGCGGCTGCCACTCCGATTACCATTATTTTCAGGCGTGCGCGCCATCGCGCCAGAGCAATGCGGTGGACTGCGTCGGTCACACCGGCCGCCATATTGCCCTCGGGTTCCAGAAATGTGATCGCTTTCAAATAGGCGGGGACCTGATCGAAGCCAATCGGCCGCAAAACCACGGGTAGAAGCCGGCCGGCGGGATGTTCCCAAGTCTTTTGCGCGATACCGAGTTCGGTCAGCGTGTAACTGCCGGCGTCCAGCGAGTTTGGACTCAGCATGAAAATAAACAGCTGGGACTTCTCGATGGCCCGCCGGATCCGTACATCAAACTCTTCGCCCGGCGGAAGATCGCCGCGATCGAAAAATACGCTGTGCCGCTGTGCGCGCAGCGCCAGATAAATGGGTTCCACGAGCTTGCGGTCCTCGGCGGAATAGCTCAGGAACACTCTCATCGTCCGAATAACAGCACGCAGGCTACGGACTTACAAGCACCGATGTCAGGACTGTTTGTAAGATGCATGCGCGCCTGGAGCATTTGAAAACTCGGTTTTCCGAGCTCGTCGAGCGCAAAGATTTCGCCGTTGATGATGAAACGATCCCATGGTAAGCGATTGAGCGCGTCTCTCACTTCCGGGTAACGGCTGCTAACGGCAGTTTTGTTGCGCCCGAACAGTTCCACTGAGTCTCCATGGCGTTCGGCCAACACGCGTACGCCGTCATACCAGCCGTTTCTCTTCCGCGCGCACGGACGGTCCCTTCGGCACAGCCCAACTCTTGAGAACCCCCTGCATCTCTAGACGCAGGTCGTAGTGGAGGTTGCGAGCGCCGTGCTGTTGAATGACAAAGCGCCATCCCGGCGCGGCGCTGCCAGATCCGAACGGTTCGGGAGTGCGCTCGGGATCGCGTTTTTTTCTATAGAGATCGAGCTTGGAGACAGGTGTCACTTTTTGAAAATAACCCATGGATTAAAGGCGATCAATTTGATAAATATCGCGATCAAGGAGGACATGCTATGCCCCCACGCGCAGTCGGCTCCGGAGCTATTTCCTTTGGCCTGGTCTCGATCCCTGTCAAGCTTTATACCGCCGCTTCATCCGAGTCCCCGAGTTTCAATCTGCTGCACGCGAAATGCGGCAACCGCATCCGCCAGCAGCGCTTCTGTCCGGTGTGCAACGCGGTTGTGGAGCGTGATGATTTGATCAAAGGATACGAATTCGCGAAAGATCAATACGTCAAGGTTTCCGACGACGAGCTCAAGGCGCTCGAAGGCGAAGCTTCCAAAGCGATTGAAATTTCCGAGTTCGTCCCTCTATCCACCGTAGATCCGATTTACTTCGAAAAAAGCTACTACCTCGGACCCGACAAGGGCGGTGACAAGCCGTATCGTCTACTGGCGGATGCGATGGGGGAGGCCGGCAAAGTCGCACTGGCTAAGTTCGTCATGCGCGGGAGGGAAAATCTCGTTCTCATAAGGTCGTCACAAAAAGGACTCATGCTCCATACGATGTATTTTGCCGATGAAGTGCGCGACTTCAACGAGATCGAAAAAGGCGAATCGGCCAAGATCAGCGGCGCCGAAACGAGCCTGGCTATGCGTCTGATCGACGAATTATCGAACGATCAGTTCAAGCCCGAGAATTATGAAGACGAGTATCGGCAGCGAGTGTTGGATCTGGTTAATTCCAAGGCGGAGGGAAAGGAAATCACGGTTGTTGAACCTGGAGCCAAGCGCGCGCAGGTTATCGATTTAATGGCGGCCCTCAAAGAGAGCCTGGGAAAGAAGCAGTCCAAAGAAAAGAAACCGGCCATCCAGGCCAAAGCGAGCGAGTCGGAAAAAGGCAGGAAAAAAGCTCAATCCTCCAAAAAATGAAACTTTTCACCACCGGCGAGGTGGGAAAGCTGCTCAATCTTCCGGATAGTCGTATCCGTTCGTTCGTGCGGGCGGGTTTTCTTGCGCCCGGCCGCGGAAAAAAAAAGAGCCTTCAATTCACTTTTCAAGACATGCTTTTGCTAAAGACCGCCAAGGGCCTTCTCGACTCACGTGTGCCCGCGAAGCGGATTATCCGCATGCTGTCTTCCCTCAAACGCCAGCTTGCCCAGGGCCGCCATTTGGCCAGCGTCAAGATTTATGCAGACGGCAAGCGAGTCGTTGCCTGGGATGGAAACGCTCGCTGGCAGCCCGATTCCGGACAATTTCTATTCAACTTTGACGTCCGCAGCGTAATCCCGACGGCAAACCTGCCGACAAATCGGGTTAAAGCGCAGAAAGAGAGTTTGAACGCGGACGATTGGTTCAACCTCGGCATCGAGTTGGAAGGGACATCGTTGAAGGAAGCACAGCGCGCCTATCACATGGCCCTGGCGATCGATCCGCACATGGCGGTTGCGCACCTCAATCTAGGCAAGCTCTACCATGACGCGAAGGAGCTGAAGAAGGCTGAAGCGCATTATCGAGCGGCCGCTGAGAGCGCGCCCGAAGATTCGGCGCCGCGTTTCAACCTGGGTGTCTTAATGGAAGATATAAATCAACCTCAAAGGGCGCTGAGCGCTTATCGCGAGGCGATCAAGCTCGACCCTTGCTTCGGCGACGCGCACTATAATCTAGGTCTATTGCTCGACAAGCTAGGCAAAAAATCCGAAGCCTTCTCCCACTTGCGTACGGCGCGAAAAATTTACCTGGGTAAATAATCAGTCGCTCTCCGTCTTAAAGCTTACTGAGTCCAACCTGGCGGCTTTGCGGTTGCAGATATCGCTCTGCAGCCTCGTTTACGACCTCAGCTGACTATCGATGTGGGCGCAGGCGAATCGACGCATGTAGTCTTCTGCTTCAGTTGCGGTCGAGAAACTTCGCTGGCTGGAGAATTCAAAATGCTGCCCGTCGGTGAAGTCGATATGACCATGCCATGTCCATGCGTAGGTGCCCCGGTCTTTACGAACTGTTGCGACGATCGCTTGGTTACGGTGCGAATCGGTAATTTTGTACCTGGATCGTTCCTCATTATTATTGCTCATACCAGCCACTCTAGTGCTCTGCGAGTTTTTTAGCAAACACGCATGACCGCGGTTCGGATTCCGGAAAAAGCAGCAACCCCCAATATTGATCCCTTTGTTCCCGCTCAGGGCGAACGCTGGCGCGCTTAACTTCGTGCATCAATTGCCATTCATACTGAGCGAGTTGATTGCATGCGCCCATCCTACTTTCTAATTCCCAGCTCTTTTTGCGCCGCGCGCAGCGGTGCGAGGTCGACAATCTCGTTCACGGGTATGTCCCGCGTGAGCTTGAGCTCTGTCTTCGCTTGCTCCACCACCATGCGCAAACCTTCCTGGGGAATATTTCCGTCCGGACTGAACACTTTCCAGGCGGAATCGTAGGAAGCCACCGCATGCTCACGCTCCACCTTTCCCCATTCCATCAGGACCCTCACGGCACCTTCCTCCTCCCTACCTCTTCCTTTTTTTCCCCCTCCCTCCCCTCTGTTTCCCGCTCGCCCCCCCTTCCTATAGTATTCGTTAGGGTCAATGCTGAGCGAACGGGTTTCCAATTGTCGCTGAAGGTCAGCCGGAGAATGTGGTGTAACACCAGCCGCCTAGAATGAACTCCGCCATTCTCGGGCTTGCCAACTATCGTGGCTATCCGTACAATCCTGCGCCAGACAATACTCCGCTGCATAACGGCTCCGAGGGGAGGTGCCTAGGTATGATCCGCTTTCAGATTATCGAACGCACCGGAGCGAATCTTCAGAAGACACTCGTCGATGCGATGCGCGCCGGCGAGCTGCGCACTTTCGAAGCAACCAGGCGGGGTCGACGGATCCAGCATAAGAACGTACTATATCCCGGTTGGATGAACTGGTCTGTCCACGATGGCATGATCAATTGCGAAGTCGTCAGTCCGTATAAGCCCGGTCGCGAGTGGCAGTTCTTCAGCGCCTTCCTCGGCCGCCTGGCAGATCGTTATGCGGACCAGATCGTAGGCATCAATATTCAATTCCCCGCCGAGACGGCAGAGTCCCGCAGGAAAGTGGTCAAGAAGCGCCGGCGCAAACGCCGCGGCAGGTAATTTTCCCCTGGGTTCGACATCACGGCGGCTGAATAATGTGTGCGGCGTTGATAGACTGAAAAAGGAATTTTGTTCCGGTGCATGGCCGGACCTAGAATCTGGGGGGATTCTTGAATGACGGTACGCTCCGAAACAAAGGGTAGCGTCTGGCAGGAGAAATCACCGGCGCGGCCCGGCGATAAGAACCGACTTCTTTTTGCCAGATTTTTAGCCGACCTGCTGGACCAGCGGTTCACGATCCCGGGCACGTCCATACGGATCGGGCTGGATCCTATCCTGGGATTGATTCCAGGGGTCGGTGATGTTCTCGCAAATATCGCCGGCTCGGCCATTCTCGTGCTTGCCGCCCAACTGAACGTTCCAAAAATCGTCCTGATTCGCATGGGGTTCAACATCGCCGGTAACGCGCTGATCGGCGCCATTCCGATCTTCGGCGATATTTTTTCTATCTGGTTTCGGAGCAACGCCAGAAACGCCGAATTGCTCGAGCGCCATGCCGTAACCGGAGCACGCCGCGCCCGGTTTGGCGACTGGCTGTTCGTGACTGGGATCATTTCGATCGTCGTCTTGATTGTGGCCGGAACTCTACTGGCGATCGTCTGGCTCATACGCTCGCTCGCATAGTCTTCCGCGGAGATATCGTGGTTCCGATCCGTTGGAGATCTTATCTATCTTGGCATGCTTTGATGTTCGCAGCGCTGAAAAAGCCGCGGTCACCACTGTACCAATCGGGAGCCAAACCGAAAGTCTCCTGATGACGCTTCAGCGACGGTGTGACGTGGATGTGATCGGAGGGATTACCTTCAAGCACGCGGTACTGGGTGATCAAACCGCGGGCACTTTCAGCGAGAAAGATCTTGTGGCCGAACTCCATCGGTTTTTGTACTTTCCCCCGCTTGATCAGATCACTGTGGGGTTCAAAGATCGAGTAGATTTTCTCCTCGGTTGGAACCTGCTCTCCCTTGAGCACGCGTCGGCTGCTCTGATCGATGACGCGGGTGCCGAGTTGGCAGTAGTGATCGATCTTTCTTCGAAGCTCGTTAATGATAATGTCGTCCATCAGGTCAACAGCGCATTGATCTTTGGTCTTTTCGAGCACCGCTCGGGCATTTTGGACGACCTGCTGGGTGGTCCCGATGAGTTGGCGATATTTACCCTTTTGCTGGGTGTGGCGTTGCCTCGCTGTCATGCGTTGGATCTCTTGCATGCGACGCTGTGCACAGCGTGTGTGGTTAGTAAAGTTATCGATCCCATTGGGAAGAAGTTTTCCGAGACGATCGATGAGCCGCGTCAGGACGCGCACTACATCCCAGAGCAAAGTATTATCGGTTGGATGATGGATATCGGTTTCGGTGACCGTCGTATCGACGCGCAGTCTCTTGCCGTCCTCCAGTCCCAGATCGACGGCAGCTTTAAGGACCAAGTCATTGATGGCTTGTATGGTTTTGGGGTGAAGTTTATTAAAGGCCCGATTGAAAGCGTCATGCTTGGGTACGCGCCGGCTGTAAAAACCCGTGAATCGGCGCAGCGTGTATCCGTCAGCGATTCGTTCGCTGAGTTCCCGATAGTCCCAGTTCTTCACTCGCATCAGGATCAGCGACCGAAGCACCTGCGCCGGGGTCATGGCTGTGCGGCCGGTGGCAGGCTTTTTCAGACCCAGCTGAAGATCTTGGCGCACCGGCTCGATGATCTGTGGCCGATAATCGAGGAAGTCGGACATCCTCTTGAGAATCGGGTCGAGATCGATCCCCTGAGTGAGAAATTCCAGATCAGCGAAGCTGACTTGCGGCTCGACGACTCTTGTCATGGTTTGATCTTTTGAATCTTTGTGGTCCTTTGATGCTTGAGGGCTTTGGTATATCGAAGAGCGGTTTGATGCAGCAGCTCCTGAAGAACACGGCCGTTGTCGAGGCTAAGCCGTATCTCTGGGACCAATGGCTCTGGGATGTAAATCGCAAAGCGGCGTCCTTTAATGCGCACGTATAGGATATGACTGGGGTGCTGTTCGCCCGAACGGCAGGCTGCGCAGTGTTCGCGCACGCAGGGACTTCGCCGCAGGCTCAACGACCCCAGCGCAGCCGGCCACAGCCCTGCGGCTTGTTTTTGGAACCATTGCTCGACATCGGCGGCAGTTTCAGTTTTGCGCGACATGTTCTATGTGTGCCATAAGGCATACATGCTTGTCAAGTAAAAAATGAAACTAAGAAGTAAAAAATTCTTGATTTAGCAGTGAGTTGCGAGTTTCGCGACAGAAACTAGACTAGCGGGAGGTCGCATGTTCCTTATCAACACACGTAAACGGAATCCCAACAAGACCTTCGGACACGAAAAAATGCAAAAGGGAGACTATGCGGTGTACGAGATCCACAAGGCATCCGACGGGAGGGAGGCTCAACAGAAAACTTTAGAGGATATTCCAACGAACAAGGATCTACTGCTCCTCATACACGGCTTCAACAACGACTTCGATGAGGTAACAGCTGCCTATCTTGGTTTCGACAGAAGAGTTCGTGCGATTGGATTTAACGGGAACGTCATCGGATTCACGTGGCCGAGCTATGGTGAATGGTTTCAGTATTTCGGTGATGTAGAGCAGGTCGAGTACGCCTCTTTTGGTTTTCTAAATTTTCTCTTAGCTCTCCGCCCGCTGCTCGGCGATAAAAAATTTCACGTCAACACCCACAGTATGGGTGCCTATCTTCTAATTCGCGCCTTGGCTGCGTATTCGGTTATCCACGCAGTCGCGGAACCTCTGCCCGGGCGTTGTGTTATCGATGAGATGACTTTCTTCGCCGCGGATGTTACCAATGAAATTCTTGAGAGGGGAGAGGACGGAAATGTAGCGGTGGGTGAAGCGAGTCGATTGACGTCATATTTTTCCTATAAGGATCCAACCCTGAGTATTTCACAAGTCGTAAATCATGACGGCCGTCTAGGATTAGCCGGAGCTGAAAGACCAAACCGTTTACCCAACAACGCATTTCAGATTGATTGCAGCACTCTCATTGAATCTCATTCGGCTTACCGAAGCACGCCTGACGTAATGGAGGATCTAGTGAACGTTCTTCGCGGCACTTCTTCGAATGAGATTAAAAAACGGCGAGCCACTGGAGACAAGAATACATTTGCTATTGGGCCGGAAGAAGAAGAGGAGATCGATGAAAACGACGACTAAGACTCGACATGCAGCTTGGGCTCAAGACTATGCATCGCGATGTCGCATTTTAGATCGGAGCGCTGACTACCACGATCCCCGGCGTTTTTCCCGGTTGATTATTGCCATGCTGCCATCACGCTAAGCAAATCGCAGACGCGATTGGAATATCCCCATTCGTTGTCGTACCAACTGAGGCACTTGAGATACCGGTTGCCGGTAACATTAGTGAATCCCGCGTCAAAAATGGAAGAATGCGAATTGCCGATAATGTCGGAGGATACTACGGGTAATTCCACAAATTGCATAATACCCTTCATGCGCGCGGACTCGGCAGCGGCGCGTATCTCAGAATGGACATTTTCGACAGTAACGCCTTTTTCCAGTTCCACAAACAGGTCTACGACCGAACCATCGGGGACCGGTACACGCGCGGCGATTCCGTCTAGCCTGCCTTTTAACTCGGGCAAAACCATGCCGACCGCCTTGGCGGCACCGGTCGATGTCGGGATGATATTCTCCGCCGCAGCGCGGCTGCGCCGCCAGTCCGAGTGCGGCACATCGGCCAGGCGCTGGTCATTGGTATAGGCGTGCACCGTGTTGATGATGCCTTCCACGATACCAAAGGCATCATGGAGCACCTTCGCCAATGGCGCCAAACAATTGGTGGTGCAGCTCGCGTTTGAAATGATGCGGTGTTGCGGGTTCAGCCCTTCATCGTTGACGCCAAGCACGACCGTGTAGTCAATCTCGTCCTTCGCCGGAACCGTAAGCACTACGCGCTTCGCACCGGCGCGAAGGTGATTGGTGAGCTGTTCCCTGGCGGTGAAAATACCTGTCGATTCCACGACGGCGTCGATGCCGAGCTCGCCCCACGGCAGCTGGAGCGGGTCCTTTTGACAAAGCATCCGGGTGCGGCCGTGCGAGGTCACGAGATCGTCCCCCTCGAGCTGCAAGGTGCCCTCGAAAGGACCCATGACGGTGTCATAATTCAGCAAATAGCGTAGCGCTTCGTTGTCGAAGAGGTCGTTAATGGCAACGACTTCAACGTCTCGACGTCTATCCAGAATGCGGAAGACGGTGCGGCCGATCCGGCCAAATCCGTTGATTGCAACTCTCATTTCACACCTCCGATGGCGCCGAGCCTGCTGTAACGCCTTGCCACATCGAGCACGCGGCACGCGTGACCCAGGCTTTCGTACCAGGCCAGCACTTTGACGATCCGTTTTCCTGCCTTGAGGGTCGCCCGGCAATCAAAGAGCAAGGATTGCCGGCAACCGATGACATCAGAGGAAACCACCGGATCGTCGGTCACACCGATCAGCAGCGGATGATTTTTAGCGGCACTACACATGGCCTCGTTCACTTGCTCGACAGTCACTCCGGAATCGCGCAACACGCAGTTCAGATCAAGCAAGGATCCCCGTTGCACCGGCACATTGAGGGCATAACCGCTCAATTTTCCCGCAAATTGTGGCAGGATGAGCTCCACCCAGCGAGCCGACTCGTTACTGTTGGGGATGATATTCTGCGCGGCGGATCGACTGCGACGAAAATCCTCATGTGCGTAATCCTGAAGAGACTGATCGCTGCTATAGGCGTGAACTGTCGTCATCGACGCGCAGTCGACTCCCAATGCCTTGTCCAGAGTCTGCAACAAGAGCGCAAGAGCATTGGTGGTTGCCGACCCTGCCGATATCAGTCTATCTTCGCTGACTGCACTCCCTTCACTGATACCTGGAATTACCACACGATCTATGGGGTCTGCCGGTAACGATGCCAGAATGACCCGGCCCGCACCGGTCCGCAAATGGGCTTCCAGATACTCACGGCGCCGATAGCGGCCTGTGGCGTCTATAACGCAGTCGACGCCAAAAACATCCCAGGGGACGTCCCCGGTCTGGCAAGCTGCAGCATTCTTGTCTGGAACTTCTCATTGATTAGGTAATTGTCCCGGAGTTCGCACTGCGGCCCATCCAGAGCGTCGCTTTTGAGCAGGTAGTGGATGATTTCCGGTTTGCCGATATCCGCAACCGCGGGGATTTCGATATCGTCATTTTCAAGCGCAAGGTGATAGATGTGCCGACCAATTTGGCCCAGCCCCATAATCCCGATTCGGATTTTGCCATCACGCATGATTGCACTCCGTCCATCTCAAAGATTAACAGCCAATTCTTCTGTTGTTTATGCTACATCCACGCGTCTGAAATAGCCATGCGCTACAAGAAGGGGCCAGAATCCTTTCACATTGGACAAAGCCCGCCCAGCAAATCTTCGGAATGCCGTTTTTTTTATCCTTGACGCGCGCTTTCCGTTTACCCTATTTTACGCGCAGCTAGTGGCCAATCCGGCGGCGCGAAAAATCAATAGTGTCAATTGGACACAAGGATGAAAGGAGCTTGCTATGCGTAAAAAGGATTCAGTGACGGAAGACCGACTGACAAGACGAACCGTGCTCAAGGCCGCCTGCACAGTGGGAGCGACGATCGTCGCAGGCTCTGCGCTAGCGCAGCAGCCTACGCAGCAAACGCCGCGCGTGAAGGGTCCGCACGTCTGGCTCGACATGGACCAGAAAGAGATCGACGACGCGTACGACCAGAGCGTCTGGGCGCCAAACCAGGCGCACCTCAGCAAGCGGCGCGCGGCATGGAGCGATTCGGTATACGCTCGTCTCAAACCCGAACGCGCCGCCTATGGTCCGACGGAAATCGAAAAGGTCGATATTTACAAAACCAAGCAGCGGAACGCTCCCATCCAGGTTTTCCTGCATGGCGGCGCGTGGCGCAGCGGCTCGGCCAAGAACTCCGCGTATCCGGCCGAGATGTTCGTGACAGCCGGCGCGCATTATGTCGCGGTCGATTTCGTCGACGTGGGAAAGGCAGACGGCAACCTCATGACGATGGCCGACCAGGTGCGGCGCGCGGTGGCTTGGGTTTATAAGAACGCCGCAAGCTTCGGCGGGGATCCAAGCCGCCTCTACGTCTCGGGACATTCTTCCGGCGGCCACCTGGCCGGCGTGGTTATGGTGACAGACTGGAAAAAAGATTTCGGATTGCCGCCCGACATCGTAAAAGGCGGTCTATTGATGAGCGGCATGTATGATCTCAAACCCGTCAGGCTTTCGAAGCGCAGCGAGTATGTCAAGTTCACCGACGAGATGGAGCAGGCGTTAAGCACGCAACGGCATCTCGATAAACTTAACGCGCCCATTATCGTAAGTCACGGAACGCTGGAGTCGCCGGAATTCCAGCGCCAGGCGCGCGACTTCGTCGCGGCAGTCAAAGCCGCGGGCAAGCCGGTGCAGCTAATAGTCGGCGAGGGATACAATCATTTTGAAATGCCGGAGACCTTCGGTAACCCTTATGGTCTTATGGGGCGTGCCGCGCTCCAGCAGATGAAGCTCGCGCCGGCGCAGCCGCAATCATAGCGGGCCGCTGCGCTTGCGAGGTTTCGGGTTTCGAGTTGAACGAAACCCGAAACCTGTTCGTGCGCTATATCGAGAAATCCGAGAACCTGAGTATCCTCACCTCGACCCTGTCGCGCGCCAGCGAGCCGCGCGCCAAGTAAGAATATTTGACCCAGAAACTTTGTTCGTGTTATTTTTGCGGTTCTTTTCACACCTGCATTAGGAGCTCCATATGGCGAAGGCGGAAGTCATCATTTCAACTCCCACGGCCGACGCTCTGTTTGTGAACGGCAAAGTGGCCACCGTCAACTCTCGCGATGAAATAGCCGAGGCGTTATCAATTCGGGGCAAGCGCATTTTACGCGTAGGGAATCGTCCCTATGTCGAACAGACCGTAGGACCGAACACCAAAGTAGTCGACTTGAAGGGCCGCACGCTTGTTCCAGGATTCATTGAAAATCACATCCATATGACGAACTCCCCGCAGCGCCGCTGGGTTGATTGCAGCTACGCTGCTTGTCCTTCGATCTCCGACATCGCGGAAAAAATTGCCGCGCGAACTCGCGTTGCAGAGCCGGGCGACTGGATACTCGGCAGAGGTTTTCAGTCGGCCCGTCTAAAGGATGGCCGAAATCCCAATCGTTTCGATCTTGATCCGATCTCGCCGAACAACCCCGTCGGTATCGCCAATCGCGAAGGGATGGGCTGGACTTTCAACACTCGCGGCCTGCGACGCATAGGCGTAGAGGACGACACGCCGGATCCACCCGGCGGCCCCATGGAGCGCGACCTTCGCGGCCGGCCGCTTGGGCCGATGTGGGACAACACCCGCGAAGTATTCATAAGACCCAACTTGCCAAAATATAGCCTCAACGATCTGCTCGAAGGATACCGCTGGATCGCCGGGGAGCTGAATCGTTGCGGCATCACCACGGCATTTGAGGCGGCGATTCGAAATCTGGCGGAGACCGCTGCCTGGCAACGGCTTCGGCTGGAGAAACCGCTGTCGTTGCGGGTCGTGATGGGACCTTATCCCGTGTACGGAGAAAAGTGGGAAGCCAACAGTACGGCCGGAAAGATCTTTGACACAGGATTGGCAACCAGCTTCGGTGACAGCTGGCTGAAGCTGGGAGCCGTCCAAATTGGCATCGACGGAGGTGTTATCGGCCAAACGGCGGCGCTGCGCGAACCGTACAGCAACGATCCAAGCGGCACATGGCGCGGCAGCTTCCGGCTAAGCCAGGAGACGGCCAATGAATTCATGATTAAAGTTCAATCAAACGATTGGCAAGCCGGGCTCATATGTCATGGCGACCACGGAATCATGCGCGGCCTTGAGGCGATCGCCCACGCGCGCAAGCAGGTAAACAATCGCGATCTGCGCCATCGGCTCGAGCACGCTTATCTATGGAATGCCGAAACTATGGATCGAATGGCCGAGCTAGGAGTGATCTGGAACACCCAACCGCCATTGCTTGAAATTGTCGGGCGGGATGGGGTGTATGCCCAGTGGGGAGAGCGCGCGCGCTTCGCCTTCCCGTTCAAGTCTCTGGCCGCACGAGGCGTCATCATCAGCGGCGGATCGGATTGGCCGGTGGGTCTCTACAATCCTCTGATCGGAATAGATATTCTCGTTAACCACCGTTTCGGCCCGGAAGAAAACGGCGAGGTGCTCAATTCGAATGAAGGCCTCAGCGTTCTTCAAGCGCTCCGCGTTTACACCTACAATGGCGCCTATACAGCTTTTGAGGAACACGAGAAGGGATCGCTTGAAGAGGGGAAATTGGCGGACATAGCGGTGCTCTCGGACGACCTGCTCACCTTGCCGCCGAGCCAAATTCGCGAGCTGAAGGTCGACCAGACATATGTTGATGGTCGTTTGGTCTATGACCGATCGACCACTGCAGTGCCGCCGGCTGTATAGGGATGGAAACTAGTGTGGTGAGCCAGAAATTTTGCAACAAAAAAGTCAAGCCCTCAGGTGTCATTGCCGCGAAAGCGGCAATCCAGACTCCTTTGAATTTCCTGGATTCCGGGTCGCGCTAGCTTAGCTATCGCCAGCTTGCCCGGAATGACGTTTGAACTTTGTTTGCAAATTTCAGAGTCATAACACTAGACCGCAATAGGCTATGGAGGGTTTTGGCCGTGCAACTATTTCTTAACAGTCTAACGTTTGCGTGTTTCGTCCTGCTCTTCCTGGTCCAAAGCGCAACGACTTGGGCGCAGTCTGACCCGACAAAGCGCCTCATTGAAGGAGCCAAGAAAGAGGGAAAGCTCGTCTGGTATACTGCCTTGTCAATCCAAGATGCCGAGTTGCTCACTAAACGCTTCGAGCAGCTCTATCCATTCGTTAAAACCGAAACGCTGAGATTGGTGACGGATTCTCTACTGACGAAAATTCTGACCGAGGCGAGGGCCGGCGCCTTCAACGCCGATGTCATTGAGATACCGGGCATTGCCGGAAACATCGTAAAAAAAGAAGGCCTGTTTGAAAAATACCTTTCACCGGAAGCCAAGGCTTATCCCGCGTCGATGAAAGATCCGGACGGGACCTGGACGAGCTTTTTTGTCCACACGCTGGTTCTCGTTTACAACACTCAGCTCATCAAAAAAGAGGAGCTGCCGCGCAGCTATGAGCAGCTCATCAACTCTAAATGGAAAGGGAAGATTGTCCTGCGGGACGAAGATTTCGAAACCTTCGGCATGATGCTCAAGGTGATGGGTCGAGAGAAGGGATTGAATTTTATGCGCCTCTTGTCGGCACAAGGAGTGGAGCTCCGAAACAGTTTCACTCTGGCGGTGGGGGCAGTTGCGTCGGGCGAGGTGCCGTTAGGCATGAATCTTTACGGAACCCATACCGAGGAGTTCAAGAAAAGAGGTGCTCCGGTCGATTGGGTGCCGATGGAATTTGTCCTCACCACAGTAGAACCGCTAGCAGTGGCGGCGCGGGCGCCCCACCCCAGCGCCGCCCGTCTGTTCGTCGATTTTCTCCTGTCCAAGGAAGCCCAGACGCTGATGCGCGAACGCAGCCGGATTCCATCGCGCCCGGATGTGCCGCCGGACCCACCGGAGCTCACGCGCGGGCTGAAGTTGATTCCGACTGACCTTTCTCTCGCCGATCAATCAAACCAGCTTGCCAAGGAATTTCGCCAGCTATTCAAAGGTCAATAAACGGTTCACTCCGTGTCGAGCGTTGATCGCTATGGAGCAAGGATTGACGCCCGCCGGGAGCAAAGCGACGCCATAATGAGCGGGTCATTAAATTTATTCTTGGAGGATTGCTATGGAGCACCAAGAACCGCAAGCGGGTAAAGATAATGTGCCAGTAAACTTTGGTGCGAAGTTGCGCCGCTGGTTCGGCTTTATATGGAAAGCATTGTCATTGCTCTTGGTGGTTGTCGTCATCATAGCAGCGCTCTATGCCGCGATTCGCTTTCTTCCCGACCGGGCGGTGACCTACGATACGATGGTCGATCATTTCAAATATGGCTCCACCGGCGGCGATCGTGTCACCGGAATTCCGTTCTGGATCTGGCAGGCAATGCCGCTGGTTTGCGCCGCGGATTTAAAACAAGTGGCGGGAGACCGGCTGGCCGACGACTATGGCAAGCGCGTCGCAAGGTACGAAAGGGGCGAGAGCGCCCCGGCAAATCGCCGTGAACTCTCGCGCGAGGGCTACAAAGCCCTCGGTTTCATCTACGAGCAGAACCCCAACGGGCAGGAGCGGGATCTCCCCATCGGGGTCTCGCAGCGCCGTAGCCTGGGTATGGACCGTTCGTATATCAACTGCGCGATCTGTCATACGAGCAAGGTGCGCAAGGATGCCAAAGACCCCGGCACCATCGTCGTGGGCATGCCGGCCAATCTTTTTAGCCTCTATGATTACGAGCATTTTATATTCCAGTGCGGCAAAAACAGACGATTTGGCGCGCTCGAAATTATCCCCGAGATCCAGAGCCTCGGCGGCAACCTCGGGCTCATCGACCGTTACCTGGTTTATCCCATTGCCATCGAGGCGGTGGAATTTGCGATTCGGTTTCTCGAATACGTGGCGGGCTTTTCCGTCCGTCAACCTGACTGGGGTCCCGGCCGCAACGACACCTTCACGAACAACAAGATCTTTTTATATGGCGAGCCCTGGCGCGACACCATGCCCGATTGGTGGAAAACCAGAAAGGTCGATCCAGAAGGCATCGGCATCGTCGATTGGCCGTCCATCTGGCTGCAAGGGCCGCGCAAGAAACGCTCAGACGGCAGGCCGATGCAACTGCACTGGGACGGCAACAACGACATGGTGGAGGAGCGCAACTTGAATGCCGCGCTGGCGACTTCGGCGCTGCCGGGTTACATCGACCACGAAGCCATCGAATGCATCGAGCAGTGGCTCGAGACCTTCGAGCCGCCGAAATACGAAAAATTTTTCCCCATCGATCAAGCGCTGGCGAAAAAGGGCGAGCCGATCTACGCGAAATATTGCGCCGAGTGCCATGGGCGTGATGGCCGGAATTTCGAGGGTAAGTATGTCGGATTCGTCACCCATATCGACGAAATCGGCACCGATCGGCACCGCTTGGACAATTACACCGAGACTCTCGCGCTGAACATGGCGACGACCTACGCCGAGCAAAAACGGAACTTGCGGTCCCATGCTTGTCCCGGCGGGACCACCTACCAACCGCCGGATCGGTCGGTGGTGGCCGAACCGGGCCCGGGAGGTAAGCGTTTGGCGGCGGTGGAAAAGGAAGAAGGTTCCTACCGCTACAAGCATTATCGCAAGACCCACGGCTATGCGAATATGCCGCTTGACGGCGTTTGGCTGCGCGCGCCGTATCTGCACAACGGCTCGGTGCCGACCCTGCGAGATCTGCTGGAGCAGAGCGGCCCGAGCGGCAAGCGCCCACCCACGTTCTATCGCGGCAACGATCTCTACGACCCAAAAAATGTTGGTTTCGTTTCTAAAGAGCCGAAAGACGCCAACGGCAAGACATATTTCTTGTACGACACCAAGATTCCGGGCAACGGCAACAAAGGTCACGAGGGCCGCAGATACGGCACCGAATTGCCACCGGAACAGAAAGAGGCGTTGATCGAGTACTTGAAAACGTTTTAACGGGAGAGAGTGGATGGACTCCAACAAAAGTCCGAAAAGGACCAAATTAATAATTGGGTTACTGATACTCCTCGTCCTCGGCGGCATCATCGGCTACGTCGCCTGGGACCGCGGATTTCGCGAACACCCGCAGCCCGCCTGGATGACGCAGGATGACGCCACACGCTTCATGTATGGCTCCATAGGAGCGGAGCATGACGTGGGCATCCCCTATTGGATATTTTACGTATTGCCCCGGATGTTTCCCGAAAAATTTCCCGGCAATGGCGGTTATGCGTCGCTCGGAATTCCTTGGGAAGAAGGGCAGGAGCTGCCCATCGGTTTTACCAAGAAGACCATCGGCTTTCCGCGCGTCGCTAACAATTGTGCGGCTTGTCACACCGCGAAATACCGCACGGCGGTGGATGCAAAACCGGTTTTCGTGCCCCTCGGGCCGGGCCATACCAACAACGTCCAGGGCTTCATGCGCCTCATTATCGATTGCGCCAAAGACCCGCGCTTCAATGGCAAAAACATTCTTTTTTACATCTCGTTGCACACCAAGCTCGATTGGATCGACACATTCCTCTACAGATTCATCATCATCCCGCAAACTAAAAAGGTCTTGTTGGCACGCGAGCGGCAGTTTCAATGGATCTATAACAAAGCCTATCCGGACTGGGGCCGGGGGCGAGACGACGCGATGAATTTGACCAAGTATTTTATGATCGCGATCGATCCGCCGGACGACGGCACCTTCGGTCCCACCGACTTTCCTTCTATCTGGAACCTCAAGAAGTACGATTCCAAAGAGGGCGACAAAAATCCTCAACGGCTCAATCTCGGAGGCGATACATGGGATGCCTATTCAGTAATAATGGATTCCGCCCTCGGGCTGCTTGGCGCCGCGCCCCATGACAAGGAGGAATTCATCGGGCATGTGAAGTGGATCACGGACTACGCGAAACGGACTCCGCCTCCTAAGTTCCCGTTTCCGATCGACGAGAACAAGGCCAAGGCCGGCAAGGCGGTGTTCGATCAGCACTGCGCTTCCTGCCACGCCGAGGAAAGTGGCAAGGTGGGACGCCCGTTGCCACTGGCGGAGGTGGGCACTAACAAAGACCGTCTGGATACCTGGGGCAAGAAGTACGCGATTGAGTCCAATAAGGTCGTCAAAAATTTTGGCATCGAACGGCGCGGGTTGGTCGAAGAGGACTCGCCCGGTTACAACGTTCCTCACCTGGACGGGATCTGGCTGCGGGCGCCCTACCTACATAATGGCTCCGTGCCGAGCTTGCGCGACCTGCTGAATCCGCCCGCGGAGCGGCCGCGCCTATTCTATCGTGGCTACGATCTTTACGACCCGAAAGACGTCGGCTTTGTCACCCAGGGCGACGAGGCAAAAAAGGTCGGCACTCCGCACGACGTCAGCCGGAAGGGCAACGGCAACGAAGGCCATCTGTTCGGCACGAACCTGCCGAGTAAAGATAAAGAAAACTTGCTCGAGTACATGAAGACATTGTGACCTTTTTGATCTTTGTTCAAATCGTTCAATACGTTCAAGCTGTTCAACGAACCCATTTCGCTCGGACGGCTTGAACGATTTGAGCGGCTTGAACTACTTGAACAGGCTGCGTGCAGCATTATATGCGCATCAGTCGAGTGAGAATGATGTGCCAATTTTGTTTTCTTTCGCCCACCGATAAGCCCAAGCCGTTGCGGTGGTGTCCAGCAACGGCATGCCGACACACTCGAAGACAACCGTCTCGTCGGCGTCTTGGCGCGCGGGGACTTTGCCCATAATTACCTCGCCCAATTCGCCGGCGATCCTGTCACCCGACCATATACCGGCGGCGATCATCGCCGCATAAGGCTGGCGCGGCGCCTCGCCGGCCAAAACTTCTTCTTTCCATGAGACGATGATGCGCGATCGGGTGATTAGATCTTGAGGAAGCTGGCCGCCGGTGATGGATACGACCAAAGCGCCGGGAGAAATCCATGCAGTTTCAAGCACCGGCGCGCGGGAACTGGTTGCGACACAGACGACCGTCGTATTTTGAATTGCGTCCCGCGCGCTGTCTACAGCCTGGATTTCGAGGCCCAGCCAGGCGCTCATTTCTTTTGCGAAGGCGACCCGATGCGCTGCCGTCGGACTGAATACTCGCACGCGCTCGAGCGACGGCAGAGCGCGGCAGATAGCGACCAACTGTCCGCGCGCCTGGCGGCCGCTGCCCAGGAGTCCCAATGTTTTCGCGTGCGGCGGCGCGAGATGACGAGCCGCGACTCCTCCCGGCGCGCCCGTGCGCCAGATATTCAACTCTCGCCCAGCGACCAGCGCCAGGAGATCGCCGCTGTCATTGTCGAACAGCAAGTGAAAATAGGCGTCTTTGGCGCCGCGAAAAAGCGCGCTGATACGCGCGGCGAAACCCGCCCCAGGCACAGCCGCCGTCATGATGCGATATTTTCGTTTGGTATCCACCAGGCTGGTTTCGACTCTGATTTGATCGGCCACTTCGTCGCGCCCGTGCGCCCCGAGCGAGGCTTCGATCAGATTCAGCAGCTCGTCCATGGCTGCCGGAGTTTGATACAGTTGCTTGAGGTCGTTTTCGCTTAATATAATTGCCATGAGATTGCCTATAGCAAAATCATCCGGAGATTGTTACGGCTTTATCTAAAGGCGTGTTTGACGGGGTGGCCTCGGACCCATCCGGCGCTGCTTTGTCTTTGTTGAAAGGAGCGGAGTGATATGGACCACGATTCAAACGTTTTGAAACTTAAAGCGCTGCTGGGCGACTATCCCAACACGTTGGCATTAAAGAAGGGCGAAGTCCGTTCGCCCCATATCACTTTTGATTTTGCCGACGTGAAGGCGCCGAGCACCGCTTTCAAAGACGTCGTGCGGCATCTGAAGTATGATGTCGCCGAGCTGGCGATCGTGACTTACCTGCAGGCCAAAGCACATGGCAAACCGCTGGCGCTGCTTCCCGCCGTCGTCGTCGGCACGTTGCCGCATCCGTTTCTAGCCTATAACGCCGAGCGCGGTCAGCTCACGCCCGCCGATCTCAAGGGCCGCCGCGTCGGCATCCGCGCCTATTCCGTGACAACCGCGGCCTGGATCCGCGGTATCCTGCAAAACGATCACGGCGTCGATCTCGATAGCATCAAGTGGGTGACTTTCGAGGATCCCCACGTCGCCGAGTATCATGATCCTGCCACAGCGGAGCGCGCGCCCGCCGGCAAGCAACTCGCACAGATGCTCTTCGATGGCGAAATCGATGCGGGACTCGTCGGCGGGCCCGATCTCAAAGACCCGAGACTCCAACCGCTGATTGCCAATCCCAATGAAGCAGCGAAAGCATGGTGCCAACGCAACGGCGCATTACCGATCAATCATATGGCTGTGGTCAAAGAATCACTGTTAAAGGCGAACCCATCGGCAGTGAAAGAGATCTTCCGCTTGCTGCGCGAGAGCAAGCTGGCCGCACCCGACGGCAAGCGGGATAGACCCCATTCAGTTCGGCGTGGAAAATGTCCGGCGCAGTTTGGAATTGATCATCGAGTACTCCGTGCAGCAGAGGTTGATTCCGAGAAGATTTGAAGTCGACGAATTGTTCGATGACGTCACTCGCGCATTGGGCGGGTAGTATTCGTATGGGTTCGACGGACCGCCCTTTTCGAAATGCCGGATCATCGTGTCCGCCAGGAGTTGGACGCCTGGCGGCCGACGGAGGCTCTCGCAACCTGCGAGCAGGAAAACCGAGAGCAAAGGGAATAGAGGAAGCAGTATCAGGTCCTTCGTTTGTCCAAGCTTCCCGTTAGCGGGGTGGCAGAGGGTCTCCGCCAGCGAGTTTGTTGAAGAACTCGATAACTTCACGGTCGCGAGGGATTTCCTTCATCGCCTTTTCCTGGTCTTCTGCCGTCAGAGGCGTAGCATCAGCGCCCGTGAGTTTTTTGAAGTCCTTTAGGAACGCGGGGTCCCGAAAAGTCTTGCGCAAGGCGTCCGCCACAATCTCGACGCGATCCTTAGGAGTTCCCGGGGGAAAGAGATAAGGCGTGCCAACCAGCCTGAAAGCTCGGTGCATGAGCAAGAGTTTTTGCTCCCTGGCGGATTTAGTAAAGCTCTCGAGCGTAGGCAGCTGAGCGAACCGAGGATGCTTGGGGACTTTGGGAGTCTCGAGGATGGCGTGAAAATCTACCAGACCCTTGTCAATCCAGCCCGGCGTTCTCTCGACCGATTCCGAGACCTGTGACCGGCCATCCACCTCTCCCTGGGCGAGAGCGACGACCATCTCCGGGTCGCTGTAGCCGGTAACGAACCTCGGCTCTTTCAAGCCGAGCATGTAGGCAAACGTACGGCCGGTAAGATAAATTTCGTGCCCGACTGCATGAGCCACAATTCTCAGCCCTGTGTGGGCGCGCAGTTTCTCCAAAGTGCTGAGCCCGAGATTGCTGTTTGTCAGAAAAATATAGTGAGTCCCGGTGTTCGGCGTGCCGAGATAGATGAATTTGTCGAGATCATATTCGACGCCGGGCTCACCCAGGATGGCATTCGATATGAGCCCGCTACCAATGTTAGCGAGGGTTAGACCGTCGGGACGAGCCCTATGATACATGTAATTTCCCGCCTTTCGACCTCCGCTGCCCTCCATGAACTCCATTACGATGGTAGGATTTCCAGGAATGTGCTTACTCAGGTGGGGAATGACAGCTCTGACTCTTCTCTCTCCTACCCCGCCGGGGCTACTGCCGCGAACAAGAGTGATGGTCTTCCCTTGATAAAAGGGGGTTTGTGAAAAAGCGAAATCTGGAGCGAAATGAAAGATGAGCAATAAGCTAAAGGCGACATGCAATAAGCGTCTTTGATCTCTCATGGTTCCCTCCTTGGATTGATAGAGGAATCTAGGCAGCTTGCTTTCGCCGTGTCAATATGGCGCTTGTGACGTAATCGGGTAACCGTAATCGTGTCAGACTTGCCTAACGCTACTAACTCCAGACTTTGACAAATCAAACAAAGACAATCACGTCCTCAAGCCGGGAACCGCACGGTGATGGTCAAGCAAGGACAATCGATTCTGCTGAAAAACCCCCGTTTGATTTTCGATCGACGCTAAGAAAAGGTGCTGCTGCGAACGCGATGTTTGCCAAACGGGAAATGTTTACGGGGTTACGGCGCCACAACCAAGAGAAGTGGCTCGCTCCTAGCCTAAAGCCGGACTCAATGCCGCTGTTCTCATTTGGAAGGCGAGCAAATTTAGATATCGTTTCACATTGCATGCAGCCCATCTACAAGCCCACGCGCGCCACTGCGCCTCGCCTTCCCAGCCGCACTCGCGTCGCGATGGCTGCCGGGACTGTTCCCGGAAAAGACGGAATAGCCTGCGTCCCATCTCATGGCTGCACATTTCGAGACGAATAGGGTCCGGTCCTTGATCGTGCTATTTGGGAGGCTCAGGAATATCTTTGCTCCCGCGCCCCGGGCGTGAGTAAACATCGGTCTGTTGGTGAGCACCAAATATGGTGCTATCTTTGATGTCATCGAAGTGGGAGGACGGCATGCCGATCAATCTTTCAGAAGACATTCGCTCGGTGACAGATCTTAAACGCAAAACCAAGGAAATTCTAAGTCAGGTTCATCGCACCAAAAGACCGGTCGTGCTGACGCTCAATGGCAAAGCTGACGCCGTCCTCATGGATACGACAACGTATGAGAAGCACCTGAAGGCCGGCAACATGGCACGGTACCTTGCTCCGGCGGAACAAGATATTGCAGGCGGGCATAGTCGATGGATGCGAACCTTTCTGAAAGAATTCAAACGTGCCCGCAAAATTCCGCGTTAGGATCACGCGCACGGCGGAGCGGAACGTCGAGAACATTTAGAGTTTTATCGCGCAAGACAGCCCGGAAGAAGCCAGTCGGTTTATCGACCGTCTGGAAGACTAGATCGCAACCCTGGAGCGGTTCCCCGAAAGATGTCCCCTCATTCCTGAAAACGAAATTCTCGGTACGCGATACCGACATCTGCTTTACGGTAGCTACCGAAGCGTGTTTCGCGTTAGGGGAAAAACGGTTTACGTTATGCGGATAATCCATGGAGCGAGGCTTTTAGACAGCTCCATGTTCGAAGATTAGCAACGAGCGAGGCGACGGCGCTTGTTCCGTATGCACTATCCTTTTGCCGGTGCGATTCGCCAGCAAGAGTGTTACACGCACGAATTCTCCGTGCGAAGTCGTGCCGACGAACACGTCTCACGAACACGATCACGACGGCTCGAAGACAGCGAGCCAATCCCGGAAGAATGTCGAGACGGAGAATCCGGTTAACCGTTAAACGTTGTTCTGCTCGGGTGCGTGGGGAGTTGTTCTTCGTCTGCGTCTCCGTTTGTATTCAGCGAAAGCATCGACGTCTGTCTCGCCCGAACGTAAGAAGTCCAGGAAGCTTACCCCTTTGAATTTGCAGCTTTGGCAAATGCTAAGAAGAATCAAATACTCGCGAATTCCTTTTTCGTTGGGCAGACCATTAAAATCTCTACGCAGCAACGCAAATGCTTTGATCGCGTGTTCAGCGTTGTTGTTATTCCAAGGCACTCCGTCAAAATCCAAAAAGGTGAAAAGGCCGCAGCGGTTCTTTTCCAAGCGCGTTTTGCACTTCAGTGCGGTTTCGGTCTGATACTCTCGATCAGCGAGGCTCTTGAAATAGCGATCCACAGCCATCTTATGCGCACGCAGGAAGCGGGCTTTCAAGCCAAATCGGTCCACCGTCGCAATTATCGCCCTCAAGAGCACGGCAAACTCACTAACGAGTCCCTTCATCTCCTCGTTGAAGGGTTCTTTCATCAAGTCGTCGTTCAGGTCCCGAATCAGGTGAACCAAGCACTTCTGCTGCGGGCAATCCAAGGAGTCATAGGCGGCATAGAAATCAGAAACGAGCACCCCTTTGAAATCCTTGAGGAGAGAATGCACCAAATCCCCTTCCCTCGAAGCGGCATATACGTACACCACATCTTCCAAGTTCGTGAACGCCCAGACATATCCAACACCAGTCTTCAGGTTAACTCTGGTTTCATCGGCATGCACGAGGCGCCCAGTTGCTATCTTCTTAATTAGTCTTTCGTAAGTAGCCTCGTAGAATGCAGCGGCGTTTGCCTTGAATCTGTTTGCCATACTGCGGGGAAGATCGAACCCAAGCACCTCATTCAGAAAGATGGCCACTCTATTTAGTGGTATCCCAAGTCCAATGTTCTCGTATACGGAGAAAGCACGGAGATTCTCGCCGAATTTTTTGTTGGTCCAAGTGTGGTCATGATTCCGAAAGACAGCCCTACATTCCGGGCACCGATAGAGGTGGAAGAGATACCTCGTGATCCATCTTTTGATTCCATAGATACCGAACTTGACGTCAAGCACGGTTTTGCTGCACTTTCGGTGCTTGTAGATTTTTGTGCCGCGACACTTGGGACAGCGTACAGGCGCAGACCACGTAAGGATTTTGTTTGCGCGGAGCTTGGCCCGCCTCGGTTTGTGAGCTTTCTGTGCGATTTTCCTGAGCCGCTGACTAGATCTAACCAAGATTCTTTCCCGCTGGTAATTCCAATAGGCGGCTTGGTTGATCGTCTCAAGTTCGGGGACTTGAAACTGCACCTTTTGAAACTTGAAGAGTGAGTTCCGGGGCAAGGATTCGACGTTGACAACCAGATCGCGGTCCCCATCTGTCGGTACAGCGATTGATGTCGAAAGGCTGCTGAGAAACTCAGTCAAAAGCCGCAGGCCTTCACAGTCCTCCGCGTTGTACTCTATCAGCGCTTCCTTTACCGTCGGGTGGCGTGACTTCTCCCATTGGAGCCGCCAAATTACCGCCATCGCGCCCGATGCGTTCGGCGCTGACCATTTGAACCCCAACGACTTAGCACAGTCTTTGAGGCCGTTTGAGTGACTGGGAAAGTAAATACTCGCAAAAACGACGGACAGTAGATTCAATGGTGATGCCACCGCTGTTGCCGCTCCTGAATTCATTGCCGGTTCTCCGTGCCGTTCACACATCCGCTTCAGGAACGTCGTTTCGTAACTGCCGTAGTGGATCAACACCGGATTATCGAGCCCAGAGAGCACCTCGAGAAAGTCGCTCCAGATTCGTCTCTCTTCGTCCACGCTGTCGGCCCACAAACTGTGCTGAACGATTTTTTGCGCAGTTTTGACCCGGACGCCGATGAGGTAATAGAAATCACGATCTGGAAGTCCCTCGACATCTAGATACACAGGCGTCCCCTCAAGCTTCAAATCCGGACTGTCGACGATGTGGATTTTGCGCTCCCGAATCGCGAGAGCCTTAAGGGCGTGGTGATACTTCCCGCGCTTTTGAGCGAGGCGCTTTGGCCTGCGGCGTGGCCGGAAGGTGTAAGAGAGTTGGGTAACGCTGAAGATGCCCTTGCTGTGGAACTTTCTTCGCTCCTTCTCAGTCATCCGAGAGAGAAGGCTGAGGTCGTCTTTCTCAATCGCCTTTTGGCGACATCGGATTTGAAACTCGCATGCTGCACAATGCCGATTCAGAACGAGGTCGGGCGGTGATGGACTGGAAAGCAGCGCGGCAATCTTCCCGGTCAGCTTTCGCACCTCGCCTGCCAGAGGCGAAGTCTTGACCTTCAGCGTGGCATGGTGATCTCCGTAGATTATCTTGCCAAGGGCAACGTTACGTCCGTGGATCTCCGACAATATGAGCGCGTCGAACGCGAGCAACACTTTGTCGTCGCGAGTGAGTTTGTTGGTGAAGACGAACCGAATCGGAATGAACTGAACGGGCTTGCCGCGCCCCTCTAACGAGAAGCGTTCGACCGCATGCATGCTAGATTCTAGATTCTCCGTATGGGCAACGACGTCGACAGCCAGTCGCCACTTTGAGGTTTTGAGGCGGCCCATATCGGACGAGGTGCGAACGCATTCACCGGAGGGGAGTCTATCAATTAAGCGTTCACGCCCCTCGTTACGGTAGCTCTCGCTCTCGGTCTGTATCCAGTTCGCGTAAGGATTGCTTACTGTCAGTTTCGCCCAGCGATTTGAGGAAGCATTTGGTGGGGCATTTTAAGTAGGCCTCGAATACACCGGATGTCACAGTCATGGCACGAGCACACTCCTGTCCAGGACAAGGGATATCAACATCGCACAAACTGGGCTAGGAGGGGCCGCTAGTGATGGGATCTTAAAATGACTAGGGGAAGAAAACGAGGGGAAAAAAAGGGGTCGTGAAAAGCGCTGGGATGAACCGGCATGCAGTAGCGGATGAGAGAGCCGCACAAGAAAGGAGCGAGCAACTGGATTGTTGTCTTGCTAGAATAAATTCTTAATTTCGCCGCCTTCATAGTAATTCCACTTAAACAACAACGTTAATTGCCCCCCAGAGGCATTTATTCTTATTCCTTCTCTCTTGCAAAGCCCGTGACGGATTTTTACCGAGCGCGGGAGTTGTGTTATGGCTCCATGTGCAATTAGCTTACATTCCCGTGGAGGTGCTATGGCTGAATCACCAAAACTCTGCCGTTATTGCTTCCAGGAAATAAACCCACTCGCGACAGTTTGCCATCACTGTTCAAAATTACAAACCGGATTTTTCAAATTCCTAAATTATATTACGGTCGCGGAGGTACTGTCTTTCTTCATATCCTTAGGTCTCCTATGGTTCTCTGTAGCACAATTTAATACTGCTAACTCGCAACTTGTTCAGGCCAGCGAGGCAAACTCAAAAGCTGAGAGCGCTCTAAAAAAGGCTACTGCTATAGAAACCCAAGTTTTGGACGCCCGTCGCGACGTGTTAAAGGTCGCCGAGTGCGTCATGGAAATTGCTCAAATACTTCCACGCACGGGCGGATTTGGCGGAGGGTTAGGAGAGCCAGATAAAGAAATACTTAAGAAAAATTTGGATTGTTTGAGAAACTTACCCAGTAAGTCGAAACAATAGATGAAACTATTCTTCTATCTCCGCCGGCTTCGGCAAAGTGCACGATGAGTCAAGAAAGCAAGTCAAAAAAGGGGACGATTTTTGGACCGCGGAATCTAAAAGTAGCCTGTTCCCATTTGCTATCCCTTGAGCTCCTACTACGGAAGCAGACGAGGCGGCTGCAAAAACGATAATGCTCGATAGCCACTTCAAATCGACCTTCTTCGCACAACGTCGCCTACATTATCATGGCCCCGCATCTTTCGACCACAACCGTTCGAGGTGGATCCCAGGCACGGTGCGGCGCATGTTGCTATGGTCTGCGGCTCAACCCTTAACGCTAACCTGCCGCCGACCGGGCAACGCGTGGCGGGACCCAAGAGCAACGCGCTTGGGCGGTCAGGTTGAGCGCCTCGTTAGATTGCACCGTCATTGCGTTGGGGGCCTCGGGAGTTGAGAGTCCAATCCCCGGCGCGAATCATCGGATGGGACGCGGAACAAGCGCTGAGCATTTTTTAGGTGCGCGGTTGTTCGCAAGCTGAGCCAGTGCTCGCGAGTCCGGAAGAAGAGCTTACATGAAACCCAAACAAACGTGGCCTCCTGTGGCACCGAAGTGACGTAGCTGTGACGGAACGCTAGCTTAGGATTGATGTACGCGGCGTTCGCGAAAAGCCGCTTGCTTCCAATTCGCGTATCTATGGAATTCGGAAAATGAAGCGGGTGATTTATACGCTCATCGCCATCGCGGATTTCATCCAAGGGCAGGAGATATCGAACGGACAGCTGAAAATCCTCGGTAGAATTGCCTAACCAGTCCTTTGTTCGAGAGAATTGTGGCCACCTCAATCAGCCACTGGTGATCTTGGATTCCTGCGAAAGAGACTTCAGATGCTGAGTTCTGTGCTCGGTTCCGCCTCGCGTCGGACGAGAAACAGCCACGATGCCCATACCCCGAGGCTATCATCCCTAAAGCGGCTAGCAGGACTTGCCAGGTCAGCGAGTGCCATAGAATCAATCTAAGAGTACCTAGTTCTGTATAGTACGCCATATTCATTAGGCTCGCCTTGCTGTCACTTTGACCGTTTTTATAATGGAGGACGATTTGTAAAGCTTCTCTGATGACACAAGCCGACAAATGCTGAAAGTTGTTTCTGTATAGTTAGGCTCATCAGGGTTGTGATTCTGTTACCGAACCCAAGGCAAACGTATGGCAACTGGCAAGCTTAGAATACTCGACTCTACAAGAACGTCCGGACGGCTCGCTGCAAACGAACTCTTAACCATGCAACCATTGGTCGGACCACGCTATATCTTATTTCTTTCAGGGTTTTTTCTCCCAGAGAATAGTATTGTCCGGCTTTAGCGCGTCACTTTCGCTGACGAAATTACCCGCATAAGCTTCACTCTTTTCGCACAGCGTATACGTCCCGCCCACCGTGACTTGGTTTTGGTACCCGATCTTGCTCTTGACCTTTTTGACGCCAGCCAAACTGCCAACCGCGATCGCTTCCGACCAGTGATTCACTTGCACCGCCGTCTCGCCGGTAAGGCGCTTCTCCTAACCATTGGCGGTGTGCTTGCTGAAAGTCCCGGCGATACCACGAGCATCTATAGGGTTAGCGACTTCACGGGGGTCGGACCTGCGTGAGATCTTGATTCCTCAATGTAAGTTTGCAAAATAGGCGTTCTTGAAAGGCTTAGCCGTAGCTTTTTGGCGTTGAAATAGACGATCTAAGGCAAACAGAAAGCCCGTTCCAGCCGTTCCAAACGTTCCACCGCTTCGCTCCGTTCAAATCGTTTAAGAAATTGAGACTCGGCCAAGACTTTGAGGACGCAACGCCATTGAACCGCTCACTCTAAGAAATACGCGATGCCGCACACCAACCGCCATTTTCTGCCTGGGCACGTCTGGCACATCACTCGGAATCTGCCTGTCATTTGCTTTTAAAGAGGCGATGGAGAGTTTGTCACGTCAAAGACAAGCCGTTCTCAGATCAAACTGAAGGATAGCTAAAGCGGCGGTTCCTTGTTGCACTCCTGCGCCAAATTTGAAGGTGCGGGTGATTCACACCCGCCTCTGCATTCCGGGCATTGACATGGAGACAAACAGTGGTGAAATTTAAATAAAGCTCGCGGTGAGGCGTGCTTTAGACGAGCGGGAGGTTCAAATTGATGGCTATCAGTCCGACCGGAATGATTAAGAGTCTTGGCTGGGGCCGCTTCTTTCAACTGCTGGTGCATCTGCCGAGTTTTTTAAAGCTGTTTGCGCAGCTGGTGAAGGATCCAAGAGTAAACATCGCGCCGAAGCTCGTGATCCTGGGTGTTTTAGCTTACGTCGTCCTGCCGACCGATCTGGTGCCGGATTTTATTCCGGGTTTGGGTTATGCGGACGACTTGGCCGTGTTACTCGCGGGCTTGAAGCTTTTTCTGCGCCTCTGCCCGCCCGAGGTTGTTCAGGAACATGTAAAGTCGATTGCCGCGGGAAAATGATTAGCGAAGCCAGCCTTGGGACCAGGTCTAGAAATAATGCAAGTCAGCCAATAGAACGATCGGGATCTGGCATAACAATCCTATTAATCTCCACACCAAACTCGATGATCGAATGATTCAGACATAACAATCACTACAATCTTCAAATCACCCGTCTTTTTTCTCTCGGAAAGCTGCCAAATCATCAGTCAGGATTCGGTGTTTTTTGGAGGCAAAAGAAAATTATGGTAAGTCGGGAGCTTTTCACATCGTGGACTCAGCGCTGTGCGGCCTCCAATGCTTATGAGGTGTGAATCCACTACATACGCTGGAAGAACAGGCGCGTCACGACATCTCACTTGCGCTGGTGAATCTCAGAGTTTTATGACCACCTATCCGACCGCCCGCATCTCCTGCCGCTCAATCTCCGTACCCGCCGCCTTCCTGAAGTCCTCCTCCTTAAAGGAGTACAGTCCAGCGCCTCCAAGAAAGATCTTCGCAGCTATCTCTCTGGGCACGTTCTGAAGGAGGTTACTGGAGACGTTGGGAAAGTTGGAGTCGAAGTGGGGATAGTCCGTCGAAATACACATGTGATCGGCGCCAATGAGGCTCGCCGTGGACGCGATCTCGGGTTCGCTGCCCTCAACCCCAGCCCAGCAGTTGCGCTGAAAGTACTCCTTGGGTGTCAAGGACAGGTAGGGCGCATGGGAATCCCGGTAGTTCGCATAGTCCCACTCGATGCGGCTGAGCAACCCGGGGACCCATGAGTTCTGGGCCTCCAGGTAGCCCACCCGGAGCTTGGGGTGAAACTCGAAAACGCCGGAGATGATCTGAGCGATCAAAGCCTGCTGCATTTCGATCCAATGGCTGGCTACGTGGCGGTAAAACCGGTTCTCTCCGTAGAGCTCGTTCATGTGGGAGCTCCAGGCGCCTGTCCCCTCATGGAAGCACCAGGCGACGTCCAGTTCCTCATGAAGACTGTATAGGGGGTCCCAGTAGTTCGAATGCCAGTAGTGGCCGTTTAGCAGGTTAGGGCGAATAAACGAAGCCACGGCACCCAGCTCACGAACACACCGCACCAGTTCCTGGCATGCCAAGTTGACATCATGTAGAGGAAGCATGGCAGCGAATTTCAATTGGTTGGCACTGTACTGGCAAAACTCGTGGATCCAGTTGTTGTAGGCCTGGCTTAGGGCCAGGGAGAGTTGCGGATCCATTCCGTTGCGGGAGATGAGGCTGAGACCACCGGTGGGGAACAGGACAGCAATATCGATTCCCTCCATCTGCATCGCCATGATTTGGGCTTCGGCGTCGTAATCTCGTTCGATCGCGAAGCGCAACCGCCCTGTCGCAGCCGAGCGGGAGGCCGATAGCTGACCCGTCGCACTCCCGAGAATAGGGCCACTGGCACGCGACGATGCGGGCTTTTTGCGGTATTGCTGCAACTCCACGTCCATGGAGGCGGGCAAACCATCGATGATCCACGACCGGTGGCTTAGCTTCCCGTCCGCGCCTACTGCCGACGTGACCCGGGACTTGAAAGCCGGGTTCAGGTACTTCTCAAAAAGGTCCCCCGGCTCCTGAATATGCATGTCACTGTCTACGAACCTCAGTCCTTCTTTCATGGCATCCTCCGTTTCACTGCGTTACAAATTCACGGCGAATTCAGTCCCGCGAACCTTTGTCATAATCAAATCATGCCGTAACAGAAAGTGAAAAAACACAAGCCGCTCGCTGCGATCAAGAGCCGACTCGGCAAAGGAAGTTCCCACTAAACCGATCTCCTCCCTCCTCTTTTTTCTTCTTTTTCTGTGTGATCTGGACTCTCCGACCGTGGGTCAGCCTAAAACAAATTGTACGACTTGACACAGTGATCCCGCAGGATCTTCCGCTTCGACTCTTCAGAGATGCTCAGGAGCGAAACGAAAGTATCCAATAAGGTGGTCTTGTGTCAACCTATTACAGATAAGCTTCATGAAAGAGAAAGTTATCTTGATCAATCGCACTGGATGATTGTCTTACAATCTTTCAGCTCCATCGAGTTTTCCAAGATCTCGGTCAAAGGTACCCAAAGGTACATGACCGGCCTTCAGAGCTACTTCGAGAATCAAACAATCGGAGAACCCCAGCGCGGGACGGTGGCGGTACTGCTCCAGCGCTGCCGCGACAGTATCGGATTCTTGGATTGTGAGATCTTTGTGTTGCAAGAGCATATCGACGGCAGTCGCTATTTCTGGATGAGTGAGTTCGTAGACGGCCGCAAGGACCCGCGATGCCTCGACGAGGACGAGCGTCGATATCTACGCACCTTTGCTAATGAAGGCTTCCGCCGTAGCGACCTGCTTGCGGTCGTCACGCGTGATAAGGCAAACCAACACGTTGGTATCAACGGCGCGCATGCTTCTCTTTCATATAGCGCCGCACGCCTCTTTCGAAGTCTTCCAGCTTCTTCGGGGTGGGGACACCTTTCGGAAAGATCGCTCGGTGAATATCCTGCGACGAGTATCGGCCGGCCTTGCGAACAACAATCGCATCGCCCTCCTCATCCCACTCCAGAATCGAACCTGGCCCGATACCGAGTTTTCGCCGCACCTCAGCGGGAACGGAAATTTGACCTTGAGCCGTAATCTTTGAATGTGCGATGGCCATGGGTGTTAATTACCATGGTAATTACAACGGTCAATCGGACCCCTGCGGACAGGAATATTGGCGGCATGGGCATCGGGCCTGAAGTATGGAGTTCTTTTGGTGTGTCAACAGCCGAAAGACGCGACCCTAGTAGGATTCT
Source organism: uncultured delta proteobacterium (assembly GCA_963840855.1). Taxonomy (GTDB): domain Bacteria; phylum Desulfobacterota; class Binatia; order UBA9968; family UBA9968; genus DATACQ01. The sequence goes on from CAWJBB010000030.1 coordinate 173,513, forward strand.
CAAGGCGGAGGTAGACTAACGTAAATTATCTTGGACAGTAGTGATCATCGACCTTTTTTGTCCTTGGCCACCGCGCTCAAGCGCGGCAAGAACCTGATGGCGTTGTCGCTGAGCAGCTTGATCTTGGCGCTCTCCGGCATGGCTTTATCCCAGATGAGCGGCACTGCGTTGGGCCATGCGCTGCCGTGGTGCGGGTAGTCAGTCGAGAACAGCCAGGGGTGCTCGCCTAGGGTTTCGACAGCGTACGCTATGTGCTTTTCTTCAGCCTCAACCGAGCAGAAGAGGTTGCCATCCTTCAGGATTTCCGAGGCGGTACGTTTCAGCTTGGGGGTTTGTGGTGAGCCAGGCTTGTAGCCGTCGTCCAGCTTCTCGATCAGGTAGGGCATCCAACCACCGAAGCTCTCGAATAGGCCGATTCGGAGCTTCGGGAACAAATCGAAGACGCCGCCGCCGACCAGAGCCGCCAGCGCGTATTGTCCCCCGATGCTGTGGTAGAGGCCGTTGGGAGCTTCCACCCACGGGGTAAAAGGCGGCCGGTTCGCGCCGCCGTGAACCCACAATGGCATGTCGAGTCCTTGAGCGGCTGCGTATAGAGGATGGAGGTCCGGATTGTCGAGCATCCTGCCATCCGGGCAGGTACGTGGTATTTGCAGTCCGGCAAAGTGCGGGTCCTCCTTGGTCCAGAACTCCAACTGCGCGATGGTCTTCGGAACGTCCCGCATGGTGGAGGCCCCTATCCACCAAAGACGGCCGCCTGCATCAGCGCAATAGTTACTCATGAACCGGTGGAAGGCGTGGTGCAGGGCGCTCTCGAAGCCCACGTCGCGCAACGCGCAAAAGCTGTCAGCCGAGCTCGGGAAGATAACACTGATGTCGACCGCGGCGATTTCCATGTCTCGGAGGCGAATCGCTGGGTCCCAATTACAAGCGGGGTCTATCCGGACACCAGCATTCGTCGAAGCCCGATCGCCTTGGATGGCTTGCTCAGACCGCGAGCTACCGTTCCCCTGAACCTCGTATGCCTCATAGACGCCTAAAGGGCGTGTTGGAAGGGCCGGCCAAAGAAACTCCGAGAAGCCACGTTCTCCCGCCCGGTGCTTAAGCGCATTCGCTGCTTCGCTAAACCGCCGGTACGTCTCCCGGTATTCCGGGGCCATATATTGTTTGTACGTCCGGTCTAGATCCCAGTACTGGCGGATGTGGGAATCCATGTCGATCACTACATGTCCGTTGTAGCTCATTACTCGCCTCTCTGAGCGGTGCCTTGAAATAGGCCTCGCGATTTTCTTTTTAGGGCTACGGCCGAAGAAGTTAAAAAACTCTTTAAAAGGACAACCGCGGCTATTAAGGCCCATCACATCCCGATAAAGCTTAAAGTATGTTGTAGCGCTCATTTCAGGACGCACCGGGACAATCTTGAGGTTAGCTGGGATTTGCTTCAAGATTGGCGCTTCGAAATCTCTTCGGCCGGAATTGTATCCGATGCTAGCGAATTCTAGCTGGGTTTCTTTGGAGAGCATGAAGTCGATGTATAGCCTCGCCGCGTTCGGATGAGGGGCGCCTTTCAGAAGGGCCAGAACGAACTGCCGGCTTATCAGTGGTTCGACGGCAACTCAATCGACCGGAGACACCCGCCTATTTAGGAGTTCTATCCCGTGAACCAGGGAGATGGCGACAATCGACGCGTCTCCCGCGGCGAGCAGGGTTTGCATTTGCGAATGGCCACCGATGATTTTGACGTCCAATGCTGCGAGTTTTCGGAGGAAATCAAAGTTTTTTCTTCACCACACGCGCTGATGGCTGCAGCGATACACTTGCTTTCGTTTTCGTCATGAGAATCTTGCCCTTCCATTTCGGTGCAAGAAGATCAGAGAAGCTCTTGGGAACATCTGCGCCTTTGACGAGATTCGTGTTATAGGCAATCACGTTCAGGGTCTCGGCGTTATCGCCCAAAATCCTTGTCATCCTATACTGTGGGCGAAACGCAGTCCTCTGCGGCGAATCATAGCTGTCTATCAAACCTTTTTTTAGGAGACCATAGAAATCCATTTCAGATTCGTGAATTACATCGGCCTTGGCGCTCTTGGCTTGGCCCTCGATTACAACTCGTTCGGCAAGCCGTTCCGAACCTAGCCGAATGACATTGACTTTTATGAATGGATACTTCCTAGTAAAAAGCTGGCTAATTTTTGCGATGTTGACAATTCCAGCGTGCCATAGAAAACAAGCTCGCCCTCTTTCTTGGCGGCTTCGACGACGGGCTGCGCCATCGTACTCGACAAGAGAACCAAAAACAGACGCGAAAAGACTAACGGCTGTGAGAAAATTACGTAGTTTTTTCGGGGTCATTATTGGCATCTCCCTGCCCAGTGGTTCGCTAAACAGCCGCAAGACTGACGTTGAGACTAGGACCATGCCGTAAGAACTGCTCGACTTCGGTTTCTGTGAGGAAGCGCTTTTTACAGATCTCTTGGTAAAGTGCCTCGCGGATTTTCTCCATCTGCTCCGGCGAGGGCCGCAGTCCCATCGACTCCACTTTAAGATCCAAAACGTTGCCCCAGAAGGTACTGCTACCCCATACATAACGCTGCGTCTGCCCTACAACTTCGCCGACAAATGGCACATTAGCCTCGGGCAAACCCTCCTCTTCAGACTGCCCGACCTGAAGCATATGGGCAGCCGACTCCTCCAAAAAGGCGTTCTCTCCCGTGATAGCCTTGTTACGTTGGCAGACGACGCCGGTGACTTTTTCAGCAAATTTAGACAAAGCATAGAGTTTCTCGAGGTTGAGACCGGTGTCAACGCCGAAAAGAATCTGCAGCGAGGCGGCCACCTCTTCGAGGGAAGCATTTCCCGCCCGATCGCCCAGTCCGTTGATCGCTACTTCACACCAATCGGCGCCGGCCTCGACCGCGGCCAAAGTGTTGGCTGTAGCAAGACAAAATCATTGTGGCAGTGGATCGAGAGGGATGCTCGCTCGCCGACTTCCTTCTTGAGCTCTTGCACGAAATATTTAACCGTAGTCGGAAAACGCTTCCCCGGCTGTCGTAGATATGGAGGTGGCTGGCACCGGCCTGGGCCGCTTCGCCGTACATCTTCTTGACAGTGTCCAGATTGGTTCGCGTTGCTTTGGACCAACCGAAAGCAACTTCTCTAGCTCTTTCACAGGCGTAAGGCACGGCCGCATCGATAGTTTTGTGGATCTCGTCTTTCGATATCCCTTCCTTAAAGTCTGAGAAGATCTCCATCGGTGAAAAGGAAAAATGAAGGTCAAGATATCGGCGTCTACTTTCAACGCCGGTCGATATCCTTTTTCCAATCGCCCCGCAACTTAGCGCTAAAATATGCGAGCTTCGTCTTGACGCCTGCGCGGCGTAATTTTTTGACGAGTTCCGCGACCGCCTCGGTGGAGTGTAGCTTTGGGAGCTCAATCGCGCCAACTCCCAACTCGTCAAGTTTCAATGCCAGTTCTGTCCGCGCATCGGGAGAAATGATCGCCCCGACGGTCTCCTCGCCTTCCCGCATCGTGACATCGCGCAGAAAGACCTTCTTGGGGAGGCCAGCCATTTGGGCGCGCACCGGCGTTTCCCAGTTGAGAGGTGAGGTATACCACTTTCCCGGTACATACCATGGTTTTGATTCCATATTACCCCCTGAAAGTTTGATACTGAATGAGATCGCTCCTAAATCGGCACTACTAAGTCTCTTAGGAATGCGGCCGGCATCAACTTCCATCTTTAGCAGCGGGACCATGCCGCCTGCTTCCAGTTTCCTTAGGATGAACGACGGCATGGGTTCGAACTGCAGTTCAACGCTGGATGAAATGTTGGTCAGGCATCCTTTTTCGAGATCAACCTCGAGCTCATCGCCTTGTTTAACCGCATACAGAATCCCGGAATAGTTCCACCACCGGCAGCCCGCGTTCTATCGAATTCTCAAGAAATATGGAGCCGATGTATCGCATATCACCGCAGCCACACCCGCCCCAAAATGGATAAACAGGCGTGATCGTGATCATGCCCAAAGCCCATGAACTCGCCGACGATGAAATCCCCTTTCTGGACCTTCTTCGGAAAATCGGGATCTACTTTGGTCATGCAGTACTTACCGATCTCCTCCGGCGTATACATGCCTTTGGCCTGCAGCTCGTGAGAAATATCAAATACACATATTTCCCAATCGACATCCAAAACACCGCGAAATACCCAGGCCTTTCCTCTCATCGGCTTCATGTCTCACCCTGCAATCTTCGCTCACAGATATTTTCTGGGATCCGTGATCTTGCCCTCCAGGCACGAGGCGGCTACGGTCATTGGGTTAGCTAAATAGATTTGCGCTTCTTGGCTGCCCATGCGCCCAGGATAGTTCGTTTGACCCGACCGCAATACACACTTCGTCGGCCGATAAAGGCGTGTTCGCGCCCCATTCCATACCCTCGTTGGGTGTGGGCACGACACACTCAGCGTCTACGAAGGTGTTTATCAACCCCTCATCTAAAGCTTGGCGAAGTATTCTTGTCGTACCTGGGGTGATGTTAAGCACACGCGCGGATGAATCTTCTTGCCTTTCAAAATCCGCGCGGCCATGCGCAAATGTTCTATCCAGCTGGCGGCGTCGCTACCGATGAATCCCCGGTTGATGGGCGTTCCTTCCAACTCCTTGATCGGTTTTACCAGATGGCGCTTTGGTGGGGGCACGACTTGAGGCTCCAAATTCCCGATATCGAACTCAAAAACCTTTGCATACTGCGCATCCGGATCGCTGCGCTGGGGTTCGAATGGCTCGATAGTCCGCGCGCGCACGTAGTCGAGAGTCTTTTGTCGGGGTTGATGATCGCGGTCCAGGCACCGGTAAAAATGGCGAAGGAGCAGAGCGAAAACGCTCTCCCATACTTAAGGCGTCAATCACCGGTCCCGTCCATTCGAGCGCAGCGCCGCCGGCCCCGGTCGGTCCGATCTGAGATAAGAAATATTCAAATAAATCGCGCGCGCAAGTCCCGGGAGGGAATTCCCCTTTGACGACAATCTTGATACTCCGAGGAACTCTCATCCAGGTTTTACCAGTTATGAAATATTCCCCGCGTCCATAGGAAAGAGTGGTGGCGAAGGCGCCTAGTGCGCCGCTACCGCTCGAGTGCCCGTTGACCGCCTGTAAGTAAACCTCCCCGGGTAGCGCCAAGCTCTTTCAGCGGAAAACATGTTTTCAATGCCGGACCGGCCGAGAGTGTAAATGTTCTCGTCGGGGATGCCGACCGCCTTGGCCCATTTGCGCGCGCCCATGCGAGACCGCGCGGCATTGTGCGAGCTGTCGCACCGAGGTGACCGTCGACGATTCTGATGAGCTTTGGATTAAAAACGCCAACTTCCCATTCCACGCAGAACTCCACACCACCCCGTAAGCCACCAAAATTTCCCATCGGCGTTGGACATCGGCTGCCGACTTCGACGTAGTCACCGGTGAAACGTCTTTGCGGCCGGCAGCTTTAGCGAGAATTTTTTCGGTAATCGTTTTTCCCATACGTGACTTCCGATGCGTAACCGAACGTATACCGACACGAAGGACGCTGTCAACTTTGCCGGGGATTCAGAGGAAGCTAAAAATTCGCGCGCGTTCGGTATGAAAAAGCAATTTGCGCGGTATCGAGAAGCCTCGTGAGGTGCGCGGCGGCGCGTAGCACAAAGGCGATCGAACTAATAGGCGGGTATTGTGTCAACGACGGAGATTCGGGGTCGAGCGGTCTGGACCACGCCCGGCCAGGGAAAAGGAGTTCAAGGGAGCAGTCTAAGAATGACTAAAAGACCCCCGTGTCGATCAGCGAAAATATGACCTCCTTCAACGCCGGGTCGATGGTGTCGAGGCGGTCTACTGTGGGGCCGCCGGCCAATGAATTGAGAATATCGGGCAAGTCCTCTTTTTTTACGCCCGCGTACCAAACTTTTTGCGGGTGAACCACAATATTGGGACCAGAGTCGCAGCCGCCAAAACAGATATACGGTTTCACGTCGACGTCGATTGATCTATCGGCGACCTGGGTGGTGATTTCCTTCAGCAGCTCTTCAGAGCCGCGGCTCAGACAGTCGACGTTTTGGCACACGAAGCAGGTTTGTTTCATTTAGAAGAGTCCCTTCGATGATTGACTTGGTTCGAGCCGTCGGATGTCTTCAAAAGGCCCGGGCTCTTGGCTCAGTGCCAAATCGGGAGCGTTAGCTCCGATCCAAGTCGCTCCCGGCCTCTCTAAAAGTTTCTACTCAATTTTCCGGAGTCGATCAACTGCCTAACCAGCGTCGGCGCCAAGCCCGCTGGCCTGGGCGATGATTTCGTCCACGCTCTTATCTAGATTGAGCTTCCGGTTGATGCGCGCGTCGTCGCGCTCCTTTATGAGAGCGTAGATCTCCAGGCAGTTACCTTCCGGGTCGAGGAAATAGCACGACACGGTGTTGCCCATCTCCTCGTAAGCGTGGCTGACGCAGTGATCTATCGGCACGCCTTGCGCCTTAAATTTTTCGTAGAACTCTTTCACTTCGGCCGGCGTGCCGACCTTCCAGGCGATATGCGCGATGAGCTTGGCCTGGCCTTCGCGTCCCTTGGTCAGAGCCAGCTCGTGGTCTTCGGTGTTGGGATCGGAGGTCAAAAACACCATACCTCTCGAGTTTTCTCGGTACTTGACCAGCCCGAGAACATCCCGATAAAACGCGACCATTTTGTCAAGGTCGTTAACGTAGAGCACCACGTGGCTCAGTCCTTTGATCTTTGGCATATGCGATTCCTCCTGCACGCTTAGCGCGTGCCGTTTTTCCGCTTAGACGGTGATCGTCGCCTCTGGGACGGAACCTATCCGATATCTTCGTCTTGTGTCAACTTGGGACTGGCTAGCGTGAAATCGTCATGAGGCCTAAAGCAATCGTAAATTCGGATCTGCGAATGGAAGTCGCTTCCATAATCCGTGCGTAAGGTCGTATCTATGTGATTAACCTGGCCGTCGAGAAGGCGGTGGGTGCGAGGCGGAGCGAGGGCTCGCACCGGAGCGTACATCGGCAGTACGTGAGGATGCGAGTCCGACGTGACAACGAAGCAAGCGCCCCTTATCGACGGATCAGGGCTCTTGACGGTATCTCGCACGGCGGGTATAAGCGGGGCACAATCGTTTCCGTAACGCCGCTGATTCCTGCGAGCGCGCGTGGGCACCGGAAAGGATAAGGAGGTTTCACATGCGTAAGGGAACCATGGGAATAAATCGACGTCAGTTCCTTAGGCGAGGCGCCGCTCTCGGCCTAGGCACAGTTATTGGATCGGCCCATGCACGTGGGATTTGGGCGGCCTCCAAGGAGCGCGTGGTCATTCTTCAAGGAGTCGGCTTGGATTCGCTGCATCCCTACGGTTATAGCGGCGGCGGGATTACCGGGATCTGGCAGCACATGATCGAGCCCCTGATCTCGATGGACTACACGCGCAACGAATACGTCGGGGTTCTGGCTGAGTCTTGGGAGTTTCAAGGCAAGAGATGGGTCTTCCGGCTTCGCAAAGGCATCCGTTTTCACAACGGCTCTCCGTTTACTTCAAAGGATGTCCTTTACTCGTTCCAGCGAATGAAAACCGACAAGAGCAGTCTTCAGGGGGCTGATATTGCCGGCGTGGAAGTAGAGACCCCGGACGATCACACGGTGGTGTTGACGACTAAGAATGCAAGCGCAATCCTGCTCGACCGGCTCGACACTCGTTTCATTACGAGCAAGGCGGCCGCGGACAAGTATGGCGATCAAGTGGACAATAATCCGATCGGCACGGGGCCTTACAAATTCGTCAGCTGGCAGCGCGGCGGAAATTTGGCAATGGTGCGCAATGAGGACTATTGGGGGTCTAAGGCGGAGATTAAGGAAGCGGTCTTGAAAGGCGTGAAGGAGGAAGCAGCGCGAGTGGCGGGTCTCCTGGCCGGCCAGGGAGACGTGATTAGTAACCTCCCGATTGAAGAAATCGAGCGCGTGGACAATCACCCGCGGATCCGGGTTGAAAGGGTGCCGGGATTCAGGATGTATTTTTTGGCCATGAACGTGACGTTCAAACCTTTCGGCAACAAGCTCGTGCGGCAGGCTTTCAATTACGCGGTGGATCCCGCCGTTATCATGAAACACATTTTTGACGGCAACGGCACCGTCCTCAACGGCCCGTTGAGTTCAAACATGATCGGCTACGACCCTAACGTCAAGCGTTATCCTTACGATCCGAAAAAGTCGCGTGAGCTGCTGGCGCAAGCCGGTTATTCCGGTGGGCTGGAGGTGAAGCTCCATTACGCCCCGGACCGCCATCTCAAAGGCAAAGAGGTTTGCCAGGTGCTTGCCAGTCAGCTGGCGAAAGCCGGCGTCAAAGTGGAACTGGTCTCGCAGGAGTACGCGGTCTATTGGGGAAAGGACGGGGTCAATGGCGGGAAGACCGCCTTCTATTATGCCGGGCGGACGGCGAGCGATGCCGACACGCTGTACGATCAATACTTCCACACCGGCATGAGCAAGCGCATCGGCTACAGCAACCCGGATTTCGACAAGCTAATTGAAGAGGAGCAGCAAACCGGCAATCACAAAAAGCGCATAGCGCTATTGCAACAGGCGGGGCGCATACTCATGGAGGATGCGCCTTTTGTTCCGCTCTACACCTTATCAGAGATTTACGGCCTGGCGAGAAATATACTCTGGAGAGGCACGCCGGATAATCGGATTCTCGCGGCTGAAATGAAAATCAAGTAGAAGCGCGGTGGTTGCAACTTTCGATACTGCTCAACGCAAAAGTATACAGCCCGCAAAATGCGAGCCGGAGCGCCAACCAAAGACGATGGTAGTAGCTTATTTTCGACAAGATCCCTCACTTCGTTCGGGATGACAATTTGCCCTGCTTGTCATTTCGAGCCCTTCGACTAAGCTCAGGGTAAACTCCGCGAGAAATCTTTCTTGCTTTCCCGACACCGGCGCGACTGCTAAGTGAACCCTGCCGCCACGCTATACGGTTTGACAAACCAATGGGCACGGCCCTAAGAATACGAGAAGCTTAGCGACGCTGCGAATTTTATCACTAGAGGCTCTTATATGCCGCTGACTTTGGCGAATCACCCCGTCACGAAGATCGACTTCGGAACTCCGACCCGACTCGATGGGACGGTGCTGGTTATCGATCGTGAGGAACTTCGCCGGCTGGTGCTCGACGACCGTTCTTTTACAGGCGTCGATTTTCAGATCATCGGCGCCGGCGATAAGTGCCGCGCCGGGCCGATCTTCGACATCGTCGAACCAAGAGCGAAAGCTCCCGGTTCAGGCGCCGATTTTCCCGGCATCTTGGGTCCGCCCGTAACCGCTGGAGCGGGGACGACCCATGTGCTCAACGGAGCGGCGCTCACAGTTTTGTCGGAGAGACTGCCGGGAGCGGAGCGAAGCGAAACCGGCCGCCTGCTGGAAATGACCGGCGCGGCGGGGGATGCGAGCGATTACTCCTCGCTAAGACATCTGGTGATGATTCCGCACACGCAATCGGCATTGCCGTGGCCGGCGATGCTGAAAGCGTATCGCATCGCGAGCCTGAAAGTCTCCGTACACCTGGCTCGCGCGGCGCTGAATCACCCCCCGGTATCCGTGCAGACCTTCGATGCTGTTGGCCCCGTGGAGCCGGGACGCGAGGGGCTTTTCCGCGTCGCCTACGTCGGCCAGATTTTTTCGCGCCAGCGCAAACCCGAGGTGGATGAACCGATTCTCTATGGCGCCAACACGGACGGAATGTTGCCCATGGTTCTCCACCCCGACGAATGGCTCGACGGCGCGATCGTTCCGTCGTTCCATTCCTGGATGGGCAACACCGACACTTACTTCTATCAGAATCATCCTGTCGTCTTGGACCTTTACCGCCGCCACCAGGCGCGAGAGCTTAATTTCGTCGGGACGGTGGTGACAATCGCGGGGGCCAACCATTTTGACCGCGAGCGTAACTGTCGAGTGGCGGCGCATCTGGTGAAGTGGAATCTGCGGGCCGATGGCGCGGTTCTGACCAAGTATGGTGGCGGATTGCCCCACGCGGACCTGGCGGAAACGGCGCGGCTGTTGGAAGTCACGGGAATCCGAACCGCAGTCATGGTTACTGACACGTCCCGAGACCGTCGGGTGGAGTCGGCATTGCTTTTTAACACGCCGGAAGTGAATGCCATTGTTTACAACGGTGGCAACGGCACCCGATGGGAAGTTCCAATGGTGGATCGGATCATCGCGCCGACCCCCGAGTTGCGTGAATTGCTCGCCGGTCCATTAGTTGTCGCAGCGTCGGACATCGCCGGCGTTACGAATCAGCAAGGGGCATCAAAAATGAGAGCAATGGTCTATTGAAATAGGCGAGAGGCGGAAGGCGTGAGGGGAGAGACGGAAATATTCCCGCATCCCTCACGCCTGTTGCCTCAAGCCTTGTACCCAAGGAGCCTAATATGCGCATTGTGCACTACTTGAACCAATTTTTCGGCGGTATCGGCGCCGAGGAGCACGCGGGCAAGTCATTGGAGATACGCGAGGGCGCGGTGGGACCCGGCCGGCTTATGGAGCAACTTTTAGGCGACGGCGCGCGCGTCGTCATGACGCTCGTTTGCGGCGACAACTACGCCGTCGAACGCCAGGAGGAGCTGACCGCGGCCGTTTTAGAGAAGGTCAAGGAAACGAATCCGGATTTGTTCGTCGCCGGGCCCTGCTTCGACGCGGGTCGTTACGGCATGGCGGCCGGCGCGCTGTGCGCGGCCGTTCAATCGACCCTCGGCATTCCCGTTATCACCGCGATGAGCGAAGAAAACCCTGGCGCGGATCTCTATCGCGAGGCGCTTTTTATCGTCGACTCGGGCGTCAACGCCGCCAAAATGCGCGACGTGTTGCTCAAGATGGTGGACCTTGGAAAGAAGCTAGCCGCCAAAAGAGCGGTCGGCCTGCCCGCGGAGGAAGGTTATCTGCGCCGCGGACTTCTGCGCGACCAAATCGTCGAAGACCGGGCGGCAACGCGGCTCGTCGACATGCTCATGGCGAAATTGCAAGACGAGCCGTTCGAATCCGAGATGTTGCCGACGACTTTTCCACCGGTTCCCATGCCGTCCGGCGTGAAAGATTTGTCGAAAGCCAAAATCATGCTGATCACTGACGGCGGGCTCGTTCCGAAAGGGAATCCGGATCGGATCTCGGGAACCGCCGCGACGCGCTGGGGCGCGTACAACATCGCAGGCGTCGATGATCTGCGCGGCGAAGCATACGAAATCTCCCACGGCGGATACGACACGCGGTTCGTGCAGGACGATCCCGATCGTTTGGTGCCCCTCGACGCCATGCGCGAGATGGAAACGCGCGGCGTCATCGGTAAACTGCACGAAGAATTTCTCTCAACCTGCGGGCGATCCAATCCGCTTTCGAATACCCGGCGGCTGGGCAGGGAGATGGCCGAGAAGGTGAAGCGGGAAGGCGTCGATGCGGTGATCCTCACGTCCACTTGAGGGACGAGCACGCGCAGCGGCGCTGCGATCACGACAGAGTTGGAGAAAGCGGGCATCCCGGTGGTCCAGATCACCTCAGCCCTGCCCATCGCCAAGATGGTGGGTTCGAACCGCGTCGTTTTGGGCAACGGCATCGTGCATGTCACCGGCGACGCCAAGCTGCCACCCGAAGATGAGAAGAAGCTGCGGCGCGAGTTGGTGCAAAAAGCGCTGGACGCGCTCCAGTCGAACGACAAATAAGCGCCCCCGGCGAGCATGGCGGTGAAATCCTGAGGCGCTTGCTGTTGACGAGGAACGCCACTGACCCGCAACGCCTTGACTCAGCCATCGAAATACATCCAATCCATTCTCTTCTAACGCGTACAGACGGCTGTGAGTACGACGATTCACGTCAGAACTGTCTCTTCCAAAAAAGCTCTGGCAAGGGCCTTCGCCATTCGCGTCCGTGTTTTCGTTAAAGAGCAGGGCGTGCCGGAAGAGATTGAATTGGATCGTGACGATGAGCGGGCGACGCATTTCTTGGCTGTCCAATCCGGCAAAGCTGTGGGTACGGCCCGCGTGGTCATGCGACGGAGCAGCGCCAAGATCGGACGAATGGCGGTGCTGAAAAGCCATCGGCGCAAAGGGGTGGGGAAAAGGCTATTGAAGCGGGCCGTGCAGAAGGCGCGTCAGTCAGGCGCGAAGAAGATTTACCTGCACGCGCAAGTGGCGGTGATCGATTTCTATGAGAATTTAAACTTTCGTTGCGTCGGCCCGGTTTTCGATGAAGCGGGGATTTCGCATCGGAAGATGGTCCTTGAAGAAGAAATTCAACCGCTAAAGAGCGCAAAGAAGAGAGGACTCACCACGAAGGCACGAAGTTCACGAAGTTTAAGAGAATAAATATCCGAGCCCTTTGTGACCTTCGTGCCTCTTTGAAAATACGGGGCGTGAGGATGAGCTTTAGAATTGTAGCCTGGATGGAGCGAAGCAGAATCCAGGAAGGTGGCGTGGCGTGGCAGAGGCAACGGTGCGCGTGAATGAAGAAACCCGGATTACGCTTTGCTCCATCCGGGCTACGAAGGAGAATCCTCCATTTTCATGATCTGTGGGCGAGCGTAAGATCACGAATCACTTCGGGGTGAATCCTAATTTTGAACGTTTTGAACGATTGAAACGTTTGGAACGACTGGAACACGCGCAGCGTGTTCATTATTGCGCCTTCGTGCCAATACCGAATCGTTTTGTGAAATCGGCAACACAAGATTTGCGCAAGCTGCGCGAACTAGGTCGGTTTCGATACTAACACCATCGGACCGGTCGGCGCCGCCGTCGTGCCGACTGGCTCGAGGGTGACGGCGAACGTTTGTATGGGTTTGTCGCTCGGAGCCGCGTTAATATGCACCCCGCCCGAGCCTTTGGCGTCGGTGCGGATACTCGCGACGTAGCGCGGGGACGACTCTTGAGCGATGGTCCAGACGGCGTACATCTTGCCCTCCGGCGCCGCGGGAAGATTGGTTACGAAGATATGACCTTCGCCGGATTCATTCCAGAGAAATCGACCCGCTGCTTTCGGTGTGGGACCGGTCCCATAAAGCGGGAAATCTCGGGTAGCGGGGTCGCGCAAGAGATTTATAACTGATGTGTATAGCGTGTGGCGCGGTTCGTAGCGTTTGGTAATCAATGTACCTGCCAGAACCGCGCCGACAATACCGGCAGCCAAAGTTCCCGTGATGACTTGCCAGCGTCTCCAAGTCGATCGCGGCTTCCGAGGGAGCGAAACGACCTTCTCGCTAGCGATGTTGTGGAAAAGACGAGTTTTGACAGACGCCGACGGTGTCATTGGAGTGATGGAGCGATGCAAGATCAATAGGGCTTCGCGGGTCTCACGGACGTACGCTTCACAGATGGGACAGCCGGAGGCCAGATGAGCTTCGAATTCCTTCAGCTCCTTCTCATCGAGGGCGCCGAGAGCATAGAACTCACTGCGTTCAAGCCATTCTTCGTGGGCTGTTGCCATCATGCCAACTGTGTCCCGAGGATCTCTCTTAATTTCTGAATGCCGGAGCGCATCCGGGTCTTGACAGTCCCCAAAGGCTCCGCCAACCGATCAGCGATCTCGTTCTGCGTTAAGCCGTCAAAGTAGGCCAGCTCCAGCACTTTACGTTGCGGGTCTGGCAGATTCGCTAGAGCGCTGTTCATTGTCAGCCTGGTTTCCGATTCTGCTGCCGAAGACTCCACGTTCTCAGGGGATTCCGCTCGCGCAGGGTCGTCGGTGTGCACAAAGCTCTTTTGCATTCTACGAATAGAACGTATTTTGTCGATGGCTCGGCTACGCGCAATGTTTATGATCCATGCTTCCGGGCTGCCACGCTCCGCGCTGTAGTTTTGCGCCTGACGCCAAACTTGGACAAAAACCTCTTGAAGTAGATCCTCGGCGTCGGAGCGAGCCTTCAGCATCCGCATAGCGAGGGTAAAGACTAGGGTCGAGAAGCGATCGTAAAGCTGGCTGAAGGCGTCACGATCCTGCTTCGCGACTTGTTGAATAAGATGGAGGGCGATTGTTGGGTTGGGAGGCACCGGTATCTCCTAAACAATCGTCTCGCTTTGCACAGGGGTCATGAGCAGCATAACAGAACCTTCCTCAGTTCACTGATGAATGCTGCGGTAGACTAGCAATTCTTCGTAAACCAAGGTCCGTCACCTAAACAAGCGGAAAAAATCTTAGCTCAACGCCGCTTCACTATGCAAACCAACTCTATACTTATTACGAGTGCGATGAGGATTTGGATTTACACTTAAGAATTTTTCTTGAGAATCTGGATTAGGCATGGCCCGCGACTCGGTTTGGAGAAAAATGTAGTGTCGGTGACCTTGAATTTTTCTCCGGCCCAAAGGAACCGAGCTTGGTTTGAAAGACGTCAAAAGCTCCCAAGGAGATGCATCGGGCCGGTGGGTTTAGGAACGCCGCCTGCGGGCTCAAGGGTAACGGCAAACTTGTCGAAGGACTTTCCTTGAGGAAGTGAGGGGATCTTTAGTAAGGTGTGGGGTTTGTCTTCAACGGAGAAGGTTCCCGCTGGCACTGGCTCGTCGCCGGCAATGGCCCAGAGTTCATAAACCTTATCCGGCGTGTTCTTCGGAAGGCCCATTGTAATAAGGACACCCTTGCCGGTTTCGGGATTCCAAAGCAAATGACCCATAGCGTCCGGGCTTGGCGCTAGTCCCTTCAGGTGCGCGGATCGAGCGTGGGGATCCGAGAGGAATTGAATGCTCGTTTCATGTAGTATCGACCCGGTTTGGATAGAGGCCACCTCTTTCTGGAGCCTTTGAAGTTCTTGTCGGGTAGTATACAGACTCCACGTCATAGTCATCAGGAGGCCGGCGGCGGCGAACGCGCCAGCGCTTATGCCCCAAGGGAACCATCTCGATCTCGTGCCTTCCCGAATCGATGGCGCAACCTCGGGGTTAATCTGATGAAGCAGCCTGGCCTTGACCTGCTGCGGGGGAACCACGGGCGCAAGCGATCGCGCGAAAACGGCTAAAGTCTCCCGTGTCTCACGGAGGTGGCCTTCACAGACGCGGCAGCCTGCCAGGTGAGCTTCGAATTGGATGCGCTCATCACCGTCAAGGGCACCCAGGCCAAAAATCTCTGCTCGTTCAAGCCATTCTTCGTGTGCCATGAGAATTCACGCTGCCCGAGAGCTGACGATCTCCCGAAGACGTTGAATGCCGGAGCGCATCCTGGTCTTGACTGTACCTAAAGGTTCCGCCAAGCGTTCGGCGATTTCGCTTTGCGTCAAGCCGTCAAAGTAAGCGAGCTCCAGTACTTTGCGCAGGGCCTCGGGCAAATTCGCCAGTGCGCTGTTCATCGCCAACCTGGCTTCGGACTCCGCTGCCGATGATTCGACATTTTCACCTGATTCCGCCCGTGCCGGATCGTCGGTCAGCACGAAACTCTTTTCCATTCTCCGGATAGAACGTATTTTGTCGATTGCCCGGCTGCGCGCAATATTAATAATCC
The DNA here is from genome assembly GCA_963840855.1 of uncultured delta proteobacterium. Taxonomy (GTDB): domain Bacteria; phylum Desulfobacterota; class Binatia; order UBA9968; family UBA9968; genus DATACQ01. The sequence continues at coordinate 189,004 of CAWJBB010000030.1, forward strand.
ATGCTTCCGGGCTGCCGCGCTCCGCGCTGTAGTTTTCCGCCTGACGCCAAACTTGGACAAAAACCTCTTGAAGTAAATCCTCGGCGTCGGAACGGACCCTCAGCATGCGCATGGCGAGGGAAAAGACAAGGGAAGAACATCGGTCATACAGCTGGCTGAACGCCTCCCGATCTTGCTGGGCGACTTGTTGGATCAGGTATGCGGCTGGACTTATCGGATTGGGCGCTCACTGGATTATCCTTTATAGCAAGCATCTCGTTTTGCGTGGAACTTATCACAAGCATGAGCGCTCCGTCGTCCGTGCGACTGTCGAGATGGACACTGCCGGCCTCGGCGCGGTGATAATCGCCGGCTTTGAGCAAGCGCCCGGCGATGTAACAACTTCCCTCAATCACGAACATCTCCTCAGTGAGGGCGTGGCGATGATCGGTGTAGCGCGCGCCTTTCTGCATGCGCATGAGCGCCGTAACGCGCTTGCGCGTATCATCCATAGCCAGGACCTTAACGGCAATCCCTGGGGCGATTTCCCGCCACTCGCCTTCTTGGGCGTGGACAAATAGGTGGCCGGGCTTATCCTTATCGATCTCGGCAAAAATATGCGTCTTGACCGCGGATGGCGGCGAAAGCTGTTCTAGAGACTCCGAAAGCTGGGCAAACACCTGGGCGGTCTCGCGGACCTTATCCTCACAAAGGGCGCAGCCTGCCGCAAGGTGAGCCTCAAACTGAGCCAGTTCCTCTCCCTCGAGGGCACTCACGGCGAAGACCTCGGCCCGCGCCAGCCATTCTTCATGTTCCACGACGATTCACCTATCGCAGCGGCAAAATTCTAGCCCAGCGCCAACCGCAGTGCAAACAACTCCTATACACATTACGAACGGGGGCTTGGATTCGGATTTACTCCGACAAAAATTAATTTGCCGGGCCCGTGTCTTTTTTCCTGATCTGGCAATCCGAGCTCACGACTTCCGCCGTATATGAATGCAGAGATTACCTCTAATTCGACTCAACGAGAGCAAAAAGGAAACGGCATGAAACGATATGGGGCGAGTTTTGCGATCATAACTGCAGCGATTCTACTCGGAAGCTTACCGCTACCCGCGCATAACGGTCATGATCATGGTCGGAAAAACAGCCCCGCCAACACCGCGCGAGACGGGATTGCGCTTGCGCAATCCGGAGCGCAGTCAAGCGTCGCGATCAAGCTATTTCAGTACCAGCCCGGGCGAGTGCAACTGGCGCCGGGGACAACGGTAACCTGGGTAAATGAAGACGATATCTTTCATTCTGTCACCGCGGATAAAGGGGACCCTGGATTCGACGCGCCCTTGGACGGCAAAGGGAAGAGCTTCAGCTTCACTTTCTCCCAGCCGGGAATTTACGCCTACCATTGTGAACGCCACGAACACATGCGCGGCGAGATCGATGTTCGATAATGTGGTGTCTCAAATCCGCGTCATTCCGGCCGAGTCTGCGAGAGCCGGAATCCAGGACAATCAAGACAATCTGGATTCCCGCCTGCGCGGGAATGACGAGTAAAGGAGTGCCGGCTTTTTAAAAGGACCTCTGAGACATCACGCTAGCAAGTCGATGATCAACAAAGGCAAAGGAAGTTTCCCAATCAGAAGGAGGAGCAAGAAATGAAAATCAAAATGGTTCGATTAGTTGGCGCTTCGCTGCTCGCGGCCGCCGTGGTGACAGGCTGCGGCTCGACGAATTCGCCGAGCGGGATGCAGGGCCATTCGATGCATGGCTCGATGATGGGCGCAAAGGAGGCGGCGACGGCAGCAGCGGATCTCAGGGTGAATCTCAATGCGTTGCTCGGTGAGCATATGCTGATTGCGTCCGTGGCCACGAGCCACGCGCTCGGTGGACGAGAGATCCCATTCAAGGGCGCGGTGGCGGGACTCGATGCCAACTCGGCAGATATCGCCAAGGCCATCGGCTCGGTCTATGGACCCGACGCCGAAAAGGCGTTCCTACCGTTGTGGCAGAAGCATATCGGCTTCGTGGTCGATTACACGGCGGGCGTCGCGGCCAAGGACAAAGCCAAGCAAGACAAAGCCGTCAAGGACCTAATCGGCTACGCCGATGACTTCGGCGCTTTCTTAAACTCCGCCAATCCCAACTTGCCCAAGAGCGCGGTGGCGGAGCTGGTCAAAGGTCACATTCTAACCTTGAAAGATGTGATCGATGCCCAGGCCGCCGGCGATTGGCCGAAAGCGTACTCGGCGATTCGCTCCGCTTATGGCCACATGCATATGATCGGCGACCCTTTGGCCGCGGCGATCGCCAAGCAGTTTCCACAAAAATTTCCGGGCAGCGCGGATTCGCCGGTGGCGAACCTGCGTAACACCCTCAACTTGGCGCTGCGCGAGCATGCGATCCTGGCCGCGATGGCGACGGGATCCGCTTTGGGCGGGCGCACCGCGGAGTTCAACGCCGCGGCCAACGCTGTGGACGGCAATTCTATAGATATATCGAAGGCGATTGGCTCGGTTTATGGTCCGGACGCGGAGAGGGCTTTTTTACCCCTTTGGCGCAAGCACATCGGCTTCGTCGTCGACTACACCACCGGACTTGCGGCGAAGGATAAGGCCAAACAGGACAAGGCGGTCAAGGACTTGATCGGCTACGCCGACGACTTCGGCGCTTTCTTGAGTTCCGCGAACCCCAACCTGCCGAAGAGCACCGTGGCTGAGCTGGTCAAGGGGCATATTCTGACTTTGAAAGATGTCGTCGATGCACAGGCTGCGAAGGACTGGCCGAAGGTTTATAGCGATCTTCGTCTCGCCGCCGGCCATATGGCGATGATCGCCGATCCACTGGGAATGGCGATAGCGAAGCAGTTTCCGGAACGTTTTGCGCAGCGCTGAAAAAAAAGTTTTTAGATCAAACAGGGTGGGTTTACTAAGCAACGATCCAAAACCACATAAGGAGAAAGATTTATGAAATCGATAAAGCAACATGCCATCACCCGACTTACGGCGATGGCTCTGAGCGGCCTGATGACCTTCGCGACAACTTCCCCGATGGCCTGGGCCGCCAGCCATCGAGAGGCGCCGCTGATCGCGCTGGACCCGGCGGCGGATAACACCGACACTTATATGTTCCGGAGCTGGCAAGATCCGAGCAAAATCGTGTTCATCATGAACGTGATCCCCGGTCAGGACCCTGCCGATGGTCCGAACTATTTTAATTTCGATGATGACGTGGTCTATCGGTTCAATATCGATAACAACCGGGACGGTAGCGCTGAAGACATTATTTACGAGTTCCGCTTCAGAACGGAAAACCGGCCGATATTCGGGCAGCTCGAATTTCCGCTGGCCTATGTTGGTAATCCCAATATTCCGGTCCCGGAGTTGCAGGGGATCACCAAACTCGACGGGGCGGGTTCCGAAGGCCTTACTCGCCGGCAGACATACACTGTGACCGAATTACGCGGCGAGTATCGCAGGGAGCTTTTTAAGGGACAGCGGCTGGTCGCGGTTCCGTCCAACGTTGGTCCGGCAACGTTCAAAAATTACGAAGACCTTGCGTCGCAGGGGATATACGTCGATGGCGAGTCGCAGATCAAAGTATTCGCAGGCCAACGCGCGGAAACATTTTATATCGATCTCGGCGCGGTCTTCGACACGGTTAATCTGCGCCGATTTCCACCGCTTCTAACGCCAGCTGAGGACGCCGACGATACCAAGGATCCGTTCGGCATCAACCGGTTTAGCGGCACCAATGTGAACAGCATCGCGATCGAAATACCGATCGCGCGGATTACGCAGGACCGCAAGCCCCTAGAGATGACGAAGAATCCGTGGATCGGCATGTATGCCTCCACGAGCCGGCAAAAGATCAGAGTACTAGGGAAAAATGGCAGGGTGAGGACAGACGGACCAGCGGTACAGGTTTCTCGCTTGGCGAATCCGTTGGTGAACGAGCTGATTATCAATACCTCGTCTAAAGATTTCTGGAATGCCGAGGAGCCGGAGGACGAAGCTCAGTTCCAGGAATTCTACAAAAATCCTTCGGTAGCGCAGGCGCTGGAACTAATCTTCGGCGTGCCCGTGCCGGCAACGCCGCGGACGGATTTGATGAGCGTTTTTCTCAAGTATCCAGGACAGCCTCTTAACGGCAATAATTGCGGCAAACCCTGCGCCGAGCTCTTGCGGCTCAATCTTGGCGCGGCGCCGACCCAGCCTGAGAATCAGAAACGGCTAGGCGGGCTTGCCGGCGATGCCGGCCGGGTTCCCCAATGGCCGACGACCCAATGACGATGTTACTGATATCGCGATTCGCGTAGTCGGCGGCGCCAACTATATCGCCGGCTTGGCCGGAGACGGCGTGAACTTCCTGGGCGGCGCGCCGGGCGCGGGCGTCAATGACGGGCCGGGCTACGGAACGATTCCGGGAAATCGGCTCGACGTGACCCTGAACGGGATCGCCAAGGAGTTTCCTTATCTGCCGACGCCCTTTGACGGACGCAGCCGGCGCCACATCGACTGCGTACAGAACACCGGGGCGCCTTGCATCGAGCAGTAGATCGAGGAAAGGCCGGAGGGAGATCGCCCTCCCTCCGGCGCGTCTTTGTCAAGGAGAAGGATAATGAAAACCCGCCGTACCCTAACTGTGATGCTGTTTGCTCTGCTGGCTTTTGGCTTTGACCTCGCCCATGCCCAACGGACGAAAACCGATCATCAGATCGCCTACTACCAGACATTGCTTCAACGCAATCCACGAAGCGCCAAAGCGTACTTTGGATTAAGCGACGCGCTGATTCGGAAGGCGCGTGAAACCGGTGATCCGTCCTATTTCAACCGCGCCGAGGAAGCATTGAAAAAGTCTCTGGAGATCGCGCCGCAAAATGCGGGGGCGCTGCGCCATCTGGCTTATGTTTTTTATTCGCGCCATGAGTTTGCACCCGCGGCGGTGCATGCACGCAAAGCCGTCGAGATAAATCCGGAGGACGGCGACTCCTACGGCGTCCTTGGCGACGCGCTGCTTGAAGTGGGCCAATACGCCGAAGCGCAGGCTGCATACAACACTATGATCGAGCTGGATGAGAGTCTGTATTCCTACAGCCGGTTGGCTGGACTCAAAAGCATGCGCGGCGAAAACGCGGGCGCGATTGACGATCTGGAGCGAGCTATCGCAATTGGAAAAGCCGCGAAGCAACCGGCGGAAAGCATCGCTTGGGCGGAATGGCAGCTTGGTACGGACTACTTTGCTCTCGGAAAGATTGAAGAAGCCGAGGGTTATATCAGCAGTCGCTCACGACTTATCCGAATTATTACCGTGCCTTTGCCGGCATGGCCCAGTTGCGGGCGGCGCAGAAAAAGTATGGAGAGGCGGTCGAACTTTACCAGAAAGCGATCGCAATTCTGCCAATGCCGGAATATGCCGCGGCATTAGGCGATGTCTATATGAAAATCGGCGAACCAAAGAAAGCGAAGCAGCAGTACGATCTCGTCGAGTATATTGGCAGGCTTAACGCGCTCAATCAGGCTCTGTACAACCGCGAACTGGCTTACTTCTATGCCGATCATGACATCAAGCTGACGGAGGCTTTGGATCTGGCCAAGCGCGAGCTGGATTACCGCAAAGACATCTATGCCTACGACCTCCTCGCTTGGAATCTCTACAAAAACGGCAAGCTCGCCGAGGCGCGCGATGCTATCGAGGAAGCGCTCAAGCTCGGCACCAAAGACGCGAAGCTGTTCTATCATGCGGGCATGATCCATTACCGCCTCGGCGACCAGGACAAGGCGAAGGAGTTTCTCAACCGCGCGCTGTCGACCAATCCTCATTTCCATATTCTCTTCGCTGATACCGCCGCGCAAACATTGACACAGCTCGAACGCGATGTTGAGCAGGCGAAGCCGCGCATGATCGTGAGGAGGGTTAAACGATGCAAGGCTGTTCTCTTCATCCGGCGCGCTTGACACTTGTCGAAAATCTCCCCTGACCCCTCCCTTCGACCTCGCTCAGGGCATGCTTTTTCAAAGAGGGGGATTTTTTTCGCCAGCGAGAAGCAACTCGACGACACTCAGAGTAATCGTCGCGGCTCTTTCGTTTCTCTGCCCGCTGCTTTTTGCCGGACTTTGCGCGGCCCATCCGTTGGGTAATTTCAGCATCAGCCAGTATTCCGCGCTGCGCGTTGGACAAGATTCGATTACGTTGCGTTACATCGTCGACATGGCGGAGATCCCGACGTTCCAGGAAATTCAGGAGACCGGGATAATTCCAAATGGAGACGACCCCAACACCCAAGCCTATCTTGCGAAGAAAATCCTCGCGCTGCGCGATGGGTTGTCACTCGAAATAGGCGGCCGGCGTCTACCGCTCCACGCGGACTCGAAAGAAATTATTTTTCCCGCCGGTGCCGGCGGAATGCCGACATTGAAGATTGGCGTATCTTACACGGCCCGACTTCCAGCCAGTGCCAACGGTTTGAAATTTTCGTTCAATTATCGCGACGGGAATTTTGTCGGGAGGGCAGGCTGGAAAGAAATTATCGTAGCGCCCGCGGCGGGCGTCCAGATCGAAAACAGTTCGGTTCCTGCATCGGACCGTAGCGCTGGGTTAAGCAATTATCCCACCGACCTTTTGAACACTCCGCCGCAGGATCTAGAGGCTCGAGTTGTCTTTTCAGTTCCAGTTATCACGGCAACGTTGGTGGGCGAGGAAAAATCATCATCTTTGGCCGACGAGGTCAATACCCCGGTTTCGTCTGTCCCATCGCGGGCACGACGTACGACCAGCGATCAGCCATTGGACCAACGCGTGTATGTCAAGAATGTAGGGGAGGGTCGCGACCGCCCCCTACCAAAAGAGGCGACGTCACCTGAAAGGTCGCCCGCGCTAAATCTTGAATCATCTATCGATAACAAGGTTGTCCAATTGCAAGTTAATAAACAATCAACGCCGCGCGATTCATTCACCGAATTGATCGCCAGGAAACAGTTAGGATGGAGCGTCGTTCTTATCGCGCTTGCGGTTGCCGTGGGCCTCGGCGCGTTCCATGCGTTGGAGCCCGGTCACGGCAAGACTCTGGTCGCCGCTTATCTCGTTGGCTCGCGGGGCACCATGAAGCATGCGCTGCTGCTCGGACTGATCGTCACCGCGGCGCATACATCCGGGGTGTATCTTTTGGGGGGGATCACGCTTTACGCATCGCAGTACATCGTACCGGAGCGGCTTTATCCCTGGCTGGGCGTAGTGTCCGGCGTCATGATTACGATTCTCGGAACGGTTCTCCTTTTTCAGCGTTCCCGAAGCAAAGGCGTAGGCCACTCACACCACCACGGTCACGAGCAACACGGCCATCCTCATGATCACGAGCACGGGCATCCGCACCATCACAGTCACGCGCATGGACACGATCATGGCCACCGCCACGCGCATGATGGTCACCACCATCATGATGGAACGGCGTCGCTGCGCGAGCTTTTGACACTAGGCATCAGCGGCGGCATCGTGCCTTGTCCCGCTGCGCTGGTTGTTCTCTTGAGCGCCGTGTCGATGAACCGTGTCGGCTTCGGGCTTTTCTTGATCGTTGCCTTCAGCGCCGGCCTAGCCGCAGTTTTGGTCGGAATCGGCGTGTTGATGGTTTACGCGCGACAGTCTATGTCGCGGTTCCAGAGCGAAGGAAAATGGATAACTCACTGGCTGCCCATAACCTCATCGGCCTTCATCGTCATGTTCGGCCTCGCTCTTACCTGGCAGGCACTCCAAACGACGGGTATGAGCCCGTGGCGGCTTTAGCGTTGATATTGCTCTACTTCGCAGAAGATGATCGGAACAGCGAAAAAATCGATCTGATCCGCGAAAGCTACAAGCAGGCCTTCCATCAGGAGTCGGTGCTGCGCGTCGATAGCCGAAGTTGCGTCTCGTTTTGAACCGCCGGGTCAAAATACCAGCAAGACAAACATTCCAAAAGTTGCTAATAGACCGTAAAGACTGGATAAAAAGTATGAAAAGTTGCCGCGTCTGAGTGCGCGGGTTTGCGAGACGTTGCGATGTCTAGGCAAGCATGAAGGATTTGGCGGCCCATCCGTTTATTGAAGCTCTATTGAAACGGCGCTCCCGCCGCTTTGGCTTGGGCATGAAGATGGAGTCCGGGCCCCTGGCTTTCCAGAGCCGGCATGCGCCAATTCCGTTGACCGAAGAGGAAGAAGCACTGCTGGTGTTCGCCGCCAGTGGTGTCACGGGGTATGCTCTGCTCGATCTGCCTTTCGTTGAAAGCGAAGGCGGCGCCATTGTCGCCCGTTCCGTGGGCAGAACCATAGCGAGTGGCGACGCGATCCAAGCCGTTTCTCTGGTGGTGACGAACGACGAAGCCACCTACTTGATCAAGCGCCCGCAGGACTTTGACCCCGGCGAGATTCCTGAATTGATCGAGCTCGCCCTGGCGCATGTTCAACGAGAACGTGTCGATCAACCATGCGGACGTTTCTCCCCATCATGAATCGCAGGTAAATCAACGGTGACAAGTATTTAATGGGCTCGGCCGTTGTGTGTTGACTGAATGCGCATGCCCGGTTTCCAGCCGGCATATTCGGCCGCTTCGCACGCAAGCAGATTGGGCGGTGCAGCGCACGGGTCATTGGACGAGCTCCTGCCGGCGGGCGGGTTCTCACGGTGCAACGGCTCGAACTCATGGTGTCGGAGCTGGTCACTGTGGAGCAAGGAATGATGCTGCAGAACTTGGCGCTGATGTGCCAAACGCTGGGGCTCGGCGGTTTTCCCAATTTCGCCGAACATGAGTTCAGTTGGTTTCAGGCTCTCGGATTTCGCATGGAAGAAATGCCGGCCGGTAAATATCTCGGCGCGAATCTATTGGCGAGATTCCTGATGAATGTCTTCGGCGCCAACCATGCTATCCCATACTCGCTGGGTCTGGAACGCGACGGAAAAATCTTGCTGGCACCCTATAGTCCGCCGTACTACGCCACAATGGAAAATGCCGTGCACGCGGTTGTGGAAGCTAAATTTGGCCCACAGGGCTTGTTTCGCGGCGGCGCGGCACGGAGCGCTTGGCGCGAACCGGCGGCGATTGCCAATGGAGTCAAGCAGATCAGCCACGAAGCCGTTGCGGCGACGCATATTGCGAATACATTTACCAGCGTTATGGACGCTTTCCTGCCTACATTCCGCCCTTCCGTACGGTGCTGGGTTTTCAAGCTTGCCATCTCGACCCGGAGTTTTACGACCGCTACTACAGGCCCCAAGCGCTATCAGAAACCGAGCGCGATCATATGGCGAATTGGCACGGCGAAAAGTAGGCATGAGGCGTGAGGCACGAGGCGTAAGGCGATAGTCGTGAGTACGAGTCCCGCGCAATTGCGGATTCAGGCGCGGAATAGCGGGCGCAAGGCGCGCAGATCGCGAACTTTCTCCAGCTTCCAGACCGCGTCGCACAGCTTTCGCGCCCGAGTCTTGCCGATCACCGTAGTCATCAGATCGTAGCTCTTTTCATCCACTTCGGCTCGCGTCATCGGTTTCTCGGCGGTGCCGGAGACGGCCCTGGCATGGTGCCTGAGCTCGCGGCCGTCGCGCAGGCTGACCTCGACAATTCCCTGGCGGCTCGGCATGGCCGCCGACAGCGCGTCGTCGCCGCGTAGCTCGATACGGCCGCGCAGCGCCAAGACTTTGCGGTCGCGCATGCGGCTTTCGTCGTGGGACGATTCGAAGGTGACCTTGCCGTCGATCAACATGACGGCGCAAATGTGCTGCATGCAGATGTCGGGCATATCGCGGTTGTCGACGGTGTTCGCGGCCTGGTGCGCCACCCGCACCACGACTTTGTCAACGTCTACCGCTTTGATTTGGTGCGCCAGGATGAGATCGCGCAGCGCATCGAGGGGCGCTTGAATCGGTGAGCCCACCGACCAGCGCTTGATGTTGGTATTCATGATTTCGTAGACGTCGCCGAGGCCGCGGGTCAGCATGGTGGGATCCGGCTGGCGGCCGTAGGCCACAAAGAAGTTACGCTCGCCGGCGAACACATCATCGACACCGGTGAAGCCATGGCCGACCATGGTGGCCGCAGTAACACCGTTGCGAGCCGGCATGCCGCCGAAGTCGAAGGCCTTTTCAATATGCTCCCCATCGCGCATCCAGCACGAGATACCCGATGCTTGCTGCGCGGTGAACGAAAGCATATGGCGGACCTGGCGCTCGCGCAGGCCGGCCAGCGCCCCGGCGGCCGCGGCGGCTCCGAACATCGGCCCGAAGCTGTGCGTCGAATGGCCGTCCGCTCGGAACTGGTAAGCGTCGAGGGCTTGTGTCAACCGGCAGCCGACGTCGTAACCAAGGGCCACCGCGCGAAGCAGGGCAATGCCGCTCTGCCGTTGCCGCTCGGCCATGGCGAGGGCCGCGGGCACGATGCCACAGCCCGGATGAGTCAGCGACGGCGCATGTGAATCGTCGGTCTCGTCGGCATGAGCGAGCATGCCGTTGGCCAAGGCGGCGTTCACGGCGGTGGTAATGACATTGCTGCCGATGACGCAGGCTTCTTTGACGCCGCCGAGCGTTTTGACATAGGTGAGCGCTTTGATTCCGGGCGCGAGGCGCGACCCGGAAATCATTGCGGCGAAGGTGTCGAGGATGTGGTGCTTGGTCTTTTCGATCACCGCGGTAGGAAGCGGCCTGCGCAGTGCCGAAGCGATGTAAGCGCTTAGCTTGCGCATGACCGGCGAGATTTGCGTTGCGGGGCGGCGGCTCATAGAAAAACCCGCCGTGGAACAAAATTTTCTGTGCGCTCATTGCGGTCAAGAGCGCCGATATCGAGTTCATGTTTTTTCCAGGGCGGTTCAACTATTCCGATACTTTATAAACTGCGTAAACACAATCCCTAACTTTGAACCTTGAACGTTGAACTCGGAACCGCACACGGAGTGTGCGTTCAAGTGTATAAAAGATCGTCGTCTCTGATATAATAGGTTCAAATATCAACCTTCCGAAGCGCGAGAGTTGATTCGTCTGGAAAAACAATCGGCACTTCTACGACTAATTTGCGATCATAGACATAAGCATTCGATGGCAATTGCCCCGCCCTTGTATTCGTGCACCGTCGCATTAGCACAGTCTGACCTGCGAGTTTTGCATCCGAAGGATTGCCCACGCCTCGAATCGAGACTTCGGAATCTAAAATAGGGAGATACAAAAAATAAATGGCCAAGACTATGTCAAAGTCCAACCTCGCGACGGTTGAACCCCAATCCGTCGAGCCGAAGGCGGCCATGTCGGCGGCTGAGATGGGAGCGCGCCAGCGCGATATCTCGGTTTCCGAGTTCTTTACCAAGAACCGCCACCTATTAGGTTTTGACAATCCGAGAAAAGCGCTGCTCACCTGCGTGAAAGAGGCCGTCGATAATGCCCTCGACGCCTGTGAGGAAGCAGGGATTCTGCCTGAAGTTGTGGTCAAGCTAGAGGTCGCTTCTAACGGCGCTGCCGCGCCTGCTCCGAGCCAGGCGAACCGCTTCCGGATCACGGTGATCGACTACGGCCCCGGCATCGTGCGCCAACAGATTCCACCGATATTCGCCAAGCTTCTCTACGGGTCCAAGTTCCACCGGCTGCGCATGAGCCGCGGGCAGCAGGGAATCGGCATTTCTGCCGCCGGCATGTATGCGCAATTGACGACAGGGAAGCCGGTGCAGATTATCTCGCGCACGAGCGCGAAATCGGCCGCTCACTATTTCGAAGTCCAGATCGATACTAAAAAAAACGAGCCGCGGATTTTTGAGAACAAGAAGATCGATTGGGAGAGCCATCGCGGTACCCAGGTGACTCTTGAAATAGAGGGACGCTATCAAAGGGGCCGCGGTTCCGTGGACGAGTATCTCGAACAGGTTGCCATCGCCAATCCGCATGTCAAGCTCGTCTACCAGACCCCGGAGGGAGAGACCAAAGAATATCCCCGAACCATACAAGAGCTGCCGCCGCAGCCGCGTGAAATCAAGCCGCATCCCTACGGCATCGAGTTCGGCATGATGCTAAGGATGCTGCACGACACCAAGAGCCACTCGCTCTCCGGGTTCCTGTCGAGCGATTTCAGCCGGGTGTCTGCCAATCTCGCTCACGAAATCTGCAAGGCGGCGAAGATTTCGCCGGACTCGCGGCCGCGAAATATTCACGGCGCCGCCGCCGAGACGCTCTACAAGGTGATCCAGTCCACCAAGATCATGGCGCCGCCGAGCAATTGCATCTCACCCATCGGTGAGAAGGCGATTCTCCATGGCCTGTATAAGCAAATCAAGGGTGATTTCTACACTGCGGTAACTCGGCCACCGGCGGTCTATCGCGGCAACCCATTCATCATCGAGGCCGGTTTGGCCTTCGGCAAGGGACCGGAACAGTCGGCAGGTAAAGCGGATAAGCCCAAGGTGCCACTTGCCGAAGGCGAGAATCATGACGACGACAACGAGTTAGCCAGTGTCATTCGTTATGCCAATCGCGTACCGCTGCTCTATCAGCAATCCGCCTGCGCGACCTTCAAGGCGGTGCTCGACACCACCTGGCGTAACTACGGTGTTCCCCAATCCAGAGGCGCTCTGCCGGCCGGTCCCATGGTAATTTTCGTCCATATGGCCTCGGTCTGGGTGCCTTTCACCAGTGAGTCCAAGGAAGCGATCGCCGACTACGACGAGATCAGAAAAGAAATCAAACTCGCCCTGCAAGAGTGCGGGCGGCGGCTCGGCGTCTTTCTGCGACGACGCGAGCGGGCCAAGAGCGAGTTTCGCAGGCGCAATATTTTCGAACTCTATATCGAAGAAGTCGTCGAAGCGTGCAACCGCCTCAAAGGTGGAAAGCTGCCCAGGGAAAAACTCAAAGAGCAGCTGCAAAAGATCGCCATGAAACGGACCGGCGGCGAAAAAACCGACGAGCTACTGGGACACGACGGCGGTGGCCCGGAAGGCCTTCCCCATTCCATCATCGTCACCGCCGAGGGCACCGAAGGAGACGCCCCGGAACTGCCCGGCGATGAGGGGAACGATGGCGCGCCTTCGGAGGAACTGCCGCTCGACCTCGACACATCCGCGGCGCCGGCGCGGCCCAAAGGAAAGGCTGTGTCAAACAAGACTACGAAGCCTACCAGGGCTAAAATGACTGGCAAGAAGAATCCGGCGAAAGTTCAACCGCCGCAGAGCGCTAAGCAAATGACCTTGGGTTTTGATACGGCTGGAACAGACGCAAAACGTAGCCAAAGGATTGGGAAAAAACATGGCGCGAAAAAAGTCAAAAAATAACGGAGCGGTGGAAAAGAAACTCGTCGGCGTGGCCGACGTGGTCATTAGCGCCGCGCAGCGAAGCAAAGATCCTGCCCTTTCGATTCCCGTGCGCAGTCTCGCCAACGTCACGTTCAACGAGAAGCGGGGTATCATCGAGATGGGCCGTAGGAAGCAGGCGCGCTCGTTCTTCAACGTCGGCATGGCCAAGAAGTTCATGCAAACGGTGCTGGTCGCCGATGCCCTTGCGGAACTGCAGCGCGCGAATTTAACCACTTCTCTCAGGGAGATCTACTACCGCACCAAGCACACGATCAAAAACTCCCACGAAAACACCTTTGACAACCAGAACGAATCGGACCCGCTCATCGAAGACCTGGAAGTCACCTTGGAAGCCCTGCGCGAAGAGCTCCACGTGCGCGCTGAGAACTCCGGCACCGTGGTGGGGCCGCTGGTATTGGTCGACGACGGCGACCGTGTGGACTGCACCAGGCTGGGGAAAGGCGGTTATTCGGTTCCCTCCATCGTCGAGCCTGAATACATTCAGCTCACTAAGTGCACGGCGGATTTCGTGCTTCTCGTCGAAAAAGGCACCCAGTGGAATCGCCTTTCAGAAGACAAGTTCTGGCGCAGATACAACTGCATCCTGCTCACCGGAAACGGCCAGCCGCCTCGCGGCGTCAGGCGCCTGGCGCGCAGGCTGCACGAAGAATTTAGTCTGCCCGTTTATGTCCTCGTCGATAACGACCCCTGGGGCTACTACATCTACTCGGTCGTCAAACAGGGGTCGATCAATCTCGCTTTTGAAAGCGAGCGCATGGCCATTCCCAAGGCCAAGTTCATCGGCTTCTCCAGCGCCGATCCCGATCGCTACGGCCTGCCGCGCAACGTCGGCATCAAGCTCAACGACAAGGACATCAACCGGGCAAAAGAACTGATGAAGTACAAGTGGTTTCAGAAAAAGGAGTGGCAGAATGAAATCAAGGGGATGCTCTCAATAGGTCTCAAGTACGAGCTCGACTCGCTTGCCAACAAGGACTTTCAGTACCTGACCAAAACCTATCTCCCCAAAAAACTCAAAGAGAAAGATTGGCTGGATTAGACGGACGCGGACAGCCATTCAGCTCTTCGAGTACTGCGTTTGGAAATCACTGCTAGAAGGTTGGGACGTTGGTAGCGGTTCAGTCTCAGAAATTTGTAGGGGCCCCCGTGCCTGCCCGCATCAGGGCGACCACAGGGGATCGCCCCTACATTGATACGTTTGTTGAATCAAACTGAACCACTACCGCGGCGTTTCTCTCCTTGACAGGTCCCTTCCACTGAAATAAACGACGATTGTAAGTTTACTGTGCCTTCGGCAATCGTCGGAGTCCTAATTCGAGAGCCGCCGATCACCATGAAGAGCACAGGAGGAGGCGTCATGTTTCGAGTAGACGTAGATGCGCATGTAGACGAAACGGAAGCGACCTGGGAATACCTCGACGATGGGGCGCACCGCTTCAAGCCGGTCACACTTGACCCGGGCGCCGCGACGGCGCCGGGCGATGCCCGGCCGCACCGCCTCTGGCTTATCGACGGAACGATCAGGCTCAGGCGCTGGCGCGATGACCAGCGAACGGGAACCGTCAAAGCGACCCGAGAGCTTGTGGACGTGGAGGCCCGGCTGCGCCACATGGACGAGCTGCGCGTCGACGTGCAGGTGCTCTACCCCACACTGTTCCTCCATGCTTTTACCGCTCGACCGGAGATCGACGTAGCACTGTGCAAGTCTTACAATCGCTGGATCGCCACAGCCACTGAGAAGAGTCGCGGACGGCTCCGCTGGGTCGCAGTTTTGCCGCTGCTCGACATCGACAAGTCCGTGCAGGAGCTACGCTGGGCGAAGGATCATGGCGCCTGCGGGGTGTTCAAGAAAGGCATCGAATGCGGTGACCGCGCGGCCAGCGATCCGTACTTCTTTCCAGTCTACGAGGAGGCGAGCCGCCTCGATCTGCCTATCTGTATCCACAATGCGACGGGAAACGTCGAGTCCGCCACCGCGGAAGGTTCCGGCCTGGGAGGAGGAATGGTTGCTATCGCGGCGTTCACCGCGCTCGCGGAGCATGGCATTCCCGAGATGTTCCCGAATCTCAGGGTGGGATTCATCGAGACGGGCGCTTCCTGGGTGCCGTATCTCTATTCCGATCTGGTGGCAAAGAAACTGCGGCGGACCTTTCTTCCCATCGACTTCAAAGAAGACTTGTTCCGCCGCAACCGTTTCTACGTCGCGTGCCAAACCAACGATGATCTTCCCTACATCTTGAAGTACGGGACCGAAGACAGCTTGATGATCGGAACCGACTATAGCCATGCGGACCAATCGGCAGAGATTCAGGCCCTGGACGTCATCGAGCAGCGCGGCGAGAACGGGGAAATCCCCGCCTCTGTCGCCCGCAAGATCCTGGACGACAACCCGCGCCGGTTCTACGGGCTATAGGCGAACTTCCGGAACGTTCCCACATTCTACTCACGTAACTGCTCGGCGACAACGCGCCGAAAGCGGCGCTGAACATACAGCAGGACCTCGGCGTAAACTTAGTGCTATAGCGGATGCGTGGCGAGGCACGCCGTGGAAACGAAATGCCGGGGGGTTATCGACTTGAGCCACGTGCAAGTGTCGAAACAATATTTCATACTGAACTTGTTGTGAGAGATTGTGGGTGAAAAGCGCGACGCGCGCGGCCCGGAGGTGACCATGAGCGTACTGGGACAGCAGAAGCGAGGAAGCGGCGGCTCCGCGCCGGCCGGGCGCATCCAGCCAGGTAACAGCGGGCCAGGAGCTCCGAAGACTGCGGGAAAGCTGAAAATGCCTCCGGGCCGAACCTGGCTATGGTTCGTGCTCATCTTGCTTGCAAACTTCTTGCTGGCGAGGTTCTTCATGCCGAGTCCCGATGCGCCACTCACAGTTCCGTATACTTTTTTCAAGGAGGAGGTAAGGAAGAACAATGTCGAGGCGATTTACAGCCGCGGCGAGACCCTGACGGGCCGCTTCGCGGCGCCGGTGACCTATCCGCCGGCGGAGAAAAAGAGCGCAGCGCCGAGAGGCGCGCCCGAAAAGTCGAGCGAGCGTGGCGCGGCGCGCCGTGCGGCTCCGAGAACAGCGAGTAACTTCACGACCACCTTGCCCGCCTTCGTAGATCCCGGGTTGGAGACGTTTTTGATTGATCACGGGGTTCAAATCAGCGCTGAACCTATCGAAGAAGGCGGCAGCCCGTGGACGACGTTCCTTTTTGGCTTTGGCCCGGCCCTACTCCTCATCGGATTTTACGTTTGGCTCTTCCGGCGCGCGGCGCAGCAGGGCGGCGGCATGGGCGGACTCATGGGTATCGGCCGGAGCAGGGCGCGCCGCTACGATCAAGAGAAGGATACCAAAGTCACCTTCGACGACGTCGCCGGCATCGACGAGGCCGAGAACGAGCTCGTCGAAATCGTGGATTTTCTGAGAGATCCCAAGAAATACACCCGCCTGGGCGGGACTGCGCCGAAGGGCGTGTTGCTGATAGGCGCGCCGGGCACAGGCAAGACCTTGCTAGCGAAGGCGGTCGCCGGAGAGGCGGGCGTGCCGTTCTTCTCGATGAGCGCCGCGGAGTTCGTGGAGATGATCGTGGGAGTGGGCGCGGCGAGAGTGCGGGACCTTTTCAAGCAGGCGCGCGAGAATGCGCCCGCGATCGTCTTCATCGATGAGCTGGACGCCATCGGTCGCGCGCGTGGGCAGATGGCGATTGGCGGTTCGAGCGAGCAGGAGCAGACCTTAAACCAAATTCTCACCGAGATGGACGGCTTCTCCAGCCGCGAGGGCATCATTGTCTTGGCCGCGACTAACCAGCCGGACGTGCTCGACAAGGCGCTCCTGCGGCCCGGACGCTTCGACCGGCGCGTGGTGGTTAACCTCCCCGACAAGACGGGGCGCGAGGCGATCCTCAAAGTCCACACCCGCAGCGTGCCACTCGCGAAGGACGTAAATTTAGCGGACCTTGCAGCCGTGACGTCAGGGCTCTCGGGAGCTGACCTGAAGAACCTGGTCAATGAAGCGGCGCTGCTGGCGGCTCGCCGCGAGCAGAATGAGGTCCGTCACAAGGACTTTCTCGATGCACTCGAGAAAATCGTGCTCGGCCCCGAGCGCCCGCTGCTCTTGAGCCGCGCCGACAAGCAACGCATCGCCTACCATGAAGGCGGACATGCAATTCTCGGCCTGGTGGTTCCCGGCGCTGACCCGGTGAACCGGGTGACAATCGTGCCGCGTGGGCAGGCCCTCGGAGTGACTTATCAGCGCCCGGACAGCGAGCGCTACAACTATCCGGAAGCCTATCTACGCGCGAGGATCATCGGGATGCTGGGCGGCCGCGCGGCGGAGGAGATCGTCTATGGCACCAAGACGACTGGCGCAGAAAGCGACATCGAGCAAGCCACCGGCCTGGCGCGCCGGATGGTCACGCGCTGGGGTATGAGCGAGCGGCTCGGAATGGTGCAGCTCGCGCCCCGGGAGAACCCATACCTGAGCGTTCCGAACGGTTATGCAGGCTCGAGGGAGTTCAGTGAGGAGACGGCCGAAGCCATCGACGAGGAGGTGCGCAAGATCATCGGCGAGAGCCATGACGAGGCGATACGCCTTCTGAGCGCGCACCGAAAACAACTCGACGCGCTGGTTGAAGCGTTACTCGTGCGCGAAACTCTCAATGAGCAGGAGATCCTTGAGGTTACCGGGCTCCCGCGCGCGCCCGCTTTGGAGACCGGGATCTTACCCGCTGGCGCGGGCAACGGTGGCGACGGTCACTCGCGTGACGACTCGGTCTCGCCACGCGCTTACAAAGAATAGCGGGCGCCGGGCGTGCCGCCTCGACTTCACTAATGTGATGGTTGTGAAATTTCCGGATAACGTAAGCGGACCACTCGAGCGAGTCCCTTGAGTTTATCCTCGATCCTCAACTTAAAGTGTTCTTCGGGGATCAAGCACTCGAGGCACGCTTCCGGTCCGGGGAGAACAATTATAGAAAACAACTCCGTCTTCGAAACGACTTGATAACGAACCCGCCTGCCGAACTTCTTTGCTTCATACTCCGTAACTCCATCGACTTCGCGCAACAGGCCCTCAGCGAACGGGTGCTCGCCGCGGAAAAATTTCGTTTGCACTTTCGGAAATCGCTGCTGAATGTGCCGTTCCACCCGACGCAGCGCTACATCACCATTGGTGGTCCCGGACCACAGCAACCCTACGTTTCTCCCTTCGAGAGTTGCGAGCCGGGGGCTCACCCCCCTGAGGCTTTAGGTCGCCACGGATCTCCGCTACGGGATTCAACACTTTGAGCTGTGCCATATTTGCTCTCTTTCTTGGGAATGTTCCGATGAAAAACTATCCTGACGTAAGTTGTTGTAAATGACAGGCTGCCGACCGCCGCGCGTGACCGCCATCATCGTTCCATCACGTCTCACAGTCGGGCAGGACGAAGACTATTGCATCGACGCAATATCAAAAGCGCACCAGACTCGCAACCTGAGTGAAATTTCGACGACCGCACAAGAGCGGTTCTCGGTCAAGTGTCTATCTTCGGCCGGGCGAAGCGTCTCTCGTCGAAGATGAATCGTACGAGCAAAAACTCGGCGAGGATCTGAAGACTGGAAACCGCACACCGCATTGATTGATACACGATGTTTCGGATCACGGCGCCGGAGCAGCATTTGGGCCTGCTAATCATCGACTGAGAAATCCACAGCCGATGGGTCTTGACCGAGGGTTCCCAACCGGCGTATGGTCGCTCTAGTTGACCCCTGCGCTAAGCGGAAAAGGAGGCTTTCTTATGCTGACAACCAACAAGGTGAAGACCCCGCGTAGTTTCCGCATCGTCGGACCTCAACGCCAGATCGATGAGCGCGAGACGCCGCATCCCAAAGTCGAACGCGGCGAATTCGGAACGCGGCTCCGTGACTGGCGAAAAAATCGCGTCGGCGGCGATCCTTTCCGGCGCCTCTTC
Organism: uncultured delta proteobacterium; assembly: GCA_963840855.1. GTDB lineage: Bacteria > Desulfobacterota > Binatia > UBA9968 > UBA9968 > DATACQ01. The sequence continues at coordinate 208,238 of CAWJBB010000030.1, forward strand.
GGCGGCGGCGGCGAAGGTGATCCGAACAATACCTTAAATAAGATAATGAGGGACGCGCCCGAGGGAAAGGTCAATCCTAACCAGATCCCCGTGGACGATCCGGCGGAAATGGCCGAGCAAATTAAAGGAGTCGCCAAGTACCTTGGCGCCGATGTCGTGGGGATTTGTCATCTCGACCAGCTTTATGTCTATTCCCACCGCGCCCGGGGCAACGCCGCTATGGGAGAAAAACCCGGCGATCCCGTCAACATAAAGCACCGCTACGCCATCTGCCTGGGTTTCGCGAGCGACTACTACCGCTACATGAGCAACAACAGCAAAATCTCCGACACGGAGTATCAGTTCGGCAACAACCACGCCATCGTGCCGACGTTCATGCTTGCGTCCTATATCCGTGAGATGGGCTATCCCGCGACTGCTAATCACCACGGGCGGTCGTCGGTCAACCCGATTCCCTTAGCAATCAACGCTGGGCTGGGCGAGCTGGGGCGCCACGGCATGCTGATTCATGAAAAGTACGGCTCGCGACTGCATTTGACGGTGGTGACGACTGATCTTCCCTTGGCGGTCGATCAACCGGTGGATATCGGCGTCGAAGAGTTCTGCAAATACTGCAAAAAGTGCGCGCGCACCTGTCCCTCGCACAGCATTCCCTTCGGCGAAAAGGAAGTCTTGAACGGCGTCGAGAAGTATCTCGTCAACATAGAGACTTGCTACAAATACAAGCTGGCGGGCCGCGGCGAGTGGACCAACTGCGTCGTTTGCGTTTCATCATGCTGCTATAACAAGCCCGATACCTGGTGGCACGACGTGGCGATGTGGTCGGTAAAGAAAACACCTCCAATGTTACGCGTGTTGGTCGTTAAACCGCTGCTGTGGATGGATGACCTGATATGGGGAAAAAGGCCATGGAAACGCATGAAGTGGCTGAGCTACGACAACGCGCCGAAAACTATGACTTGCAATATTCCAGGCTGCAATGCCAAGCACACCAACCTGCAGGACAAGCGGCTTCATACCACCAACGTCGCTCAGGGAGGAACGCACTGACGATTGAGCGAAGTCTGAACCGACGAATTTACTGACGGGAGAAAGCAAAGCAATGGCGTTCATAATTGCGGAACCATGCATTGGCGTAAAAGACAAAGCGTGCATCGACGTTTGTCCGATGGACTGCATTCACGGCGGCGACAAGGACGAGATGCTCTACATCGATCCGGACGAGTGCATCGACTGTGACGGATGCGTTCCGGTATGCCCGGTGGAAGCCATCTTTCCCGCGGATAAAGTCCCGGAAAAGTGGAAAAACTATGTCCAGATCAACGCGGACTACTTTAAAGCGCGGAAGTCACCCTAAAGATTTTATCCTACATAGGGTATCGTCATTCCGGGCAAGCTGGCGATAGCTAGCGCGACCCGGAATCCAGGAAAATGAAAGCTTCTGGCTTCCCGCTGGAGCTTCTCCTGAGCCCAGCCGAAGGGCCGGTATGACGTACTCGGACTCCCAACGTTGTAAACGAACTTTAATTCCAGGACTCTAGCGCTGGTTCCTTTCTTACCACGCGTTGTTTCGGTATGAAAACTACCCAATCTTCGTTATCAAAGGACCTGCATCGCCGCGCACTCGCTCGCGCGTCATCTGACTCCGGTGCGTTCATGAATCATTCCGGTGTTGTGGCCGGCGGTTGCTACGGCCGCAGCCCGGGTTCCACTGCAGAAATGTTCAGGCGTGGCGGGGTGGACTCGAGTTCGCGCAGGAACTCCGCCAGGGCGTTCCAGAACTCTTCGCGCCGCTCGATCCCGTAGTGACGCGCGCCCGCCAGCTTCACAGTGCGCTGGGGTCCGCCCCACGCGCGCGCGAGCGCGACGCCGTTTTCAACCGGAGTGACGTCGTCATGCTCGGCGAGGATGAACAGCGCGGGCACCTTGATCGCTGGCGCGATCGCAGCCGCGTCGTAGCGCCCGTTTAGCAATAGCCCGGCCGGTAGCCAGGGATAGCGCTCCGCGGCGAGGGCGGCGAAGCTGTCAAAGGGAGTGGCAAGAATCGCGCCGCGGATCTGACGCGTCGTCGCCAGGGAAACGGCGAAGTACGTGCCCAGGCTCCGGCCGAGCACCACGATGCTCGACGGGTCCACGTCGGATCTCGCCGCGGCGTAATCATAGATGAGGCCGGTGTCTTCCAGCACGACGCTCTCGGAGGGCTCGCCTTCGGATAGACCGAAGCCTCGATAGTTGATGAATAGCCAGCCCCAGCGCTCGGGCTTGACGCCCCGATCAATCATCCAGGACGATTCCCGGCGCACGCCGCCGAAGACGATCACCAGCGGAAAGCGCTGGCCGGACCGCGCCGCCGCCGGATGCTTCAGCCATCCATGCAGCGTGACGCCGTCGGCCGTTTTAAGGCGCACTTCCTCGATGCCATTCGCGCGCGACGCCACCGACGCGAGATACTCCGGGTCCGAGCTCCTCGGCCGAAACAGGAATCGTTGCTCCAGCGGTTCCATCATGAGGCCGCAGCCGACGGCGAGCAGCGCGACGGTACCGGCGAGGATGGTGAGTAAAGATCGCACGGGTGGTATTCTACATTGCACGAAAAACGGAGCAAGGGGCTGCGTCCGTGGCTCTGAAACACGGTGGCTTGAACGGCTGCAAAACGAGTTATATTCTTGGTGCCATGGACGAGCAGGAACTACCAAGCCAGAACGTGGATCTTATACAGAGCCAACATCAGGCTTTGCTGGAAGTTTCACAGGCGATTGCCTCGCACCGAGATCTCGGGCAGCTTTTTCATGACCTCGCGCCGCGCCTCCACCTCGTGGTTCAGTTTGACTTCGTCAATCTGATCCTGCACGAGCCGACCCGCAATGTGATGCGATCGCATGTCTTGGAATGCCCAGAGCCGGATTATGTCTGCCCCTCACAGGAATGCCCTATGGAAACCCCGGGAGGCTGGGTGTGGCAGACTCAACAAACATGGGTAGTTTCCCAACTTGACCTTGAAACCCGTTTCCCCGATTGCTCGCGCTGGCTGAGCGAGCGCGGGGTGCAGTCGCTCTGTGTCGTTCCGATTACAACCGCATTACGGAAATTGGGTGCCCTGGCTTTCGGCAGCTCGCGGAAAGCGGCCTACTCTGAGACCGACGTGACTTTTCTGCAACAGGTGGCCAGGCAAGTGGCGGTGGCGGTCGACAACGCGCTCAACTTCGAGCAGGCGCAAACCGTCCAACAGCAGCTCCAGGAAGAACGCGATCGTTTGCGCCTCTTGTTGGAAGTGAACAATACCGTAGTGTCGGCGCTCGATCTGCACGAACTGCTAAGCGCGGTATCCACTTCTCTGCGACGCCTATTCAAGCATGAATACGCCAGCCTTTCTCTCTACGATGCAGAAACCCAGCGGCTGCAGATTCACGCGTTGGATTTCCCGGTCAGCAAGGGCCTGCTCCAGGAAGGTCTCTGGGTCCCCGTTGAGGGATCACCGACGGGAAGAGCCTTGACGTCGCGCCAGCCGGTCTTCATAACCCGCCGCGACATCGAGCAATTTGGTTCCGACATCGCCCGGCGCATCGTCGCCGAAGGTCTCCAGTCTGGATGTTGCTTACCTCTGGTTTCACACGGCCGGCCCCTTGGCACGCTCGTGGTGGCAAGCATGCGCGAGGAAACATTCCCGCAAAAAGACGCCGAGCTGCTTCACCACGTCGCCAATCAAATCGCCATAGCCGTCGAAAACGCGCTGGCTTTCGGGCAGGTGGTGGAGCGAGCGAACAAGCTCACGGAGGAAAAACTCTATCTCCAGGATGAGATCCGCACCCGGCATGATTTCGAGGAGATCATCGGTGAGGACCGCGCTCTCAAAAATGTCTTGCAGCAGGCGCAAACGGTAGCTCCCACCGACTCCACCGTTCTCATTCTCGGCGAAACCGGTACAGGCAAGGAGCTGATCGCCCGCGCCATTCACAATCTGAGCGCGCGCCGCGAGCGGGCCCTGGTGAAAATAAACTGCGCCGCCATCCCCACCGGCCTCCTTGAAAGCGAATTGTTCGGCCATGAGAAAGGCGCGTTCACCGGGGCCATCCTGCAACGCGTCGGCCGCTTCGAGCTCGCCAACGGCGGCACGCTTTTTCTTGACGAAGTCGGCGACATTCCGCTCGAACTCCAGCCCAAGTTGCTGAGGGTTTTGCAGGAGCACGAGTTCGAGCGCCTTGGGAGCACGAAAACGCTTCGCGTGAACGTGCGAATCGTCGCCGCCACGAACTCGAATTTGCCGCAAATGGTCGCCGAGAAGCAATTTCGCAGCGACCTGTTTTACCGGCTCAATGTTTTTCCCATCGTCATTCCGCCGTTGCGCGAGCGGCGCGAAGATATTTCTCTTTTAGTGCGATACTTTGTGCAAAAGTACGCACGACGCATGAAAAAAAAGGTCGAGACGATTCCAGCCAGCGCGATGAAAGCGTTGTCTGAATACAATTGGCCAGGCAATGTCCGGGAACTGGAAAATTTCATCGAGCGCGCGGTCATCCTTTCCCGCGACGCGCAACTGGAAATTCCGCTTACCGAGTTGAGGCCAGTGACGAATCTCGCGCCGGTAATCTCTGCAAACGGCGCCGCGACCCTGGAACAGGCTGAACGGGAGCATATCGTGCGCGCCCTGGGCGAAGCGAATTGGATAATCGGCGGCGCGGCGGGCGCCGCCGCACGCCTGGGTATGAAGCGGACCACTCTTCAATCACGCATGAAACAATTGGGCATCGCGCGTCCCAGATTAACCCCAGCTTAATCACAGCCGTTCCCGAGACAAACAGAGGCCGATATTTCGGCAGCTGCCGACCCGCGAGCGTGACACCGCCGCAATCGACTGGAGCCAATCGTTAACGTCCGAAAACGGCCGGTAACTGTCTTGCGTACGGGCTTCATTTATCCCAATACTGTTTTTGACACGCTATGAAAGATTTCTACGAGGCCATGCTTGCCAGAGACCACCGTTTTGACGGCAAGTTTTTCATCGCGGTAAAGACCACGGGTGTTTACTGCCGTCCCATTTGTCCGGCAAGGCCAAAGCTGGAAAACTGCGAGTTTTTTCCTGACGCCGCCTCTGCGGAAAAGGCTGGATACCGGCCATGTTTGAGGTGCCGCCCGGAGTGCGCTCCTCTATCACCTGCCTGGTTCGGAAAGAAAGCGGTAGTGCAACGGGCACTCAAACTCATAGCGAGAAACGAGCTTCATCACACCAACGAAGATCAATTTGCCGCCCGGCTGGGAGTGAGTGCAAGACACTTGCGGCGGCTTTTTGAAGAAGAGATCGGTCAGACCCCTAAGCAAATTGCCGACAACAACAGGCTTAACTTCGCTCGAAAGCTGATTGTCGAGAGCACCATGCCTCTGATGACGGTCGCACGAACGGCTGGCTTTCGTTCCCTCAGACGTTTCAACGACGCATTCCAAAAACGTTTCCGCCGGCCTCCTTCTCAGCTACGAAAGACTCATATTGACCCACACAACACTGACGGAATCGACCTTAAGCTTGCATTCAGGCCTCCTTACGATTGGCAAACCATTATTCGATTCTATCGGACGCATTCCATTCCGGGCGTCGAACGCGTCACGGAGGGCTTCTTCGAACGCGTTTTTTGTATCGGTAGCGCGATTGGAGTTTTCCAAGTTCAACCGATGGCCGCCGAACCGCAGCTGAAATTAAGGGTCATCACCGAAGACCCCACGATACTCTTCGACGTCGTAACGCGCGTGCGTAGGATGTTCGACTTGGACTCGGATCCCATGCTCATTGCGAGCAGTTTCGCACCGGTTCCGCGTCTTGCAAAACTATTTGATCGCTTTCCTGGCTTGCGATTGCCAGGTGGTTGGGATGGTTTTGAGACCGCCGTGTGTTCGATCTTGGGGCAATTGGTTTCGGCTGAACAGCGAACCCATCTCGTCGGCCAGCTAGTGCGCGGCTACGGGGCGGATGTCGTTCATCCTGTTTCCGGAGAGAAGACCCGGTTATTTCCCCGCCCGGAAATTCTGGCGCAGTCCGATCTCAGCGAGGTCAAGACAACGATAGCTCGAAGAGAGGCGATTCGCGATTTCAGCCGTCGCGTATTGAGTGGAGCGATTTCGCTTTCCGAAGCTCAAGACCCTATGGCGTTCCGGAAGACCCTCCTCGAAACGAAGGGCCTGGGTCCCTGGTCGGCGGAATATATCAGCCTTCGGGCCATCGGTGACACCGATGCTTTTCCTGGGACGGATTTGATTCTCAAACGCGTGGTCGAGCTGCACCCAGATCTTGATTTGGAAGCTATCAGACCTTGGAGATCGTACGCGGCGATTTATCTCTGGAAGGAGTTCGCTGACATGCTTTCCAAGAGAAAGATGAGGAACCAACATGACGCTGTATTACAAGGAAATGAAATCGCCGATCGGCAAACTGAAACTGATCGCGAACGCAAACGCGCTGGTGGCCATTCTGTCGGAACGGGAACGTCCAAATCGACTGAGACTCGACGTGCCAAACGTCGATCAGCAACACCCCATCCTGGTGGAAGCCGAACGACAACTCTCCGATTATTTCGCCGGCAAGAGAACTCAGTTTGAGCTTCCTCTCGAACCACGCGGGACTGAGTTCCAACAGAAGGTCTGGTTATACTTGAGGAGAATTCCGTTTGGAAAGACGACGAGTTATGGAGATATAGCCAGAACTGTCGGTTCGCCTCGGGCCTCTCGCGCCGTCGGCGCCGCCTGCGGCAAGAATCCGCTCTCCATTGTGGTGCCCTGTCATCGGGTTGTCGGAGCGAACGGAGCGCTTACCGGTTTTGGCGGCGGCCTCGAGACCAAGGCTGAGCTCTTGGCTCTCGAAGCACGGGCCCTCCAGATCGAAGGCTCTCAGCCTGAGGCTGATCCGCCTCCGGCGGAACTTTGAACTCCCATGTAATTCGATCCCCTAGACTTACCCCTGCGACTCCTTGAACTATGAATAATGCCGGCTGGCCCAGTGCCGGTCAGCATTTCGGCGCGTGCCGACCCGTCGGCACGCTTGCTTCGTCACTAACCATAGTCAACACACTGATAAAGTTTGAAATCTCTTTGATTCCGGATATTTATCGCGCTCTCTGAAACGAAGCGGTTTTGGCACACGACTTGCCATAACTCTTCATCGAGAGGAAGAAAATTACGCTGGATGTCATGAAGATCGACGTTCCATTTATTGCGGCTTTGCTTATCCTTGGTGCCGATCTTTTGGCGCGCGTTTCAATTCAAAGTATCGAACAGGCGCTTTTCTCGACGGCGTTGGAGTGGTCTATGAAGCGCATCAGGGCGGGCCGGCAGAAATCTTCTTCCAAGAGTGTGGGATCGGATGAGTAGGCTCGAATTGCAAGTAGGAGGAACTCGATGATGTTCGAAAATCAGATCTGGTTTTATCCGACAGCGGCGCCGGCTGCGCTACCGATCGGGCTGAACCATCTAGACGCGGATTTTTGTTGGTGTGATCCGGTAGTCGAGGTGGACGAGGACGGCAAGGAAGTTGTGCTGCACAAGCAAGTGACATGGAACTGAACCGTCTGAAACAGGCTCTTAGTTCATGTTGAAGATCACCACCAAAACCGACGCTGTAAAGACTACTTTCGAGCTTGAAGGGAAACTAGCGGGAGCTTGGGTTAATGAACTGGAGCACTGTTGGCGCGAGATTCCCAGCGGTCACACCGTTAAGATTTCATTGGAAGCGGTGACATTTATCGACGATGACGGGAAAAAACTGCTGGCCAGGCTGCACGCAAGCGGGGCAGAGCTGAAGGCCGCGGGATGCATGACGAAATGCATCGTGCGGGAGATCATCAGAGAAAACCAGCGAAACTAACTTGATTCGAGGAATGTATGATAAGCGCAACGGGCAACGAGGCGATCCCACGCGCGCGCGAGGAAAACTTTACTGCCATTGAAAAATTGGGAGGAACCATGGAATTGAAACCCTACACTTCGAAATCAGTGCCGGAGCGCGGCCATATCAATGCGGAAGAAAAAATCGCCTCGCTCTTTGAACCGGACACCCTTTTATCCGCGCAGTATTTTGATAACCTGCGCAGAAAAACCATCTTAGAGCCGGAGAAAGCGCTCATCCTGGCGGTTTTGGAAGATGCCATTAATTGCTTTCAAGACAATGTCTTGGCTGAGAGCGGCAAAGCAAAGAAGCTTTTCGACGAAGCGGAAGAATGGGTATTCGATGAAGGCGGCGAGTGGATATTCTCCTTTCGAAATGTCTGTGAGCATTTGGGGTTTAATCCTGAATACGTGCGCCGGGGATTGTTGCGATGGAAAGAAAAGAAACTAGCCAGTCAACCTCGCCGCAGCGTTTGGGACGGGACGAGGATGGCCGGCTAAAGCACGCCGCGAAATAGAGTGATGGCGCAGGACCCACGTTAGAGTATTAAGGAGGAAGTGTTTATGAATTCATGGCAACTCATGTTTCTACAAAGCAGAGCGAACAACTACTTTTATAACGGAGATAGTCTCGCGACGCAGAATTGGGCTTGGCCCCAGGGGACCTGGTTTCAGAAGCGTTTGCGCTATCTGCGAAAGAAGCGGCAGCGGACGCATCAGCAAACGGCGGCGCTATGAAGCGCAAAGCTTAAAGCTGTTGATCTGGCTACTCGGGCAGTTTCGGAGGACTTGATACTTCCGTAGCAACTTGCCCCGTTAGCGCTTCCATGAACGCGACTAAATCTTTCTGCTCCGCGGCAGTAAGATTGAGGGGGCGCACTTCTTTTGAAAGCCACTGATTCGGCGCGCCGCCTTTGTTGTAGAAGGCGACCACTTCCTCCAATGTTTTGAGGCTGCCGTCGTGCATATACGGCGCGCGTTTGGCGACGTCGCGCAGGGTCGGGGTCTTGAAAGCGCCCCTATGCTCGTCGTTTTTGGAAACCGTAAATCTTCCGAGGTCTGGGCTCGCGTTATCCATACCCACACCCAGGTTGTGATAGTTTTCGTCGGTGAAGTTAAAGCTCGCGTGGCAGGTCACGCAACGCGCCTTTCCTTCAAACAAGGCCAGGCCTCGCTGCGCAGCTGCCGGGAGGGCTTTTTTATCGCCCGCCTTGAAACGATCGTAGGGTGAGTTGCCGGATAGGATCATCCGTTCATAGGCTGCGATGGCTTTTGCCACTCCTTCGGGGTTGAGGTCTGTGCCGAACACCTTGCGATGCTGCTCTTGATAGTACGGAATAGAGCCCAGGTTTTTGACGAGCAACTCCGGCGACTGGTCCGATGCTTTGATCGCTTGATCTTCCAGCGAAGTGCGCTGGCCGGCCCACTGTTGCGCGTCGCTAAATAGACGATTGACCAGCGTCGGCGAGTGCCGCGGCGTGGGCTTGCCATCGAACCTTGCGGAAAACTGACGCGCATCGCCCCAGCCGTGATTTGGCTCATGGCAAGTAACACAGGCTACGGTGCCGTTTCGCGACCATCGTTTATCCCAGAAAAACTGTTTGCCTAGGGCGATCTTCTCCGCTGTGAGCGGATTGTCAGCGGGAATGTACGCGGCGCTTTCCTGGAGACCTAGGGAAGCTTAAGCTTGAACTCGTCGCTATGAGCTCGCGCGGCGAAAGTGGCGAGGGCGAGCACGAATATCATGTACCATAACTTCATGCGATGCCTCCTTGCAATTGTTCTCAGCGATAGACGGTGTGAAAACTCTTTAGGAACCCTTGACCCCCCTTCGACCCTTTGAGGGGCCTCAGGCCAGGCCCCTCGACAGCCTTCAGTCCCGAGCCTTCGAGGGTCAGGGCAAACGGCTAAATGCTTGATTATGTCTGACATCCGTTCGTGGTGAGCCGAGTCGAACCATGAACGGGGTTTTCATACAGCCCGGCGATAGACGAACCCACTATTTTCCGCCCTGCGCCGCCGCGCGAGCCACTTGCATGGTTGCGCTGTCGCCGTGAATGCCGACGATCGTGCTCACGTCGAGGTTGAGCCTATCGAGGGCCGTGACGAATTCTTTTACCAGTGGCGCGGCGCGCACCTGCCCGTTGCGGGGGCTGATATGGTCCGCTTCGATCAATATCTTCTCAGACGGTAAATAGATAACGACGAGATCTTCGGCGTGGGAAGTCGGCAATGGGTAAACTTCCACTCGGCGGCTACCGTCGGTCAGCACGCGGGGTCCACCGCCGAAAGATTCAATGACCACGCCGCCCGGACTTGTTTCTAAACTGTCGGGTTTGCGCGTGTGCGGCGCTTTGGCGACGCGGCTGTAGAACTCCTTCGCTGAAAACGGCGCAATCACAGATGCGCCCGATGCCATAAAAGCGCGTATGCCTCCCGCGTGATCCAGGTGGTGGTGTGTCGGAACGATGTAGCGGATCGGTTTCGTGGGAAATTTTTCTTGAATGGATTTTACCACCGGCGCGGTACGGGCTTCATAGAGCGGCCCTTCGACGGCAACCAAATGATCGCGCATTTCGATGACGACGGTGGCGTGGCCGACCCCTTGGATTTTGTGTACGCCGTCGGCCAAGCAATTCCATTCGATGGACGCGGGGCGCCCCATGTCCTGATAGCTCACGCCGCCGGCGACCCGACGCAGGATCCACTGCGAGGCAATGGGCGCCGCATCCGTTTTCTGCGCGCGCACCGACTCCGGCACGATGAAGGTGTCGGTAGTAAGCGAGGAGTTGTTCTTAACGGATCTAATTTGCTCCTCTTGGAGCGCTTTACCGTTGAGCTCGTAGCGCAGGCTGAAAGGCGTCATCACGCCGTCGACCTTGCGCCAATCGCCGTAGCGCAACAGATAGCTGCTATCGCCTTCCAGGGGATCATTCTCGAGAATGTCGACTTGCGCCGGTAGATGCGTTTTGGGGTCGAGATAGATGCGGAACTCATCGCCGCCGTCTTTGAATGCGATAACGCGATGCGATAACCCATTCACATCAGTGTCGGGTAGACGCTGAGCGCTTTTTCCCTTGGCAGCGACCAGTAGCAAATTGACTGCGCTGCGCTTCTCTTCACGCATGCGGGTTGCCAGGCGTCCTGGATGAAGGCGGCTTTGTTTGGCGGTTTTGGGATCGCCTTCTTGCAGGAGTCCGACGTTGCCGTCGATGATTTCGAGGAAACGGATGTTTTCGTTGCGGGCCGAATTGCGCCCGTCCCAGTCTATTCTTACCCGCGGCTGGGTTAGATCGCGGGTCAGCGTGTAACGAAAGGTGCTGATCTGGCGGGTGGCGCCGAGCGGCCGTGGTGTCGAGGAAGAATCGAACTGCTTGCCTTCGCTCTCAATGACTTGGTTCTTGATTGCTCGCAGCGCGGCTACCCCGCCCATGGCGTTGGCGCTTTGGTCGAGTAACGCTTTCACGGATTGGGCATGCGCGGTGGCGATCGCGCATGCGAACAGCGCCGCAGCGAAGAAAAAGGTCATTGAAATTCTTCGGCTCATACTTGCCTCCTCAATATATGACTCAACGGCCCTAGCCATATCACACATCCTGTGATGGCCGATAATGTTTTGATCAATCCGTGAGATGCCAATGGCGGTGAGATGAGCTACGAGTGAGTAACTCGGTGGCGTGATCAAGGTCCAGCCCTGTTTGCAAGCCGTCTACGAGTTGACATAACGCCACCTTATCGAATACTCTCCGCCTCGAAATGGGCATTGGCGGACCGCTTTCCTTCGTCGGGCTCGCTATTGAGCCGTTGACAGCTGGCTCACAAGCGCCTGATGGAGCCGTTTTTATTCGGGTCAAGGTCTGAAAAGCGAATTCTATCATTTAAATATGAAGCTGATTTTGTTCGTTCTTCTGTTCGCTATTTTTCCGGCCGCTGTTAACAGCGTCTTTTCACAGGCGCCTTTTTATCAAGACAAAACGATTGCAGTCGTTTTGGGCGGCCCTCCGGGCGGCTCGGCCGACTTGAGGACAAGGGCGGTTACAAATTTCCTGCGTAAACATATTCCGGGAAATCCGACGATCACGATCCAGCATATGGGCGCGGGCGGAGGCCGGCAAGCGGCAAATCATGTCTATCGCGGAGCGCGCCCGGATGGGCTTACCGTCGGCAGCATGGGCGCCGCGCTGGTCGCCAACGCCGTTCTCGGCGAGCCGGGTGTTCAATATGACATCGACAAGTTCATTTATCTTGGCACGCCCGACAGCGCGCAGCATTATGTTTTCGTCACGCATCGCGAGGCGGGACTCTCTAGTATTGATAAACTGCGCGCAGCCTCTGGCGTGCGAATCGGCGCGCAATCAGTGGGTCATCGCCATTTACATCACGGGCCGGCTTTACGCCTATCTACTGGGCCTGAGAGAACCCAGGTTCGTTACCGGCTATACGGGCCCCGAGATCGATATCGCGCTTTTCAAGCGTGAGCTCGACGCCAGAGTTACCACCGGCGAGTCCATCGTGCGCCGTTCGCCTGAATGGTTAGAGAAAAAACTCGTGGACGTCCACGCCGGCATTGAAATCCCCAAGGCGAGCGCAGTCAGCACTTCGCTAATTTGCCTGAGCTAGAAAGCTTCGCGAAGTCGCCAAAGAGAAGAAAATCGTGGAAATGTTTCGCGCCTTCAGACTTGCCGGGCAGAATTTTTTTCTGCCGCCGGGAACTCCCAAAGAGCGGGTGCAGATCTTGCAGGACGCCATGCGCAAGACGTTCGCGGATAGTGAGTTTTCAAGGGAATACCAAAAGCTTGCAGGCGAGCCGCCATCGCCTCTCATGCCGGAGACGCTGGAGAAAGTAATCAAGGAGCTGCCGCGCGATAACGAGGTCATCGAACTGTTCAAGATACTCGCCGGCGCGGAACCCCTGCCCGCCCGTTAGCGCCGCTTGCCGTCGATTCAAATCAATGACTTGTTTCTTTCATGGGGCACTGTTTCCAATTTAACCGAGGCAAGATCTTATGAGCTTGAAGGCGCGTCACCGTGGGGCAAGTCGTCGATTTTAGTTTCCTCGAAAAGGCGCGCAAGATCTCGGATTGATTCGCTGACTCTACTCCGGCGAATGGTTCAAATCGTTCAAGCTGTTCAAACTGTTCAAAACGTTTGGAACGATTGGAACTTTTGGAACGACTTGAACCCCGTATGATAGCCCGCCTGCTCTTGCTTCTCCTGCCGATTCGGACTTACCATACGGACTATTTCGTCAGTTAAGAAAAGAAGCCGACGGAGGTCGTCATGGAGCCGATCGAGCCCGCAGTTCTTGCCACCGCCAACGAGAAAAGCCGCAAGCTTAGAGAGTTAATCCGGGCGCCGGATATTCTTGTGATGCCGGGCGCCTACGATGTTCTGAGCGCGCTGTTGTTCCAACAGCTCGGCTTCGAAGCAATTCAATGCACCAGCGGCGGCATCGCCGCGGCGTTGGGCTATCCTGACGGCGAGGTGATTAGCCGGGATCTGTTTCTCCAAGTGACGGGAAATTTCGCCGCGGCGGTCTCGGTTCCCGTCAACGCCGACGGCGAGCGCGGCTACGGCGACGAGGAGGGCGTCAAAGAAACCGTGCGCGCGCTGGTCGCCGCCGGCGTGGCCGGTATGAATCTCGAAGACGGCGCCGGGGCCAAGCCGGGCGGCGCGCGCGGGTTGGTGCCGGTGGCCGAGCAATTACGCAAAATCGCCGCGGTCATGGAAACCAAACGCGCGCTGGGCAGCGAGTTTTTCCTTAACGCTCGCGTGGACGCATTCCACGTCATGACCGACGATCCAAAAAAAATTCTGGACGAGGCGATCCGCCGCGGCAACGCCTACGCGGAGGCGGGCGGCGACTGCATTTTCTATTTGAACCTCCATGCGCGGGACACCATCGGCGTCGTGGCCAAGGAAGTCAAAGCGCCGGTCAGCATTCTGGCCGGACCACAGTCACCGAGCGTAAGTGAGTTGCAAGATTTGGGCGTGGCGCGAGTCAGTTACGGCTCCGGGTTTCTCAAAGCGGCTATCGGGGCAACCAAGCGCCTGGCGCAGGAAATCTTGGAGAAGGGAACCGTCGCGGCGATGAAAGAGGGAATGCAAACGCCGGAAATAAACGCCCTGGTGTCACGAAAGAAAGCGAGTTGAGCGGATGAACGCCGCAGGCACAGTCGTTTCCATTCACGTCGCTCCCACCGGCGCGGCGCCGATGAAGACCGTCAGCAAGATCCAAGTGGTGGCCGGCAAGGGGCTGGAAGGCGACCGTTACGCGGTGAAGCTCGGAACCTACTCGAATGATCCCGGTTCGGGGCGCGACGTGACGTTGATTGAAATCGAAGCTTTCGAAGCTCTACGGCGCGACTATCAAATTACCCTCGAACCCGCTTCGGCGCGCCGCAATATCGTCACCCGCGGCGTCGCGCTCAATCATCTCGTCGGGGTCGAATTCACCGTCGGTGACGCGCTCCTGCGCGGCACGCGCCTGTGCGACCCCTGCGCGCATATGGAGAAGCTCACGGTCAAAGGAGCAATGCGCGGCTTGATTCATCGCGGCGGACTCAGGGCGGAGATCATTCGTGGGGGAGTCATTCGCATCGGCGACGCCATTGGCGCGGGTGGCTAAGTAGTGACGTGTTTGCCGTGGATAGTCGGACGATCCCGGGTCCTCGCCCATGACCGGCTGGGCGCTCACGCTAATTCTCGCCGCCGCCTTCATCCACGCGGGTTGGAATTTTCTCGCCAAGTGCGCCAGCGGACACGCCACGTTTACCTGGCTCTTCGCGGTTTTGTCCGCGTTGTTTTATGCGCCGGTGGCCGGCGCCGTGATATTTTTGTGGGGCGCGCCGATCGGTTGGGTGGAAATCGGGTTTATGGCCGGCAGCGCGGCGTTGCACACGGCTTACTTCGTCTTGCTCAATCAGGGCTACCGCACCGGCGATTTGTCCTTGGTCTATCCGCTGGCGCGAGGCACCGGGCCGCTGCTCTCCACTGTCGCGGCAATCGTGTTTCTCGGTGAACGCCCGACAGTCGTGGCATTGTTGGGAGCGCTGTTGGTGATCGCCGGCGTCGCTGTGCTGACGAGCAACCCGGAGCAACTCCGTCGCGCGGGAGCGCGCATGGCGGTTCAGTATGCTCTGGTGACCGGCGCATTCATCGCGGCTTACACGCTCTGGGATAAACAGGCGGTGAGCCGGTTTGCCTTATCGCCGATCCTGCTCGATTGGGGCGCGAATGCCGGCCGCGCGCTCCTGCTTACGCCGTTCGCGCTGCGCCACTGGAACGAAACGCGCCTCGAATGGCAAACCCATCGGCGCGAGGCCGCCGGCGTCGCGCTACTGGCGCCGCTTTCGTATATTCTGGTCTTAACGGCATTGGCATTTACGCCGGTGAGCTACGTCGCGCCGGCGCGGGAGATCAGTATTCTGATCGGCACGGCGATGGGCGCCCGCTTGCTGTCGGAAGGTGACGCCGGTCGCCGTTTGCTTGGCGCGGGAGCGATGGTGGTGGGTGTTATCGGACTGGCGCTAGGATAAGATAGTTCAAATCGTTCCAGCCGTTCAAAACGTTCAA
Source organism: uncultured delta proteobacterium (assembly GCA_963840855.1). Lineage (GTDB taxonomy): Bacteria > Desulfobacterota > Binatia > UBA9968 > UBA9968 > DATACQ01. The sequence continues at coordinate 223,679 of CAWJBB010000030.1, forward strand.
GTCGTCAGACTTGGTCCCTCGGGATTGGTTCAAGCGGCAGAGAGAATTCCGTCATGCCCGTCCCGATAATCAGTCGAGGGCCGGCTACGGCGGGCATCCAGGCCAATTGGATGGAAACAAGCACAAGAAAGTCTGGATTCCCGCTTCCGCGGGAATGACTGATTACGGACAAGTCTTATCCGACGTCTTGAAAAATGAGCGCTCATTTAACTAGACATGATTAAAGACGATTCGTTCAAAGATTTTGTTCTGGATCAGTTGCGCGATCTGGACGATGTCGAGGCGCGGCGCATGTTCGGCGGCTACGGGCTTTATCAGGACGAAACATTTTTCGGCATTGTCCACAAGGGCCGTCTGTATTTTAAGATCGACGAAACCACCGTCGCGGAATATCGAAAGCGCAAGATGAAAGCGTTTCGGCCCAACACTAAACAAACGCTCAAGAGCTACTATCAGGTGCCAGTGGAAGTCATCGAAGACGCCGATCAACTTTGCGAATGGGCGGAGAAGGCGATCGGTTGCCAACGGAAAGGTGTCAGGGGTTGGGGGTTTTCTTTGGCGGCACGCTGTGCAGGCTGGGTGCGGGATTGAAGAGGTGATCGAGCACGAGCCAGAGAGCGCGCGAGTGATGGAAAAATAGCAAAGGAAAGATCACCGCGAAGGGCACCCAGATCATGAGCTGTTGATCGATGGTCATGCTCGTAAACGTATCGAGAATGAAAAAACCCGGCACCGCGATGGCGATGGTCGCGGCGTAATTGATATAAATAGCGCCGACGAAATAGCCTTGCTCGCGTTCGAACTTGAGGCCGCAGTTTTGACAGTTCTCATGCATCGAAAAAGGCTTGCGGAACAATCTGCCCACGCCGCAGCGCGGACACTTGAGGCGCAGGCCGCTGGCGAGCAGCGAAAATATGCGTCCAGTCACGTTGGTAGCTCTTTGCCCTCACCCTTCCCTCTCCCAGAAGGAGAGGGTTTTGGGATTAAAATCCGCTTGTACGGCATTGCCTCTGGAGCTTCGTAGCCTGGATGAAGTGAAACGAATCCAGGAATCCCCGGATTTCACTACGTTCCAGCCGGGCTACACGCTCAATTTGGAAAAGCTTCCCGATGTCGCAACACTGATGGACTTCGTACGATAAATCTCCCCTTCCCCTTTTACAAAGAGGGGTTAAGAACTTCCGCGCTCATTTCTCGTCGAGCTGTTATTCCGGCGCCGCCGTTTAAATATTCGCGCAAGAAACGCGCGGTGTAAGACTGCCGGCCGTCTTGAATAATTTCCAACGGTGAGCCGCAGGCCACCACCCGGCCGCCCTGTTCGCCGCCTTCGGGGCCGAGGTCCACCAGGTAATCGGCGTCTTTGACGATATCGAGATTGTGCTCGATGGTGACCACCGTGTTGCCCATCTCCACGAGGCGATGGAGGATATGGATCAACTTCTCAACGTCGGAGAAGTGCAGTCCCGTGGTGGGTTCGTCCAGGACATAGAGCGTTTTGCCGCGCGATTCCTTGCTGAGCTCATAGGCGAGCTTGATGCGCTGCGCTTCACCGCCCGAAAGCGTGTTGCTCGATTGGCCGAGAGTGATGTAGCCCATGCCGATATCATCGAGAATCTTGAGCGGCCGGGCGATCTTTTGAAAGGCGCTGAAAAACGGCACGGCTTCCTCGACGGTCATGCGGAATACATCGGCGATATTTTTTTCGTTGTAACGAATGCACAAGGTCTCTTCATTGAAACGAGCGCCGGCGCAGACCTCGCAATCAATGAAGACATCGGGGAGAAAGTTCATCTCCTTGCGAATCTTCCCTTGCCCCGCGCACTCCTCGCAGCGGCCGCCTTTGACGTTGAATGAAAACCGGCTCGGGGTGTAACCGCGCAGGCGCGCTTCGGGCGCCAGAGCGTAGAGCTTGCGAATTTCGTCGAGCAGGCCGACATAGGAGGCGGGAACCGAGCGGGGCGTTTTGCCGATGGGCGTTTGGTCCACTTCGACGATCCGTTCGAGGGTCTGCCAGCCGGCGATTTCCCGATGGGCGCCGGGCCGGCCCGCGAACTGGCCGAGCTTCGATTTGAGACCCTTGTAAATAACTTCGCGGACCAGAGTGCTCTTGCCGGAGCCGGATATGCCGGTGACGCAGGTCCACATGCCGAGAGGAATTTTGACGTCGAGGTTTTTCAGGTTATGCGCTTTTGCCCCGCGAATCGTCAGCCAGCGCGATGTTTCCAGCATGCGCGCCGGGCCAAGCCGTTTTTTGTCCGAGCGCAGATAAATTCCGGTGGGAGATTCAGGATGGTTCTTAATCTCGTCCGGCGAGCCGATGGATACGACGTAGCCCCCGTGGACGCCGGCGCCGGGCCCGAGATCGACGATGATATCCGCCGACTGGATGGTTGCCTCATCATGCTCGACGACCATCACGCTGTTGCCGGCTTCTTCCAGACGGCGCAGGGTCTTGAGAAGCATCTGGTTGTCGCGCGGGTGCAGTCCGATGGTGGGCTCGTCGAGGATGTAGCACACGCCGCGCAGGTTCGATCCCAATTGGGCGGCCAATCGAATGCGTTGCGCCTCGCCGCCGGAGAGCGTGTCGGCGCGCCGGTCCAGGGTTAAATAGGGCAGGCCGACTTCGTCGAGGAAATTCAAGCGCTGCTGAATTTCCCGTAAAATCTTATCGGCGACGGCGCGGTCGCGCTCGGCGTTGCCGTTTTTTGCGTGGGTGATTTTCAAGTGGTCAAAGTATTCCTTGGCCTGTTCCACAGAGAAAGCCGCGACCTGCCATATCGCTTTGCCGTTGACGCGCACCGCCTGCGCCCGGCCGTTTAACCGCCGGCCGCCGCAGGCGCCGCACGCCGATTCCGCCAACAGTTCACCAAGCTCTTGGTTGGCCTCCTCTTCGCCGTCGCCCCACAGCTCGCGCAGGCGCGGGATGATGCCGCGAAACGCCGCGCGACCACTGCCGCCGAAAAGAATTTCTTCCTGGGTTTTCTTGGCCAGACGTCCCCAGGGTTTGGCGCTGTCGATGCCGCGCGCTGCTTTCAATTCTTGGCCCAAGCGCTCGACGGCGCGGCGCAGATGGCCGGCATTGCCAGAGAAGAGGCCGGCGAGCGCGGCAAGGGAGTCGGACAGAGTTTTTTTTGCGTCGGGGAAGAGCAGCTCGCGGTCGAAATCCCACTTAAAGCCCATGCCGCCGCACGGCGAGCAGGCGCCCTGGCGGCTGTTGAAAGAGAATAGGCGCGGGTCGAGGGGCTCATAGCCGATGCCGCAGCGCAGACAAAAAAGCCGCTGGTTAAAAATCTGCTCGCCGCGCTCGGAAACTAAATGGATGACACCGTTGCCGAGGCGGAGTCCCTGATCGATCATCGCTTCCACCTCGCGGGTGCTGGCCTTGCTCTTGCCCACGACGATGTCGATATCATGTTCTTTGAAGCGCTCCAGGCCGTTGGTCAGCTCCGGCGCTCTGAGCTCCAGCAGTTTTCCGTCGATGCGCGCTTGGCGGTAGCCGAGGCGGCGCGCGCCGGCAATGACTTCCTTATGAAAGCCCTTGCGGCCGCGTACGATGGGGCTCAGCACCACGACGTCTTTGCCGCGGTAGGCGCGACCTATGCGGTCGAGGATCTGGCTGCGGCTCAGGGAATGAATCTGCCGCCCGCACTGCACGCAGTGCTGCTTGCCGATCTTGGCATAAAGCAACCGCAGATAATGATAGATCTCCGTAACCGTCGCCACAGTGGATTTCTTGCCGCCCTGGCTGAGCCGCTGTTCGATGGCGACGGTGGGCGGTATGCCCGCGAGCAGGTCCACGTTGGGGCGCGCCATCACTTCGAGAAACTGGCGCGCGTAGGCGGAAAGGCTGTCGATGTAGCGCCGCTGCCCTTCGGCGTAAATGATGTCGAAGGCGAGGGACGATTTTCCCGAACCGCTCAAGCCGGTGATGACGACGAAACGGTCGCGCGGAATCTTGAGGCTGATGTTTTTCAGATTATGCTCTCTGGCGCCGACGATGGTGATGGCGTTTTCTTCAACGGGCAAGGGCGCGGCAGGCCTTGCCCCTATGCTCTCCAGAACCGGCGTGAATGGCGACGCAGCGTCTGTCGAAAGATAGGGTTTCAGGTAAATTCCTGTGTGCGAATTTTCCACCCCGGCGATCTGCTCCGGGGTCCCGGTGGCGACGATGTAACCGCCCGCGTCGCCGCCTTCGGGCCCGAGGTCGATGATGTGATCGGCGCACTTGACCACTTCCATGTTGTGCTCGATGACGACCACCGAATGGCCCTGGTCGATCAATTCATTAAAGGCCCAGAGCAGCCGCTCGATGTCGTGAAAATGCAAGCCCGTCGTCGGCTCATCGAAGATAAACAGCGTGCCGGTCTTCTTGGCTCTGGCCATATGCGCCGCCAGTTTGAGGCGCTGCGACTCGCCTCCGGAAAGGGTTGTCAGGGGCTGGCCGAGCCGGACATATTCAAGACCGACGGCTTTGAGCGGGTAGAGGCCATTTTTGATTTCCGCCGTGTCTTTGAAGAATTCCAAAGCTTCGTTCACCGTGAGATCGAGCACGTCGCGGATGCTCTTGCCGCGATACGTGACTTCCATGATTTCTTCCCGGTAACGGCTGCCATGGCACTCGGGGCATGAAGTGTAAACATCCGAGAGAAACTGCATCTCGACTTTTTCATAGCCTTCGCCGCGGCAGGTCTCGCAGCGGCCGCCTTCCACGTTGAACGAAAAAGTCGACGGCGTGTAGCCGCGCAGGCGCGAGAGATCGGCGGCGGCGAACAGGCGGCGAATGCCGTCGAAGGCTTTCATGTAGGTGGCGGGATTGGAGCGCGGCGTGGTGCCGACGGGGGACTGGTCCACCAGCACCACCTCGGAAATCTTGTCCGCGCCATCGATCTGAGCGCAGTCAACGACATTGGCAACGCGCGCTTCTTTGAGCTTTTTCAAATTGCGGTAAAGCACTTCGTCCACCAGACTCGATTTTCCCGAGCCGGAGACGCCGGTAATGCAGACGAAGACCCCGAGAGGGATTTCCACGTCGATGTTTTTGAGATTGTTGGCGCTGGCGCCGGAAATTTTGATCGCTCGTTGGAGGAGCGGCTTGCGGTTGCGCGCTGGAAAGGGAATCGTTTTGCGCCGGCTCAGATAGGCCGCGGTAAGCGAGTTTTTATCTTTGAGCAAAGCCTCATAGGATCCCGCGAACATCACCTCGCCGCCCTGTTCCCCGGCGCGCGGGCCGAGATCGATGATGTGGTCGCACTCCTTGATGATCTCCGGATCATGCTCGACCACGACGACGGTGTTCTGGTTGGCTTTGAGGCGGTGCAGAATCTCGACGAGCCGGTGGCTGTCACGCGGATGCAGACCGATGGACGGCTCATCGAGCACGTAGAGCGTATTGACCAGCGACGAACCGATGGCCGTAGTGAGATCGACCCGTTCCAGCTCGCCACCGGAAAGCGTCCGCGACTGGCGGTCAAGGGTCAGATATTCGAGGCCCACGCTCGCGAGATATCCGAGCCGGCGGCGGATCTCGTCGAGGATCAAGCGCGCCACCTGGTCGAGGGCGCCTTGGAGCTTGAGCTCGGCGAAAAAACGGTGCGCTTCGCCCACGCTCATGGCGGTGATCTGGGCGATGTCTTTGCCGTCAATTCTGTAACGCAGCGCGTCGGGTTTCAGGCGGCTCCCCTGACAATCGGGGCAGATGAGATAGGCGCGGTAGCGCGCCAGCATCACCCGAACATGCATGCGGTAACTGCGGCGCTCCAGACGGCGAAACCAGCCGCGGATGCCCCGGTACTCGCCGTCGCCGTCGATGACGAGCCGCTGCTGTTTCTCAGCCAGTTCGCCCCACGGTTTTGTCGTTGAGATTTTTTTGCGCTCGCAGAAATCGAGCAAGCGCCGCGTTCTGCGCTTGCGGTTGATCCAGGGCTTGATGGCGCCCTCGCTGAGTGATTTGCCGTGGTCGGGAATGACCAGATCGAGATCGATGTCGATCACGCGGCCAAAACCGCGGCAGGTTTCGCAGGCGCCCAACGGACTGTTGAAAGAAAACAGGTTGGGCGCCGGATCGCGGTACGATATATCGCAGTGGGGGCAGTGGAGATGGTTGCTGAAGGGCTCGCGCCGCCAATTTTCCTGCGGCAGATGGAGACTCAACCGGCCTTTGCCGTAGTGAAACGCCTGCTCGAGGGAATCCAGGATTCTTTTTTTATTCTCCGCCCGGAAAGCGAAGCGGTCGGCGATGATTTCCAACGCTTGTTCGCGCCGCGGTGCCTCCGTGATCTCATCGAGTTCCCGAATGTTTTGGCCTTCCAGAAGGCGGTGAAATCCCGCTTGGCTGAGCCCGTTGCGCATTTCCTCCCAGGAGACCGCCGCCGGCGCCGCCAACGGAAAAGTCAGAATCACCGGCGCGCCCTCCGCGAGAGTGCCGAGCTTGGCAAGCACCGACTGCGCCGAATCGCGTTCGACGATCCGCTCGCAGGCGCGGCAGTGGAGCACGCCTATTTTTGCGAAAAGCAATTTGAAATGATCGTGCAGCTCGGTCATGGTGCCGACGGTGGAGCGCGAGGTGCGCACCGCGCGGCTTTGATCGATGGCGATGGTGGGCGGGATGCTCTCGATGCTTTCCACGTCCGGCTTGTCCATGCGGTCGAGAAACTGGCGCGCGTAGGCGGAGAAGCTTTCGACGTAGCGCCGTTGCCCTTCGGCGTAGAGGATGTCGAAGGCGAGGGTGGATTTCCCAGAGCCGCTGACGCCGGTGATAACCGTAAGGGCGTTCAGCGGAATGCGCAGGTCGAGGTTTTTTAGATTATTCTGCTTGGCGCCGCGTATCTGTATCCAGCCGTGGCTCATGGTCATTCGCTTTATTGCAGGCGATACTTTTCCACCAGAATCCGGCGGAAACGCGAGCCGTAGATCAAATCGAAGGTTGCTTCTTTATCCGGAAAGAGTTTTAGCGCCGTTTGTTTGGCATGCTCCACAACCTCCTGGGCTTCGTCAAGGGTAAGTTCCACTTGCCGCAGCAAAACGGCCGCCACGTCCATCGCCCGGCTGAGCCGGCGCAGCTTGCGTTCTTCTTCCAATAGCGCTTGTTTGTCCACAGCCACGGCCTCCAAGATTAACGGTGATTACTACCACCCCAATACTTCAAAGGCGCCAACCTTTAACGTCTACCACGTTCAAAGAACGCGGTTCAAGGCGGCGCCTTCGGCGCGGTTCAAAGTTTCGCGTTCAACGTTCAAGTTAACGCCCAGCCAACCTTCTATTCCGAAACCTTGAACCTTGAACTTTGAACGAGCAACAGCGGCGCGCTTCCGCGCGCGTCACGTCTTTGCTACTCTTCGTTCATGCGCATCGCGGAAATCTTCTATTCCCTACAAGGCGAAGGGCGGTTGATTGGTACCCCGTCGGTGTTTATTCGTACTTCGGGGTGCAACCTGCGTTGTGTATGGTGCGACACGCCCTACACATCGTGGAAACCAGAAGGTCGGAATTGGCGCATTGATAAGATACTATTGCGAAGTCGGCAAGTATCCGGGCCGTTTCGTTGTCGTCACCGGCGGGGAGCCATTTTTGGCTCCGGAAATAGAAGAACTAACGCAAGCGCTTAAAGAAACCGGCGCCCATATTACCATCGAAACGGCGGCGACGATTTTCAAACCGGTGGCCTGCGACCTGTTGTCGATGAGTCCGAAGCTCACCAACTCCACGCCGTGGAAAAAAGCCAATGGAAAGTTCGTCAAGATGCACGACGCGCGGCGGCTTAATTTCCTCGTGATGCAGAATTTTCTCGACCGCTATGACTGCCAGTTGAAGTTTGTCGTCGATCAACCGGCGGACTTCGATGAGCTGCGCGACGTTCTCGCCCAACTGAATCAGGTCGATCCAAGTAAAGTGCTAATCATGGCGCAGGGAAAGACCGCGCGGCAGATTCACGCGAAGTCGCAATGGATCGTGGAAGCCTGCAAGAACTACGGCTACGGCTACACGCCGCGGCTGCATATCGATCTGTACGGCAACCGGCGGGGCACATAACGGTCGCTAGCGCGACCGGTTCCAGTCGTTCAAAATGTTCCAGCAGTTCCAGTCGTTGAAAAGATCGGATTCTTGCCGGATTGAGATCACTGCGCTAGCGGCAGCTCGCTGGGTGGGTGAGAAGGGGTGAAGTTGATGTCCCGTATTTTTACTTTGTTGAGATTTTCTCTGGCGGGAAGAAGTGGAGCCGTGGCCGCTTTTTTATCCGAATGCTCCATGATCGCCGGCGCCAGCAATTTTAGAATCGTCACCGGCAGCGCGCTGGTAAATTTATAATTTTCAGCCTCCCGGCCCTGGACGTAGGCCGTGACGACACCGTAGTAACTCTCGTCGATGTAAAAAACGAAAGTCGCCGTACGGTTGGTGGCGCGGGAAGAAGTCACACCGCCTTGCCGGTTGAAGGTTTGAATGCGGTTGTCGCCGGAGCCGGTTTTTCCGCCCACCGTAATGAGCTTGCCGTCGGGATATTTAAATGCCCCATGCAAGCGCCGCGCGGTGCCCTGCGCGACGACGTCGGCCATCGCTTTGCGCGCCGCGCGCGCCACCACCGGGTTCAGTACGACTTCGCCTTTAGGCGGATTGCGCTCCAAAACCGTTTCATAGGGCGTGCCGGGGGCGAAGTGGATCTTGGTCAATGCCGTTCCAGGGCGGCGCACGCCGTCGTTTACCAGAATGCCGACCAACTCGGCCAGCGCCACCGGCCGGTCGCCGGAGCTGCCAATGGAGCTGGCATAGGACGGCACCATAGTCTTAAAAGGAAAACCCAGTTTCTGCCAGTAAGGCGTGAGGCGGGCGAAGGCGTCTCTTTCTATCTTTATGCGCAAGCGCAAGTCCTGGGCTTTGCGGTGGCGCGCATTAAGCAGCCAGGACGAGCCCTCGAGCCCCGCCTTGCGGCTGCCGGCGAGAAGATCGTCCCATGACAGATTTGGATTCTTGCGGTATTCCTGCGCGCACCAGAGGTCCAAAGGGTGAATGGAGAGCAGATAGGCGAAATCCATCGCGGTGAGTCTGGGGTTCTGGTAGGCTCGAAACAATCTCGCCACGTCCACGGACGCGGCCTGCGCGCCGTGTTTCTTGAGCCATGCCGCCAGCGCTTGTTCATCGGCGCCGATGCGCCAGGCGAAGAAAAGTATCGCCAGCCGCCGCTCCGCGTTGCCTCTAGTTCCCACCAGCCGGGCGATGATCTTTTCCTCGCTCTGTCCTTTATAGTTGGGGTAAGAGCGCCGCAGTACGCTGCGCGATTCCTCATCGGCGATCTCCACGAGCATGCGGCGGCGCTCGGGATGATCCGGCTTGGCGAGCACGTCGTCGGCGTTATAGGCCAGCCGCGCGCGGTGGTAGCCTATGATATCGCGCATGAGACGGATGAACACGAGATTGATTGAGCTCTGAAAGGCCTCGCGCAGCGACAGGATTTTGCCGTTATCATCGGGATCGAAATTGGCGAAGTCATGCAGCCCGCCGCCGGTGAAAAACATTTCCCCGGGACTGGCTGAATAACGCCGCTCCATGGAGCTTTGCAGAATCGCCTCGAGGGTGATTTGGGGGTCCGTCTGAAGCGTTTCAATGACCCAGCGGGTGAGCGGATCACGCGCCTCCTTCGCCGCCTGCTCGAGGTCTGGTCCGGCCAAGGAGGAAAACTCCTTGTGCAGTTCGGCGATGATTTCCAGATAGTGCGTCAACGTGCGCAGCTTGGCGGTGCTGCCGAGCTCGAGCTTGACGCTCTTATTGAAATCGAAGGGCGTGGCGAGATTGTCCGCTTGCACCCGGACCATGTTGCCTTGCGGCGTGGGTTCCACGAGCAGGAATGAATAAACGATCTTTTTCGGGTCGGCGTAGTTGAGCAGGTATTCGCCGATCAATCCTTTGGCTTCAACGACCTTGCGGTCTCCCAGGCTGTTGAGAAAATCCGTCACTTTCTGCTGTAGCGGCACGTCGATGGTGCTTTGCAATTCCAAGTGCAGGCGGTTGAGGTCATAGACGTTGTTAATGCCCAGATACTCCATCGTCGTAATGCGCACGGCGTTGGCGGCTTTGTTCTTGTAAGACGAAGGCTGCGGCGTAACCGGCCCCGTGCCCAGATATTCGATAGGGGTGTGCTCAATGGCGTCGGCCAGCTGCTTTTCGATGATGCCTTCGCGCGCCATCAGCTTGGCGAACTGGCGGACTTTTTCCTCGAGGCCCGGCCGGTCATCGACCAGAAATGCCGACGGCGAGCGCACCGAGACCAGCAGCGTTAGCACTTGCTTATAGGCGTCCACTTTCGCAGCCGTAATACCCGGCTCCTTGATGGCCTTCAGGGCGTCTTCCAACTCGGTTCCGAACCAGGCGTAAAGCCCCTCGCCGAGGCCGTGGATCTCGCCGTAACCGGGCGCGGCGGCCAGCGGCACGGCGTTGAAATAGTCCACAATGATGCGCTCGCGCCAAGCGCGCGTGTTCTTGCCGGCGCGGTAGGCTTTAAGGCTGGCGCCGACGAGCTGGCGCAATTTTTCCAACGGCGTGTCGGTGCGGCCGTGGGGAGAGTGGCGGAATTTTTCCAATTGCACGGCGAGGGTGCTACCGCCTTGCACCGGCACCGGCAAATAAAATTTGGCGCCAATGTAATAAAACAGGGCCTTCACCGTACGGTCCCACTCGATTACCGGATTCTGCCAGGACGCCGCGGGGTGGTCGAGATCGCGGTTTTCCAAAAACAGCAGGGTCTTGACCAACAGCGGCGGGATGTCGTTGATCCCTTTGAACAGGAATTCCGATTGGGCGTATTGAAACAGCGGAGCGCCCTTGGTGCCCGCGCCGCTGTTGCTGGCATTGACGCCCTGGACGACGATGCCGGTTACTCGCGGCTCGGTGTAGGGCGGCGCGATGCCATGGCCGATGAGATTGGCGAGAGTCTCTGATTGCCGCGCCTGCTGCGTGACTTGGTAGCCCTGTTTCTCAAGACGCGACTGAAAGTCGGATAGCTTCGAATAGCCTCTGCGGTCATCAAAGGGGGCGGAGCGCGGAAACGCTATGCTCGGACTGCGGCCGTCGGCCAATTCAAATGATAGCCGCTTGTTGGTTGCGGTGAAGAGCCAGGATTGCAGCACCGACGTGCGGACCTCTATGATGCCGCAGACGATGATTATCAGGAAAAAAAGGCACCACTTCAGCCAGCGCTTGAGGAAGCCGGTCTTGGTGAAGAACCAGCGCGATACCAGCGAGGGGGTCGGTTGAGCTTCAGTGGGAATCGAATCGGCGTCCATGGAGTGGTTGAGATTATAGCATACGCGCAAAAAATTCCCACGTCGCATTTATGACAGTGCCTGCGGATGGGTCCGGGCTTACTTAATGGTTCTGTGGAATCTCGTTTCATTTGCTTGCCGCCTCATGAGGCCTTGGGATAAGGCTGAAACTGGGGACTTGCCAGTGGCAATGCTCCGATAATATAAAATAGACCGCGACAAAGGAGGAGGACGGCATGAAAGTCACCAAAATGATTGGCGCGATCGTCGCTGGCGGCTGGCTCGGCATGGCGCTTGTTTCTAGCACCGAGGCAGCCAGCGTCGAGGAGCTGTTTGCCGGCATTGGCAAATTGCCCGCGAAGGAACGGCAGCGGCGGCTCGAAGAGGGCGCAAAAAAAGAAGGAAACCTGGTGGTCTATTCCAATCATGGACTGGAGACCACGCAGGAATACTCGGACGCGTTTCAAAAAAAGTATCCATTCGTAAAGGTCGACGCTTCCCGTCTCCAGGGGGCAAAGGGGCTGGACCGAATTCTTCTGGAACATCGCGTCGGCAAACTGCCCGCGGATGTAGTGGGCGTCGACTTCGATAACATCGGCGAGCTGATGAAAACCGGCGTGCACGCGCGCTATGACTCGCCGGAAAAAAAGTATTATCCGAGCCAGTTCTGGGACAAAGAAGGGCGCTGGTACACCGCCGAATACACCCTGGTGGTGATCGCCTACAATACCAATCTGGTGAAGCCCGCCGAAGCGCCCAAAAGTTACCAGGACCTGCTCAACCCGAAATGGAAAAACGACATCTCCATCGACAATGAGCCTGAGCAGGCGGTGTTCGCCTGGCTGATGGAGTGGGGCGAAGAAAAGACGGCGCAGTACATGAAGGCGCTGATGCGCAATGGCGCCGTGGCGCGGCGCGGCCATACGCTGCAAGTGCAATTGATCTGCAGCGGCGAGACTAAAATCGCCGTGGAAGTCTATCCGCCGCGGGTATTGCAGATGAAATACGAGAAGAAATGTCCCATCGCGATGGTCTTTCCCAATCCGACGCCGGGATCGCTGGGAAGCCACACGGGCATCGCCAAGAGCGCCAAAAACCCCCATGCCGCTGCCCTCTACATCGACTTCATGCTGAGTGAAGACGGCGCAGCCGCGTTAGCGCGGGGCGGCGGCACAATCTCGGCGCGCAAAGGCGCCAAGGCCGGCTGGCAGGACATAATAGACGCGGTGGAGAGCAAAAAGTTCCGCACGACGCTCGTCGGCCATGAAAGAATGGGAGAGTTGAAAGACAAGGGCTACAAGTTGATCGAAGACATCATCGTGCGCAAGCAGCTGAAATAGCGCGACGCCCCGAGGCGGCGTCACATTTGCTGGATCGAGTAGCGCGCGCCGACGGCGCGGGCGATCAGACTGATAACGACGAGAATCACGATCATGACCATGCCGAGGGCGGACAGCGCTGGATACTGGCCGCCGTCCCATAATTCAAACAGCACGATGGAAATCACCTCGGTGCCGCTGCGGTAGAGCATGATCGAGGTGGAAAGCTCTCTGAAGGAGTGGGTGATGACATAAATCCACCCGGCGACGAAGCCCGGCGCAAGCAGCGGCAGGATGACGCGTTTAAACGTATGCCCCCACGCCGCGCCGCTCGCTTCCGAAGCCTCTTCGAGTTCCTTTTTGATTTGCAGCATGGACGAAGAGCACGCGCGCATGCCGTAGGGCAGATATTTAGTAACGTATGCGATCAAGAGAATCCACAAAGTGCCATAGACCGGCACCGGCAGTATTAAATAAAGCCACAAGATCGCGATGCCCAGGACGAGGCCCGGCATGGCGATGGGACTGAAGGCGAGAAAGTCGAGGGCGCCCTTGCCGCGCCATTTCGTGCGCACGACGATCCAGGCGATGACGGCGGTGAGCAGCATCGTTAACGTCGAGCTTCCCAAACCCAACACGAAACTGTTCCACATGGCGCGGTGCACCAGCGGCAGGTTCCAAAGATTTGCATAGTTTTCCAGCGTGAGGCTGGCAAAGGCCGTTTCGGACGGCGCCATGTAAAAGGGCAGGAAGGACGACCAGACTACGACCAGCACCGGCAGGATGAAAAGGACAAAGCAGAGCAGCAAATTAAGGCGACCAGAGGGAGGCGCCAGCGCCCAAGGTCGAACGCCGTCGGGCGAAATCCCTTGCCGGTGATCGTTGCGTATTGTTCCGAAGCCGCCGTCCATTTGAGGTAGAGCAGTACGCCCGCGGTCGTGATGGCGAGATAGACCACGGCAAAAGTACTGGCGAGACCGAAGTCCGTCGGCACGGTTTTGGTTGCCAGATAAACTTCCGTGGCGAATACGAGGATGCCCGCGGGCATGCCAATCAATGCCGGCACTTCGAAATTCTCGATGGCGCGCACAAAGCTGATCATCCACACGGCCAGAATGGCGGGGAGCAGCACGCGCAAAGTGATGCGCATCGTCGTGCGGAATATGTTGGAGCCGGCGACCATGGCCGCTTCTTCAAGCGACGGGTCCATGGAACGGAGCGCCGCCGCGAGCAGCAAAAACGCCAGAGGAATCTGGTCGGTTCCCTGGACCCAGATCATTCCGGGCATATTGTTGATCTCGATGGGCTCGCTGAGCCCAAGATACTGCATGGCAATGATATTGATGATCCCCGAGCGGCGGCCGAAAAGGAAAATCCAACCGACGGTGGTAAGAATGCCCGGCACAATCATCGGAATCAGGATGCAAGTGTAAACTGCGCTGCGCCAGGGCAGGTTGGTGCGTTCGGTCATCCAGGCGAGGTAGAGGCCGCCGGCGAAGGCGAGAAAGCTCGAGCCCGTGCTGAAGATGACGGAATTTAGGAGCGCTCCGGCCAAACGCCAGTTCTGAAAAAGGGCGAGGTAGTTTCGAACCGTGAATTCGCCCGGAACCCCCGGCGGCCCGCTTTTCACGCTGCCGTAGAGTAGCATCGCCAGCGGAATCAGCGTTAAATAGGCGATCACCGCTGCCGCCAGCGCAACCAGAATAAACTGCGGGCGCATGCCCAGGCGAACTCCGTTTGCCATCAGATGTTTTCTCTAGCATGGTGCAGGGAGAGCGCACAACATTGTCGATGATGCAGTTCAGGGGGTTCAAATCGTTCAAGCCGTTCAAGGCGTTTCGAAAGGATACAACGGCTGCTGAGAAACTAGGCTTGACATGGCCCACCGTAGTCGAATAGACAAGGTTGAGTTGCGGCATGGTTTTGTATTGGGCGGAGATACCAAGCTGATCGACAGCCCACCAAGGTCTCGATATTGTCGAATACACCGGGCCGCGAGGACGAAGGGCGGTCCAACGTAGGAGGCGATTATGTTCGTTGAGACAGTAGCAGTGAGTAAAGCCTAATCGCCGATTGATTCATCGACGGTGTCATCCCGTCGAAAGCGGGAAATAGGCTGTTTCGAATTATTCCTGAATGCCCGTTCGCGGAGGATGACGGTCATGCGTGGGAGAGCCTCGTTGTTTACGACGTTATTAGTCATCATGGCATAGCAGTGCCAGGTGTCGTATTGCACTTATTTTGGCGTTGGGCTCTAGACAGCGGCGGCCCAGCGCATTGGAAAAAATCTCGATGAAATAGCGCAGCTGGCCAACAAAGAGAAGACTATCCGTGTTGCCAACTCCTGGGAACCGCAGAATGAACCGGTGCTGCTCAAAGGCTTCTATCAAAAGTATCCCGGCCTCAAAGTGACCAGCACCCGCGCAAGCGGTATTGAGACCAGGGAGCGTATCCTGAACGAAGCGCTGGCTGGAGTTTTCGACTTCGACTTGGTGAATGTATCGGGGGAGCTCAGACCCAATTACATCAAAGCCGGGGTCATGGCCGGTCCCATTGAATGGCGCAAGTTGTTTCCCGACATAAAGGACCTCCATTTCAGTCCCGATGGTTATTTCGTCGTCAGTGGCTTTAGCAAATACATCATCGCCTACAATCCCACCCTGGTGCCGAAGGACAAAGTACCCAAGAAATGGGAAGATTGTCTCGACCCCTACTGGAAGGGAAAGCTGGTGGTCTTGACCCGTCCGCGAACGTTCACCGGTCTTGCCTCGGGCTGGGGCGAAGAGAAAACCATCAAGTACGCTCGGGCGCTCAAGGATAATCAGCCCGTGTGGAAGAGCAGCCAGTCCGGAGCGCTCACCCAAGTTGCGATCGGTGAATACCCGATGCTCTGCGGCGTGGGTTACCACTCTACCAAAGATCTAATGGTGCGCGACCCCAAGGCTACTATCGCCTATTCCGTGCCCGGCGATTTGCCGATCCAGATCGGCGAGGCGATGGCGATTATGAAAGGGGGCAAAGCGCCCAACGCGTCCCTACTGTTAGCCGGGTGGTTGATAGCGCCGGAAGCCCAGAAGATTATGCATTTAGAGGGACGGGACTCGCCTTTTGTCGAAGGGACTGAGTCCGATCAGTTGATCAAGAAGCACGGCGCTAAGCCTATTTGGGAAGGTTGGGACGCCATTGAGCACGAGGCGCAGATGGCGCGCAAGATTACCGCGGCCTGGGGCTTCCCCAAGGCAAAAAATTAGACGCCGAAGGACGTGAACGTGATGAAAACCATCGCAATCCCGTATTCGGGTTGGCAAGGTGTGAAGAGCCGCTTGCGCGGTAATGTGCTGCCTTTTCTTCTGACCGGCTTTCTCGTCTTTCTGGTCATCATTCCACTGGCGCGTTTGGCAATCAACAGTTTTCAATTGGGTCATCCGGCGTTGCCTGAAGGCTGGACGCTGCAGAACTATTCAACGGCCTTGTCGATGCCGCTTTTTTATGAAGCCCTTGGCACGACAGTTGTAATCTCCGCCATCGGAACTCTATTGACTCTCGGCATCGCCATTTTATTCGCGTGGCTGATCGAGCGCACGGATATGCCCCTGCGCAATCTCGCCTGGGCTTTGATTTTGATCCCGATGGCGATCCCCGGCGTGCTTTTCGCCCTTGGATGGGCGCTGCTGCTCGCCCCTAAGACGGGGGCGTTGAATCTTATACTGCGGGCGGCTATGGGCGCGTTGGGTTTCGAAGCAACCACGGGTCCGATCAACATTTACTCCGTCGGCGGATTGATCTTTCTCGACGGCCTGCGCGGCGTCACGACGGTGTTTCTCATGGTCGTCGGCGCTTTTCGGATGATGGATCCGACTATGGAAGAGGCGGCGCGGGTGGCGAAAGCCAGCGGCAAGAGCGCTTTTTTTCAGATCACTCTGCCGGCTTTACTTCCGGCCGTGCTCACCGCCGCGATCTACTCGTTTATCTCGAGCATGGAATCCTTCGAAGGACCGCTGGCCATCGGGCTTCCGGGGGGGATTTTCGTTCTAAGCACGTTGATCTACTTCACGACCCGGCTGCAGGCGCCACTGGATTACGGTTTAGGCGCGGTATTCGGCGTCATATATATGGTCTTGATGCTGTTTCTATTGGTTGGTTACCGGCGAGTGGTGCGCTATTCCGAACGTTATTCGACCATTACCGGCAAGGGATTTCGCCCCCGAGTGGTTTCCATCGGCAAATGGCGCTATCCGGCTCTGGGAATGTTTATCGCCTATTTTATCGTTACCGTCGGCGCGCCCTTTGTGATTTTGTTATGGGCTTCGCTGCTGCCGAGTTATCGCATTCCTTCGATGGAGGCTTGGAGTCTCATTTCCCTGACGAATTATTTGCAAGTCTTCGCCATGCCTAATGTCGGTTCGGTGGTTTGGAACACGCTGTTCTTGATGATTATTTCGGCCACCGCCACCATGCTCTTGGCCTTCTTCGTTTCCTGGGTCATCGTGCGCACACAGCTCAGCGGCCGGGGCGCCCTCGATGCGGTGGTATTTTTTCCGCACGCGGTGCCGGGTATCGTGGTCGCCTTGGCGCTGATGATGGCTTACTTGAGCCCGCCGCTGAAGTATCTCGGGATCTACGGCACGATCTGGATTCTCGGTATGGGTTTCATCGTCAGTTATATCGCGTTCGCCACCCGTTTGATGAACAGCTCGATCATTCAAGTGCATAAGGAATTGGAGCAGGCGGCTTATGTTTGTGGCGCGACACCGACGCGCACCTTGCTTGCCATTACTCTGCCGCTTCTCTTTCCCGCGTTTGCCGCGGGTTGGGTTTGGGTCGCCGTGCACGTGCTGCGGGGTTTTTCCATTCCCTTGATGCTTTCGAGCAGAAACAACCAGGTTTTTGCGGTGATGCTGTGGGATTATTGGGACAGAGGGCTGGTCTCGCTGGCCTCGGCGCTGGGAGTCTTGCTCATCCTCGTATTGATTCCGCTGACCCTGGTCATGCGCCGTTTCATCGTTCAAGTCAGCGGGCAGCAAACCTAAAGGATGCCCATGCGAGTCACCGTAAGCGGATTGACCAAGAGCTTTGAAACAACGGACGGCCGCGCTGATGCGCTGCGCGGACTCGACTTCCAGGTCCAGGCGGGGGAGTTCTACACGCTATTGGGACCCAGCGGATGCGGCAAGAGCACGACGCTCAGGTGTATAGCGGGGCTCGAGCGTCCCGACTCTGGTGAGATCGCCATCGGAGAGAAGATCGTGGCCGGCTCAAAGGTCTTCGAGCCGCCGGACAAACGGCCCATCGGAATGGTGTTCCAATCCTACGCCATCTGGCCGCACATGACCGTATTCAAGAACGTAGCTTTTCCCCTGAAACAACAGCGAGTGCCGAAGAGAGAGCGGGAAAAACTGGTCATGGAAGCGCTTGCTCTGGTGAAGATGGAGGAACTGGCGCAGCGGCCGGCACCCTATCTGAGCGGTGGCCAGCAGCAGCGGGTGGCGCTCGCCCGAGCCCTGGTGTCGAAGCCCCAAGTGTTGTTGCTCGATGAGCCGCTCAGCAATCTGGACGCCAAGCTCCGCGAGGACCTCAGGTTCGAAATCAAGGAACTGACGCGGCGATTAGGCATTACCACGCTGTATGTCACCCATGATCAGACCGAAGCCCTGGCCATGTCCGACCGGATTGCGGTGATGCTGAGTGGGCAGATTCTCCAGGAGGCATCGCCCAGGGAGCTGTATCTGAAGCCAGGCGCGAAGTTCGTCGCGCAGTTCATCGGTCAAGTGAATTTCTTCGAAGGGAGCGTCGCCGATTCATCCCGCGACGGCTTGGGCGTGGTTCGCACGGCGCAAGGAGATCTGCGCTGCCTCATCCCATCGTCGCTGCCGAGCGGCGCCAAAGCTCTGGTTAGCGTAAGGCCGGAGAGTTTTCAGATCACGCGGGAACGGCAGGCGAACGAGTGCAATGTTTTGGAAGGAACGGTCGAAAAGTTCGTTTTTCTCGGCGACTTCATCGATTGTCAAATCCTCATGGGTGAGCAGGCCGTGCGTGTCAAACTGCCCGCAACAAGCGATCTCAATCAGGGAGAACGGGTATTTCTGCAGTTCGATCCCCGCGCCTGCATCCTGATCCCGGCAGCAACTGCATGAAGTGGCCTCATCTCGAGACGGTCAGTCGACACCCGTCGACTTAAAGGCTGCACGTACCGCGGGCGTGGCGAGGAAGCGCACAAAGCGCTGCGCCAGCTCCGGCGCCTCGGCTCCGGTTGAAACCCCGGCCGCATAGGTGGTGATGTTTTCGATTTCTTTGGGAAGAGGACCGACCAGTTTCACGCCTTGATCGGAGCGCATGAGAATCGCAGTGATCTGGCCAAAGCCGATTTCCCTGGCGGTTCGACTGCTGGCGAGATGTTTCATTACCCCTTCGGCATCGGGAAAACGGATGGTTTTGGCCTTTGCCTCTTCGGCAATGCCTAGCTGTTCCAAGAGCTTCTCGACGAAAATCCCCGACGAGCCTTCGGTGTAAACAATCGATTCGCTGGCGATGAGTTCGTCTTTGAGCGCCCGCGCTGTGGAGATGTCGGGCTCGGGCTCGCCCCGGCGAATCACCACGCCGGCCTTTACGCTGCCGATAACCGCGCTCGATCCGGCGGCGACATGGCCGCTTGCCGCGAAATCTTCCACTGTTTGAATGGGAACGAGGAGCACATCCGCGTTAGCTTCCCCGCTTTCCACCCGGCGGCGAATAGCTGGAGCCGTGGCGAATGTAAGGACGACCTTGTGCCCGGTTTCTTTTTCGAAGGCCTGGGCTGCGGTTTCGAGCCCTCTCTGCACCGCGCCACCGCTCAGGACTTTTAGGATTGATGCGACCACTGAAGTCAACTTGATCGAGTTCTGCCAGCTAGGAGGCCTCAACCAAAGGGAAAGAATGAATGTTGCTTTACCACGAAGGCACGAAGGACACGAAGTCTGAGCGAATAAATATCCGAACCCTTCGTCTACTTCGTGCCTTCGTGGTGGAATTTCTCTGCTGCTTCAGTCCGCCAGCACGCCCATGTCCCGGCCACCGCCATGCTGATAGATGATGCGCTTGCCGGTCTTTTCATCGATTTCGTTTCTCTGCCCACCGGCCTTCGCGACATCTTCCGCCGTCGCCTTGTGGCTGTTGCCCAGGAGAATCATCGGCTCGTCATTGGGATTCGACCCTTCGTAGAACTCGTGGGCCGGGATACTGATTATCTGTCCCTGGGAAACCTCGTGGGTTTCATTGAGCCCCTTCATGATCCCTCGCCCGGTAAGGACGTAATAGGTCCGGTCCGACGGATGGTTGTGCATGCGCTGCACGTCACCCGGCGGAAAAAACAGAATCCAGGTGTCCAGGTTCTCTCTTCTAAAGAGATCCAGGCGGCGGTCGCCTTTTTTTCTCTCCTTTGCCTTCTCGGAAATATCTATAACCTGCATACTAACCTCCCTTTTAGTTTTAATTTCTTTCGCATTGTGCCTCCCCCCGCCTCCACCGAACCGACTCTAGTCCCGCCAGCGACGGGCTGTCAAGTTCCATCCAGGCAGAGGAATACAAAATAACAGATCCTGCTTGTTGTCATGCCCCGGTTCTCAAGGAAAAAATGGTTCGTCGCCTTGACGTCCCGGCGTTGACTGAAAGTGTTGCAGTCATATATGCCAGCGCAAGGAGTTGATTCAGCGGAAGAAGATTGCATCGGCAGCCTCCGCTGGCGGCTTAGCGCCCGGTTTCTGACCCGAGAATGGGCACTATAAGACAGAATCATCAATGTCACGCGCCAATTGCTTCGTGGGGTTCAATAGTTCAACGGCTAATAGCCACTAAACCCGGTTCAAATCGTTCAAGACATTCAACCGCTTCGCTCTGTTCAAGCCGTAGTGGCAGCAAATAGCAAGAGTAAAGACCTACCCTATTCAGTGACGGTTGCTCTAAGAAATATCCTCTTGCCTAAATGTATCATTGCGTGCGACAGTGACGGTGCTTAAATATGCGGTGGATTTCCTGCACGGATTCTATGGAATACCGATTACCCGCATGCCGATGGAATGGAACCGGCCAGAGCTCTTCCTGATTTCGACAGTCACCCGATCTCAGATGAGTCGAAACGGACAATTCTGTGGGATAACGCGGTCAAGCTCTCCGGGCAGCGTTTAGTCAGCTGAGAAGTCGATTTGAACGCGGCTTATCCTGAGGAACAACACTTGAGGGAATAAAACTAAAAACGCAACGAGGAGGTTCGCATGGCCGAATACAAGCTAATCTCGGCAGATTCCCACGCAAATGAAGTCCCTGCAACGTGGGAGCGTGTCCGCCGCAAGTACGGCGATCGTGCTCCGCAAATAGTGTGGGATCCAAGCGAAGAGGAACACGGTCCGTACCTATCGATTCCGGAGTGGGAAACAAGTCTCGAAGGGAATAACCGTGAATCGTGTGCGATGGAGTTCGTGGGTATGGTGATCGGCGGGCTCGGCGTCGGCAGCGTCGTCGGTCGTACTTCGGCGAAAGCGGCCGAATTTCGCAAGAAATTCCGCTTTGAGGACTGGCCGGGGCCGTGGGAGCCGAACTCCCGGCTTAAAGACATGGACCGCGACGGAATAGAAGCCGATATTATTTACGCAAGTCATCTGCGCCACATTTACGGGCTAAGCGTTAAGGACGAGCCTTTTTTTCGCGCGATTGCGCAGTCGTACAATGACTGGTTGATGGAGTACTGCAGCGTTGATCCTAAGCGGCTTATCGGTCTGCCGGTACTTTCCATCCTTGACGTTCAAGGCGCGGTGCAAGATTTAACCAACTACAGCAAGCAAGGGGCTAAAGGATTCATGATAGCGTCATCGACGCCGATCGGCAGCAGCTACGGCGACAGAAAGTTTGATCCCTTATGGGCGGCAGCGCAGGAAGCGGACACGCCCCTCGCCCTGCACACCACGACCGGGGCATGGAAAAAAGTCAAGTTCCATCACCCGCGGGTTCGGACCAGCATTCGCGGCGAGGGTGAAATTCAAACGTCCCTTCTGGAGATGATCTACGGCGGTATTTTCGATCGATTTCCTCGTTTGAAGATTGTCGCCGCAGAATGGGACATCGGTTGGGTCGCTCATATGGTGGCTAAATTCAAAGACCATGATCCTAAAACCGGACTCGAATTGGCTCCCGCCGAATACTTCCGCCGTAACATCTGGTTCACGTTCGAAAATGACCGCGCCGGAGTGTTGACGACCCCGCTGTACGGTGCGGACCGCTTTTTATGGGCGAGCGACTACCCGCATGGCAACACCACATGGCCGGATTCCAAACAGATTGTCGAACAGCAGTTTGAAGGGATCCCTGACGAAATCAAGCGTAAACTCACGCGGCAGAATGCGATCGATCTCTACAAGCTGGAAGTGTGATCGCAGTATTGGCGAGCTTAGGTCACGGCAGATCCAACGGAGTCATTTATGAAACTGTTACGCCGGCATGCGGCTTTCTCTTGGTTAGTGTTCGGAGCTCTTGGCTTGCCGCTTTTCGCAGCGACCGCGCAGCCGAAGCAAACCAAGCCGCAAGGCTACCATGTTAGTTCCGGTCGCGAAGAAATCGTCTCAGCGGCGATGAAAGAAGGAAAACTGCGCATTCTCACGACCATGGATGATGCAGACAGCAAAGCGAATACGGCGGCGTTCAAAAAGAAATACCCGTTTCTGGATGTCCACGCACAGCAAAGCCGCGGAACTGATTCGGCGCAGCGCTTGTTGCTGGAAATCAAAAGCGGCATGGCTAAAGAGTGGGATGTTGTGCTGGTCTCCGCGGATTTCTACAGCGAGTATCACCCGTACCTCTGGAAAGTGGATATTCTCGAGATGGCGAAAAAGGGAGTCCTCCAGATACCGCCGCCGATGATTGATCCTCGCAATAAAAATGTGCTCGCTTCGTTCAGCTACTTTCAAGCGACCGCGTATAATTCCAAGCTGATCCCGGCCAATTTGGTTCCCAAAACATTGAACGACCTATTGCGACCGGAGCTCAAAGGGCGAAAGTTTGCCGTGGATATTCGACCTAAGGATGTCGCCGGGCTTGTTCCTGCATGGGGCGTGGAGAAAACTTTGGATTTCGCCCGTAAGATTGCGGCCCAGCAACCGATCTGGGTGCGCGGCGGGACGCGCGTTATGATGTCCATTATTTCAGGCGAAATCCCCATGATGATGGGCAATAACTATGGTAGCGTTCGGGAAGCGCAGCGCAAAGATCCTGCGGGTGTGCTCCAGTACGCAATCCTCGAGCCCGTACCCGTCAGGTTCGGCAACGCTCAGGCGATTTTGATGAGTGCGCGCAATCCTTACGCTGGCTTACTCTGGCTGGAATGGCTTGCATCCCCCGAAGCACAGAAAATCATCGACGACACTGAGCCTTACAGTTCTTCGGTTTACGTGCGCGGCGGTGTGGTGGAACAAGAACTCAGGGGCAAGAGCTTGTCTGTTGTTGATTGGGAGCACTATCCGCAAATGGAAGAC
The DNA here is from genome assembly GCA_963840855.1 of uncultured delta proteobacterium. Lineage (GTDB taxonomy): Bacteria > Desulfobacterota > Binatia > UBA9968 > UBA9968 > DATACQ01. Next base: position 246,743 of record CAWJBB010000030.1, read on the forward strand.
TGGCAGGCAAAAATCGTGGCGGCGTACGGTTTCCCCAAGGCCGATACGAAGTGATCGCATTACAGGGAGCCGCGGCTCGAGAGGAGTTTACTGTCACATGTCTGAAGAAAAACCGACTACGCGCCTGAGAAAGCTGCTCAACAGGACAGATCGGGTGCTCGTGATGCTTCACCCTCCCAGTGCGACGCATGCGCGGATTATGGAAACTGCCGGCGTCGAAGCGCTGTTCGTCGGGACCGGCGCCGTCGTCGGGGCATACACCGGTTTAGCGGATGTGGGAGTGGCGAGCATGACCGAATGTGTAACGATTGCCGGCTGGATCGCGCGCAGTGTTGCGATCCCCGTGATGCTCGATGGCGACACGGGTCACGGTGGCATCATGGCCGTACGGCGCCTGGTGGCCGAGTGCATCAGGGCAGGGATTGCTGGACTGCGTCTTGACGACCAACCGGGTGAAACCAAGCGGGGAACACAAACTTCCGGAATCGAAGTAGCACCGCTCGAAGTTGTCCTGGCCCGTTATCGGGCGGCAGTGGACATGAAGGACGAACTTGATCCTGATTTCGTGATTATGGCGCAGAGCTACGCGCGCGACGCGGCCAATGGCGGATTCGATGAGTTTTTACGGCGGATCAAAGCTTACAAAGAACAGGCCAAAGTGGATTGGGTTCAATTTGAATCGCCTCACTCGATAGAGGAGATTCAGCAAGCGCGCGCGGCTGTGGCGGGAACTTTCTCTGCGCAGAAAGGCAAGCTCTCACGAATTCTATCTCTCAAAGAGCATCTCGAATTGGGGCTCAACGCAGCGTGGTATTCCGGTATGGGAACCGCAGTCACCTATGCCGCGCTGTGGGATTTTCTGCAGGATTTCCAACAACGCGAGCTCGCAGCCTGGGAGGATTTCCGCGCAGCCCACAAAGATAATCCGTATCTGCGCGGTAGCCGCGGGGCAAGTCCGGAAGGGCGCGAAAAACAACGCGAGCTGGAGGAACGCTATTTCCCGAACGAGATGCTGCAGAAATACCGCGACCCTTCCGACAAACGCTAATCTGCTGCAAGGTTTGGAACCCTTGGAAAAAATCCGGCCTACGACGCCTTACATGCTGACCATCGACGACGTCAGAGAGTTTCCGAGGTATGAGAAAACGTGGAAGGAAACCTTTCAGATCCGCTGAAATGAAATTACCGGAACGATCCAGAACAGCGCGGCTCGGAATTTTCATCGGGTCACAGAATCCGTATTCAGGCTGCACTTAGGTCTACTCTATGCGCCCGTCTATTTTTGGCCCTCAGCTTTAGGGAAACCATAGGCGTCAAACACTTTCTTCTGAAGCTCTTGCATCTTAGGGGAGTGGTCCCACGCCACCAAAGAGGATTTTTTTCCCCGCGTGACTTGATAGGCAATTGTGCCGGGCGTGAAAACAGAACCCTCAAAACTGCTCTCTATTATTTTCTGTGCTTCCGGACTGGCAACGAATTCAAGCCACAAAAGACCGGCATAGGGAGATGCAGCTTTGTCAAAAACAGCCTCATGGTCGCCGATCCGAAGCGGGATAGGTTCAACGACCTTGTAAGCAAGATCGCCGGCTTTGTCTTTCTCCATGGCTGCCTTAGTGCTGTTTAAATTAGCTCCGAGGAGCATCGGGTATTCTCCCGCAACCATCGCCGCAAGCACTCGGGAATGACCTCGGACCCAGACCGGGTTTTGCGCGGCTATCCCTTTGGCAAATTGCAGAGTTTTTTCAAGTCCCCAGGCAGGAACCAAGGCGGCAACCTCCGAGGGCCGGATGTCGACGACGAATTTTTTCTCTTTGAATTCGGGTTTTAAGAAGTCATCCCATACGCCGGGAACCTTGTCCTCGGAGATTAGTTTCTTGTTGTAGGCCACAACCTGGGTATTGGTGGTGTAAGCCAGAATGTTGCGGTTTACCGGGTCGATCATCTCCGGCGGAATGCGGAGAACACCGTGCTGTGCCATGCCCAGGAGGTCAAGTTTCATTTGGTGCGGGAGGTAGTCGTCGTATAAGTCTGCGGCAACATAGTTCGTATCCCAGCCCTTTGCTGCACCGCTTTTCATTTCCAGGACCATGCGCTGATGTGTATCCGTTCCCTGGACCTCCTCTGCGCGCAGATCAATGAAGGGGTATTTCTTTTTGAACGCTTCCGTAAGCAGCTTCAGGCTTCTTTGCGTTGTCAGAACGCGTACCCGCCCCTCTTTTTTTGCTTTGGCGACTATTTCGTCGTGACTGGTTTCGAAGATATACCCTTTGGCTTTCGCCGCCTGCTTCGCTTTGGGTAAGTCAGGACTTGGCGCGGCAGAATAGGCAAGCGGAGTTGCCAGCCCGGGAGCAAACAGCAGCGCCAATAGCGCGAATTGGGACAAATACCGAAGGTTCATAAAATACGTCCGCTCCATTTTCAGATGGGGGCCCGCTTATTCTGCTGGGGCTCCCTCTTTTATGACGCGCCCCGCAGCTGTAGGCATCGGTCTCGTACGCTGACCGAATCGCGTCGTCCCGATTCTCGTGTTGCCGACGTATGGCGCTAAGCTTTGCTGCCGGTCCCCGTTGTTGCATCCTCAGTATGTTAACATCCTCGGTTTGATGCCCCGAAGGCAGAGGTCACAAGTTCGAATCTTGTCGGGTGCGCCAGACCTCAAATCCTTACTCCGGCGCATACACCACGATGCATCCACGGCAGGCCAACTCCTTCGCTGTCGTGGCCACATAGACGCGATTGTTGGCGAGACTCACCCCGAGCGAGCGCGCGCCATTCGACGTCGGTATCTGCTGCAGGCCCTTTTTCGTCTTGGTGTCGACCACCATCAAGGTTCCACCTGAGGTGGAATGGTAGTACTGGCCGAGTTTGCGATTCACCGTCGAGCCGCCGTTGCCGCCGTATCCCGTGAGATATGTTTCCACCTTGCCGGCCGCGATATCGAAAATCGCCATGTCACCGCCGGGCTTGGGAGACGGGCCGTGGACGCTGCTGCAACCCAGGAAAATGGTCGAGTCCGAGACGATGGCGAGACTATGCGGATGACACCCACCGAGTTCGTGCAGCTTCACGAGCTTGCCGTTTTTGGGATCGGTCTGCGCCAACAATCCCTTGGTGGTGTCGGCGCGTGATACCGGGATGGCTGTGTAGAACATGCCGCTTGGCGCGTGATACGCGGAACGCTCCAGGTTCTCGCCGGATTCCGGAATAGGGATCTTCGCCAGGATTTTGTGATCGGGCGCAGTCGAGATGAAGCTGAGGAACGGCGGATCGTCGTTCGAATTGGCGACGATGACGACGCCGATGTCTTCGCCCATGGCCATCCCGTTGGCGCGCTTTTTTCCGCCAGTGGCGACCGTCCCCGTAATCTGGCCGGTCTTGGCATCGATCACCTTGATCGCGCTGTCGCCGTCGCTCACCCATACTTCGGCGCCGCCCTTGACGACCACAACACCATTCGGTCCCGAGGCATTGCCATCCTTTAACCGTCCGACGAAGCCCGGTATCCGCGAGACGAATTTGTCGGTCTTAGTATCGAAGACGACAACGGATTTGTTGGTCTTGTCGGCGAGATAGCCAAGACCCGTCGTTTGGTCGATGGCCATAATGCCGATGTCGGTGATCGGATCACCGGGAATTGATATTTCTGCGACCTGTTTCAGGCCTCCGGCCTGCGCGGGACTAGCGGAGATCATGGCGGCGAGTGCTGCAACGATCACGGACGTGGAACGCGACTTCATCGGCTCCCTCCCTGTATCTTTTCTTGGCAAGCATTAGCGACACATTATCACGATCAGACCCATGGACGCATCACTACAACAGAGAGAGCCATAATGAAAGCCCCTTGAGCTAAAAGCGAAAGCTGTGGCAGCACGCTAGCCCAAGTCTCATTGTCCATTGCTCGCCAAGTTGCGCAGGCTTTGCGGAGAGTATGCGGGGTAATTCGCATCGCTTGCAGTCTCGCTCGGCGACCGGTGATGGCATATCCGCTTGCAAATGTTTGCAAGGGTGTTCGAAAGTTTGATGCGATTTTTTATGATGGGTCGTGGAGGTCTAGACCGTTGTCTCGGTCTTACGTTCTCCAGCGCAGCGTCTCGCCCTTTACGGGATTGACGAACGGCTGGCCGCTCTCCGAAGACGCCAGCCACGCCTTCTTCAGCTGCAGATACCATTTCATCGATTTATCGGCATAGTTGATCAGAATTTGCAGTGGCGAATGACGCAGACCATCCTGCGGCGTGCTATTTTCTCTGCCGACGTTTTCAGGGAACGCGATGAGGCGATCGGCTACGAGTTCCGAGTGCTCGATGAGGTCGGTGGCGTGGCTGACAACACCCGGAATCAGGATCTTCCCGGCGGGGAGTTTTACGTCGCGCCAGACCTGATACTCAAGATCGCTCTCTGACTATCACTTTAACTCCAATTGTGAGATACAGTGGGCGAGTGCCGCTATGCTTTAGGCATCAGCCTACGAGCGACGGCTCTGATCCGGCACACGGGCAAAAAACCAAAGGGTATGCGCCATGGACACGACTTTTACGCGGAGAGTCTCATTGTTGCTGATTCTCGTTCTTTCCGGTTCCTGTGCAGTAGCTTCCGCTGTTATTGCCGCCTCCGCTGAGCCCAAATCAGTTACAGCTTCGCACCTCGATTCCAAGAAACAGGGCTACACGTCCTTCGGCACCAAAGATGAAATCGTGGCTGGTGCCAGGAAAGAGGGTAGCCTGCGCGCGATGAGTCAATTCGATCAGAGAACAAATAAGGCTTGGGTTAGTGCTTTCAAGAAGCGGTATTCGTTTATTGATGTTCAGGTAGCCGATGCCACCGGAACTGACCCGCAGCAGCGGCTGCTCCTCGAATTAAAGAGCGGGCGACCGACAGGCTGGGACGTCTATGACATAGCTCCGGACTTTCATTCCGAATACCTTCCGTATACCGGGAAGTTTGACATCATGGGAATGGCTACGGCGAAGGTTCTCGCAATACCCGTACCCATGATCGACCCAAAGAATCACAATGCAGTGAGTATCGCGAGTTCCGCCCATGGAATCGCATACAACAGAAAGCTGATCCCAGAGGGTAAACTCCCCAAGTCATGGGACGACTTCCTAAGGCCGGAGTTCAAAGGAAAAAAATTTCTAGTTGATACTCGCCCCCAAGGATTCGCCGCTCTCGCCGCGGGACTAGGTGAGAAGTGGGTCGTAGATTATGCGCGGAAGATAGCGGCGCAGGATCCAGTTTGGGTACGTGGTCAGAGCCGTTATTTCACCTCCATAGCACAGGGAGAGCACGCGTTGTTTCACCTCGCGTATCAATACAGTTGCGTAAGAACAGCGAAGAAAGTCCCCACCGATTCTTTGGGATGTGAAATCGTTGAGCCTGTGCCGGTTAGGATTCAAAACTTTTTAGCGATAAATAGTACTGCTCAACACCCAAACTCCAGCCTTCTCTGGCTGGAATTTCTCGCAAGCCCTGAGGGCCAGAGGATTATTGACGAGCATGAGGAATTCAATGCATCGTTGTTTTCTCCAGGCTCAAAACTCGCAAACTTGATTCAGGGAAAGAAACTGTCCGTGAATAGTTGGGACACTATTCACAATAGCGATAAGTGGCAACGGATGGTCATCGAGGCCGTCGGGTTCCCGACTGCGGAGAAGTAACGTGACATACATTTCGGAACGTTAGGAACTTTCACCTGGAATATTCGCATAAAGGAGAAAACATGGCAGAGCTCGAAGTGTTAAATCCGGTGGCGGCGATCCGCGGCGAGCTAAACGCTCGGGAGGTTAGCCCCCGACTAACGAGTCTGGAGGGAAGGACGCTGGGGTTGTTGTGGTCAGGAACTACCAACGGTGACGTGGCATTGCGCCGGGTGGAGCACCGTCTGCAGGAGCGATTTCCCAATATTCGAACGAAGTTCTACCGTGGCGAGCATCCGTTTGCCGAAACCTTGCTGCGCGACGTAGCGCAGGCGTGCGACGGGGTTGTGATCGCGACCGCCGATTGAGGGACCTGTAGCTCGTGGAGTATCCACGGGGCAGTAGAACTGGAGAAACTAGGAAGACCAGCGGTTACCATTGTGTCGGGGCGGTTGGAGGGGGACGCCGTCGAAAGCGCCCGTGTGTTCGGGATGCCGCATCTGCAGTATGTAGTAGTGCCCTGGATATATCGGAACCTGGACGCCGAGCGCGTGTTGGAGCAGACGGACGGAGCGATCGATGACGTGGTGTGCGAGCTTACGACGGCGCGGCAGGCGAGAAATGGGCATGTTGTTTCGTCCGAGTCGGAGCGATTCAAAGGATGCGATCGGTTCGAGGCGGTGGAGCGGATGAACGAAGCATTTCTCCTGCGCGACTGGGGCGACGGCTATCCACTGCTGCCTCCGACCCCCGAGGCGGTGGATCGACTACTTAAGGGAACCTGCCTGCCGCGAGATCACGTGCTGTGTGATCTACCGCCCGGATGGGGATTGGCAACGATTGAGAAGGTAGCCATCAATGCAGCCATGGCAGGGGCGAAGCCGGAGCAGATGCCGGTAATCTTGGCGGCTCTCAAGGCGCTCTCCAAGGTGGATCCGGAGATGGCGCGGCACATCCTCATGTCCACCGGCTCCCACGCCTCCCTGCTCGTGGTGAACGGGCCTATCGCAAAGGAAATCGGGATCAACGGGCGGGCGTGTATGGGCCCAGGCCGGGACAACCATGTAAACCTGACGATCGGTCGCTCATACACGTTGTGTCTGAAGAACATTGGCCAGTGGTACCCTGGGCAAATGGATATGGATACGGTGGGCTCCGTGCGCAAGTTTACCGTGTGCGTGGCTGAGAACGAGGAAGCGAGCCCGTGGGAGCCCTTCCACGTCGAGAAAGGATACCGCAAAGACGACAGTGTCGTTACCCACATGGCTACTCGGGGGGAGATCGATATAATCGACCAGGGGAACACTATCCCCGAGCGGGTCCTGATGAACATCGCCTTTAACTCCACCATGGGACAGAAAGATCTGCGGCACGGGGCAGATTCAGAAATCGGTCGCCGAATCATCCTCATGGTGCCGCCGGATCCGGCGCGAATAATCGGTGAGGGCGGCTTTAGCAAGCAGGCGGCGAAGGAGTTCATTCATTTTCACGCCCGCAAGTCCTTGCTTCACACTCTTGCGTACGTACCGCTGCGCAGCACGGAGGGCGATCTCCGGTGGCTGCCGCGACACTGGCGCTGGCTGCGAGACCTTTCGGACAAGGAGCTGGACCAGATCCTCGAGCCGGTGGTGGACCGCGCCGACCGGTACGATCTGTTCTGCGTGGGGGCGGACCGGGCGAAATTCCAGATCATGCCCGGGGGGCCTTCCGTCCCCTCACTGGAGAACATCGACCAGTACCGCGCCAGCGCCGGATAAATGAGGGAAGAGGGTGCGAATATGAAGCGGAAAAGAACAACATGTGAGCTCGTTCTTGTATCGCTTTTCTGCGCGTTCCTGATCGGTCCCCTCATTGTAAATGACGCTTTCTCACAAGCTCCTTTCTACGAAGGCAAGACCATCAGAGCTATCATAGGCCAATCGCCGGGTGGCTTGGGAGACAGCCGGCTCAAGGCTGTCATTCCTTTTCTGCAGAAGTATATTCCGGGAAAGCCCCTAATCGTTAGGGAGTATATGGAGGGGGCAGGGGGCCAGAAAGCCGCAAACTATGTTCACAAGACCGCCCGTCCAGATGGCCTTACCATCGGCTTTTATGCCGCAGGCACGGTGCCGGCGGCCGTCCTCGGACAACCTGGAGTGCTCTACGACCTCAAGGAAGTGATTTTTCTTGGGGCCCACCAGACTGGGCGCCCAACGGTTTTTTTTACCCGCAAAGAATTAGGTCTGGACAATCTAGACAAACTGCGGATGCACTCCGGTTTGCGCATCGGCGCTCAGGCGGTCGGGCATGGCACGTACTATGTCAGTCGACTGTTCGCCTACGTATTTGGTCTCCGCGAGCCAAAATGGGTTACGGGCTATAGTGGCCCGGAGTCCGACATTGCCATCGCGAGCGGTGAGATTGATGCTCGGGGTTCTGCGACGCATCAAATCGTAACTTCTCGATCAGACTGGGTCGAGAAGGACCTCATGCACTTTCACGCTATTTACGAAGTTCCCAAAGGCAATGGGCACCCGCATCCTCGCTTTGCTCGACTCCCCGAGTACAGCAGTTTTGCGAAGTCCGAGAGAGAAAAAAAAGTCATAGAATTATATCGGACGACGCAAAGCGCCTCCCATCCCTTTGTTCTTCCTCCGGGCACTCCTAAAGAGAACGTCCAGATTCTCCGGGAAGCGGTGCGAAAGATGTTTGAGGATCCGCAATTCTACAAGGAATACGAAAAGCTCACCGGGGAAGCATCCCGGCCAATGAACGGGGAGGCGCTCGAAAAGGAGATCAGGAGCATGGCCGGCGAACCAGACGTCGTAGAGTTGCTCAAGAAAATTGGCGGACCTGATCCCTTACCGGCCCGCCAGTAAGGCGCCGAAACGAGCAAAGAAGGGCCAGCGGAATTCGCTATGGGTGACGCGATGATAGAAACGATTGAAGGAGCACTGGAGACGCTTCGCAAGTCACTTCAGGCCGACGGTTTCGATCTTAAAGTTGAAGGCTTCAAAGAAGGTGTTGTCTCCGTGGTGGTTGTAGCCGGACCCGACGCGTGTATCGAGTGCTTAATTCCACAAGAGCATATTAAGTTAAGAATAGAGCATAGGCTCAAAGGTCTCGCTCGGACGGTTCGGCTGCGTTACCCTGAAAAGCCGTAGTGAGCGCATTGCCAGGGTTGGTGAGCGCAGATAAGATTGCCGATCGCCTGGGGGGAGGGTTGAGCTTCGACAACAGTCCCGTCGCTCACATGTGGCGGAGGATCCAGAGGCCGACGAAGTATCTCTGAAGCGGCCTAGCCGCTCCTTCGGGACGTGATCGTTTTCGTCAGCGTGGTTCGTCTGCTAAACCGGGAGCCGCCGGACGCTTGACTGATGCTTTTTGTGCGAACAGTAAATCAAGAACTTGGCTTGGTTCGACCCGCAGCCGGGTGTATCACAACTGAACGCTCTTTGGCATCACAGATATAAGCCGGGGTGGAACGGGTCAATCGGAGCAGGTCTCGGCTCACCTCTTTCCACGCGAGCTAAAAAAATTGTCGAGGCCCCACCTGACGGCGCCGCGGCTGGAGATGAAAAGGAACGTAAAGCAGTAAAAGACCGCGCGCTCGCCGGTGTTCAATATCGGCCAAAATCCCTTGGGAAAATGATTCTGAAAATAAGCGACGGCCATCTCGCCGCTGACGATGAAGGCCGCGTAGCCGGTGAACAGCCCAATCGCGACCAGAACGCCGCCGAAAAATTCGATCACCCCAGCGAACCAGTATTGCGCAGGAAACTGCGCCACCGCTCCGGCCCCGTCCAGGCCACCGAAGACGCCGAACAATTTTCTCGCTCCATTGCAGGAAAACGCCAGTCCCACGAAAATCCGCATCAGGGCATAGAGATAGTCCGAGTACCTCCCGAGAAATCTCTCCATGATCAACCTCCTTCTTGAGTTATTGGTCCAGGCTACTGGTGCTGTAAAATAAACCTTGTTTATTGCTGATTCAGCTCAATAGCAATAAGGACACTAATTATGTGGCGTTGCCAGTCCAGGAAAATCCGCGTTGAAGGGGGATGCGAGTCCTGGAATAAAGTGCAAACCCTTTTCTCCATGATATTAAAACCTCCGGGAGCAGGTCTTGTAATCCAACATCAGTAAGTCGCGCGCTTGAAACAAATGACGTACACCCGTTTGTGGCGGCGATAGAAGCTCTGGCTGAATATGCCGTTTAGCTGGCGCATGCCTATGGAAAGATTGGCGCTTAGGGGTCTCAACAAGCAAGTGATAATGCTTTGCCATCAAGCAATAGGCATGACAGATCCAGCGGTATCGAGAGACGACATGTGCGAGGGTCTTAAGAAACAACTCGCGGTCGGCGTCGTTGAAAAAGATCTTCTGGCGAGCATTGCCCCGACTGGTCACATGATAAACCGCACCGGCAAATTGCAACCAAGCGGGCGTGCCACGGCGCGCTTGTATCAGCTCACTCTGTTGGATTGCAACACCTGATCCTCCAACAGTGCTAGCAAGAAGCACAGGTGCTACCGGCATCGATCTTCTTCGTTGGGAGGCGGAAGAGAAAAATCGTGGCGTCTACGGCACTGCTTTATCCCCCGTGCCCATACTTTCCTTCACCCTGTAGCAAGTGGAGCAAAACTCGGCTTGGGAAAACGAATCCAGCCAATCGGGTTCGATGGCATTGTTGCACGCCAAACAAACGCCGTACCGGCCGCTCGCCATGCGCTGCAGCGCGCTGTCGACCTGTTCGATTTCCCGCTGATGAAAGCTGAAAAGATAGCTAAGGAGAAATTTTCTTTGCTGTTCAAAGCCTTCCTTGTGCAACAAAGCGTGCCGTTCGAGCTGTTCTAGTTCAGACTGTATCTTGTCGATCCGTGCCCGAATTCGATCACGCCGATTGACGAGCCGGTCCATGTAGACTCTATTGGCGTCCGCCTCCTCCTTCTCTAGGAACATAGGCTTCTCCTTTCCGTCGCCGGTAGGTCGACCGCCTATCCTTTCATCTTAGGAGAGTGTCGATAGGATACTGGAAACTCGAGCCGCCAAGCCTGGTGCGATCCTTATTCCGCAATCCCTTATTCGCCGCCCAGCGATTTGCCCATGCCGCTAAGCCCGGCAGGCCAGACGTTTCGCAGCGGAAATGTCGACACGCTCGCTTCGGATCGGGATGTCAGCGCTGTGATTTTCATAAACTTTGGCAACGTGTTCCGGTCGAGCCAGATGCCGCCACAGCCCGAGCAGCGGCGCACGGGAACATCCATCAGGGTTGAGTTTTGCAGGTGAACGCCGCATTGAGGGCACTGCAGATTAGGATTTTCCTCTTGGCCTTGGTGCGCCCGTTCCAGGCTATGTTTGAGTCTATCGAGAAGCTGCCGGTCCCTTTCGGCGAAGTAGACATCTTCTCTCGCCCGCTCCAGCAATCGAATGAAATCTCCAAAGCGGTCCCTTTCTTCGTTCATAGACTATCCCTCCTGCGCCCGAGGGAGACACATCTCACGGCCCGAGTCGCTGCCGCAAAGCAAAAAGGGCATCCTCCCCTTGAGAATGCCCTTCTTTGCCGGCGCGCTATACGCCAAATAATTCTATGGTCTTTCTATTGCCGTACCCGCATGCCGCCATCTTGCTACCCTCGCGGGTCTCACTCCCGTGCAAACTTTCGGATCGTCCTTCGATCTAAGGCCTTCCGTGTTTTGCCACTGTAGTGGCGCTCCGCATCTGGCGGCTCAGTTGAGGCCTAGCGTTGACGGTTCCTTCGGGTGAGACAGAAATCGGATCCGGAAGAATAGCCGCCCGCCAGCAGCGGGCTTTGGTCATCAGGTGGTGTGCCGTCTTGCATAACGCAAAGACCTCCTTTCACCTTTCGGGCTGCGGCTCTTTGCGATCCATCTGCCCCAGCGCCTGGCGGCGCTCGATGAATCTGATTGGGCTTCTATTATCCTGAAGCCTATTTGTCAAGCCGGCATTGCTCGTGAACACAGTGGCCGCGTCGCATTGTGCAAATAAGCAAAATGAAGTCCGGACCAGCGGAGGTTATTGATTCATAGAGTTCGCGTAATGAGGGCGGCTTAGTTGACTTCGAGCTGGGAGTTTCGTCGTTCTCGCCACCCGCCAACCAACCGGCGACAGTTCAAAAAAGCCGGAACACATCCGGAGGGAGTCAGGTTGAGCTGCCCCCATCCAGTTGCATTGTTTTTGTACGAGCACGAAACACGAACAGAGATACCGCGATTCGTTTCGGAATGTGTTTCAAAACGTCGGCGGAATTATGAATGAACCTGCAGATGACCTATGAGCTGCGTAAAGCCGAGAAGGCACTCCGGCAAGAGTTAGAAAGAGCATTGAGGAAAACAGAAGCGACCTTGAGAATTACCGAAATAACGCAATATGATATGAAAGCCCTCTGCCTCTGCCTAAGAGTTGGCGGCGAAGTTAGTGGTCGGGCTGCATCACGATCGGTGCACAGACGCCGAGAACAAATGTGCGAGGCCCCGCTTGCGGGTCAACGCGGTTCATTCTGCTGGCTGTGGTGCTTCTCAGGGAAGGGAACACAAGGATAGTAGAAATCTGAAGGATCATGGCAATAATAAGAACCGGTGATAGCATCGTAGTGAAAGGGCGACGGTGAATAAACAAAGGAAGATGGTCGAGTGCTAAATCCATGGCGTGTGCGCCAGTTGTGCCCAGCGTTCCCATCGTCGCCAGCACGGTCACGCTGATGGCGACCGGAGTGTCTGTCATGACGACGGTGATCGCGACCGGAGTGTCCACCACGACCACCGTGATCGCGACCGGAGTATCCACCGCGACCGCCGGAGTATCCACCGCGACCGCCGGAACCTCCACCACGACCGTCTCTGGCATCCACGAGGCTATTTCCACCTTCAAAGGCGAAGAACAGGCCTAAAATTAGGAGGAGCAAAATGGGCCTGAAAGCTTGGAATAACGTTAAGATCATTACGTGCCCTAGCATCGCTACATCTATCACCCGAGCCCGAAGCGCACAAGAAACAGTGGCTGTTATTATGCTACTTGTGGGAGCAGTAGGTATCACGGCCTCGTGTGCCACTTTGCTACCTCTTCCGCTGGCTCCGCATACTGAGATCCAAAGGGTTAGGCAAGAATTTCTTGGAGGGCGTACGGTCGGCCTCTCTTACTATCCTAGTGCATGGGATGGCATGTATGAGGGCGAGGGAGCGACAGGCCGCCATGCCTTTGGCTTAAATTCTCTCACAAGGAAATATGAGTTGGCTTTCTACGTGAAGTTGAGGAACCGGAGCGACGCTCCACTGCAAGTGGCTTCCTCGCACTTCGGTCTGGTTACAGTAAACGGTCAGACGTATTCCGCTGGCCCTGCGACGGCTTCCACTTCTCGCCCCTTTCCTACAACTGAATTGTGGCCGCAAGCTTGGACAGAGGGCTATATCGTTTTTGAGCTTCCGTTAGATGTGCTCCGAAGAGATCGACCTTCAGTACTACAGTATGATGATGGGGCCGGAACCCGTGCAGTTCGCTATCTCTCCATCCCGGATATGGTGCGATACGAAGGGCTTGGCTCTGGGGTATCTGAAGAAACTGAAGCGGGGCCGCCACCTCCAAGGGAAATGGAGCAGGAGCAACGCTGGATACCTGGCCGTTGGGTGAACCAGTGGATACCGGGGCGCTGGTACGAGGGCGTATGGTATCCTGGTCGCTACGAAACTTTCTGGATCGAAGGCCGCTGGAAGTAAGACATGGAGTAGATGCGGGGTGAGGGTCTATCACCGAAGCACAACGTTGGAAGCGCGGGTTTAGACGTTCGTTTTCTCGACAATTTCGCGGAAGGCCTCGTCCGCTCGTTCACGAAAGAAGGGCGTTCGATCCGTGATTCAGGGGCTCCGGCGGCGCTGGCTGCTTTGATTTCTCCGGGAGGCACAGCATCTCGCACAGGCACTTTTGAATTCAACTACCCAACTTCTTGCTCGCGATCACCGCGCCGTCGCGCAGGGCGCTTATCGAGGCGCGAAGTTTCTGGTTTGCCGATCGGCTCTCAGATTGCAGGAGAAACCTGGAACCAGAAGGCGATTTGCGGATGGACGCGGCCGTTTAAGCCGCAGTGCGATTCTCCATCTCCAAGGTCGGAAACGGGGTTGCGGTCTGTAATCGTGGATCCGAACTTCCAGGTTTCGGGAATTCCGAAAACCTGGAAATCGCGACCGGCACGATGGCAAAAAGCCTATCGGGGGAAGGTGCAAGCTATTGGACGGATTTACGAACCCGATTTACGTTTTCGGGCTCGTGAAGGGCGCTTGCCTCGATGGCGCCGGGCGACAGTCTTCCAGAATTCGTCGTGTGATACGCCTTTGCCTGCTTTAATGCTTCTTCGTGACTTACTAAGCAAAGACTGCAAACGGCGCGAGTGGGCTAACATCAGTCGTTCCAAATCGTCGTCGTCCTTGGGTGCCAGCAATACCGCAGCTGCCTTGCCGTTGCGCGTGATAATGATCGGGCCTTCGTTCTCGCATTCGCCTACATAAGCACTGAGATGGGCTTTCACGTCCGCCAGCGCTGCGATCTTCATAATTCAAACTCCTGTCCGCCAATAAACAGCCGATTTCCTTCTTTCACGCCGATCGCCAAGACAGAGACAGTCTTTTCTTCATGACTCACGCCATAAAAAACACGAAATGAGTTTTTGAGACCAAAACGCAACTCCCACGTCGCGCCAAACGAGGCGGGCTCCTCAAGTGGTTTCCGGTTTCTCGTCTCCGTTGTAGGTGTTTGGGAAAGCTGCTCCTCGATCCTGGTCGCGACTAAACGGAGATATTTAGACTCGATCCAATCCAGATGTTTGTACGTCTCTGGCGCGTAGTAGTCCCGAATAATTCGTCGAAACGAAAACAACACCGCGCTTTCACGTTGACCACTGGCGAGACCGACCAAAATCCGAAATGCCAAAATACAAAGATTGACCCCACTGCACTGACAGTGAACTCTTATCTACGTTGTGACAATTTCGCTGAAACTGCTGATGACACCGTGAGCATGCCCCTTTGGCTGAGGTGGATTGCCCGGTCGAACGGAGAGTAACGTCTTCATACCTGAGCTGCTGCCTGCATCGAGCTCTTTGATCACGTCAGAAACGAAAAGCACTTCTGAAGCTGCGACCTTAAATTCTGCAGCGATTCGACGATAGCTTTCCGCCGACGTTTTGGGACCTATGCCGGTATCAAAATACCCGTTCAGGAAACCGGTCAGGTCTCCGGCTTGCGTATTCGCAAAGAGAAGTCGTTGCGCCAATAGGCTGCCGGATGAAAATATTCGGACGTCGAGATTTTTCTCTTTCCAGTCTTTAAGGGCGGGCGGCACATCTGGAAATACCTGACTTTTAAGTTCTCCTTTCAAATAGCCCTCTTGCCAGATTTTACCTTGTAGTGATTTTAGTCCAGCGGATTTGCGATCACGGTCCATTAACCAAAAAACATAACGCACAACGGACTGTATTTGCGCATCCGGAGGAGCGTCGATCCATTCTGGCGGGGCCAGTGCCTCTGCCAAGTCCTTCACGTGCTCTTCGCGCAATTCTAAAAGATCACGCTCCAGTTCTTCGGAGCCTGCCTTGCGCTTAAGATACTCCTCGAGGTGCAGACGCGCATAGGGAAAAAGCACTTCGTAAACGAAATCAATGGGTGAGGTTGTCCCTTCAATGTCCAACAAAATTCCATGCAATGAGTTTGTCGAAAAGCGGAAAATTGCTGGCTCCGTTAAATTTCGGGAGAAATATAGGACGTTCCGAAGCAGATCGGTTGGAAATTTCTGTCAACACCACTATCGGTGTAATAAGGGGTCCACCCGGAGGGGTTTTGAAACAGACGAATAGCGCGGATCTGCCGATCGGCGCAGAGATCGAACCAGTGCCACGTTCCTTTGGGCAATAGAATTAGGTCGCCCGCTTCGACCTGTATAGAAACTACCTGACCTTCCCTCGGCCGCACATGAAATAGTCCATGGCCCTGTATGATGAAACGGACCTCATCTTCGTCATGCCAGTGTTCTCGATTAAATTTTTCGAGCATCGCATCAAGGCCGGGGGTCTGCGCATTCACGTCGATCACGTCGGCGATAACGTAGCCACCGAGAGCTTTCAGTTTGTCAATTTCGCTGGCGTAGGCCTGCAGGATTTCTTCAGCGGGAGCGTTCGCTTCGACTGGATGCTCCGCCGTCCAGTAATCGTAGCGAACGCCGCAATTGCCGAGGTACTCCGCGATTGATTCTCTGCCCGTGAGCTTTCTATTTTCGTTTATGATTGTTACTAAGGCCATGTCACTGACTCCTTTTTTTGAGCTTGGGGTCGCCAACAGAATAGGTCTCAAGTTTGATCGATTGCAGCCGACCCATCGTTTCTAATAGAAACTCCAGAATTTCTACGTGCCGTTTCGCTTTTTGGAGGTCTGCCGCCCACGTATAGAGACCATGCTGTCGCAAAAGAAAACCGTGTGCGTCCGGATACAGGGCCAAAGTCTTCGACACGTTTTCCGCGAGCGCGCGCATGTCCTGCGAATTCTCGATGATCGGTAGCCACTCACCATGCTGGTGGCTCTTCACTCCTTCAAGCCCTTTTAACATTTCGAAGTCTTTGATCAGTATTCCGCCGGCAGGCGCATGAACGTTGGAAAGGACCGTGCTCCAGACAGAGTGTGTATGCAAGACCGCGCCGGCGCCGCGCTGGAGGGCCACGTTGACATGAAGTAATGCTTCGGCTGAGGGCTTACTCGTCAAATCATCGCGTGGGTTTCCTTCCCGGCCGACTACAACAATTTGCTCGGCACTCAATTCGCCCTTGTCAGCGCCGCTGGCCGTGATGGCCAGCTGTAATGGCTCACGCGTGAGAACGGCGCTAAAGTTGCCGCTGGTTCCCACGGCCCAGCCACGCGCGTAAAAGCTACGGCTGATTGTAACCAGGCTGGAGGCAATCTCGCGAAAAGTCTGTTCCATCAGAACGGGCGCTGGCCAGCAGCCTTTGGATCTGTGTCGATCGGCTACTGTGCGATTAAAGACCTCTCCATACTACGCCTGTCCATAACTTTTTCTAGAGAGCCGAAAGGGCTACCGGAAGGAAACGCGTTATTATTGGATCAAGAGCAACGCAAGTAGCCTAAGACTTGAATACCTCACTTGAAGAGTAATGACCTCATGTATATAAACTGGACCCGTAGCACAATTTTTTCAAGCGCAAAGATGGCATCTGGTCAACGTCGCTTTTTGGCAAGCTAATAAACTATGTGGACAGTGCTTAGAAGACTCTCGCTAGGGGTAAGCCTCATTATTCTATCCTCAGCTATGCTGCTGGTTTCCGATTGGCACCAACGCAGGTCCATTGGCGGCAAGATCCCGCGCGTGGCAATCGTCCAACACTCGGCTAGTGCTGCGTTAGACGAAGGCGTTCTGGGAGTGCTTGACAGTCTGAAAGCAAACGGCCTGATCGACGGACAAAACATCAGAATAAACCGGTTCAACGCTGACGCTGCTATCGTGTCGCGGGACAAACTAACGACTCTGATGGTGACCCATTCGATGCAACAAGCGGCTAGTTTAGGCGGCCGTCTGGTGATGATGCATCGAGGCCGGGTTATTCATGATCTGTGTGGCGCGTAAAAGCGCCGCGCGCGGGTCGATGATTTGCTGGCGCGCTTCGAGGAAGTCAGGCGCCAGGAGCAGCTCGATGAGACCGCCGCGGAGATGCTGCGGAGGGCATATATCTAATCAGTTCGGCGCTCTCAGTCCTCGCACGGGAAACGGTGTGGAGTTTGTGTGCACGTCGTAAAAATCTTCCTGCTGAAACCCCGCTTGAGACGGCCTACGATGGGCCGACACCAAGCAGAGTTGTCTGTAATTTCCCCGGGATCGATTGGAATAATGGAAATTTCATCTAAAATTAACAATCGCGTCTTGGGCCGTAAGATATAAGTGACTCAATACCGTTTTCTGCTTCCTAGTCAATGTTTACTGCATCACAATAAACAATGGAGGCCATGGATGGAATTGGAGATCAAAAATCAGTCGGACCAAATCACCCGCCTAGCCCTTCGAGGGCGGCTGGACACCACTGGAGTGGGGGAGGTCGAATTGAAGTTTACCAGTCACACGGTCCCAAGGGCAAAGCCGCTCCTTTTGGACATGTCGGAAATCACTTTTGTTTCCTCCCTCGGCCTGCGGATGCTTTTGACCGTAGCCAAAGCGCTAGACCAGCGTGGGGTCAATATGGTCCTCCTGAGTCCGCAGCCGGCTGTGCGTGAGGTCCTCAGCCTTTCCGGATTCGATCAGCTGATGCCCGTGTACAATGACGAGAGGACAGCGTTGGCATTTCTTACAGGGATTGAAGCTCGATAAGATCCCGTAGCCCTCCCTGGCTTTACATTTCTCGCAGCCTTTCCCGTTTGCCTATTCGGTACTCGCTCGGGTCTCGACGGCGGGTGCATATGGTTGCTCTTTCTGTTCGGTTTCTGGCATCGAACCCGCTGCCAATAGCGGTTGGTCTGTTCTGCTATGTTCGCTGGCCGAGAAGGGGTTTCATCTGATCACGCCTTAAGCCTGCGGGAAAACCGGACTTGAAATTCCTTACCAGTTGATATTACATCGGGTCACGCCATAACCTCTGCACAATCCAAGAGCTTGGAATCGTGGCGAAGAAGCCCGCCAATTTGATTTACGGCCTCGACGAGAGTCCTCCTCTAGGAACGACCCTTCTGCTCGGCTTCCAACATATTCTCGCCTTGTCCGGTGCGTTCGTCTATCCTGTGATCCTTCTGCAGGAGACCGGAATGCTCCCCGAGCAGGCGGAACGTATGATTCCTGCGTCGATGATCGTCATGGGGATCGCGACGATTCTGCAAACGCTCCGGTATGGCCGTATAGGATCCGGTTATCTCTGTCCCGAGCAGGTGGGCCCCGCATATGTCCCGGTCTCTATTCTGGCGGTCAAGACGGGCGGCCTGCCGCTGTTGGCGGGAATGACTCTGGTGAGCGGTCTCTTCGGCGTAGTGCTCTCTCATCTCATGGGCCGTCTCCGTCCCTTTTTTCCCGCCGAGGTTACCGGCACGATCGTGATGATGGTCGGTTTCGCGCTTATTCCCGTAGCGGTCTTCAGGTTTTTAGGAATTGCAGAGTCACGCGCGGTCATTGATCCGCTCTCAGTGAGGATCGCTTCCATCACTTTATTCGTCATGGTCGGGGTGACCGTGTGGGGCTCATCGACGCTGCGGTTGTATGGCGTTTTGATCGGAATCGGTGCTGGCTCGATCTGGGCTTATGTGAGTGGTCTAGTGACCGATGAACACTTACGCCGTTTAGACCGGGCCTCTCTTCTCGCTTTGCCGTCTTTTCCGGGAGAGGGCTGGTCCTTTAGCGGCGCGTTGCTGGTTCCCTTTCTGGTGACGGCGTTGGCTTCATCGCTGAAGGCCGTGGGTGACTTGACGACATGTCAGAAAGTGAACGATGCTGAGTGGAAAAGGCCGGATATGAAGTCTATCAGTGGCGGCATCCTTGCGGATGCTTGCGGTGTGATGTTGTCTGGGGGAGTAGGAACGATGGGACAGTCGACCTCCAGTGCCAACGTCGGTCTCTCCATTGCGAGCGGTGCGACTAGCCGCCGGATTGGGTTTGCTTGCGGCGCAATTCTGATGGTTTTGGCCTTCGTACCTAAGCTGGCGGTATTGTTTGCCATCATGCCGAGTCCGGTGATCGGAGCTTTTCTGTTTTTCGTGGTTTGCTTCATGATCGTTGCCGGAGTTCAGATTCTCACCTCGCGCATGATGGATGCGCGCAAGACATTCGTGGTCGGCGTCTCAGTCATTTTGGGGTTAAGCGTGGATATGCTGCCCGGCGCCTACCAGAGCGTCCCTGGTATGTTCCAGTCTGCTTTTACCTCTTCGCTTTCGGTCTCTACGATCTCGGCACTGCTTCTGAATCTGTTGTTTCGTATCGGAATTGCGCAGCGTGCGAAGCTGCAAATCGACCCACACTCGGATTCTTCTGACCAAATATTTTTATTCATGGAGAAGCAGGGAGGAGCCTGGGGTGCGCGCAAGGAAGTGATCGATCGCGCCAAGTCCGCGATGAACGAATTTATCGAAGCGGCAACGGCGCTGGAGCTGAGCACCGGCAAGATCGACGCTGAAGTCAGCTTTGATGAGTTCAATCTCGATGTCGATATGCGCTACGACGGCGAGCCTATGGAGTTTCCTATAGAACGGCCTACGGACACGGACCTGTTGGAGGATGAGAGAGCGGTCGCAAAGCTGGCGGGTTTTCTGATAAGGAATTACGTTGACCGGGTCAAGTCCGACCGAATCACTGGTCGCTGCCGCGTTCAATTCCATCTCGAGCACTGAGCCACGAAAGCATGCTGACTCCGACCGAGTTGTCCCCTTGTGGTGTGAGCGGATATTCGAAATCTTCCACGAGAAAATGTCATCCGGTATAAGTGATCGTTCCAATAGGAATCACTATGGCAAAGAAGCCGGCCAGCCTGATTTATGGTGTCGATGATAAACCCCCGTTGACCGCGTCGCTGCTGTTGGGGCTCCAGCATGTCTTCGTGATGAAGTCCGGTTGGGTGATGGTCGTGATAATCGTCACCACCATCGGCGGTACTCAGGAAGAAGTCGCCAACGTGCTCCGGATGTCGATGATTACGTCCGGAATCGCGACCATTCTGCAATCTTTACCTAACAGTCCGTTCGGTTCTGGCTATTTTTGCCCCATCAGCGGCGGACCTGCATACATCTCCGCGTCAATTTTGGCAGGCAAGGTTGGCGGTTTGAGATCAGTCTTCGCCATGACGGTGATCTCAGGCCTCTTCGAGGGGCTGCTCGCTCGGGTCTTGCCGCGATTACGGCCGCTTTTCCCTCCCGAAGTCACCGGACTGGTGGTGACGATGGTAGGGATAGAGATTGTGGCCTTGGGTTGTCCCAGGTTTCTCGGATTTCAGGACGGCGGCGCGGGTCCGCAAGGAACCGCCACTGCTGTTGCGATAGTGACGTTGGCCGCGATGATCGGACCGACCGTATGGGGTAAAGGGAACCTCAAGTTATATCCTGTACTGATCGGTCTTGTGGTCGGTTACTTGTTCGCTTATTTTTTTGGTGTCTTTGAAAGGGAACGGTTGCAGGAGATGCTTGCCGCGCCAATGATCAGCCTGCCACGGAAGGTTCACACGGGCTGGTCGTTTGATCTCGCTCTTCTTCCCGCATTCCTCATTGCCAGCCTGGCTTCGACCTTGAAAAGTGTGGGCGACTTGACCCTGTGCCAGAAAATCAACGACGCCGATTGGAAACGGACCGACATGCAGTCGGTCAGTGGAGGGATTTTCGCCGGCGCGATCGGTACCGGACTATCGGGTTTGCTTGGCGGGATCGGCCAATCCACCTTCTCCAGCAACGTCGGTCTTTCCCTCGCCACCGGGGCCACCAGCCGCTCGATCGCCATTCCTTGCGGCATCCTGATGATCCTGCTGGCTTTTTTACCCAAGCTCGCGGCCTTTTTTGCCGTGATGCCCGACCCCGTGATGGGCGCGATCATCATTTACGCGGCTTGCTATATGATTCTTGCCGGCATTCAGGTGATCACGTCGCGCATGCTCGACGCTCGGCGAATTTTCGTCGTCGGCATCGCTCTGATCTTCGGCCTGAGCGTCGACATGGTTCCCGGGCTATACAGCAATGTGCCCGAATTGATTCAGCCTCTGTTTTCGTCGTCTCTCGCGATTTCCACTGTCCTGGTGGTTTTTCTGAACCTGCTTTTTCGGATCGGCGTTACCAAGCGCCAGGTTCTGGAGTTGACGCCCGGTGTCGATGGTTCGCAGAAAATCTTTGAATTCATGGAGACCCAGGGGAGCGTTTGGGGAGCGCGCCGTGAGGTAATCCAGCGCGCGACGGCGGCTCTCAATGAGTTCGTCGAGTCCGCAGCCGCCCTGGATCTTGTGAAAGGAAAGGCCCAAGCCGAGGTCAGTTTCGACGAATTCAATCTCGATATGGATATTCGCTACGATGGCGAGCTGATGGAGTTTCCCAGCCGGCGACCGACCGAAGACGCGCTTCTCGCCGATGACAAGGCCGTCGCCAGCCTCTCAGGCTTTCTAATTCGCCAGTACGCCGACAGGGTCAAAGCTGAAACGGCCAATGGCCGGTGTCGGATCCAAATGCATTTCGATCATTGAAAAACTAGCCAAACATATTTGAATTGTTTGGTTGGGTTTTGCCTTCTAGAATCGGAAAACGATGACTCGCGCAAAGACGCAAAGCACGCCAAGGTCGGAGAAAATTAATCTTTCTTGGCGCTCTTGGCGCCTTGGCGGGAGAAAATTTCTTGAAGTCATTCTGTCAAACATCCCAAATGGAAGTGTCAGTGAACAATTAAAAATGCACTCGTTTAAACTTTAAAAGTGCACTATTTGTCTTCTTTGGGTTTTCATCATCATCCATTGAGCCAGGGAGGACAAGATGGGCAAGCATCTGCGCAAACTGTTTTCGGCAGACCAAGTAAAGGAAGTTTTTCAGAGGTATCTATCACGGCAGATCGGAGTCGATCAGGCGTCGGCAATACTCAAGATTCGAAGACGTCAGTTTTTCAAATTGTTGAAGGTCTACCGGGAGAGGCCAGAGAGCTTTTCCTTGGATTATACCCGGAAGACACCTCCTCGGAAGATCGATGCCAAAGCAGAAGCGAAGATAACCCAAGAACTGAAAAAAGAGGCCGAGATCATTGGGGACAAGCGCAATCCGGTGCGGTTCTACAACTACAGTTACTTGAAAGAGATCCTGGAAAAGAAGCACAAAGTCCATGTGTCTTTGCCAACCATCATCCGTCGGGCGAAAAAAATGGGTATTACGAACAAAGGCCTTCTCGAAAAGTCCATGATCGGGAGGTCCTGACCAACTATGTGGGAGAACTTCTCCAGCACGATACCTCCTACCATCTGTGGTCCCCGCTGGCACAAACCAAGTGGTATCTCATCACGACTATCGACGATCACAGCCGCAGGATTTTGCACGGGGATCTGTGGGAGAAGGAGACCACCTGGACGCATATCGTGGCTCAGAGGTCCGTGCTGACCCAGTTTGGCTGTCCGTTGAAGTACTATGTCGATAATCATTCGATCTTCCGCTACGTGGAGAAAAGAGACAGTGTGTGGAAGAAATTTGAGACCACCGAAGAACAAGCCGTTGTTCAGTGGAAGGAGGTTCTCAAGGAGTTAAGCATCGAGGTGGTTTATGCCTTGAGTCCTGCCGCCAAGGGAAAAGTGGAGAGGCCCTACCAATGGCTGCAGGATCACCTGGTCAGGACCTGTGTGCGGGAGGAAATCACCAAGCTCGATCAAGCTCGCCAGCTCCTCTATGAAGAGATTCATCGGTACAATTACCAACGGGTTCACTCCACCACCGGGGAAATCCCTGTTCGTCGTTATGAAAAAGCCCTTGGGGAGAATCGAAGCGTGTTTCGCAGGTTTGAAATTCCCCGACCTTATCAGACCCTCGATGATATTTTCTGTTACCGTTTCAAAAGGACGGTGGATGCTTATCGCAAGGTCTCCTGGAACGCTTTGCAGTTCAGCGTGGCGGGTGTTCCTATTCGCGAAGAGGTGGAACTGCGGATCAGCTTTAACCTTAAAACCCGGTTAGCCCTCATTCGATTCTGGTATCAGGAGAAGCTCGTGGGAGAGCAACGAGTCAAAGCCGAAGATCTCAAGAAAGTGCACTTTTAAACTTTAAACAGTGCACTTTTAAAAGTTTCCCAACAACATCCCAAATGGAAGAATCTACACGACCCTTTGGTTTTTTTCGATGACTCGCGGCGCGTTTTTTGAGACATCATCGGATTGCGAAACGTGCGCCGTGCGCCGGAAAGAATGAATAGGAGAAACTTGTGACGATACGGACGCAAACGCTATTGATGGTGACCCTGTTGCTGGTCGCCGCGGTCCTCGCTACAGCCGGTGTTCTTGGCTGGAGCTCACGGCAGGCGGTGCTGGCCGAAACCGAGGCCCAGGGGCTCGTTATCGCGCGCTTATTGGAACGCAGCGCGGCGTTCGGCGCCCGGGTCATGAGCGATGTTGAGGCCGCCATCGGCGAGCAGATGGTCATCGAGGCCACGATGGCGGCACATCTCGTGGCCTTGGGGGAGATGGCGGGAGTCAACCCGCAGGAAATCAACCGGCGGCTTAAACAAATCGCCGACGATACGGTGCTGGACGAAATCTGGATTACCGACGAGAAAGGTCACGCCTACTTAAGAAATATCTCGGAAATCGACTTCACGTTTAGTCCGGACCCCAAGCAGCAATCCCAAGCCCACGTATTCTGGCCCCTGCTCACAGGAAAAACCAAAAGCGTTGTCCAGGACTCGCGACAGCGCGAAGTCGATACACAAGTTTTCAAGTACGTCGGAGTCACGGGGGTGGATAAGCCGCGCATCGTCCAGGTAGGTTACAACGCCGCCTTTCTTCAACAACTGCGGCAGCGCATGGGGCTGACCCGTCTGATCAATCAGCTGGTTTCCGAAGGAAGCGTCATCGCTATCCGCGTCCTCGACAAGAACATGATCACCGTGGACTATGCTGAGAGGCTTCGGGACGATAAGCTGCCCGAGCCTACGGAGAACGATCTGGCAAACCTTCGCAAGTTGATAAGCGAAGGGCGAACCGAAAGCCATTTGGAAGGGTCGCTCCTCAAAGTCGCGGCTCCGATCGGCGAAGAGGGGGGAGAATTAAAAGGCGGGGCGATTCTGGTGACTCTCCCTACCGATCGAATGCAGACCGCCATTCGCAGCGAGACTCGGTTGGCAACAACTGTTAGCGGCTTTGTGCTTTTGTTCGGATCGGTCATTGCTATTTTTGGCGCCAAGACCATCTCCAAGCCGATTGCCGACCTCACCGAAATGACCCGCCGGATCGCTGGCGGTGATTTCACGCAACGGATCGATATCCGAGCGAAGAACGAAATTGGCGCCCTTGCGTTCTCATTCAACGAGATGACGCGGCGCTTGAACGAATCCATCGAACATCTCAAACAAACCACCGCGGCCAAGGAACGGATCGAAAGCGAGCTGCAGATCGCCCACGAAATCCAGATGAGCATGGTACCAAAGATTTTTCCGCCGTTTCCGGAGCGCAGCGAGTTTGATATTTTCGCCACCCTGGTGCCGGCCAAAGAGGTTGGGGGAGATCTCTACGATTTCTTCTTCATCGATAACGATCACCTATGCTTTGCCGTCGGCGATGTCTCCGGTAAAGGAGTCCCCGCCTCGCTCTTTATGGCCGTCACCAAGACTCTGTTCCGAGCTACCGCCGGCAACGGTGGCACTCCCGGTGAAATCCTCGCGCGCTTGAACGCCGAGATCTGTCGCGATAATGAGTCTTGCATGTTCGTGACCTTTTTTTGCGGCATCTTGAATACGCGCACCGGTCAGGTCGATTATAGTAACGGTGGCCACAACCTGCCCTATTACCTTCACCACGACGGCATCAGTCCTTTGGAAAACGCCGGCGGCAGAGCTCTGGGGCTTGTGGAGCAAAGTCCCTACGCATCGAAGCGGATGGTTCTCGGGCCTGGGGAGGGCCTGCTGCTTTACAGCGATGGGGTGACCGAGGCGATGGACTCGAGCGAGGCGCTTTATTCCGATCAGCGGCTCGCGCGGTTTCTGGCGAGCAATCGCCGCTCTTCTCCGCGCCAAATCATCGGCGATTTGGTCAGCGACGTAAGGCGGTTTGCCGGCGGAGCTCCGCAGTCGGATGATATCACCGTTCTGGCGCTGCACTATCTTGGCACCACGGAAAACATGACGGAACGCGTAGAGGTCAAGCTTCTTAACAAGCTTTCAGAGCTCGACCGGTTTAATCAGAAGCTGACGGAATTCGGCGGGCAACACGGTCTACCCGACGAGGTCATGCACGATCTCAACCTCGCCCTGGAAGAAATTCTCACCAACATCATCTCCTATGGTAACATCGACAGCCGGGAACACGAGATTAGAGTGCGCCTGAGCGTGCAACCAGGAGAGATAACAGCCGAAGTGGAAGACGATGGGCAACCCTTCAACCCCCTTGACGTGCCTGAGCCTGACACAACGAAATCGTTGGAGGACAGGACGATCGGTGGACTTGGAATCCATCTCGTGCGCAAAATCGTGGATGGCCTTGAGTACAAGCGGCAAGGAGAGAGAAATCTGCTGACCATTAAAAAGAAGACGCAGAAATCTTAGATCATGGACATTAGCGAAGATAGAAAAGCCGACGCGGTCGTATTGGCATTATCAGGCAAACTCGATGCCACGACGGCAAAAGCCTTCGAGAATAAAATCCTTACTGTGATCGACTCGGGCGCCCAGCGACTCGTCGTCGATCTTGCCCAGCTGGATTACGTCAGCAGCTCGGGCCTGCGCGTCTTTCTGCTTGCCGCCAAGCGACTGCAGGCGACAAACGGGAAGATTACCTTGTGTGGGCTGCAAGATCAGATTCGGCCGGTGTTCGACTTGGCCGGCTTCTCATCCATCATTTCCATTTACGGCTCGCGCGACGACGCAATCAAAGCCCTATCTACTCTGGCACCATAGCGGTGAGCGGG
Source organism: uncultured delta proteobacterium (assembly GCA_963840855.1). Classification (GTDB taxonomy): domain Bacteria; phylum Desulfobacterota; class Binatia; order UBA9968; family UBA9968; genus DATACQ01. Next base: position 272,958 of record CAWJBB010000030.1, read on the forward strand.
TTTTCCTTACGACCACCGACCTTCTCTCGCCCTCCTCTCACGCGTGAGTGAATCGTCTACCCAAGCTGCGGGAAAGCGCTTGTTTCGCTGTGGCGGTTGGAATAGATTGCCCGATAGTTGGCAAACAACGTCGCGCATACTGGGACTTTCGGGGTTAAACCGTTGGACGATAAACTAAGGAGACTGCCATGATCGACATGCATGCCCATTGGAGGCCCGCCGAGCTGATCGACGCCCTGCGCGCCCGCACCAAGGAACCGCGCATCGTGCGCAATCAGGACGGCGTAGAAGTGCTGAAGAGCCGGATCGGCGAGGAGCCGGTGTCCAAGGCGTTTGATGACGTGGGATTCCATCTCGCAAGGATGGATCGCCAGGGCGTGAACACCAGCGTCCTGTCGCTGCTCGGTGCGTTCTGCTGGATCGAGTCGCAGCCGGTCGAGGTTTCGCTGCCGCTGTGCAGGTTGGTCAACGACGCACTGTCGGGGCTTTGCCAGAAATACGACGGGCGCTTCAGTGCGTTTGCCGCGCTGCCGCTCGTGGATATGTCCGCCGCCGCCGCCGAGTTTGAGCGCGCGCTGGCGCTGCCGGGCGTGGTCGGCGCGCAGGTGCCGGGAAACGGGTTTCTCACCAAGAAGGACGCCGAGAACATGCGCCCGCTGTTGGAGGTGGCGAACCGCCACCGTGCGATCGTGTTCATTCACCACGGTCCGCGCCCTGGCGACGCGTTCCCCAAGGTATCCGGCGACACCGACAACGCGCGCCGCCGCAACGGCACGCTCGACATGCAGGCGAGCCTCTCCTCGGTGATGGTGACGCTGTGCCTCACCGACTACCTCGCGCCTTACCCCGATGCGACGGTCCTGGTTCACAATCTCGGTGGAAATATTCCCTACGAGATCGAGCGCATGGATCACCGCAGCCTGCTGGATACAGCGAAAGAGGAACTGCCGTCGTCGCGCTTTCGCCGTGCGAAGGTGTACGTGGATTGCAACTCGTTCGGCCCCGGCGCGATCGAGGCCGCGGTGCGCTTGTACGGCGCCGAGCGCATCGTGTGCGGCACCGACGGAACCGAGTTTGGCTGCGAGTGGACCAGCAAGGCGCTTGCGGAAGCGCAGATCGGCGAGGATGCGCGCGCGAAGATCTTGCACCGCAATGCCACAGCGATGATGTCGCGCCTCGCAAAGGTCGCGCAGCGCGAAACCGTCGCCGCGTAATCCTCGCGCGAGCGGAGGACGGGGTTGAATCTTAAAGACCGCCCACTGCCAGTGGGGGAGCGAGCAGCCGGGATTTCCGGCGGTATCGACGAACCTAACCGCGCCAGTTGTAGTACAAACTGGCGTAATTTGTATTGTAACTACCGCCTTGCTTGACGCCGCGCGGAAAAGTTGACGCTGCCGGAAAATCGCCGCCACAATAAATCTCGAGCAGGTTTCCAGAGGGATCGCGAAAGTACATCAAACCTTTCTTGCCGTCGCGCGTCCACGGACCCGGCGTTACCACGCCGTGGGATTTGAGCCACTCGATCATTCGCAGGAAATTCTCCGTGTCCGCGTAAAACGCGTAATGCGGATATTCGACATCGCGCCCGGTCGGCACGCCCCCGCGCGTCGACAAGCCGACGACGGCGCCGGCGAGCCGAACCTCAGTGAACGTCTCTGGATCGCTCGTTGCGATCGCGTCGCCGCCCATCACCTCGACGAAGAAGCGCTTGGACTGTTCGATGTCGCGCACCGGCATGCTGAGGTGGCCGAAGGAATGAATGCGCGGCCGTTCGGCGGCATTTTCCACCGCACCGTTCCACTGAACGTACTGGAGCGCTTCCAACGGCAGCGATCTCCCGCCCTGGCGCGGTCCCAGTGCCAGCTCGCGAATGTCTTCGTAGCCGCTGTCGCAGTAAAGCTCGAATAGATTACCCGAAGGATCGCGAAAATAGAGTAGCGCAGTTTTGTAGTTTCGCGTCCAACCGTGCTGAGGCACCCGGCATGCTTCAAACCAGCGGCGGGCCAGCGCAAAGTTCTTTCCGTCGACATTGAGCCCGTAATGCGGGTACTCCACCGTTGGCCCCGTCCAACCGCCGGATTGCTGAGAGATGCCGAAGATAATGTCGGCGATGCGTACCTCAGCGAATCCGGGAATGTCATGGATGAGCTCCCCACCCAATACCTGGGTATAAAATCGCTTTGACTCTTCCACGTCGCGGCACGGTAGACTGATATGATGCAAGTAAGCGAAGCGGGGTCGTTGATGCTGCGCAGTTCCGGCTCTGCTCTCCATAGCTAGGCTCCTCCGGAGTGTGATGGTCGGACTATTACACGACTGTGCTACCTGAACAAGGTTCGACCGTTCCGAACCTGCCAAAGCTGCTTCTCGTATTGCACTGGGCGTTAATGTAAAAACAATTCCAGATAATATCTTTACTTGAAAGGAGCGGACTATGGCCAAATGGTTTTTCGAACCGGGGCACACGGCGGCGGAGGTTTCTGTGCGTCACATGATGGTGACTTTTGTCCGCGGCCATTTCAAAGATGTCCACGGCACGCTTGTTTTTGACCCGGCGGACCCAGGCGCGACTTCCGTCGAGGCCACGATCGAAGCTGCTGGAATCTGGACAGGCGAAGCGGCGCGCGACGCTCATCTTAAAAGCGAGGACTTTCTCGACGTAGAGAAACATCCGAAGATTACTTTCGCGGGTAAGCAGGTCGAACTGGCCGGCGCGGACGAAGCGGTTCTCACGGGCGAGTTGACGATTCGGGGCGTCACCCGCACCGTGCCACTGCGCGTCCATTATCTAGGTCAGTGGCAAACCCCATGGTGGGAAGATGGGCTGGATAAAGGACCGAAGACCAGGGCGGGCTTTGCCGCCACCACCACGATCAATCGCCACGACTTCGGCGTGAGCTGGAATAGCGCTTTAGACAGGGGTGGGGTCGTCGTCGGCAACATGGTTGAGATCACGATCGACGCCGAAGCGATCCTGCAAGAAGATTGATCGTCCACAGCTTCTTCGGATCGATAACCTGGTAAAATCAAAAGGTTCTTCGTCACGGCTTCGGCTCACTGAAACGGGATAGGGGAAGCGTATGGTCAGACGTGATATTTGTTATTTTAATGCTCGATGGCTGACGCGATTCGCTCTAATGTTCCCTCGAGCCGTTTGTCGGTTTTCAACCGCACTTCCATTCGCGCAACACTCCGGCTCACGCAGGTCGGATCCACTCCGAGCATCTCCGCTAGTCCCTTGACCGACAGCTCCGTACAACTACTGCCCACGTGACACACGAGCTCGCGCGCCAGCACCCGCTGCAGATCTTTTCCCGCACCGATCACCTCTCTTCTCGTCATTCCGAGCACCTTGCAGACAGCCTCAAGAAGCGCGTCCGCCTTGATCTTAATCCGTACCCTCTCCTCCTCTCCCGCCTTGCTTTTGACCTCCTCCGCAAACTGTCGATCCCCAAGAAATCTCCCATCGAGCACGTCGTAATACTCTTCCTTGTGCCCCTCGTCCATTCCTTCTGATACAAATTTCCGATAAAGCTTTTTGGCTTCCCTCACGGTTCGGCTGAACTGCCTCAACACCTCAGTGGTATCCAACCACGGCTGCTTGCTACCATCGGTTATGTAGGATCGGTAACTGCTCCAAACATATTCTCCCGGGTCCTTCACCACTTTCGCTCGCATCGGGTTCAAATGCAGATACCGACTGAGCTCTAATAGATAACTCTCCTTATCGCACAGGATCGCTTTATAGCGACCCTGAAACAGATGCCCCACAAGTTTGTGCCGCCAGTTGAAATACTGCGTGTATCCGCTGCCAAACCTCTGCATCAGCCGTGATAACGGAATCTCGCCCGCCTCCAAAAGCAGATGGACGTGATTTTCCATCAGCACGTACTCGTGGGCGACAGATCGCGAACTTTTTTACGCGATCTGTTTCATCCGGGCGAACCGCTCACCTGATCTTCAGAAGCGCCCTTTAGCCCGGCGCCACAATCCTCAGTCCGGGTAGATGCCTCGCAATTCGGCTAAAGTCATCCAGATTGCTGGTCAGGACTGTTGCGCCGATTTGCCGTGCGGTCAAGGCGATCAACAAATCGTTAATGGGCCCCAGCCGGTCGTCGAGTCCGGAGCCGTCGCCGTAGAGAGTCCGAAATAATCGTCCGGCGTGGTCGAAGAGCGGCGGCAACGGCGCGATCGAGCGGCTCGCAGGAAAAGCGGCCTGTATGCGATCGACCGCTCTGTGGCGCCGCGCGGTGTCGGCGCCAATACGGAGTTCCAGCAGCACGACGGAGGAGAGAAAACGAATGATGTTGCTAACACTACCAAAGATCCAATCGGCATAAAGATCGGCGCGCAGGTAGTCAATAAATACATTGGTATCGAGCAGCACTTTGCCGGTTACCGGTAGGGCCACGGCCGCCTATCCCCTTTCAAACTGCCCTTTAACGGCTCCATGGCGGCAAGGATCTCTTTTTCCTCAATGAGAAGCGAGAGCGCCCGATCGATCGCCTCTTGCTCTGAGTCCACGCCAAAGTACCGTTTGGCAAAGTCGATCTTTTTCTGATCGAGTTTTAAATGTTTGTGCTTCATCGCGGTGCTACGCATCTCGCCGTTCTCCGATGTACATGACGTGTACACAGCAAACTATCACGCCACTTGCTTAAATACAACTTTCACGCCTTAGCGGATGAGGCTGCGTGTGTCGGCGAAACTCGATGGGTGCCTGGGTAGTCTTCGCAAACCCATCGCACGCGCTTTGTGCGAATCGCGTGCGGCGTTATTCCTCCGGCGTCATAGTCGGAAGGCCAATCTCTTCCACCCTCTGAACGAACACCCGGTTGACGAACCACAGTGCCATGCCTATCGCGATTAGCACGCCGGCCCGCGTATAGACTGCGGCGGCGCGGCCGGTGATCGGAAGAATAAGAACCAGGCAGGCCAATGCGCCAAGCACCGGCATCCAGGTCGGCGCTCGGTAATGGTCATGATCGACTGGACGACGGCGCAGCACCAGCACGGATACGTTCACTAGCGCGAAGGCGCAGAGCAGCAGGAGCACGGTGGTCTCGGCCAGGTTGCCTACGTCGCCCGTCGCGACCAGGACCACGGCAATGGCGACTGTGAACAGGATCGCCACCCACGGCGTGCTCCGCGAGGGGTGCACGACCGCAAATACCGGTGGTACGACACGCTCGCCGGCCATGCCGTACACCAGGCGCGACGCCATTATCATATTCATCAATGCGGTGTTGCTGACCGCCAGCAGCGCGATGATGGCGAACAGTTTGGGCGGAAATGCCAGGCCCGCAACCTTGACCACCTCAAGCAGCGGCCCGGAGGACGTCGTCAGGGTCCTCGTATCCACTAACATAGTGGCCGTGAAGGCGACCGCGATGTAGATCAACGCTGCGATGATCAGGCCGCCGAAGAGCGCGAAGGGAAAATCCTTTGGCGGATTCTTGGCCTCCTCCGCGAGGTTAACGGAATCCTCAAAACCGAGCAGCGCATAGAAGGCCAGCGCCGTTCCCCCGAGCACGCTCAGTAGCGCGCCGTTTGCCGGGTTGAACTCGATGGCTCGAGCCGGATTCCCTTGCCCCATGGACAGCGCGTAGATGCCGATGACGATGATGACGAGCAAGCCGAACGCCTCGATGACCGTCAGAACTACATTGACTTTGACGGACTCGGAGATTCCGACGAAGTTCACCAATGTGACGAGGCCGAGGAAGATCAAGGCGCTGACGAGGACTGGCAGGGTGACGAACTCGGCGAGGTAACTGCCGCCGAAAGCCCTGGCTGCGGCGCTGGCTGAGGTGACGCCGCTCATCATCACGGCGAAGGCGACGATGAACGTCACGAAAGGAACGCCGAACGCCTGGTGCACATAGAGCGCCGCCCCCGAGGCCCGAGAATACTTGCCCACCAACTCGGCGTACGCGGCGGCGGTCAGTGAGGCGAGTGCGAAAGCCAGCAAAAACGGGAGCCAGAGCATTCCTCCGACGTGCCCGGCCACCTTGCCGACGAGCGCGTAAATGCCGGCGCCGAGGATATCGCCGACCACGAAGCAAAGCAGCATCCCGCGCCCAATGACGCGCTTGAGTGCGGGCTTGCCGGCCGCGTCCGCTGAATCTACTGTCTTGGCCATGCGGCTTTCTTTAGACGACCGCCTTAAAGTTCTCTTTCTCCGTTCCGTACACTGCGACTTTTTGCTTCAAGCGACGGTGATCAGTCGCCGCGGTAGCTAACATAGCTCTGCCCTCGATCGGATACGTCGGCCTGCGATCGAGCGATTTAACGCTAGCCTGCCGGGCTGTATTGTGCAAGAAAAAAAATTAGGTTCGAGGAAAAGGACAATGCATACCAAGATGATTGTTCAACGGGTGAAGCCAATGCGCCAAACGGTTCGTCTGCTTCTTCTGCGCGCGGCGATTGACTGCATGGGCGCGGCAACGGACTGGGGACTCGATAAGATTCGAATCGACATGGGCGCGTTTCGGTAGGACTGGCACCGGCACTGGGGTTCCTGACCGTGGAGTGGGTTCTGGCGCAGTTCGGCCGCAACCGCAAGAGAGCTCTGGACAGGACGCTGGCTACACGAGTCCTTCTTGCGTCAGTCAGTGTTGGGCCGTCATTTGTTCGCGTCGCCGAACCGTATTATAAAAGGTGCCATTGGCGGAGGAGAGCGCAATGAGCCTGATTCAACTCAACGTCATGTACGGCCATCTTGAAGGCAACGCCGGCGCATTTTCGCGGGACCCTTCAGGTTATCTATCCATTGAAGCCGGAATATTTAGCAAGCATGGACTGGAAGTCTCGTGGAACCATGTGCAGGGCACCGAGGAGCGTTATCGCAGACTGGAGAACGGCACAGCGCAAATCTCGCTGGTGGTCGGGCGGGCTTCGCTCCAGCACTTCCTCGCTTCGGGAACGACGAGAATTCTCGGCTGCGCGATGAACAGCTGCTCGTACTATTTAATGGTCGCGCCGTCAGTCGCCAAGCTGGAAGATTTGAAAGGCAAGATTATCGCCTGCCGTGAAGGCCCGTCGCGGAACACTCCGATAGCTGAGAAGCTCCGCGAATTGGCTGGACTTGAAGTTGGCCGCGACTTGACGCTCAAATTGCCCGGCAGCGATCAAGAAACCTACGGTTTGTTGATCAATGGCGAAGTGCACGCGGCCTTGCTGCCGCGCGCATTTGGCTTCTGGGCGGAGGATCGAGGATTCAGAAGAATCACTGACTGGCCGGACGTGGTCGACGATCCCTTGCCGATCACCATCGAGACGACGGAGAAGCTCTGGCGCGAGCGCGGTAAGGACTTCGAGATTTTCCTGATGGCCCATCGCGAAGGGATTCGCCATCTCCAAGCGAATCGGGATGCGGCGATCAAGTTGCTCGGCGAGAAGTTCGGCCACTCGCCATCGTTTGCCGCCAAGACGTTCGACGATTATTTGGTTTGCTTGGACGCGAGTCTGAAGGTGGATTTCAAGCAACTGGAGCTGCTGCTCTCTCAGGTCGCGCCGGAGACGCGCGGCGGCGCGCGGCAAGTCGCGGCACGGTGGATTGTTCCGGGAGCGCTGAAGGCTTGAGCACGGCAAAGCGGAGTCTGCAACGGGTCGGGACTCCTGATCCGAAGACTCCCGACCCCCTATAGTTTCTCGCTGGAACTGAGTTCAAAGCGTTCAAGCCGTTCAAAACGTTTGGAACGATTGGAACCGTTGGAACGATTGGAACGCTGAGGAACGTTAACAGTTTGCGGTGCCCGGCGCAGTTGTAATATTCATAGGCCAAACTCGGGAACGATAAAGGAGGCAATTTTATGGCTGGCATAATCGACGCGGACACACATATCGCCGAAGGCGAAGCGATGTGGGCGATGATGGACAAAGAGATGTATCCCCGGCGGCCGGTGTTGCTGAAGAGCCCGGAGGATACGCTTTACGGCCCGCGCAACGCCTTCTGGCTAATCGACGGCAATATTTTTCCCAAGCCCAACGGCAAGGGCAGCTTTCGTTTGATCACGCCGTCTGCGACCAAGTTGGAAACCTCCAGAGGCGATATTCATCTCGCTTACCGAGAAATGACCGATATCCCAGGCCGCTTGAAAGACATGGACAAGCTCAACGTTGAAACGCAGGTCGTCTATCCGACGTTATTTTTGATCTATATCACCGACGATGTAGCTTTAGATATCGCTATGGCGCGTTCCTATAACCGGTTTTTGGCGCAAGCTTGCGCCAAGGCAGGCAACCGGATGCGCTGGGTGGTGGTGCCGCCGCTGCACGACGTCGAAGAATCGGTCAAGGAAATCAAGTGGGGCAAGGACAACGGCGCGGTGGGGGTATTTTTCCGCGGCATCGAAGGCGAGCGGACGCTGGACAATCCATATTTTTACCCGATCTACCAGGTCGCCAACGATCTCGATCTGCCGATCTTGATTCACACCGGCGCGGGCTGTCCGCTGTTTCTCAAGCTCTTCGACGTCGAGCGCAACCATACTTTCGGCCACAGCCGCGTGCAGCCGCTGTTCGCTTTCCGCGACCTGATCGCCAACAAGATTCCTGAGCAGTTCCCCAAGCTCAAGTTTGGTTTCATCGAGGCTTCTGCTGGTTGGGTTCCATTCATGATGCATATTCTCAAGCGGCTCTTCCGCGAGAAGTGGAAGTTCTCATCCGATGCCGATATGTTTCGTGAATATCGTATCTTCGTCGCCTGCGAGGCAGACGAGGACGTCGCCTATATCGCGCAATACACAGGTGAAGACCATTTGATCATCGGTTCCGACTACGGCCACCAAGATCCATCGGAAGAACGCCAACTAGTTGCGGCGATGCGCGCCCGCGAAGATATTCCGCGGGCGCTGACAGACAAGATATTCTTTGACAATCCAAAGCTACTGTACCCGCTGAATTGATGTCCCGATTGGGGAATTTGATGAAACAGGGCCGCGCCTGTCCTCTCGTCATTCCCTCCCTTCGGCAGGGCTCAGGACAAGCTCCAGCGGGAATCCAGGTTCCATTTTCTTTTTCCCTGGATTCCGGCTCGCGCTGGCTTCCGCCAGCTTGGCCGGAATGACGTTATGAGGTCGACCGACATTGATCGAAAGGGGTTCGGAACGAGAGGTAATTAAATGATTGAGAAGTTTTCACAGACGTGCCTGGGCAGACCGGTCTTGACGCTCGTCGGCGCCTTACTCGTCATACAGCCAACGTTCGCCGGCGCCCAATCCCTCCAGACCGTGAACATGGCGATCCCGTCCAAGAGTTTTCAAATGGTAATTTATCCAATTGCTCAGCAAATGGGCTACATGAAAGAGGAGGGGATCGACCTTCGCGTCATTTTCATCGCGCCGACCACGAGTATTCAGGCGATGCTAGGCGGTGACGTCCAATTCACCGGCGCGGGCACGAGCGCATTGGTGACCATCGCGCGGTCGAATACGCCACTGAAAGTCGTTGCCGCGACCAACGACCGGGTCCTTCAGTGGCTCGTGACGAAACCTGAGATCACCAGCCCCAAGGACCTCAAAGGGAAAAAAATCGCCACTACGGGCGTGGCAGCGATCGCGACGTTCATGTTGAAGCAAATCCTCACCAAGCACGGGTTAGACGGCAACAAAGACGTGACTTACCTCGACGTCGGACAGGGCAATCAACTTCCGGCGCTGCTTGGCGGCGGACTGGATGCCGCGGTTCTGAGCGTCGAACAACGCTACGTCGGTCTCGACAAGGGAATGCGCGAAATGTTTTTCTTCGGTAACGAGGTGAAAAATTCCTGGGGGACACTGGCGACCACCGATAGGCTGATAAAAGAAAACCCCAAGGTGGTCGCCGGCTTCGTGCGCGCGACTCTAAAATCGATGCGTTACCTGCGCCACGACAAGGAAGGAACCATCTCGGCCATGACGAAATTCGCCGGCGTCTCGCGTCAACAAGCCACTCGCGTCTACGAAGATATCATCCCGACTTTCACGCGGAGCGGCGCCGTCGATGATGAAACACAGCGCAACGACCTACAGATTATCCGCCAGGTTGTGAATACCAACGAGGCCGTGCCAAACGCCAAGGGTTACGATTTTAGCTTTGCGCAAGAGGCGGACCGGCAGTTGAATAAGATGGGGTGGAAGCCGTGACGCCAAGCGTCGGGTCTATGTTCCGGGTTTCGAGTTAAACACTGTGCCAGTCAACACTGCGGCCGGGTGCAAAGAAACCCGGGTCTGGCAGGCTGCTGTCGTGAATTGGGCTAGAGTCGGAGCATCGTTTTTCGCGTCACCTTGACTCAAAGGAGGAGAAACCCAGGTGCAGTGGGACGACGAAGTTGATTTGATTTGCTTGGGCTCTGGTATCAGCGGCTGCGCCGCTGCCATCGCGGCCGCTGACGCTGGACTAAACGTTACAGTGCTCGAAAAATCCCATAAGCTCGGCGGGACAACCACTTGGTCTTTAGGGATTGTATGGGTCGGGAACAGCCACCTTGCGCGAGCAAAGGGGGTAAACGATACGGCCGCAGAATCCCGGGCCTACCTCGACTACCTGGGTGGCGGCCGCAATGATCCGGAAGTTACTCAAAGTTTCGTAGATCACGCGCCTGAAGCCCTGCAGTTTTTCGATAAAGTAGCCCAGGTGCCTTTCTATTTAGTAGAGAAGTTGCCGGACCATTACTATCCAGCCGGAGAAGGCTCTAAGCCATTCGGCAGAAGCCATCAGGTCCGCCCTTTCGAGGGTTCGTCTCTCGGAGTTCGGCAAAAACAGCTGGATCTAACTCCTTACAGGCATGGCCGGATGACTTTCGAGGAAATGGCTGCGCGCGGCGGCATGGCGGGGCAGTGGGATCGTGAGCTAATCGCTGAACGCGAAGCTAAAGATATTCGTACGTTCGGCGGAGCCGTGGCGGGTTACTTCCTTAAAGCGGCGATCGATCGTCGCGTGTCGATACGGACTGAGACCGAAGTCAGTCGTTTGATCGTCGACAAAGGCCGTGTTGTCGGCGTTGAAATAAATTCCAGCGACAAGACTACAACTATCCGGGCGTCCCACGGTGTAGTGCTGGCGACGGGACAATACGGTGCTAGTCCACGCCTTATGGGTCTCTTTGACGAGTTCAATTCCTGGCCTCCACGAGGGCCCCCGCGCAATCAGGGGGATGGCCTCATCTTGGCCGCCGAGCAAGGCGCGGCGCTCAAGGTGATGCACTGGAATCTGACGACGATGCTCGGTTATCACGTGCAAGGAGAAAGTTTCGATGGCCAACCACTGATGCGCGGCGCGGGTTCTCGGGAAGTGGCTTATCCCCATTGTATTCTTGTCAATCGCGCCGGTCGGCGCTTCGCCGATGAATCCTGTTTTGGCGACGTAGCCGCCAAACTCCGCGACTTCGACGTGTGGACTCATCGTCCCGTTAACGTACCCTGTTATCTGATCTTTGACACGCAGTATTGGGCCAAGTACGGACTTCAGCCTCTCGTTCCGGGTAGCGAGCCGCCGGAATGGCTGCAACGCGCCGGGACTTTGCCTGAATTAGCAAATCGCTTAGGGGTCAATGCCGACGGACTGAGCGAGACAGTAGAGCGTTTCAATGGTTTCGTAGCCGCGGGACAGGACGAGGACTTTCACCGTGGGCGCATGCCGTGGTCGCAGCAGGCATCCGGGGATTCGAGCCAGAAAAATGCCAACCTGGGCTCCTTGTCCCAGCCGCCCTTCTTCGGGCTCGAGACCAAACCTACTTCGGGTCACGCGGTTGGACTGCTGACCAACGGCAACGGTCAGGTTATTCACCTCCGGGGGCATGCCATTCCAGGATTGTATGCCTGCGGCGATGTGGCCGCATCGTTGCACGTTGGGGTCGGCTACCAGGCGGGACTGAATTTAGCCGGCGGCATGACTTTTGGGTTCATGGCCGCGCAACACGCCGCGCGCCGACGGCTCACGTAACAGCCTTAAGTGGAGTGCAACCAAGCACGCGAAGCGATTCTACTATTTACTTCACTGCTGTCCAAATTTACGTTGCAAACCACCGATGCAGAGCTATAAGTGCTTGGTTCTTCGTAACTGGCTTGACTCGTTGTAGATCAGACCCACCCCAAAGAATTCTATTCTCGCGCCAAGACGCCAAGACGCAAAGAAAGATTCTTTGTCATTTCGACCGAAGGGAGAAATCCTTCTTAGATCCCTCGCATTTGCTCGGGATGACGAGCCTCGGCCCGTCACCTTGGCGTCTTTGCGCCTTTGCGCGAGTCATAATCCGTGTTCGTGGTCTTTGTGGCGGCTAATTTGGACAAGAGTGCGATTACTTATAGAGACGATCGATATAACCGCTATCGTCTAATTCTTTTACGAATCTCGCGTCGAGAAATCGCTCGGGCTCAACTATTTTTGCCGCGGGGATCGTATAGGCCAACTGTTCCAATACTAGCTGTATTCCCTGAATAAAAGGGTACGGCTTTTGCCGGTATGTCTGGGCATTAAAATCATAACCGATGTCAATCACTCTGGGATCGCTGACTTTCATATATTTCGACATAATCTCGATGCTCTTTGCCTTGCGGGTTTTATAGGTGTGAATCCCCTCCACAATAGACCTAATGAATCGACGGACGGTTTCCTCTTCTTTTTTGATGAAAGACCTCGTCGTAACCACGCCGGAACTGAGCACCTCAACGCCCGCCTTCGGTATATCGACTAAAATATTCAAGCCGAATTTTTCGGCAATGAGCTTGTCCTCGACAGTAATCGTTGTGCCATCGATGGATCCCGCCTGGAGCGCCGCCAATCTGACAGGTGATTGACCTACTTGGCGTATCGTCACATCTTTATCGGGATCAATCGCGAGCTTTCGCAAGGTTCGGCGCAAAATAAAATCACCGGTTCCGCCGAGCCGGTCGATTCCGAGTATCTTGCCTTTGAGTTGCGCAGGATTGGTTATTTTTGGGGAAGTGACTAGATATGCGATTCCTGACACGTTACTCAAACTTGCCACAAGAACCAAGTCACTTCCGCTGAGATTGCTCGATACCGCAGGGGCCCCACTGGTTAACCCAACGGGCGCGTTCCCCGCGAGCATCGCCGCAACTAGAATCGGCGAGCTTTGAATGAACAGAAGCTCGACATCCAGTCCGTTCTTCTTGAAAATCTGTTCTTCCTTGGCTATCCAGGCGACGGCATAGCTTCCGGTCAATGTAGGATACGCGACGCGCAATTTAATCGGCGTCTCCGCAGCGTAGCTGGTCGACGAAACAAACAACACAATCAGAACGATCGCGACCTGGAAGCTGAAGGATTCTTCTGTTAAATTCATGGTTGACCGCGCTGACACATGACACCAAGTCACGTTCGCATATTGTGTCTCAGATGACCATTACCATTTCAGAAGCTGCGCAGATCAAGATTGTTCAACTCATCGCCAAGGAACTCGGCGTCGGGCCCGGTCAGGTCGCTGCCGCGGTGGCGCTGCTCGACGAAGGTTCCACCGTGCCCTTCATCGCGCGCTATCGCAAGGAGGCCACCGGCAACCTGGACGACACCCACCTGCGCAATCTGGAAGAACGGCTGCTGTATCTGCGCGAACTGGATGAACGGCGCGCCGCAATCCTGTCATCGATCGAGGAGCAGGGCAAGCTCACCGACGAGCTGCGCGGCGCCATCGAGGCGGCCGTTACCAAGCAAGCCGTGGAAGACCTCTATCTACCCTACAAGCCCAAGCGCCGCACGCGCGCGCAGCTGGCGCGCGAGGCTGGGCTGCAGCCGCTGGCCGATGCGCTGTTCGCCAATCCCACCCTCGACCCGCAGCAGGAAGCGGCCAAATACGTTAATGGCAAACCTGCTGCCGACAACGGCGTTCCCGACTCCAAAGCCGCGCTCGAGGGCGCGCGCGACATTCTTGCCGAGCGTTTTGCCGAGACGGCCGAACTGTTGGCCAAACTACGCGCCCGCATGTGGGAGCAGGGCATCGTTACCTCTAACGTGGCGAAAGGAAAGGAGACCGCCGAAGAAGAAAAATTCCGCGATTACTACGATTATTCCGAGGCCATACGCACCATCCCGTCGCACCGCGCGCTGGCGCTATTTCGCGGCCAGAGCCTCGGCGTGCTGAAGATCGAACTGGGCCTAAGCGACGCACTCGAAGCTGCCGTGCCGCATCCGTGCGTCGCGACGATCGCAGCACATTTTGGCATCGAAGACCGCGGCCGTTCCGCCGACAAGTGGCTGACCGATGTTTGCCACTGGACCTGGCGCGTCAAGGCGCACTCGCATATCAGCACCGAGCTGCTGGCGCAATTACGTGAAGCGGCGGAAGCCGAGGCAATCAAAATATTCGGCCGCAATCTGCACGAGCTGCTGCTGGCGGCGCCCGCAGGTTCGAAGGCCGTACTGGGCCTTGATCCCGGGATACGCACCGGATGCAAAGTGGCCGTCGTCGATGCCACCGGCAAACTGTTGGAAACAGCCACCATCTACCCGCACCAGCCGCGCAATGATTGGCAGGGAGCGCTGGCGACCTTGGCACGCCTGGTGGCGCAGCATGGCGTCGAGCTGATCTCGATCGGCAACGGCACCGCCAGCCGCGAAACCGACAAGCTCGCCGCCGAGGTAATCAAGCTGGTGGCGTCTAAAATGCCGGAACGGAAGGTCAACAAGATCGTGGTCAACGAAGCCGGCGCCTCGGTCTATTCGGCGTCGGCATTCGCCGCCGCCGAATTTCCCGAGCTGGACGTGAGCCTGCGCGGCGCGGTATCCATCGCCCGGCGCTTGCAAGACCCATTGGCCGAGTTGGTGAAGATCGATCCCAAGTCGATCGGCGTCGGCCAATATCAGCATGACGTAAACCAGCGGGCCCTAGCCCGCTCCCTCGATGCGACGGTCGAAGACTGCGTCAACGCAGTGGGCGTGGACGTCAATACCGCTTCGGCACCGTTGCTCGCCCGCGTGTCGGGGTTGAACAGCGTGCTGGCGAAGAACATCGTCGAGTACCGCAATGCCAACGGCGCGTTTACAAATCGCAAAACGATACGCAAGGTGCCGCGCCTGGGCGACAAGACCTTCGAGCAGGCCGCAGGTTTCCTGCGCATCAACGACGGCGACAATCCGCTTGACCGCTCCTCGGTCCACCCGGAAGCCTATCCGGTGGTCGAGCGCATTCTGGCGCGCATACGCAAAGGCATCGGCGAAGTGATGGGTCAGCCGGCGGCGCTGAAGGAGCTTTCCCCCGCCGAATTCACCGATGACAAATTCGGCGTGCCGACAGTGCGCGACATCCTCGCTGAGCTGGAAAAACCCGGCCGCGATCCGCGCCCTGAATTCAAAACGGCCACATTCCAGGATGGCATCGAGTCTCTATCCGACCTGCGGCCCGACATGATCCTCGAAGGCGTCGTGACCAACGTCGCCGCCTTTGGCGCCTTCGTCGACATCGGTGTGCACCAGGATGGCCTCGTGCACGTCTCCGCGCTGGCGAACAGATTCGTCAAAGATCCTTACGAATTCGTCAAGCCCGGGCAGATCGTCAAAGTCAAGGTGATGGAAGTCGACGTGAAGCGCCAGCGCATCGCTCTGACCATGCGCCTCGACGACCTACCCGGCACCGGCTCGCGCTCAGGTGACGCGCGCGTGGACGCAAACGCGGGCACAACACGCGGCCCGGGTGACCGGCGCCCGCTCGGGCCGAAGCGCGCGCCGGGGCGCGAGCCACAGACCGGCGGCGCCATCGCCATGGCGCTGGAGCGCGCCAAGCTGAAGAAGTAACATCACGCAAACAGCGGGTGGTGCTGGGTCGATCCACATGCGCGTGGCGATATTTTTCTTTCGCGAGAAATGTCAACACGGCCATGCCGTCTCCAGGTCGGATCAGATGCCGTAGAATTCGCAGGGATTGTCGCGCACCATTTTATCGATGACGCGTGGTTGGCACACTCTCCAGCGCGCGGAGAGTGGGCAGCAGATTGCGCTGTTCGAAGGGATCGTTGTGGCCGTAGTCGGAACCAATCAGCAGATTGTCCTCGCCGATGCAATTCACCAGTGAAGGGAGATCTTCGCCCGTCTCGCAAGCGATGAAAATTCGATAATCGTGAAATAGATCTCGGGTGGATGAATATTTCCACTGCTCGCGAAACTGTCTTTTGAACGAGTGCAGCAGATACGGCACCCAGGTGGCGTAGGCCTCGATAAAGCCGAACTTCAGGCGCGGGAAAAGTTCGGGGATCTTGTTGTTGACGATGTCGTTGAAAGCAAACAGCGGCAGGATCGCCGAGTGGGACCATTGGCGGTTTCGCTCCAGGTCGAAAAAGTTGATGAACATGGGACAACCGGAGCCCTGGTGAATGCAGATCGGCAGATCGAGATCACTGGCCTCCTGATAGACCGGGGAAAAGTAGGGATTGTCCAGTGTTCGATTCCCCTCGATGCCTCGGAAGAACACTCCCACGGCGCCTCTTTCCTTGGCCCAGCGGAGCTCCTTGATCGATTCGTCAATCGAGCGCAACGGTGGAATCGCCACCCACTTCAACCGGTCATTGGCCTTCGAACATGCTTGAGCCATCCAGCGGTTGTAGGCGCGGCATAACGCGACCTCGAGCGCCACGTCATCCGTCAGGTAGATGAGAAACAATGTTGGGTAAATCACCTGGACGTCAAATCCCGACTGGTCCATGTCTCGCAAACGCGCCTCCGGGTCCGTGATCTCCCGGCAACCGGCGCTGATATCCGTTCTGGTTTGCTGTCTTTTGGCCGCTGAGGGTGTGATCAGCGCGAAGCCGCCTTTGCCGGCGGGCTTGGGGAAAATGTTACCGTCGATCAACCAAAAAGCGTTGC
>CAWJBB010000031.1:0-77752 GCA_963840855.1 uncultured delta proteobacterium
CCGCGCCCCCGAAGGGGTCGTGCCCTGGGGGACCTTTGAGAAGATTCGCACCGCGTTGCCCAAAGTCAAATTTGAAAACGCCACGGACCTTACGCAAGAAGTTCGTTCCGTAAAAAGCGGGAAGAGATCGCATTCATCGAGAAAGCCGCCGAGATCATCGACAAGGCCATCGACGTGTTGATTCAGCACTCGAAGCCCGGCGCGCGGGACAACGAATTGATTGCCGAGATGCTGCGTGAAATCGTCCGCCAAGGCGGCGAGCCGATTACAATGTTGCTGTTCGGCACTGGCGGGCCCGAGGTGCCTTGGGCGCAGCGGGTGATCACGACGCGCCGCCTCAAACCCGGCGATCTCATCAACACGGAGGTCGAAGCCAAATACGCCGGCTACATTGCCCAGGCGCTGCAGCCGATCTCCCTTGGCCCGCGGCCGAAAGATTTAGAAAAAATCTTCGACGCGACGAAGGTCATCTTTGACAAGATGCTCAAGTTCTTGAAGCCCGGATTAACCTTCGGCGCGGCCGCGAAATTTTATCAAGACCAGGTGCAGACCGCCGGCTATGAACCCGACGGCGCGCTCATGCACGGTCGCGGCTTGGGTGAAGACGCGCCGATGCTCTGGGGCGCAAGACGCGATTTTCCGGAAAAAGACTGGCGACTCAAAGAAGGCCATGTTTTTATTCTGAAACCCGCCGCCCGAAAAGGCTTCATGCGCGATTCTATCCGGGCCGGCGACACTGTCGCCATCGAAGCCGGCGGCGCACGCCGACTGGGAAGCCGTGAGCTGGCGTTCGTTTCCGTGTAGGATTACTTTCGTGCTTCGCCTCGCGGCCCTCAAAATAGCTGCGTGAAGCTTGAATCACGTAAGAAAATCATGAAAAAAACTATTTCTTTGAAAATAAACGGTAGCGAGCGCGGCGCTGAGGTGGAAGCGCGGACCACGCTGTTAGATTTGGTGCGCGAACGGTTTAATCTGACCGGCGCGAAGCTCGGCTGTGACATTCAAGTCTGCGGCGCCTGTACGCTGCTGCTCAATGGCAGGCCGGTAAGCGCCTGTTCGTTTCTCGCCGTCGATGCCGATGGCTGCGACGTGACCACCATCGAGGGTTTGAGCGCCGGCGGCGCGTTGCATCCGCTGCAAGAGGCATTCATGGAGTTCGGCGCGTTGCAATGCGGTTATTGCACTTCCGGTTTTATTCTCACGGCGAAAGCGCTGCTCGACGAATGTCCGCAACCGTCAGAGCAGCAGATTCGCGATTACATGGGGGGAAGTTTTTGCCGCTGTGGCTGTTATCAGGAAATCATGCAGGCGATTAAGAACGTAGTGGGGAAATCGTGATCGTCGCTCGTGCTCGTGCTCGGACAAACACGAACCACGAACACAACTGATGGGCCAAGACCGCAAAGAACAATGCGAGATAATCAAATGGAACTGGCGGATATCGGAAAAACATTTCGCCGTCTGGATTACGAAACCAAAGTCACAGGCCGGGCGACGTATCTGGCCGACATGCAGGTGCCGGGCATGTGCCACGGCAGGATTTTGCGCAGCCCGTTGCCGCACGCGCGGATCAGCAAGATCGACATTTCAAAAGCGCTTAAAGTCGCCGGCGTCGTCGCCATCATCAGCCGCGACGATATTCTCCATGACGAAGGCATCGAGCCTTATTACGGGCCGGTGTTCAAAGATCAAACCATCGTGGCGGTGGAAAAAGTCCGCCACGTGGGCGATCCGGTGGCCGCTGTCGCGGCGCTGACCGCGGATGCAGCCGATGAAGCGTTGCGCTCGATCGACGTCGCGTACGAAGAACTGCCGGCGGTGCTCAGTGTCGAGGACGCTGTCAAGGAGAATCCGATCCTCGTGCACGAGTCCGTGCGCGTCCCCGACTCCGGTTTCGCCGATCTCGCCGAGCTCAAGCCCATCGACGGCACCAATATCTGCACGCATTTCAAGTTTAACCGCGGCGATGTGCAGCAAGGCTTCGCCCAAGCGGACCACATTTTCGACGATACGTTTACCTTGCCGGCGACGCAGCATAGCTTTCTCGAAACCCATGCCTGCATCGCTTCGGTGGAGCCGGGCGGGCGGATCACGGTGTGGGCGACGACGCAGAATCCCTTCGTCGTGCGCACGCAACTGGCAAATATTTTCAAGGTGCCGGTGGCAAGAGTTCGGGTCATCGTGCCGTATCTGGGTGGCGGCTATGGCGGAAAGGTTTACCCCAAGGTCGAGCCGATTACCGTCGCCCTGGCGCTTAAAGCAGGGCGCCCCGTGCGCGTGGTGCTGTCGCGCGAGGAAGTTTTCTACACCATCACCAAACACGCGGCCGCGATCCGCATGAAAACCGGCGTGAAGAACGACGGCACGCTGGTGGCGCGGGAATGCGAGATCCATCTCGACACCGGAGCTTATGCCGAGATCGGACCGCGGGTGGCGAAGAAGTCGGGCTACACTGCCGCCGGCCCGTACAAAATTCCCAACTTGAAGATCGATTCCTATGCCATCTACACGAACAAACCGCCCGCGGGAGCGTTTCGCGGCTTTGGAGTTTCCCAATCGGCATGGGCGGTGGAATCACAAATGGATATCATCGCCGCGGCATTGAAAATCGACCCGCTGGAGCTGCGCAAAAAGAATGGTTACGACGAGGGCGACAGGTTCGTCACCGAAGAGATTTTGCGCGCGGTCGGTCTCAAGGAGTGTCTGGACGAAGTGGCCAAATCGATCGGGTGGGATTCCAATAAGTTCAAAAGTTCAAAGGTTCAAGGTTCGAAGGAAGGTAGCATTAGACGGGGTAAAGGACTGGCCTGCATGATCAAGGCGACCATCACGCCGTCTATTTCTTGCGCCGTGGTGAAAATGAACGAGGACGCGAGTCTGTCGATCTATGCCGGCACCGTCGAGATGGGCCAGGGGTCCGAGACGACTTTAGCGCAGATCGCCGGCAAAGAGTTGGGAATTCCTCTGAGTAAAATTCAGGTGTTGGCTGTTGATACGGATGTCGTGCCCTATGATCTGACGACTTCTTCGAGCCGTTCGACTTTCCATATGGGTAAAGCGGTTCAGCTCGCCGCTCAGCGTATTCAACAACAGCTAAAACAGATCGTCGCGCAGGAGTATGGCGCTCCCGAGGATCAGATCAGGTTCATCGATGGCGGGATTCGCCTGCCGGAATCCACTTTGAATTATGCCGATGTCATGTTCAAAAAGTTTGGCATGCAAGGTGGAACGTTGATCGGGGAAGGGCAATTGAAGACTTCGGTCAAAAACGAGTTTGGTGAAAAAAGCACGTCGGCTTTCTGGTTTTTGGCCGCCGGCGCGGCGGAAGTCGAAGTCGATACGGAAACCGGCAAGATCAAACTGCTGAAGTATGCGACGGCGGTGGACGTCGGTAAAGCGATCAGCCCGCTCGGTTGCCGCCAGCAGCTCGCCGGCGCGGCGATCACCGGCATCGGCCAGGCGCTGTTCGAAGAGATCGCCTACGACAACGGCCAATTGATCAATCCCAATCTCGTGGATTACGTCTTGCCGTCTCTCGGTGACATGCCGGCAGTGATCGACCCAATCACCGTCGAAGTGCCGGACAAAAACGGCCCCTTCGGCGCCAAGGGCATCGGTGAGAGCGCGCTGATTCCCGTGGCGCCCGCCATCGCCAATGCGATCTACGACGCCTGCGGCGTGCGGATTAAGGATCTGCCGATCAAGGCTGAGAAGATCTATCTGGCGCTGGAAGATGCGAAAGCGAAAACCTGAGACGTTGATGGCGCGCAGTAAGATCGGATTGGCAACCGCCTATGTCGCTGCGCTCATATTGGCAGCGATGGCGCTTTCTTCCTGTCTGACCGCGGAGCTGGAAAAGCAGGCGGAGACTCTCAAGGAGCAGGAAGCGGAGATCGCCCGCCAGCGAAAGGAAATAGCGGCGTTGAAATCCGGCCAGCAGGCCCAAGACAGAAGGCTAGGCGATTGTAACCGCGCTTTTCTCGAATACTTCGAGCGGGCGCAAACCACCGCAGATGGCGACCGCGCCGCCGCGCTTTACCGAGAAGGACTGGCCATTTGCCCCGATGACGAGGTCGCCCATTATGAGCTGGGCAGGCTGCTGGCCGCCCAGGGGCGTTATCCTGAAGCCGAGAGGGAATTTGAATCCGCGCTCAAAATCAACCCGGACTTTACGGACGCCAGAGCCCGGTTGGAGGCGCTGCCCAAGAACCGATGATAGGCGGCCGTTCCATTCGTTTAAGAAGTTCCAATCGTTCCAAACGTTTGGAACCGGATTCATCGAATCACAACCACGATGAAATTCGGAGGAAGCAAGCATGAAAAATTTTCTCGCGGTTTTTTTCTCGCTGCTGTGCGCAACCTCGGCGCACGCGATCGACGAAAAAAAACTCATCGACATGACCTATCCGTTTGCCGCCGATACGCTACACTGGCCCACGGCAAAGCCATTTCATCTGGAAAAAGTACACGAAGGCCGGACCGCGCAAGGCTTCTGGTACTCGTCTTACAATTACAGCGGTTCGGAGCACGTCGGGACCCATATAGACGCGCCCTTTCACTTTGCCGAAGGTAAATGGACCACTGAGCGAATACCGCTGGCGCGGACCATCGGCGCGGCCATCGTTATCGACGTGCGGCGGCAAGCGGAAGCGGACCGCGATTATCGGCTGAGCGCCGCTGATATCCGCCGCTGGGAGAAACGCTACGGTCGCGTTCCCACAAGGGCCATCGTTCTCATGCACAGCGGTTGGGGAAAATATTGGGGTGACCGCAAGCGCTATTTCGGCAGCGCCGAAGCCGGCGACGCGAGCAACCTCCACTTCCCTGGCTTGGCCAGGGACGCCGCGGAATTTCTGGTAAAGCAGCGCCGGGTCAATGCCGTCGGCATCGACACGCCGAGCATCGACCATGGCCCGGCGAAAGACTTCATCGTGCACCAAGTTTTTGGCGCCGCTAACGTGCCCATCTTTGAAAATGTCGCGGCCCTGGATCGCCTGCCCGCCAAAGGCGCGACGGTCTTCGCCATTCCGATGAAAATCAAAGGTGGCAGCGGCGCGCCGCTGAGAATTTTCGCCGTCCTGCCGTGATCGGAAAATCACGAAGTCAGGAATTCAACCGCAAAGAACGCGAAGGAGGCCGCGTACCATATTTGTTTTGCTTTTACAATGGACACGATATAATCTGGCGCAGTTTATTTACCGAAAAGGGGGATGATCATGAAGCAGCGGGGTAAAACTTCGCGACACGCCAGCGGTCTAATGCTAGTACTGCCGCTTGTCTTGATGGGGCCATCTCTAGCTAGATCAGCTGACAGTCCTCAGCCCGTGCAACCGGCCCAGCCAGTTGGCGCGCAAGATCCTAATGTCCTGACTCTCGACGAGGCTGTGCTGACGGCCCTGGCGAATCATCCTAATCTGAAGGCGGCAAGGGAACGAATAGGGGCGCAAGCGGCGGTGGTGGGGCAGGAGATGTCGGCTTATTTCCCAAGCGTCAATCTGAGCAGTCAATACCGAACTAGTCAGACTAGTAGCGACGGCGGCGCGGAACGCGCTTCAGATTTGTTTTCCGCCCAGTTCAATTTCAACTTCATTCTCTACAATTTTGGAAAACGCGAAGGGACGGTGCAGGCGGCGCGGGACACGTTGAGTGCCGTCGGACACAACTATAAGACTACGGTGGACGCCGTCATCTTCGGGGTCAAGCAGTCGTATTACGTCCATCTTGGGTCTCAAGCCCTCGTCAAAGTGAGAGAGGAGACTGTAAACAACCGCGAGTTGCTGGTGAAGCAGGCGAGAGGTTTTTATGAAGTCGGCACCCGTGCCAAAATCGATGTTGTCCGCGCCGATGCCAATTTGTTCAACGCTCAAGCCGACCTGATCGCCGCTCAGAATGCGGTTAAAGTCTCGTGGGCCACGCTCAAAAACGCATTAGGGGTTAGGGAACTGGCCGAGCGCCCGCTGGTCGAGGAAGTCATCATGACGACGATTCCCTATACCCTCGAGCAAGCGCGTGAGCTTGCTTACGCCAATCGTCCAGAATTGAAAAGCTTCGAAGCGCAGCTAAAAGCCCAGGACCAGAACATCGCCGTGGCGCGCCGCGGTCATCTACCCGATCTCACCATCGACACCGTTTACGGGCGCCGCCATGTGAGCAATGAGAGGACAAACGGCAGGAATTTGAACACATTTCCGCTGCAACCGGTCTGGTCCGTCAACCTGAACTTGAGCATTCCTATCTTCGACGGCTTGAGGACGACGAACCGGGTGGAAGAGACGTTGCGCGACTACTACGTTATCGCAGCTCAGGAAGAGGCGCAGCGGCAGCAGGTCACTCTCGAGGTGGAAACGACGTATCTCCGGCTCGTGGAGCTGCAAGAACGCATTAAAGCGAACGAAGCCGCGGCCAACGCGGCCAAGGAGAACCTCGATCTCGCCGATGGCCGGTATCAGGTCGGCGTCGGCTCGATCATCGAGGTGACCGACGCCCAGACCCTTTACACCGACGCGCAAACGACCTATATCCGGGCGCTTTATGATTACAAGATCGCCGATGCCGAATTCGTGCGCGCCATCGGCCAGTGATGCCAACTATTGCAGCGTGAGGAACGAACTGATAGACGTTTATCGCCACAACATAGGAGTAGAGCCCATATGAAGCGTTCCCTCTGGATTGTGATATTGGTGCTGGTTCTGGGTGGTTACGCGGGTTTTCAGCAATATTCCTCTTGGTCTCTCAGCAAACCTCAAGATAAAACCGCTACGCAAAGCGTTGAAAGTGGCGGGCGTGGGACCGCCGGTGGCGGCCAAGGCCGGGGTGGCGCCGAGGGACGCGGTGGAGGCCGCTCGCGCGACGCGGTACCCGTGCTGGTGGCCACGGCAGCGCAAAAGTCCGTGCCGGCGCAGATCCGTGCGGTGGGCAACGCCGAGCCTTTTGCCACGGTTTCCGTCAAGAGCCAAGTTACCGGCGTACTCACTAAAGCCCACTTCAAGGAAGGCCAAGACGTTAAGCTGGGCCAACAGCTCTTCACCATCGATCCCCGTCCTCTGGAGGCGGCGGTCAAGCAGGCGGAAGCCAACCTGGCGCGCGACAACGCACAGCTGAGGAATATGCGCGAACAGGCCAAGCGCTATGCCGAGCTGGTGGAAAAACAGTACGTATCGCGCGAGCAGTATGATAAGATTCGGACCGATGCTGACGCCATGGAGTCGGTCGTCGACGCGGATAAAGCGGCGCTGGACAACGCCAAGGTTCAGCTGAGCTACTGTTACATTTACTCGCCGGTGAACGGCCGCGTCGGCAGTCTCCTGGTGAACGAAGGAAACCTGGTTCGAGTCAATGACGGGACGCCCCTGGTCGTGATCAACCAGGTAAGTCCGATGAACGTTACTTTCGCGGTGCCCGAAAATCATCTAGCCGATCTCCAGCGACTCATGGCAGGAGGTCAACTAAAAGTTGCCGCCTCGTTTCCCTCTGACGAGGGACGCCCAGAATTAGGCGTTCTTGAATTTGTCGATAACACCGTGGACCGGGCCACCGGGACCATCAAGCTCAAGGGAGTATTTACCAATAATCAAAGACGGCTTTGGCCCGGCCAATTTATTAACGTGGCTTTGACGCTATCGACGCAGGCTGATGCCGTGGTGGTTCCGTCCGAGGCCGTGCAGGTCGGTCAGGAAGGGCAGCATGTGTTCGTCGTAAAACCGGACAAAACGGTGGAAGTCAGGCCGGTCACGCTCGGCAGCACCAATGAAGGCGTAGCGGTTATCGCCAAGGGGCTTACAGCCGGCGAGCAAGTCGTCAGAGAAGGACAGTTTTTGTTAGGACCCGGTTCGCGCATCGAGATAAAGGATACGACGAAAGTAGCGACCGAAAGTAAGGGTGAGAGCAGACGAGGGCGAGGTGAAAAGGGGACGGCTGAGGGTGAGTCCAGCGAGTCGGGCACTGCCGCGGTGGAGAAGGGTAACGGACGAGGGGAACGTGGCGAATCCGGCCGGGATGCAGTGGCAGGGGAAGTCAGTGGATCGACAAAAGTGGGTGACGAAAGCAAAGGCGAAGGAGGCCAGAGGCGCAAAGGCCAGGGCCGGTCGAAGGGCACGGGAGAAGCGAAGGGTTAAGGCGAACCAAAGAGGGGAGTCATGAATATATCGTATCTTTTCATCACCAGGCCGGTCACCACGACTCTGGTTATGCTGGGTATCCTGATCTTCGGTGTCATGGGCTATAGGGCTTTGCCCGTGAGCGATCTTCCCACCGTGGATTTTCCAACGATTACGGTAAACGCAAACCTGGCGGGCGCCAGCGCCGAAACGATGGCGTCGGGGGTGGCGACTCCGCTGGAGAAAAATTTCTCGACCATCGCGGGCCTCGATTCCATGAGCTCGACAAGCAGTTTGGGGCGGACTCAAATCACGTTGCAGTTCAATCTGAACCGAAACGTCGATGCCGCGGCGCAAGACGTTCAGGCGATGATCGCGCGTTCGGCGCGCGATCTGCCGCCAAATATGCTAACCCCGCCGTCATATCGGAAGGTCAATCCGGCGAACAATTCCATTCTGCTGCTGGCGTTGACATCTCCGACGCTTCCGTTGTCGACCATCGATGAATTCGCCCAGACGATTCTGGCGCAGCGCATCTCAATGGTGAGCGGCGTCGCCCAGGTCGATGTTATCGGCTCGCAAAAATACGCCGTCCGGATTCAACTGGATCCTAACCGGTTGGCGGCCCGCCAGGTCGGCATCGACGACGTGGTCAACGCGGTCACGCGCGGCAACGTGGACCTGCCGGTCGGAACGTTGAATGCTCCCAACCGCGCCTACACCTTGGTATCAGACGGCCAGCTGGTGAACGCGGAAGCTTTTAAACCGATGGTCGTCACTTATCGGAACGGCGCGCCGGTGCGCATCCAGGACATCGGCACGGCTGTGGATGGCGTGGAAAACAGCAGGGTCGCAAGCTGGTTCAAGGATAAAAGGGCCGTCATCCTGGGAGTACAGCGGCAACCGGGCGCCAACGTCGTCGAAGTTGTCGATGCGGTCAAAGAAATTCTCCCGGGTCTGCGCTTGCAAATTCCCCAGTCCGTCAATTTGGAATTGTTTTTCGACCGCACCCAGTCGATTCGGGAATCGGTGCATGACGTGCAATTGACCATGATTGGGACGATCGTGCTGGTCGTCCTGGTGATTTTCCTTTTTCTGCGAAATGTTTCGGCGACGATCATCCCGAGTTTGGCATTGCCCATGTCGATCACCGGCACGTTCGCTGTGATGTATTTGCTCGACTACAGCCTTGATAACTTGTCCCTGATGGCTTTGACGCTGGCAGTTGGTTTCGTGGTGGACGACGCCATCGTCGTTTTAGAGAACATCGTGCGCCATATGGAACAGGGTGAAAAACCCTACGACGCTGCGGTCAAGGGGGCCCAGGAGATCGGCTTTACGATTGTCTCGATGACGCTTGCATTGGTGGCTGCCTTCATCCCGGTGCTGTTTATGAGCGGCATGCTGGGACGGATTCTGCGCGAATTCGCCGTCACCATCTGCGTGGCGATTCTGGTTTCGGGATTCATCTCGTTGACTCTTACGCCGATGTTGGCCAGTCGCTATCTTCGTCCGCCCCATGATCAGAAGCATGGTTGGTTGTATCGTTTCCTCGGCCGCTGTTTGGATATGATGAATAACGCCTATGCAGCGAGTCTTAGTTGGGTGATGCGCCACCACGTTACGACCTTCGCGGCCTCGGTCCTCGTATTAGCTGCTACAGTCCATATGTTCGGGCTGGTGCCCAAAGGATTTATTCCGAGCGAAGATACCGGGCAGGTCGTGATCAATACAGAGGGATCGCAAGGCGTTTCTTATGAACAAATGGTGCAGTACCAGCAACAGCTGGCGGCGATCGTTCTCAAGGATCCGAACGTCGAAGCGTTTTTCTCGAGTGTCGGAACCGGCGGAGCGGGAATAACCGGCAACACCGGCCGCATCTTCATGAAGCTCAAGCCGCGCTCGGAACGGCCGGTGGTCTGCTCCGAGACATCTTGGATAAAATCCTGCCGGTCTCTCACTGCCGACGAGTTGATCCGGGATTTGCGACCCAAGTTAGCGCAAGTGGCGGGGATCCGAGTTTCTTTGCAAAATCCGCCGGTGATCCGCGTCGGCGGACGGCTCAGCCGCAGCTTATACCAGTTCACGTTGCAGAGCCCGGACTCCCAGGAACTGTACCGTAACGCTTATTTGTTTGAGGAAAAATTGAAAGCGCTTCCGGACTTCAGAGACGTCGGCAGCGACCTGCAGCTCAAGAATCCTCAGCTGCAGGTGGTTATCGACCGAGACAAGATGGCGACGATGGGAATCACGGCGCAGGGTATTTCGGCCCGCCAGGTAGAGGAGGCCTTCTGGAACGCCTATGCGACGCGCCAAATCTCGACCATCAATACGCCGAGCAATCAATATCAGGTGATCCTGGAGCTGGATCCAAAGTTTCAAAACGACCCGTCGGCACTGTCGATGCTCTATATCCGCTCGACGACCGGCCAAGCCGCGACGGCTCAACCCATGGTGCCCTTGGGTTCGCTGGCGACCCTCAAATACACCGCCGGGCCGCTAACGGTCAATCATTCAGGGCAGCTCGCTTCGGTGACGATGTCTTTTAATTTGCGGGAAGGAGTTGCTTTGGGAGATGCGGTGGAGACCATTAACAAGTTGGCCCGTGACACCCTGCCGGGCTCCATCAGCACGAATTTTCAAGGGACGGCGCAAGAATTCCAGAAATCGATCACAAGCTTGTGGCTCCTCTTGGCTCTCGCCGTGTTCGTCGTCTATTTGGTCTTGGGGATCCTGTATGAGAGCTTTATCCATCCATTGACGATTCTGTCCGGATTACCGTCAGCTGGTCTTGGCGCTCTGATCGCATTGTATCTGTTCAACATGGACCTCAGTATTTATGCCTTCGTCGGTTTGATCATGCTCATCGGAATCGTGAAGAAAGAACGCGATCATGATGATCGACTTCGCTCTCGAAGGGCAGCGCAACGAAGGGAAGCCGCCGGCGCAGGCGATCTATGAAGGCGCGCTGGTGCGCTTCCGGCCGATCATGATGACGACTATGGCGGCCATCGTCGGCGCCGTGCCGATTGCCATCGGCTGGGGCGCCGGCGCGGAAGCGCGCCAGCCTCTGGGCATTGCGGTGGTCGGGGGTCTGATCGTTTCGCAGGTCTTGACGCTTTACATCACCCCCGTGATGTATCTCTATCTTGAGAAATTCCAGCAACTGCTAGTGGCGCTGCCGACGAAATTCCGCCGCGCGGCGAAGTCTACCGCGGTAGGGCCGGAGCTCGGGGTCGAGAACCCCGGTTCGCATGGCGCGCCTTAGCCGCCAGGGAAGAAGAGATTTAACCACTAAGGCAAAGGATTTGTACGGGCGGGTTTCGGACCCGCCCTTTTTTTGGCGGAGCAGCGTGTAGCCCGTTTTCGGTCTAGCCGGTGAAACGTTTTTTCACACTGTCATTGATTGTCGCCGGTTTGGTCATCGGCTATTTGCTGGTCTCTGCTCCGGTCCGAGACCGGCTCTCCGGACTATTTGCGCTCGATTACGAGATCCCCGTCGAGGTGCGGCAAGCCGAAAAGAGCTCCCTGGGTCACATGCTAACTGCACGGGGTGAACTAGAGCCTGTCAAAGAAATTAGAATCAACGGAACCATACCGGGCGTTATCAAAGACATTCGCTACGCAGCGGGTGACAAAGTCGCCGCCGGCGCAGTGGTTGCGGCCGTTGAAGCCAAAGACCTCGCCGAGCGGCTCGCCGTCCAGGAAGCCGCCATTAAAGAAGCGGAGGCGCATAATAAAAGGAGCGACGAGCCAGTTGGCGGCGGCGGAAAAACAGCTCGCCGATTTGCGCGACCTCTACCAGAAAAACTTTATTGCCCGGCGTGAAGTGGAACAGGCGGAAGCCGCGGCCAAAACCGCGCGCATTCAAATGGAAGCGTCCCAGGCGCAATTGGCACAGCGAACCTCGGTGTCGGCGCAAACCCGCCATGTTCTCCATCTGGCCCAGATCACCGCGCCGGTCGCCGGAGTCGTAACTCGCCGGTGGTCAGAGCCCGGCGCCGCGGTGCCCGAGGCGGCGCCGATTCTCTCCATCGCCCCCACCGATACCCTTAAGATCATGATCAAATTGATGAGCGTAGACGCGGAGAAAATTCCGCCAGGGACGTCGGTGAAAGTGAAGGTGGATGCTTTGCCTGGAACAGACTTTCGGGGCAAAGTTACACGGGTCCAGGAGCTGGCGAATTTCGCCGGCGACGAGTCATCGGTCGAGATCGAGCTGGCCAACCCTGGTGGCGCGCTAAAATTCGGCATGCCGGTCAGTGTCTCTTTCTCAACCGGGGAACGGCGCGATGGGATTTTCGTTCCTAAATCAGCGCTAATTGAGATTCACGGGAAACCCTATATCTATATAAACGAAGGCGGCAAAGCCCGCCAGAGAAATGTCACAGCCGGCAAGCAATACGACGGTCAAATCGAGGTCGTCTCCGGCCTTGAGCCGGGTGAAGCTGTGGTCGTCAAAGGTGTCGAGCGCTTGGGCGACGGCAGCCGCGTTCGCGCGGTGGATTAATTCTGGGACGTTCAAAGTTCAAGGTTCAATGCTTCCACAGGTGGGGGGCGTCGAACGTTTGAACTTTGAACGGGCGCAGCCCGCGCCGCGTTACCAGCGGAACGGATTGAGCACCTTACCGACGTTTTCCAAGTCCTGTTTCATTTGATCAAAGACGCCTTTATTTTCTTCTTCCGGCGTGGCTGAAGGCTTTTTCTGCTCGGCGGGTTTCGCCGCGGGCGCCGCCGGTAGAGGTGGCTGAGGTCCGCGCACCAGCGCCGCCTTGGGAATCTCACGGGTTGCCGGCTCTTCGGGTTTGTTGGCCGACTCGGGTTTGGCGTTTTCTTTTTGGGCGCTTTCGCTTTCCGACGTCGCTTGCTCAAT
Organism: uncultured delta proteobacterium; assembly: GCA_963840855.1. Lineage (GTDB taxonomy): Bacteria > Desulfobacterota > Binatia > UBA9968 > UBA9968 > DATACQ01. The sequence goes on from CAWJBB010000031.1 coordinate 12,970, forward strand.
GCCCGGCGCCTGCACGGGGCTTAGGAACAGGGGACCCTTTTCCAGGACGCGCTTGGGCTCGAGATTGATTTCCTTCGGCGGCGCAGCCGGCGTGTCTGTAGTTTGAGTAATTACAGGCACAGGCTCAAATTTGCCGGGCTCGACGCCTTGGCCCTTGAGTTTTTGATCAATGCTGCTCAAGAGGCCGCTGCTGACCCCTTCAGTATTTGGTTGCGCTCTAGCAGCGATCGCCGCCTGCGCGGCTGCGGGGTCTTTAAATACCTCCGCTACTTCTGGAGGGGGTGGAAGTTCGCCGGGGCTCTTGCCGTCTTTATTCAAATTGGCATCGATTTGTTCCAGGAGCTTAGCATTGTCCGTATTGTGCTGATTTGGCTGGAGGTCATCGACGTTGGGCAGTTCGATGGCGGGTGGCTTCAGCGCCGCAGTCTGTGATTTTGAGTCAATTCCTTGTTGCTTAAGAGAATCATCGATGCGAGCGACCAGGCTTTCGTCATTGCCGGAGGTTTCTTTGGTTGAGTTCGCGTCGCTACCGCCGAACAGGGAGGAGAAAAAGCCTTTGGATTCGGTCTTCGGTGGCTTGCTGTTTTTGGCTAGAAGGTCGAGGGCGCTTACGGGTTTTTCCTCCTCCTTCTTCTTTTCATCGCTCGATGAGGCGGAGAATGGATTAATCTTTTGGACGACGCGGCTAATAATGCTTTTCTCCACCCCTGGCGCTTCATAGACGACTTCGGTTTTTGCCACGAGATTATTCGCTTCTTTTAACTTGGCGGCGGTCTTGGTTTCCGGCTTCGTTTCCGCAGTTTCCAGTGCTGCCGCGGGTCGCCGGTCGCGCATGAGTAACATGGCGAGCGGGTCTTGCTTGTTTTTCTCGATCTGCGCCAGTTGTGTTCTGGCGGGAGCGGCAAAGGGATCGTTTGGATAGTGTTCAAGCAAGGCTTCATAAGCTAACGAGGCCTTTACGTTGTTTTTCTCGTTCCGGTAGCTCTCGCCAAGAAAGAAAAGACTCTTGCTCGCCACCGGCGTGCCGCGGTACTTGCGCACGATTTCTTCAAAGCGATCCCGCGCCGCCGGATATTTTTCCTGCTTGAAGTAAAACTCCGCGATGTTGAATTCATGTTGGGCGAGGATGCCGTTGCATTTGGCGAGTTTTTCTTTCGCTTCCGCGGCGTAAGGCGATTTCGGATAGTTGGCGAGCACCGCTTCGAAGTAACCCTTGGCGGTCTCGGTATTCTTCGGGTCCCGGTTGACGTCGGTGAACTGATTGAAGTGAGCCTGGCCGAGCCGCAAGACGACGAATGGAATATGTTCGCTAGCGGGATGCACCGTCTGAAATTCCTTGAAGGCGTTGACCGCTTCGACATACTGCTCGTTGAGAAAATAGGCGTCGGCGATCTTGAGTTCGGTTTCGGTGAGGAGGGGGCTAAAAGGGTGTTCGGTCTTCAGCTTGTTGAAGGCGTCCAGGGCTCGCACGTATCTTTTATCCTGGAGATACCGCGTGCCTTCCTCGTAGAGCGCCTCAGCCGTGGGATCGACGGGTGTCGACTTAGACCACAAAGAGCAACCCGTTGCGAGAAGCGCGAGGAGCAGCGCTCCAGCGGCGAACATCTCAATTCTCATAGAGTAAACCTCAATGGAGTTTTTTTCCAATGTTATACAGGTCGCGGAGAAGGAGTCAAGCTCAAATCGGGGGGTTGGCGAATTTTGCGTGCCGGACGTTCCAGTGGTTCAAGCCGTTCCAATCGTTCCAGCCGTTGAAATAGTTCTAGGATCGTTTGGAACGAATTGAACGATTTGAACCCCTATAGCTCCTAGCACGATCTTTGGGATTGCATGATTGCACCTCGCAGCCGGGTTTTTACGGCGGCAGCACGCGGAGAGTGAACTCGGTTTGGTTAGAGCGGAAAACGAACGGCCAGACAGGAGGGAAAATTACATAGGCTGTGGTTTCTAATATGGAGTAAACGAGGTCCCCCGGCGGGCCTTTGTCGTCGTGGACGATGACTTTATAGTCTGCGGGCGGGAGGTCGGGAATTGTGAACTGAAGAACCTTGTCTTCGATCCACACGAGCTCTTCTCCCGGCACATGTTTTCTGTCCGCATCGGCGGCGATCAATTTGAGCTGCGGCCAGTCCATGATCTTGCCGGCGATCTCGACTCTAGGCCAGCCGACGAGATACTCCATTGAGAGACTCATAACGTTTCCCGGCCGCCCATCGATTATCACTCCGGGAGTTATATTGGTGATCCGCGGCGCGCAGGCCGGAGCAGTTAATACAATTATTGCAGGGAAAACCGCAGACAGCCAGTAAAGCAGTTTTGTTCCCACGTTTTCTTTTCCATTCGCGAAGATCACCTCTGTATCTCATAAGCGGGCGAATATTCCAATAAATTGCAAGGGCTTATCGATGCTCGCTGCCGTGGTGCTCGGCTTATTTATATTGACGGCTAAAAGACCATTAAATGATCATAAAACCCGTTTTTGTAAGATTTAGGTCTTAGAAAACTTGGGTTACATGGGCAAAATCGATAGATTTTCATACTATCGGCGTATTGTCGTTATTTAAGAGAAAATCAAAGGAAAAATGCATTCGAGCGTTGGGCCAGGCCGAAAGAAAGGAAATGTTTGGCTGATCGGTCATGATACGTTTGTCTGGAGTCCAAAAGGCTTCCTGACGGGTTCTGTCCATTCTTTTTCCCAGCCATTCCGCTTCGGCGATCAGCTTCGGCGTATCGGCTTCTCGCCCCGAGAACATGGCGAGCTGGGTCTCAATGGCCGAACGGAGGTCGCGGCCGGATCCCAAAACTGACCAAAGGAAAATAAGGGACCCCACGGGAACAAAATAAGTTTATGATATCGAAGTCGTCGCGCGGATTGCGACACGTCTCTTTAGCACAGTAACGTGATCCAAACTCGAAGCGCCACGATGGCGATAACGCCGGCATAGACATAGCGCAATGCCTGTGGCGAAACGCGGCTGTGGCACTTCTCACCGGTGAAAGCGCCCAACCCGGCGCCAACGAGTACTGCGATGGTCATCCAAAAGGGAACCTGTCCGGTGATTAGTTTTCCGGTAAAGCCCGCAAACCCATTGAGAACATGGATCGCCAGGGCGCTGCCGATGGTAACGCGAGTGGGAATCTTGAGCACATAGATAAGCAGCGGCACGAAGAGAAAGTTTCCCGCCCCCATCAGTCCGACGGCCAAGCCGACGCAAAGCGAAATCGCGCTCAATGGAATCGTTGAGATGGAAACATTTTCGACGGCTGCTTGTTCTTTTTCGGCGGAGGGTGCGGGGAGAAACATAACCAGTCCTGCGATGACCGTCACAATCCCAAAGAGTAGAATCAAAAACCATTCAGATACCCATTTCGACGCTACGCCGCTGAAAAATGCTCCCCCTGAGGAGGTAACGGCGGCGACGAGCGTGAGCTTATTGTGAACTCTTCCTTGGCGCCAATGGGCTGCGCCCCCAACCACCCCGGCGAAAAATACTTGTGAAATGACTAGAGCCGCCACGGTCTTGGCATCGATGGCTTCTAGGCCCAGAGCGGGCGGCAAGTAAAGCAGCAAAGGGAAAAGCAGTAGACCGCCGCCAAGGCCGATAAAACCGGCGCCGAAACCCGCCACTCCGGCCAGAGCAAAAAGGGTGAGAAATAGTCCGCCGCTCATCCAGCGGCCCCGAAGCTATTTCTCATGACGATGTCGCCTACGGTCGTAAGAAAATAACCGATGCTGACGTAGGCGTTGAAATCGAAAAAAGCGCGGTTAATACGGGAGAGATCATTGGGTTTCACGATCCGATGTTCCCAGAAAAGAATCGCCGATATGGCGGCGAAGCCGAGCCAATAAATAATGCCCATTTGCGCAGTAACTCCCACCAGCAGGAGCGCGCTGACCGTGCAAAAATGAAAAAAGCTCGAAAGCCGAAGCGCCCCCGCCACGCCGAAGCGGACGGGAATCGAATATAGCCCGTGCTTTCCGTCGAACTCACGGTCCTGCAGCGAATAGATAACGTCAAAGCCAGCCAGCCAGAAAACCACGGCCAATCCAAGCAATAAAGGCGTTGCCAGCTCATCGAGAACAATGGGTGGCTCCGCCACGGCCAACCATGCCCCGATGGGGGCGATGGAGAGAGCGAGGCCCAAAAACAAATGCGACGCCCAGGTAAAGCGCTTCGTTAAGGAGTAAAAGAAGACGATTGCGAGCGCGATCGGGGAGAGGGCAAAGCAGATCGGGTTTAGTTGATAAGCCGCGTAAACGAAAACCAGCGAAGCCACAGCAGTCAGCATTACCGCTTCCCAGACCTTGACCTTGCCTTGGGGCAATTCCCACGCGCGCGTGCGCGGATTGAGCGCGTCGAATTTGCGGTCCGCTAGCCGGTTGAAACCCATGGCGGCGCTGCGCGCGCTCACCATCGCCACCACGACCCAGAGAAAAATTCTTGGGGTCACCGGATGGCTCGGCCAGGCGAGAGCCAGCGACGCAAACGCAAACGGCAACGCGAAGACGGTGTGGCTAAACCGGATAAGGCTGGCGTAGTTGCGAATTTTCTCCAACAGTTTCATGAAGTCTTTTAGATCGTTCCAATTGTTCAAGCCGTTCAAGTCGTTGCGCCTCGCCCGTAAGCGTTTTGTTTGACGCGTTCAATCCGAGAGACGTTTTGAACGGGTTGGACGGCTTGAGCGATTGAAACATGCTTTCAGATCCCTAGCTTCTCCCATATCGAATCGATATATTTCCTGGTCTTTTCGTCCATGATGATGGCGTCGGGCCATTCCCGCTCGTACCCTTCGCCGCGCCATTTTCTCGTGGCGTCGATGCCCATTTTTGAGCCGAAGCCGAGGGTCGGCGCGGCGTGATCCAGAACGTCCACTGGCCCATCGACGAAAATGGTGTCCCGTTTCGGATCGATGTTATTCCCGACAACCCAGGTGACTTCAGATAGGTCGTGTATGTTGACGTCATGATCGACGATGATCAGCGTCTTGGTAAACATCATCTGTCCCAAGCCCCACAGGGCGTGCATCACCTTGCGCGCTTGGGCGGGGTATTCTTTCTTGATCGATATGATCGCCAGGTTATGAAACACACCGTGAACCGGCAAATTCATATCGACGATCTCCGGAAGGGTCACCCGCACCAGCGGAAGAAACAATCTTTCTGTGGCCTTGCCGAGATAGGCATCCTCCATGGGCGGGCGCCCGACGATCGTCGTCGGATAAATTGGATTCTTCCTGTGCGTGATGCAGGTGACGTGGAAGACTGGATAGTCATCGGCAAGGGAATAAAAGCCGGTATGATCGCCGAAGGGTCCCTCGCGGCGCAGCGGCTCGGCCGGATCGACGTAGCCTTCGATTACGATGTCCGAGTTGGCCGGCACCTCGACGTCAACGGTGACTCCCTTAACTAGCTCCACGCCCTTTTTGCGCAAGAAACCGCAGAAGAGAATCTCGTCGATCTGATCCGGCAGTGGCGCAGTGGCGGCGTAAATCATCGCCGGATCGCCGCCGAGGCTGACAGCCAGTTGCAACCGTCCCGTTTGCTCCTTCTGGCGCTGAAAGTGGCGCGCGCCCACCTTATGTAAGTGCCAGTGCATCCCCGTGCTGCGCTGATCGAAGATCTGCATGCGATAAAGGCCAACGTTGCGCGTCCCGGAGCGCGGATCCTTCGAGAACACCATTGGCAGTGTGATGAATTGCCCGGCGTCTCCGGGCCAGCAAGTCAGCACGGGCAAAATACCGAGATCAGGCTCGCGGTGAACAAACTCTTGGCAAGCTCCCTCCTTGACGAGCTTTGGCGGAATACCGGCTAAACGGATGAGTTCGCCGAGTAAGTTGAGTTTGTCTTTAAACGACTTCGGCGGTTTGGTTTGAATGAGTTTCTGAATATTCCGCGCGAGCTCTTCGATGTCCGCGACGCCAAGCGCCAGCGCCATACGCTGAGGCGAGCCGAAGGCGTTGATCAGGACTGGAATTTGTTTGCCCACGACGTTTTCAAAGAGCAGCGCCGGGCCGCCGCTTTTCATCACCCGGTCGGCGATCTCGGTGATCTCCAGTTCGGCTTTGACGGGATGAGTGATACGTTTGAGTTCGCCTTCGCGCTCTAAAACTTGCACGAAATCCGTGAGACTGTAATATGGCATCTTCTTCCTAATCGGTCTTGAATGAAGAGCAATACTCCGACAAAAACACCGAAGTCAAGCAAGCAGAGCGAGGAACCAGCCGGTGAAACGCGGCGTCGGGTACAGTTCGACTTCTTACGACGCATATTCCAGTGAAATCGATACTCTCAGAATCATCGAACGTGCCATCAACCGCGGCGAAGGGTACGCCGCCAGGGAGCAGGAATGGTTAAGGCGTCAGGGACAAGTGCGACTTCTTACCGCGGATAATTCCCCCGGCATCGATGGCTTTGACAACATGAAATTATTTTCGATCGAGGGGTTATATGAAGTTTGCCATCGCGTCGCTGAATACAGGAAGGATTATCGCTATGGATCATGCGCACGCCAGGTCGTAGTGCAGGTATGGAGATACGCTGATGGTGTGGTCAAATCGCAGATATGATTTGTGAGGCATGGTGTCGGCGGGCTGTCTTCTTTTCACTTTTCTCGCGGATTAAGCGTCGCGCTTGCGCGGCGTGGCGGAGCCGATGGCGTCGTCGCCGTATTTCTTGCGCATCTGGTCGATGCCGGCATAGAGCTTCTCCAATGACTTCCGCTTCTGGCCGTCAAAGAGCGGCTCTTGCCAACCCGAGCTTTGCAGCGCGCTAGAGCTCACTCCCAAGAGCCGCACGGCGCGGTTGCGCGCGAGGTTTTGGCGCAACAGATCTTGCACGATGTCAAAGATCTCGCGGTCGAAACAGGTGGGCGATGAAAGCGTGCGGGACCGGGTGATGGTTTCAAAGTTCGAATAGCGAATCTTGAGCGTGACGCAGCGGGCGTAGAGCTTTTCGCTGCGCAACCTGCCACCGACTTCTTCCACCAACTCCCATAGAACCTGTTCCATTCGCTCTCTATCCGTCAACGAATTTTCCAAAGTGGTCTCGTTACCCACGGAGTGATCGTGGCGCCGTGCCCGTCTTGAATCTTCCGACAGATCAAAAAAACGCGCCGCCAGATCGGGTCGATTCATCAAATCACCAATGGTCTTAATCTTGCGCCGCAACAAGTCCGTGTGGGTCTTGGGGCCGACCCCGGGAATCAATTTGACATCCAGCGGCGCGAGAAACTCCACCTCACCCCCTTGCGCCACAAAAATCAGTCCCTGGGGCTTGGCTAGCGTCGCGGCGATCTTGGCGACGACGCGGCTGGTGGACACGCCGCCGGACGACGGCAGGCCCAGTTGAGTCCTGATTTCTTTAATAATTCGGTCGGCGGTCTTGAGCGGCGGGCCGAAAAGCTGCTCCGTGCCGGTTAGATCTACAATGCCTTCGTCGATGGAGACGGCATGAACTTCCGGCGAATACCGGTCGAGAATGGCAAAAACTTTCTGAGAAAATTGACAATAGATGCGCCGGCGATTGGGCAGAAAGATTCCTTGCGGGCAGAGTTTTCTCGCCTGAAACCCCGGCATCGCCGAATGGACGCCGTACTTTCTTGCTTCGTAGGACGCCGAGGTAACGACACCTCGGCCGTTGCGGCCGCCGACGATGACCGGCTTACCGATTAAACCCGGGTCGAGCACTTGTTCCACGGACGCGTAGAAAGCATCCATGTCGATATGGAGATACCAGCCCATTGGCGTGTTCCTTGTTCGTGCTCGTGTTCGCGGATGTTCGGAACTGATCCCTTTCGGTTTAGCGCGCGTACAGCGAGTTGATAAAGCCGGAAGCGTCGAGTTTTTGAATGAACGAGTTGTCGTAGAAGTCTTCGGGCTTCACCTGCTGACCTTTCGGATTTTTGACGACATCCAGCACGACCGGGAGAGTAGGCGAACGCGCCAAACCATGTCAAGGGAACAATCGGACGTGGTGGTCCAACTCGTTCAAGCCGTTCAAGCGTTCCTCGAGCGGAACTCTCTAGTCTTTGCGCCGTGTGTTTCTGACCGCGGAAAAAAACACGGCGAGCACCGAAAACAAGCTAATTAAAAAAACGGTGTGGTCGAAGGCGATGACGACGGTTTCGGCGACAGCGCTCCAGCTCTGCGGCGATTCGATTTGTTTTTGGCTCAAACCCGCGGCGGACAAAACAGCGCTGAAAAGAGTCGCCGATAGGGCCACGCCCATGGCGCCGCCGGTTCGCGCCGCCGTGGCTACCATGCCCGAAGCGGAGCCGACCCGCTCCATCGGCACGGCACCGAGAATCGCGCTTTGGTTCGGCGAATTGAATAGCGCCCAACCGAGCCCTTGAAGGGCGAGTGGCAAGATGATCCGCAAAACGGGGGAATCGAGCCCAACCGTCGAGATGAACAATTGGGCTATGGCGATTAACGCGCAGCCGATGGTACAAAGCAGGCGCGAACCGAAGCGGTCCGAAAGCCAGCCGGCTATGGGCGCCAGAGCCATAATGATCACCGAATCGGCGACGATGATCCAACCGACTTGAGACGGCGAGAAGCCTCTCAAGTTTTGCAAATAAAAAGGCATTAGAAAATTGAGCGCCACCTGTGAAAAGGCGACGAGAAAGAGGCTCAAAAAGCCGGCGCTGAAAAGCCGGTTGCGAAAGAGCGACAAAATGAGAATCGGGGTTCGTGCTCTACGTTCGACCGAAATAAGCACGGCGAATGCAACGGCAGCCAGCGCCAAGCTGGTAAGAATAGTCGGATGGCGCCAGCCCAGGTGCGGTATTTGATCGACGGCATAAATGAAAAGTCCGTTGGTCAACAGCAGAAGGAACGCCCCGGTGAAATCAATGGACCGGACGCGCTCTTCGTTTTTGGTCTCGGCGAGCAATCTCCAGGCGAGCCAGGCAGCCCAGATCCCTATCGGGATGTTAAGCGAAAATATCCAGCGCCAGCCGATGGTGTCGATCATGAAACCGCCGAGCGTCGGTCCGGTGAGAAAACCGACATGAAAGGCGGTTGAGGTAAGCCCCAGTGCTTTGCCGCGCTCGGCGCGCGGCACCGTAATAGAAGCGATGGCCCGCCCGTTTGCCGATATCATCGAACCGCCAATCGCCTGCAACACTCGGAAACAAATCAGTTGAGCGGGCGATTGGGAAACAATGCAAAGAGCGGAGCCGGCTACGAACAAGACGAATCCCGCCGTGTAAATGCGGCGGCGGCCAAACAAATCGCCCAACCGCCCCATGGTGATGACAAGGCCGATGAGAATGAGGTCGTAACTCAGGATCGTCCAGCGAATCGTCGTGAAGCCGGTGTGAAAATACTCGGTCAAGTGTGGGTAGCGCGACCAAAAGCGCTCTTTGATCGAGACCGACAATGGCCTGGCCGATGCAGACATTGAGCAGGATCAAGTTGGTTTTGCGGCGGTCCACAACGGTAAGGTTCAAAGTTCCAAGGTTCAACGTTCAAAGTTTTCACAAGAGTACGAAAATTTAAGCTTGAACCCGTTAGCCAAGCTCAGGGCGGGCTTTTGAACGTTGAACTCGGCCAGGCGTTATCCTAGCGTCTCAATCGCTGCTCTTCAACGGAAAGAACGTGAAGCTATAAATTCATTTGCGTCTGAACGGGTCGCCGTGTTGGTCGGTGCGATTCGGTTCAGGCATTGTGACAAAGAAAGAGGGCGGGTGCCGGTTTCGGCCGCTCCCTGGCAACTCAAGACCGGAGAAAACGGTCTAATAAACGAGGCCACTTCGCGGGCGGGGTTTACATAGAATAAATCAACCAGGTGGGGATTTTTTAAATTGCTGATGAAGTTTTTCCTTGGCCCGCTTGCGGCTCTCGTCCTTCTTGCTCTTGAAGATCTTGGCGGGCGGTGGCAGCTCCTTTCGCACCTTCGCCAGTCCCGGCGGGATTCGCTTGCTTTTGGATAGGGCGGTCAATGGAGCGTCCTCTCGATGCCGCTATCGTCGATGCGCGCCGATCCGCCGTGGCTGAATTCCAGAGCTTCAGCGCCGGCATCGATTCTGACCTGATCGCCCTCTTTGAATTCTCCTTCGAGAATCTTCACCGCCAACGGGTCCTGAATCAATCGCTGAATCGTTCGCTTCAGCGGCCGCGCGCCGTACACCGGATCGTAGCCTTTGTCGGCAATCAGCGCTTTCGCGCCATCAGTGACCTCCAGCGCCATTTTGCGCTCCGCCAGGTTGCGGCGCAACCACTTTAACTGGATTTCCACGATCGACTTGATCTGCTCGCGGCCCAAGCTGTTAAAGATGATCGTCTCATCGACCCGGTTGAGAAACTCCGGTTTGAATGATTCGCGCAGCACCGCCGTCATCAACCGTTCCAATTCCGCGCGATTTCCGTCCGCCAGTTCCTGAATATGCTGGCTGCCGAGATTCGAAGTCATGATAATGACCGTATTCTTGAAGTCCACGGTTCTGCCGTGGCCGTCGGTCATGCGTCCGTCTTCGAGAATCTGCAACAGCGCGTTGAAGACATCCGGGTGCGCCTTTTCGATCTCATCGAAGAGCACCACCGAATAGGGGCGGCGGCGCACGGCTTCCGTGAGGTAGCCGCCCTCTTCATAGCCGACATACCCCGGCGGGGCGCCGATGAGACGCGACACGGAATGTTTCTCCATGAACTCCGACATATCCAGCCGCACCATCGCCTGCTCGTCGTCGAACAAGAACTCCGCCAGGGCGCGGCATAGTTCCGTCTTGCCGACGCCGGTGGGACCGAGGAAGATAAACGAACCGATGGGGCGGTTCTGGTCCTGTAAACCGGCGCGGGCGCGGCGCACCGCGTTGGCCACCGCGTGAATAGCGCCGTCCTGCCCAACGACGCGGACTTTCAGGCGGTCTTCCATCTTGAGCAATTTCTGGATCTCGCCTTCGAGCATTTTCGACACCGGGATGCCGGTCCACTTCGCCACCACTTCGGCGATGTCATCCGCCTCCACCTCTTCTTTGAGCATCTTCTGGCTCTTTTGCAGCTCGACAAGACTCTGGTTCGCCTCTCCCAGCTCCTTTTGCAGCTGCGTGAGGGTGCCGTAGCGGAGCTCCGCAGCGCGGTTGAGATCGCCTTCCCGTTGCGCCTTTTGCTCCTCAACTTTCGTCGATTCGATTCGTTCTTTGAGCGAACGAATGCGCTGAATCGAGTCTTTCTCGTTCTGCCAATGCGCTTTTAGGCCGCTGGAAGTTTCTTTGAGATTGTGAACTTCCCGATCTAACTGCGCCAGGCGCTCCTTGGAGGCTTTATCTTCTTCCCGTTTGAGCGCTTGTTTTTCGATCTCCAGCTGGAGGATCTTTCGTTCCACCTCGTCGATCTCGACGGGCATGCTGTCGATTTCAATGCGCAATCGCGACGCCGCTTCGTCGATCAAATCGATGGCCTTGTCGGGTAAGAAGCGATCGCTGATGTAGCGATGCGACAGCGTCGCCGCGCCGATGATTGCGCCGTCGGTGATGCGCACGCCGTGGTGAACTTCGTAACGTTCTTTCAAGCCGCGCAGGATGGCAATGGTGTCTTCAACCGACGGCTCGCCCACGTAGACTTGCTGGAAGCGCCGTTCCAATGCCGGATCTTTCTCGACGCGTTTGCGGTATTCGTCGAGGGTCGTCGCGCCGACGCAGCGCAATTCGCCGCGCGCCAGCGCCGGCTTTAGCATGTTCGAGGCATCCATGGCGCCTTCCGCGGCGCCGGCGCCGACGAGCGTATGGAGTTCGTCGATGAAGAGAATGATGTGGCCGCTGGCCTCGGTAACTTCTTTTAGAACCGCTTTTAGACGTTCTTCAAATTCGCCGCGAAATTTCGCGCCGGCCACCAACGCTCCGAGGTCGAGGGCGATGAGCCGCTTGTCTTTCAAGCCTTCGGGGACATCGCCGTTCACGATGCGCAGGGCGAGGCCTTCAACGATGGCGGTTTTGCCGACGCCGGGTTCGCCGATGAGCACCGGGTTATTCTTAGTACGTCGCGAGAGCACCTGAATCACGCGGCGAATTTCGTCGTCACGGCCGATCACCGGATCAAGTTTTCCTTTGCGCGCGAGATCGGTCAGGTCGCGGCCATATTTTTCCAGCGCTTGATATTTTTCTTCCGGATTCGGATCAGTGATTCTCTGCGCGCCGCGGATGCTGACCAGCGCGTTGAGAATCTTGTCGCGGGTGGCGCCGAGTTCTTTCAGTGCTCTGCCGGCCTCCCCGCCGTCCTGCACCATCGCCAGCAGCAGGTGTTCGGTGGAGACGTATTCATCCTTGAGCGCTTGCGCTTCATTTTCCGCGCTCTCGATAACTTTCTTCAAGCGCGGCGCGATGAACGCTTGCCCCGCCGCTCCGGTGACTTGAGGAAAACGCTCCAGGGATTTTTGCAGCGTCTCGGCAAGCGACGTGACTGCGACGCCGAGCTTTTGCAGGAGCGATAGGACAACGCCTTCTTTTTGCCCCAGCAGAGCGAAAAGCAGATGTTCGACGTCGATGGCTTGATGATTGCGCTTCTCCGCCAGCGACTGTGCGTGCTGCAACGCTTCTTGAGATTTTGTCGTCAGTTTTTCCAGACGCATCCTTAACTCCTAACAGCTTGCGCACAGCTTTGTTTTTGAGCTGCGCGCGCATGCGTAAAAACTTAAGCACGGTTCTGGGGTCTGTCAAGAAAGGCGAGAAACAGAGTGAGACAGCGGCGTGAATTCAAACGATTTTCAATGGCAGAAGGAGTCTTTCTCTTCGTCCGATCACGAGCGACGAGCAACGACAGTACCGGCGCCCGAGGCGACGATGCGCAGTGAGAAATCCGGGGCTAGGTGCTTAACACCAGTCCTTGTCCTTTGATAATGTCGAACTCGATTTGCGCGGGCTTGACGTCGGTGCAGCGCATCTTTTCAATGATCAGGCTGCGCGCGAAGTGGTCTTGCGCCCAAACCATCTCGAGAACGATGGCGCCGGCGACCAGATATTCTTCGATGCCGTGCATGAAGCGTTCACCGGTGCGGGGTACGGCGTAGGAGGTGAGTATGTTTGTAGTTTCCGTCGATGAGCGCAGGAGCTTGATAAGCAGCCGAGCTTGATCTTGGATGCGCGTGGCGCTATCGCGGATGAGTAAAAACGGGCCCGCCGGGTCGAGAACCATGCGCTTGGCGCCCAGGCGATTCACGAAACCGGCCAAATCATTGACTGTTTTGTGAATATCGATGTTGCGCTCCCTGCCGACGCCGGGAATAGGGCTCAGATAGGTGCCGGCGTTGAGAATCGCCAGCTGTTTTTGTTCGACGAACTTTTCGAAGTCCCAGCCTATGGATGCCGCTTGTTCAATGATATCGAGGGGCCCTTCGTCGTCGGCGACGTAGATGCCTTTCTCGCCGTGCGCCAGCCCGTCGGCGAGAAACTGAAGCGCCATGACAGTCTTGCCCGTGCCAGGCTCACCGGTGATGAGCACGGATCGGCCTTTCGGGAAGCCGCCTTCGAGTAACTGGTCAAGCCCGGCTACTCCTGTCGACACGCGTTCAGTGTTTATCATGCTAGTCCTTACTCCAACTAATTTTCGCTTCCGGGTAATTTAACTCTCGTCGATCATTGCTTTCAGGCTTACTGGCGGTGCGCGCGGTGGGCCGCCGGGTTACGCCTTCCAGCGCCGTTTGAATAAGCCCATGTTCCATCGCCTGCTGGAGCCCAAAGCAGAGTCCTTTTCAGATTCGGGATTCCACGAGCGCACGCGTCCCTCGAGGTGCGTAAACCGGCTGGTTCTTTCCGCGCCGCTCATATCATGGCCGATGACGCCGTTGACCATGCTTGTCTCCGGCTCAGCTTCACTCGGTTGCAAGGGATCAGTCCTGAGCATTGAACTGCGGGGCGTACCGTTGACGAAGCCCTGGGGCATTTCGACGGCGTCTTCTTCCCTCAGTTCCACCGAGAAGGGGGCATCGATGACTTCTTGTCCGCGGCTGGTTTTGAGCCGCGCGAGATAATCCTGCAACGAGTCCATCTCGGCTTTAACCTTGATGAGCTCTTCATTGCGGTTTTCAAGCAAGCTATGTTTTTCCGCGAGCTGGCCTCGCAGCTCCTGGATCTGCCGCTGAAAACCCTCTTCCAAACGGGTAATGGCGGCGCGGTGGTCTTCCACGGATTGATCAAGGGCCGGCGTTTGGTCTTTCGCCGTGAGTTCCATCCGCAGCTTTGTCACGCGCGATTCAAAACTGTCCCTGAGCTGTTGCAGTTCGTGGTCGGCATTCTCTTGGAGCGTGTGGCGGGCCGTTTCCAGCTGGGCCAGGCGCTCGAGCAACTCATCGATCCTGTCTTGTGCGGCTTTAAGCTGCTCGCTTTGGAGATCCCCGCCGCTTTGCGCCGTTCCCAAGTGCGATTCACTGGCCGGACTTTGTATCTGCTGCTCCATACGCTGGAGCGCCGCCTCGAGTTCCGCCAGCGCTTGCTCCCTGGAATGGAGTTGTTGTTCCAGAGCGGCAATCCGGTTGGCATCGGATTGCGAGGGCAAGACCGGTGCTTCTTGCAACTGGCGGGTCGTGGACTCGAGCTGGGCGATGCGTTCGCGCAGCGTGTTCGCCTCGGTCTCCGCCTGCCGCAGCTCGACGGTCTGCTTATCCAGCAGCGTTTGCTGAGTGGCTGATTGCTCCTTCAGCACGTCGATTTCGGCGCGCAGTGTTTGTTCGATTGCGCTTAGCGCGGCTTGCCGTTCGTCAAGTAGTGCTTGTTGCTCGGCACTTGCCGATTGCTGGCCGGTGATCTCGGCTTGCAGCGTCCGCCGCACCCGGTCGGTCTCGCTCGCCGCGTCCGCCAAGGCTTGCCTGTAGGTTGCTTCGAGCCGCGCCGCTTGGCCGGATAGGCTCTCGACCCCGGCTTGCAGCACGCCTATTTCCCGAACCCGCGACTCGAGCACGCTCTCTTTCTCATTCAAACGGCTCTCAAGATCTTCGATTTGCGCCTTGAACGCCGGATCCGGCCGGTTGGCGGCCGCCTGGTGCTCGCGCAGCGCCTGTTCCATTCGCTCCAACTCCGCTCGGAGTTCCGCGCAGCGCGCTGCAGACTCCTGTTCGGCGCGACGCGCTCCTATTTGTAGCTCGTCAAGCGCGTCTCGCGCGCTGCCGAGGGCTGCGCTCAATTCCGTCACTCGGGCTTCAGTCCGGCGTAGGGTTTCGCTTTGGCTGTCGAGACTGTCCTGCTTTTCGTTGAGCTGGCCCGTAAGCGCGTCAACTTGGGCAGTCAACTGTTGGGCGCGTTCTTGGATCACGCTCCGCTCTTCCAACCCGTGGCGTTGGCGCTCCAGCGCGGCCGCAAGCTCGCCGGTTGCCCGTTCCGTTTCGCCACGGTAGCTGTCAACCTGGAGTTGCTTCTCCGTTAACTGGGATTGCCACTCTTGCCGCTGGGCTAGGAAGTTCTGTTCTTGTTCAGAGAGCCGGGCTTGCCATTCCGCCAGCGTTCGTTCCTTCTCACCAATCGCGTCGCGCGCCGCCAACAATTCCGCCTGGGCCTGACGTAGATGGTCCTCCTGGCTCTCGACGACGGATTCCTTGGCCGCGAGCTTGCCCTGCAGCTCACGGTTGCGGTTGCGCAATTCTTGTTCGATGTGTTGCAGGTCGCCCTGCCCTTGCTCCAGCAACCGCTCCTTTTCCCCGAGCTCGGCGCGAAGCGCCGCGAGCTCGGCGGCAAAAGTTTCACGCGCTTGGGTTAGCTCTTTGGCGGCGGCAATCTGTTGTCGCTGCGCCAAGCCCTCCATTTCGGCGATACGGCCTGAAAGGGCGGACATGTCTGCATTGCGGCGCGCGATCTCCGCCGCCTGATTCTCGAGCAGCGCCTGTTTACTCGCTTCCTCCGCCGAGGTCGCTTGCACAGTCTCGTTGAGTTCTCGTTCCAGATCCGCAATGGTGGTTTGGTTCCGAGTCAATAGCGCCGTCTTGTGGACGATTTCAGATTGTAGAGCCGCGATCTTGGCTTGCGCGTCTTGCCGAAAGGCTTCGAGAACCCGCGCCGCCTGAGTTTGAATTTGCCCTTCGCCCGACTCCAGCTCAGTGACGCGCTGGCGCAGTTCATGGCGCTCGCTTTCAGCGCGCTGAATCTCCGTTCTCTGCTCCTCTGCCGACTCACGGCTCTTGGCCAGTTCCTCCGCCAGGCTACGAATTCTATCTTGCGCGCTTTGCGCCGTTCGGGTCGCGGCCGCATCGCGCTGCTGTAAGGCTTGTTCCTTCTGCGTAAGTTCGGACTGAAGCTGAGCAACATGGGATTTGAGGTCTTGCCGTGCTTGATCGACACGCAGAGCCGCGGCGGTTTCCAGCTCTCGCTTCGCTGCTTCCAGGCGAGATAGCCGTTCCTGAAGCGTAGCGATTTCTGCGCCGCGTTGTTCGGATTCCTCCCGGCAATGCTGTATGAGGTCTTGTTGTTCCGCTATCCGCTGCAGAAGTTCTTGGTTTTGCGTATTGAGTTGGTTCTGTTCGTCATGGAAATCCGATAGATGCTTGGAAAAGGCATTTTCTTTATCTTCGAGCCTTTCCTTGAGATTGCTGACTTTGACGCGAAACTGTTCCTGGATCTTTTCTACTTCGCCAAAGGCGGCGGTATGGGCGCGCTTGAGATAAA
The DNA here is from genome assembly GCA_963840855.1 of uncultured delta proteobacterium. Lineage (GTDB taxonomy): Bacteria > Desulfobacterota > Binatia > UBA9968 > UBA9968 > DATACQ01. The sequence continues at coordinate 29,556 of CAWJBB010000031.1, forward strand.
GCTCCATCAGGCGCGTCTGCGCCGAGAGTATCTCGATCTCGTCGAGCAATAGCACGAGAGGTTCGCTTTTTGGCTTATCCACGGGTGGCATTTATAATCCTTGTAGATAGACAAATCCGGATCGCACAAGCGGCAACAATGAAGCTCCTCGGAGCAAAGCTCCGAGGTATCCTTGCGAAATTCACCGAAGCCCCTCTACCCTCCTTCGCCAAGGCTACGGAGGGTTCTCCTCGCCTTCATCCTCGCAGCAAGCTGCGAGGTATTCGGCGAAGGAGAATAAAATCTAACACAATCCCGGCGAATGATTCTAGCGAAAAGCATGCCAGGTTTGAAAAGGAAAACAGTGATAAATCAAGAAGTTGCTTTTTTCATTTAGGGGCAGTTGAGGAGCTTTCGGCGAAATTAGCAAGATTTTGGACGAAAGCGTCAAGATTTGGACGATAGCGTGACTCAAGCGGCATTGGCGGTCCTTTGCCAGGCTAGTTTGAATTAGCTTCTCGCCGCGGCTACAATCCGCGCGATGGCAGCTTACTTTCGACCCAATATCGCCGCTATGCACGGCTATATTCCCGGGGAACAACCGCGGGACGACGGCTATATCAAGCTCAACACCAATGAAAATCCTTACCCTCCGTCGCCGCGGGTTTTGGCGGCCCTCAGAAAAGCGATCAATCCCTCCCTCCGCCTTTACCCGGAGCCGCTGAGCGATGGCTTGCGCGCCGTCGCCGCTTCAGTTTACGGCGTCAAACCGGAAAATATTATCGCGGGGAACGGTTCGGATGAACTGCTCTCCATGTTAATGCGCTCATTTATCGGGCCGGGGGACCGCGTCGCATTTCCGTCGCCGACCTACTCCCTCTACGAAACCTTGATCGAGATTCAGGGCGGGGAAAAAGCGGAGGTGGAATATCCAGCGAAGTTTTCGGTGCCCGAGACCCTCGCCGCGCAAAATGCCCCTCTGACGTTTCTATGCAATCCCAATTCTCCCACTGGAACGCTGGTTTCTTTGCCGGAAATAGACCGGCTCGCGCGCGGCCGTTTCGGGCATCCTGGTGGTGGACGAAGCCTATGTCGATTTCGCCGACGGCGAGGGAGCTTCCGCGCTGCCGCTTATTCGCCAGTTGCCCAATCTGGTGGTGTTGCGCACTTTCTCAAAATCTTTCTCGCTGGCGGGGATGCGTATCGGGCTTGCCTTTGCGGGGGAGGAAATAATCGCCGGGATGATGAAGGTCAAAGACTCCTATAATCTCAATCGGCTGAGCCTAGTGGCGGCCACGGCGGCGCTGCAAGATCTGAAGTGGATGGCGCGCAACGTGCGGCGCATCCAGAAGAGCCGGCGCAAACTGATCGCCGGGGCGAAAAAAAAGGGCTTTCAGGTTCTGCCGTCGCAAGCCAACTTTGTTCTGGTCAGGAAGCCCGGCGAGAATCTAAGGGGCGTGTATGAAGCGTTGAAGCGTAACAAAATTTTGGTGCGTTACTTCGACGTGCCGGGACTGCACGAGTGTCTGCGCATCACGGTGGGGACTGCGCGGGAAGTTGCCGCATTGCTTAGCGCGCTGGCGACGCCCTAAGTCACTGATTTTAGAGCTTCCGGGTTTGCTGTGGAGGAGTGAGTCACCAAAAGTTTCTTGATTTTCGCTTTGCGAAAGGAGGTCCATATGGACCGGATCAGAGTCACGGAACTAGACCATATCGTGCTCAACGTCGGAGACATCAACCGGTCTCTGAAGTTTTACACCGAGGATTTGGGATTACAGCCCGAGCGTCTCGAAGAATTTAGATCAGGCAAAGTAAGGTTTCCGTCGGTGCGCATCAATGACGATACGATCATCGACCTCTTTCCGATCAAGGACGCAGGGACCGAAGCGCGGCAGCCAAGCGAAAAAAATAACCGCAACCTCAATCACTTCTGCATGGTCGTGGGCCAGGAGGACTTCTCCGGCATCGTCAACTATTTGACGCAACGGCAAATCTCGATCCGCGAGGGACCGGTCTCCCGCTGGGGCGCGCGCGGGCGGGCGACGTCGGTTTATTTCCTTGACCCCGATGGCAACGAGATCGAGATCCGCTGCTATCCGGCGGAATAGATAAGTTCAAGGTTCAATGTTCAAAGTTCAAGGTTTTAGCTCCAAGATCGCCGGCAGCGCCATCTCCTATCCGAAACTTGACCTTGAACTTTGAACGTAATTTTGAGAGTAGGCTCCGCCGCTTAAGCCTTACCGGGTAAGGGAACATCATGCGACCGCGTTGCGGCGGGTTCCAGTTTGATCTTGACGATCCTTCTTCCCTCCATATCGACGATGGTGAGACGGTAGCCGTTACGCTCGACCCAATCGCCGCCGCGGGGAATGCGCTTGAGCTGCGCGAGCACGAAACCCGCGAGGGTGAGGTAATCCGGCGATTCTTCGAAAGGCAGATCGAAATCGGATTTCAATTCGCGGAGAAGAGCAGAACCCTGGATGATCAATGATCCATCGGGAAGACGCTCCACCGGCCCCCGCTCCTCGATGTCGTACTCGTCGCGGATTTCGCCGACGATCTCTTCGACGATATCTTCAAACGTCGCCAGTCCTTCGATTTCGCCGAATTCGTTCACTACCAGGGCCAAGGCCAGGTGGCGGCGCTGCAGTTGCTTGAGCAACTCGCTAATGGGCAGGGAACTCGGCGCGAAAAATGCCGGATGGAGGTGGTCGCGCATGCGAAATTCGCTTCGCTCCTGAAGCGCCTTGAATACATCCTTGTTGTAGAGAACGCCGACAACCCGGTCCAGATCACCCTCATAAACCGGAATGCGAGAAAAACCGCTCTCGACGAAACTCTTGGCCACGTCGGTCAAAGACGCGGCGAATTCGATGGCGTGAATCTCGGTGCGCGGTTTCATGATTGCCTTGACAGGGGTGTCGGCGAACTCGAAAACGCTGTGGATCAACTCCTTTTCGGTCTCATTAAAGATGCCCTTGGCGGCGCCTTCACGGATCAGCGACTTGACCTCTTCGACGGAATTGAAACTCGCGCTTTCGGCCTCCTTGCGGCCGAAGCTCCAAAGTATGGCGTTGCTCGACGCCGTTAGAATCTTCACCAAAAATGAACTGACGCGTGAAAGGAAATCGATGGGCCGGGCCACCAGAAAAGCGATTTGTTCGGAGTAGCGCAGCGCCAGGGATTTTGGAACCAATTCTCCCAATACCAGAGAAAAATAGGCGACGGGCAGAACTACAAATAGGATCGCCAAGGGCTCGCTCCATTGCGCGACGAAGGGAAGCGGCAACGCCTCGATCAGAGGTTTCACAAAATCGATGGCCGCAGCGCCGCCGATGGCGGAGGCGAGAGTGCTGACCAAGGTGACGCCGATTTGCACTGTGGCGAGAAAGCGATCCGGATCGTTTTTCAGCCGGGCGACGGCCGCGGCCGATTTTACGCCTTGTTCGAGCAGCTGATCGATGCGCGATTTACGCGTGGCGATCATAGCGATCTCCGACGCCGCGAAAAAGCCGTTGGCAAGGATCAGCAGAAAAATCATAGCGGCCTCGAACCAGAAGCTTTCAAAAACCATTTTTGGATACTCCTATACCGCAAAGGCCGGTTGCCTTACCGGGGCGTTTTCGCGCTTTCGAGATTTGAATGGGGCGACGTCAATCGGCAAAGGCCAACGTTGGCCGGGGGGATTGGACATTAGTGGGTTTGATCTTATTAAAGCTTCCGCCACCGAAAAAGGCAAGGCCTGTCATTTACCGATTGAACCGTTTCAAGTAGGATGCGACTCGAGGGGTTCCATTGGCCGAACCGCAAAACGAAAAATTATCCCTGCAAGGCACCGTCGGCAGGATCACCTACCATAATCCTGAAAACCATTACACCGTCGCGCGCTTGGATTCCGACCTTGGTCCAGGAACGACGATCGTAGGCACGATCTTCCCCGTATCGGAAGGGGAAGAGATCAAGGTCACGGGCGCGTGGAAGCGGCATCCGCGTTATGGCTTGCAGTTCCAAGTTGATCACTGGCACAAAGTCGATCCGGCGACCATCGAAGGCATCGAAAAGTATCTCGGCTCCGGCTTCATCAAAGGCATCGGCCCCACCTATGCGAAGCGACTGGTCCGGGCATTCGGATTAAACACGCTGCAAATTCTCACGGAGCAGCCGCTGCGCATTTTGGAAGTCGAAGGGATCGGCGAGGTGCGCGCGCGCCGGATCATGCAGGCTTGGCAGAAGCAGCGCGGCATGCAGGACGTCATGGTTTTTCTTCAGGGACACGGCGTCGGCGCGGCGCTGGCGCTGAGGATCTACCGGGTCTTTGGCTCGCAGACCATCGCGCGGGTCCAAGAAAATCCGTATGCGCTGGCGCGGGAAGTCCATGGCGTCGGGTTTGTGATTGCCGACCGCATCGCCCATAGCATCGGTATTCGCGGCGATTTTCCGCTGCGCGTTCAAGCCGGCGTGTTGCACATGCTGCGCGAGGCGGCGGAGCGCGGCCACTGTTTCCTACCGTTGCTCGCGCTGGGAAAAACCGCCGCCGAGATGCTGGCAGTGGAAGGGGAGAGAGTCGAGATCGCGGTCGAGAAGCTTGCCGCGGCGGGCGATGTCGTCGTGCCGGCGACTCCAGGAGGCGATGATAAACGCGTTTATCTCATCGAGCTTTTTGAGGCCGAGAAGCGGGTAGCGGCGGCCATCACGCGGCTGATCTCGGGAACTTCGTTTCTCGAAGGAGAACGGGCGCCGCGCCCATGGGAAAAAGGCAAGACCGTCGCCCGCGGCGCCATCGATTTCACCGGCGGTAGTCTGTTTTCCGCGTTGCCCATCTCGCTCGACGAGGACCAGAACCAAGCCGCCCGGCGGGCGCTTCGAGAGAAAGTGTTCGTGATCACGGGCGGACCCGGCACGGGGAAAACGACGCTCTTGATGTCGTTGTTGGCAATTCTTCGGCGCGCCAAGGTCACCTTCGCGCTGGCCGCGCCCACCGGCCGGGCCGCCAAACGCATGAGTGAGACTTCCGGCGAAGAAGCGACGACGATTCATCGCCTGCTCGAATATAATCCCCGGGAAGGGGGTTTTCAGCGCGCTGAAGACAATCCGCTGCAAGTGGACGTGGTGATCGTCGATGAGGCGTCGATGATCGATTTGACCTTGATGGATCATCTCTTGCGAGCCATCGATCCGCACAGCCATCTTATCCTGGTCGGCGATGTCGATCAGCTGCCGTCGGTGGGACCGGGGAGCGTGCTCAAGGACTTGATCGATTCCCAAGTCGTGCCGGTGGCGGTGCTCAGCCGCATTTTCCGACAGGAGCGGGAAAGTTTGATCGTCGTCAATGCGCACCGGATCTTGCGGGGCCAAGGGCTCGAGTTCGCCAATGCCCGCGAACGGCGCGATTTCGATTTCATCGCGCGCGAGAGCGAGGAAGAGGTCTTGGCGGTGATCAAGGAGCTGGTGCGGGAAAGAGTTCCGAAGATGCTTCAATTGCGCCCCGGTGAAGAGGCCCAGGCGGTGCAAGTGTTGACACCGATGCACCGCGGTCTGCTTGGCACGATGCAACTGAACCGGGAGTTGCAGCAGCTCTTGAATCCGGCGGGAGAGGCGCTGGAAAGGAACGGGACGGTTTTGCGCGTGCGTGACAAGGTCATGCAGCTGCGCAATAATTACGACAAGGGAATATTCAACGGCGACCTTGGCCGGATCGTCAGCATCGAGAAGGAAGAGGGCAAGATTCGCGTCGATTTCGATGACAAGTTGGTGGAATATGAATCGGACGAGTGGGATGAAATTAGCCTCGCCTATGCGACATCCATCCATAAGAGTCAGGGGAGCGAATATCCGGCGGTGATTTTGCCGCTCCATACCTCCCACTACATGATGCTCTACCGGAGCATTCTCTACACCGCAGTGACCCGCGGCAAAAAGCTGGTCATCGTCGTCGGTAGCCGCAGAGCGTTGGCGATGGCGATCCGCAACGTCCGCGTCGAAAAAAGAAATACAGGATTACGAGAACGGCTGGCCGCGTTTCAACAGTCGCAAACGGGCAACCCGCCGGTTGCGGCTAATTGAACAGCCTGCCGAGTCTCTTGTCGGCGTGGTAGATTCCCAGTTTTTTCAAGCAGGCCCAGATCGTTGCCTGATTGCTGTTGACCACAGGCTTGCCGAGATCATGCTCGAGATCATTGACGGCTTCGATCATGCGCGTATTGGTGCAACTTAGAAAATAGCCATCCGCTTCCGGACGGGTGTTTTCTTTCACGACTTTCTTCCATTCCTCCGGGGTTACAGTGGCGTAGGCCTGAGTCTCCAACCCAAGGCCTAACTCGTGCAACACGGTGTAACCCGTCTCAGCCAAATAGTTCACTTCGAGTTGATTGGTTGCTTGCACGTAGGGGCTGATGAGCACCAGCTTCTTGATGCCGAAGCGGTCGAAAGCCTGCGTAATGGCCTGCGCCGTCGTGATGGTCGGGCAGCCGCTGGCACGCTCGACAATCTCGACGATGGCTTTTTCGTGCGCCAGGCCATTTTCCATCGAGTTCGCCGTGCAATGGAATACAATCACACCCGGTTTTACGTCGGAAAGCGCTTCCGCGGCTTCGGTCAGAGGCCGTTTTAGCTCCTCCAGCGGCTTGCGGAACTTTCCGGTCATGCGCAACCGGGTGATATGAACGCCCACGCCCGACGGCAGGTAGGCGTTGAACTGCGGCTCCGTCAAACGGTTGCCTGAAGGAATGATAAGCCCGATGCGGGGTTGGGTATCCATACGACCTCACCTCAACAGCCGATCAAGACGTTCAAAAAAGTTCAAATCGTTCAAAACGTTTTGAACGGCTGGAACGATTGGAACGGTTTGAACGGGAGCGCAGCGACAATATTTATAACCCCACCGCCCCAAGGCTATAAAATCGGCGCGCGTTGCCGTGCAAGAATGCTGCTTTGTCGGCGGCGCTAATGTCTTCGTTCTCCAGGAACTCGTTGATCTCGTGCTTACAGAACTCGTTATTCACTTCATGCGGATAGTCGCTGGAGAATACGAACGGTTTGCTGCCGACCCGGCGGATGGCGTGAGCGATATCGGGTTCCTCGCCTTCGCAGCCGACGAAAATCCGTCCGGCGTCGATGTGGCGTTGAACGTATTCGCCGATTTTTTCTTTAGGTTTGAGTTCGAGGAAGCGTTTGCGCGGGTCATGCTGAATATGAGTCTCCCAGGAGCGGTCGAAGCGCTCCAGGCACATCAGCAGCCAGGCGACGCCGCCTTCCATGAAGCCGAATTTTACGTTGGGGAACTTGTCGAAAATGCCGTTGAACACCATACCGCCGAAGGAAATCATCTGGCCGAACGGATGACCCAGGGCGTGCACCGGCGCGTAAGGCGTCAGGTCGTCGAGTCCCATGTTTTCATGGGCGCCACCGTGGACGCCGATGGCGCAGCCGAGCTTATTGGCTTCCTCGTAAATCGGCCAGTAGCGCGGGTCGCCGAGATTGGCTTGAATGCCGGTGGACGGTAGCATGGCGCCGCACAAACCGAGCTCTTTGACGATTCGTCTAAGCTCGTCAACCGCCGCGGATGGTTCTTGGAGCGGAACGAGGCCCATACCCTTAAAACGGGGGCTGCGTTTCATGTAGGTGTTGTAGAGCCAATCGTTGTAGGCGCGGGCGACGTCGATGGCCCAGTCCCGGCTGACGATCTTGCCGAACGAAAGACCGAGCGTTGTGTAAAGAACCGTGGTCTCGATGCCTACGTCTTCGAGAAAGTCGACCCAACCGTCAGGACCGACTTTATTGAATGCTCCGGGCTGAAAATCGTGCAAGTTCGACGAATGAAGATGGTCCAGCGGGGGAAACAAGTTATAAAAAGTATGGGTCTCAAACTTCTCCTGATAAGGCTTCGGCATGTATCGGACCATTTCACTGTAATCCTCGATTACATGCCCGTCACCATCGATGATGGTGTGTCCGTTGAACGCCATAACCCCGTCCTCCTTAACTGTCTTGCTGCGTGCTAGGTCATCAAGTAGAGGGTGGTTTGTCAAGACCGCATGGCGGGTCCTCACTGTATCGTGGCGGTTACCACCAGGTTAGTTTCACTGCTGCTGCTGCGGTCTCGGTAGCCAAGTATCTGGCGGGTGACCTCATGGATCTGGGTTGTTGCGCCGCCGAGCGAAACCGGCTGGTTGTTGGGCACGACCAGCTCGGTCGCCGCTTCGGTTAAGTCGATGGCCCCGGCGCGTTCCGCGGAGAAGTAGCTGATTCGCGGCGTAAGTGTTACGCGTATTTGCTCATCGGGAAGAACTGTGGCGCTGACCCGAAGGGAAGTTCCCACATCGTTAAAAATGACGCGCCGTTCAATATAGCCGGCGCCGGCGGCGTAGTTGTAGTAATAGACCGCCTCGCTGGCAGGCACGCGGGTGGCGACGCTGAGGATCGATTCGCCGCCGTCACGAACCAGTGTGAAGATCCCGCTGGAGCGCTGCACCGTGGTTTGGCGGTCGCCGGCGGTGACGCGCCCCGATGGCTGAACCGTTCCGCGGCGGATGATGACGCTGCCCGATCCCTGCAACGACTCCTGGCTGCTCGCGCCGGATTGCTGGGTCTCGACGACGACCTTAATGTTGCGGCTAACTTGACTATGGCCGATCCCCGCGGCGCTGAGCGCGAGACCAAGAATCAGCGCCAGCCCGGTCTTAAAGATTGTTCCTGTTCTCAACATCGATGGCGGGGGCCTCTCACCGGCTCCCTGGCAGCAGAGAAAAATCCACTAGCTTCATGGGATCGAAGTCTGCTGGGATGGGCCGCTCGTGGCGCAAGAGTTCGACATAGCCGCGGGCGACTTTGGCATTGAGGCGGCCATCTTTATTCAACAGCTTGATCAAAGTCGCGTAAGTGTTTTCCGCTTCGGGTTGGTTCACTTTGAATTTATCGACGATCATCTTGCTGGCCTCGTTGCGGTTGGCGCGAAGCCAGGCGAGGGAGTCGAACACCGCCGCGATGGTGCGGCGCACGGACTCCCGGTTATTCTTAATTTCCGCCTGCGATGTCACCAGGCCGACGTAAGGGATATCCGCGAGATCCCCGAGCTGCATGAACTTTTTGTAGCCGAGGGAAACTGCCTTGTCGTCGAATGGCGGTGTCAGAATCGTGGCGACCACACGGTTGGCTGTCAAAGCGCGAAAACTGTCTGCTGTGCCGCCAGTGCTGATGGTGTTGACATCCTTCTCGTTGATTTCTGATTTCTTCAAGAACGCTTGAAAAAAATAATAGGGCGAGGTGCGGATCCCTGAGAGCGCGACTGTTTTACCGATAAGATCTTGTGGCTTGTTAATGTCCTTGTGGGTGACCAGCACCCACGGCGACGTGTCGCAGAAGCTGATAACAATGACTAGCGGCAGACCGGCAATTGCCGCGGAAATTCCCGTGGACACCGAAGTCAAATAGTTGATGTTGCCGGCAAGGACGGCCTGAGGCTGAATCGTGCTACCCATCTGAATATATTCAGACTCGATGCCATACTTTTTGTAGAATCCTTTTTCTTGGGCCACGTAGAACGGCATGTAGGAAAAGGCCAGGGACGGAAAGCCGATTCTTATCTTATACGGGCTTTCCGCTCCCTGAGCCATGAGCGGCAAGATATTCAGAATCGCGAACAAAGAAACGACGACGGAAAATCGCAGCTTCATGTTTGCGACCCTTACGCAGTGGCTGCTTTTGCCAGGCCGCCGTTCCAACTCTGCCGCGCGATTTTCAGCGCATTGGCCTGCGGCAGATTCCTCAGCTTGAAGAATTCGACAGCGTTCCTGCCCAGCAGCTTTTCTTTCTGCTTGAACGACAGGTCTTTGCCGTCGACGACATCCTGCACCGAGTAAGGAAAGTGGCAGTCCCAGTGACAGTAGTCCGACGCGTACATGACGGTGTTCTCGCCGTTGGCCGCAAAAACACGGTCGAGGCCGGTTTCCTCGGACTCGCAAGTCAGAGTGATTTGCTCGCTGCGAATGATGTCGGTGGGCTGCCGTTTCAGTTCCGGCATTTGCGGCGCCAGTTTCTCGATATGCTCGTCGAAACGTTCCGCCCAGAAGGGCAGCCAGCCGGCGCCGCCTTCCATGAAACCGACTCTGAGTTTCGGATAGCGGTCGAAGACGCCTTCGCCAATCATGTGCATCATGGCGATCATCAACTCGAACGGAAATGCGGTCATGTGGACATAGACATACTTGCGAAATCGCTCGCTGCCGGCGCCCATGACTCCGGAAACACCGGGAACTCCGTCGTGGCCGGTTTGCGGATGGACGCTGAGCGGCATGGCCAAGGATTGCGCGCAGTCGTAGATCGGATCGAACATGGGGTCGCCCATGTTATTGAGGCCGTAAACGTTGGTTGGAAGCATGGCAGTCACCGCGCCCGCTTTGGCGAGAAACTCCAGTTCTTTCACCGCCGCCGGCGGATCCTGGCATGGGATCAAACCCACCGCGAGAAGCCGTTTCTTGTCGGCGGAGCAGTATTCGATCAGCCACTCGTTAACCGCACGGCAAAGCGCCGCCGCCAGTTCCTTACTCATCAAACCATTCACCGTGAGCGCGATCTGCGTGCCGAAAAGAATCGCGACGTCGATGCCTTCCTGGTCCATGTCTATGAGCCGAGCGTTGGGATCCACCATGCCCTCCCGAAATCCCCGCGCTTTTTCCGTCATCGGTCCGGAGACTCCAGGGCCGAGTCCCTGCGACGCGGACCAGAGGCGTCCTTCGAGGAGCATGCGCGAATTTCCCTCGTTGTCTTGCATGCGAATCGGTGCCTGGGAGCGCCACTTCTCCGGCATGCGCGGGCGCAAATCGATATTGCCTTCGTAGACATGGCCGTCGGCGTCGATCACGAGTACGTCGTCAAAATTGTCCATTAGCGTTTCCCTCCGTCTGCTGGGGTTGGTCTCTTTGCTTGTTTAGTGTTAACCAGGTCATTTGGCAACTGGGTTTGAGCGTCGACCACCGCTGCTTCGAGCTGGCGCAAGGTCAGCCCTTTTGCGGCGGAGAGATTGGCGCCGCTCAAATCGGTCTTGGTTAAAACCGCCTCTTCAAAGTTCGTTCCATCAAGCCGGGCGCCCTTCAAGCTCGCGCCGGCGAGATTGCTCCGGCTGAGATCGGCGGCGCGCAAGTCGGCGTTGCGCAAATTAGCATGCTGCAGGTCCGCCTCATAGAGAAACGCCTCGCGCAAATCGGCCCACATTAAATCCGCGTGGCGCAGGGCCGCGTTGTAGAAATAAATTCCCTGCAGATTAGCTCGCGTCATATCCGCCCCGACGAGAAAAACCCGTGTGGCATCGGCAAAGCGTATATCCGCGCCGCGCAGTTGGCCGCGCTTGACCATATGGATCTCATCCGCCCCTGCGCCTTTCCAATTCGACAAGCGCGACGATATTTCGACTTCGCGCAGGTTGGCAAACGTGTTGTAACCGGTTTGCCGAAGGAGCCGCGGCACCCACCGGCGCGCATCCCAGGGGCTAACGTCTGCTCCGATGAGCGAGCCGCCATCGACCATGGACTCGAAATCCGGCGGAATTCCCCGGATCGCGCCCCAGGAGAACGCCGTGAACGCGGCCGCCAGCGCGCTCATCCAGACCGCGCGCCGGTACGATCGCCCGCTGGCGAGTGTTTGCTTGATCGATAAAGGGGCTTCCCGTCTGCCGGCCAGGGTGGCGGTGGCCAGCCGGTAAAGCAGGATAGCGGCGCTCACGGTCACGGTAACAACGACGATATGTAGCGAGGTGCCGATCCAATCGTGGCGGCGCAGGTAACGGAGCCAGAAAATTAAAATCGTTGCGGGCAGCAGCCACCAAGTGACCCATACCGTAATCGTCGCCTGAAGACGCGAGAGTGGCGGGCGCCGGTTACTGAGAAATGGATTGTAAGAATAGACCAGGCCGGTGAGTAGCCAAGGGTAGGCGCGCTTGCCGAGGGAGCGCCCGTCGGGGAAAACTGCCGGCAAATCGGCGAGGCGCTCCCAGAGGCGCTGGAGATGCAGGTGCAGATAGATATAAAGCAGCAACAACACCAACGGACCGAGGATGTAGACGCCGACGATGGGCACGTCGGCTTTAATGATGGGCAGTGATGACGATGCGGAATTGCTCAATAACTCCGCGTCGGTAGTGGTGCCGATGGTGAGCCAGCCGTAGAAGCAGGCGAGCAGCGTTGCGAAATAAAGCCCGCGGGCGTTCTTGGACTCCTCTTCCACCACCCGCAATCCATCGAAATCGCCGAACTTGTCCGGCAGGCGCACGCCGCTGAGGTTGGCGCCTGCAAGCTGGGCTGGCAGAAGCCCAACGGTTTTGGTTAGATCGGTGTTTTCGAGATTGGCGTTGCGCAGTGTTGCTCTCAGGAGGATCGCTCCCTGAAGGTTGGCATCCCGCAAATCGGCATTTTCGAGATTGGCTGCGGTCAAGTTGGCGTTGACAAGATCTACGCCGCTGAGAGTCGCCCCGTGCAAATCCGCTGCGGCCAATCGCGCTTCATTAAAAACTCGCTCCCCCGCGGCGTAACGGCGTAGCAATTCCTCGGCATCAAACGGCGCCGGTGTTTCGCGTGTGATTTCGTCTGCGGTCATTAGCATCCGTTCAATTCGTTCAAAAAGTTCCAATCGTTCCAAACGTTTTGAATGGCTTAAACGGCTTGAACGTTTTGAACTTCGTGCTCATTGACGCGGCTCCGAGTGTAGGTAGGGGCTCAAAGAGTGTCAAGGGCGCCAGTTGACCCTCACTGGCCGATCCGATATTCACCAGAAGTGATGCAGCAGGTACTGAAAGATTGTCTCAGTGGAAAGTTGCTGAGCCGTTCTGAGGCTATAATGCTTTCTTCCACTGATGGCGATAACTTGCAGGCCCTTATTGCCGCCGCGGCGGAACTGCGCGACCGCCATAAAGGTCGCGTGGTGACTTTCTCGCCGAAAGTTTTCGTGCCGTTGACCAATCTGTGCCGCGACTTTTGCGGCTATTGCACTTTCCGCAAAGCTCCCGACGAACCGGGCGTGAAGACGATGACGTTGGAAGAGGTGCTCAGCGTCGTCGAGCAAGGAAAGCTGCTCGGTTGCACCGAGGTACTTTTCAGCCTTGGCGACAAGCCCGAAGCGATTTATCCCGAGATGAAACAATTCTTGACAGAGCGCGGCCACCAACGCACCCTCGATTATCTCCACGAGGCATGCCGTGCCGTCGTGGAGGAAACCGGGCTTCTGCCGCACTCGAATCCCGGCATAATGGGCAAGGGCGACTTGCGGCGCCTACGGGAAGTCAACGCCAGCATGGGACTGATGCTCGAGAGCGTCAGTGACCGCTTGCTGTTGCCTGGTGGCGCCCATGACAACGCGCCGGATAAGACGCCGGCGCTGAGGCTGCGCACGATGGATGAGGCAGGGAAACTCCGAATCCCGTTCACCACCGGTATTCTCATCGGCATCGGCGAGAGCTGGGCGGAGCGCGTCGAATCGCTGTTTGCGATCCGCGATTTGCATGAACGGTACGGCCATATTCAAGAGGTCATCATTCAAAATTTTCGCGCCAAGCCAACGATTCCGATGCGCGGCCATGCCGACGCGACCCGAGACGACATGGTCAAGACCATCGCGTTGGCGAGGCTGATTTTCGGCGGTGCGATGAATCTGCAAGCACCGCCCAATTTGACGCCCGAGGGCTACGAGCTTTACCTGGAAGCCGGTCTTAACGACTGGGGCGGCGTGTCGCCGTTGACTCCCGACTTTATCAACCCCGAGGCGCCGTGGCCGGCGTTGCAACGCCTGGAAGAAAAAAGCGCCGAAGCGGGATTCCAACTCAGAGCCCGCTTGCCGGTGTATCCGGAGTTCCTCGTTCAGGCAGACAAGTTCCTGTCTTCGTCCATGCGCTCCCACGTTGAACGCCTGTGCGACGCCGACGGTTATGTGAAACACGGCGGGCCGCTGCGCTTTTTAGCATCACTCCAATACTCCAGCACTCCAATCCTCTGAAGCGTCTTCTTATGTTAGTCGTTCTTACCGGCGGCACGGGAGGCGCCAAGCTCATCGAAGGTCTCGCCGCGGAAATGGACCCTGCGCAGCTCACGGTCATCTGTAACACGGGGGACGACTCAGTGTTTCACGGCCTCTATGTTGCGCCGGATATCGACACCATCACATACACGCTGGGCGGATTGAACGACCGTGAAAAGGGCTGGGGCATTCAGGGCGACACGTTCACGGTGCTGGAACAGCTGCGGCGGCTGGGAAACGACGCCTGGTTCAATCTCGGCGATAAGGATTTCGCGACCCATATCACCCGCACTCGCCTCATGGCGGAGGGGTTGACGCTATCCCAGGTGACGGAGCGCATTCGCGCAGCCCTCGGCGTTAAGGCGACTATCTTGCCCATGTCGAACGAGCGAATCGAAACTCGGGTCGTGACTCCCGAAGGCGAGATCTCTTTTCAGGAGTTCTTCGTGAAAGAACGCTGGTCGCGCGCTGTCAAGGCGGTTCATTTTGCCGGCGCCGAGCGCTGCGAACCGGCGCCGGGAGTGCTTAGTGCGATCCGCCAGTCGACCGCGGTTGTGATTGCGCCGAGCAATCCGATCACGAGCATCGGGCCGATCCTGGCCGTATCCGATATTCGCAAAGCGTTGCGCCATTCCGTCGTCACCGTAGTCGGTGTCAGTCCGATCATCGGCGGGGCCGCGATCAGTGGACCGGCGCACAAGCTCATGGCCGCCCAAGGCCTGGAGCCCACCGCGTTCGGCGTGGCCGATGGTTATCGCGATTTGCTGAACCGGTTCGTCATTGATAGCGAAGACCGTGGACTGCGGCACAGGATCGAGAGCTTGGGCATTCGCGTCGTCGAAACTTCCATCCGCATGACGTCCCTGTCCGACAAGCGGCGCCTGGCGCGTGAGGTTTTGGCGTTGATTGAAAAATAGTGCTACAGGAAATGCTTTCGGCACGGCAATGAACGTAACCGCTCTTATCCCCGTCAAAGGGTTCCGCAACGCGAAGCAGCGCTTGAGCCCGCTGTTGGGCGCGGCGGAACGCGAAGTCTTGGCGGAAACCATGTTCCGCGACGTTCTGCGCGAGGTTCTACTGGCGCGCGGCTTGGCCGCGACGTTCGTCGTCACCGGCGATGACAGGGCCGCTGAGATCGCGGCCTCGTGCAGAGCCGAGGTGATTCGCGAGCCCGCCGAAGGCGGCGAGACAGACGCCGTCAATTTCGCGCGCGCGGTATTGCAGCGGGCCGGGCGGGAAGCGGTCTTGATTCTGCCGGGCGACATGCCGCTGGTGCGCAGCGCGGATATAGAGCAGATGCTGGCGCAAGTTCCCGGCGCGGCGATCCCGCCTTTCGCGCTGTTGGTTCCGTCCCACGACTGGATGGGTACCAATGCTTTGCTGTTGGCGCCGCCGGAAATCATAAAATTGCGCTTCGGTTACGACAGCTTCAACTTTCACATGAGCCAGGTCGCGGCGCGGGGGTTGCCGCTACGCTATATCGAAAACGAGCGCATCGCCTTGGACATCGACGAGCCGAAGGATCTGGAACGACTTCTGTCTTTCAACGATGACGCGGCAGAATCGACGCGCGTCGCCCGCGCTCTGATGGCGCAACATGAAGCGGAACGCACGCGGCGCTCCGGAGGACTATGAAGCGGCTCGAGCTGATCGGCCTGGAAGGCATTAGCGAGGTGGTCTCTGGCGACTCCGTCGGCCAATTGATATGCGCGGCCTGCGCCAGGGAAGGCGTTGCGCTTTCAGACGACGATGTTTTGGTGATCGCGCAAAAAATCGTCTCCAAAGCCGAAGGGCAATTGGTCGATCTCGCGCAGGTGCAGCCGTCGGCGCGCGCCGTAGAATTGGCTCGGCAATTGGATAAGGAGCCGGCGCTGGTGGAAGTGATTCTCAACGAAAGCCGGGGGATTGTCAGAAGCGGCGGCCGGGCGCTGGTGGTGGAGACGCATCATGGTTTTATCTGCGCCAACGCCGGCGTCGATCAATCAAATGTCGGCAAGAATCACGTGGCGCTCTTACCCAAAGACCCCGACGGTTCGGCGCGGCGCATTCGCGAGGAGATTCGTAAGCAGACCGGCAAGCAGCCCGCTGTCATTATCAGCGACAGTTTCGGCCGGCCCTGGCGGGTAGGGACGGTCGATATCGCCGTCGGCATTGCCGGCATGAAAGCGATCAAAGACGAACGCGGACTGCACGATCGCCACGGCTACCAGCTCAAGGCCGCCGTAGCGGCCATCGCCGACGAAATCGCGGCGGCGGCGGAATTGGTGATGGGCAAACGCGACGGCGTCCCCGTCGTCGTCGTTAGAGGATGTGAAACGGAAAAGGAGGCAGGAACGGCGAAAGATCTACTTCGGCCCATAGCCGAGGACCTCTTTCGCTAGCTCGCAATGAGTTATGGATGATCTGAATATAGCTATCGTGGGCGGCACTGGGAATCTTGGCAGCGCCCTGGCTCTGCGCCTCGGCGCGCCGGGGGTCAAAGTGATCATCGGCTCCCGCGACGCGCAAAAGGCGCAGACCGTTGTCGAGACGCTCAAACCGAAAATGCGCGCCGGCGAGCTGCAGGGAACAACCAATCAACAAGCGGTGCAAGACGCCAACTTCGTGGTGATCGCGGTTCCCTATGAAGGCCAAGCGCAAATGATCCAAGACCTGAAGGGACAGGTGGCGGGAAAGATCATCATCGATGCCGTCGTGCCGCTCAAGAAAGTTAAACCATTCGTGCCCCCGGCCGGGTCGGCGTTGCAGGAAGCGCAGCAGATTTTGGGCGACGAGGCGCCGGTGATCGGCGCCCTGCATAACATTTCAGCCGTCGATCTTGGCGACGTCGAGTCGTCCCTGGGCGATGTTCTCGTCTGCGGCGACGACGCGGACGCCAAGCAGAAAGTCATGGACATTATTCGCCGTATCGGCGCGCGCGCCTTTGACGGCGGCCCGGCGTCCAACGCCTACGTCATCGAGGGGATCACCGGCGTCATCATTTATTTGAACCGTAAGTACAAGTCGAAGCATGGCAGCATCAAGATCACAGGAATCGACGAAACGATCGCGCGTTAGAGAACATCGCAGAGCTATGTGTATAAGCGCCTGAAAATTCTCTCGTGGAAGGCTGCATGACCTGTGCAGTGCTCAGGTGCATCAACCTTCCGAAATAGGCCATTCCTCGGGCTTCCGGCCAGCATGCCAAACCTAGTCTAACTGACTGATTTTTCATTGTTTCTTCTGAAATAGCCAAATGACTTGCGATGCCCTCTACCCGGGCTCGCCCGCAAGTTAACCTTTTCCATTTTTTATCGTCTAACGTGGTATAGACCGAGCCCAATGAGTGCTTGAAAGCAGGGTAGGCCCATCGACGCATTGACAAATAACCCGCTCCCAGAGGATCTTCCTGATGAGGAGATTGTGGCTTTTTGCCAGCGCGGGGAGACGAAATATTTCGAGATTCTGGTGCGGCGCTATATGGAAAAGGCATTTCACATCGCCTTGAATTTCACGCGCAACACGGAGGAAGCTAAGGACCTCTCCCAGGACGCCTTTCTGCGGGCTTTCACGCGCATAAAACAGTTCGATGGCAGATCGAGTTTTTATACCTGGTTTTACCGATTGGTCGTGAATATTTGCTTAGACTTCACGCGCCGAAAGAATAAGATAGGTTGGGAATCGCTCGAAGCCACGAGCGAAGGCGCGCCGGAACGCGCCGAGCTGACCGATGTATCGTCGCTGCCGGAGGACGTGACGATGGCCCGAGAAGCCAAACGCCGCGCCGACCGGACTCTGGAAACCATGCCGAACAAACAGCGCACGGCTTTTCTACTGCGGAATCATCAAGGACTCTCGATCGCCGATATCGCGAAGGTGATGAAAACCACAGAAGCTACGGTGCGCGTTTATTTGCACCGCGCCGTATCGGCGCTCAGGCAGAGCTTGTTGGAATTTGTTTAAGGGGAATCGTCATGAGTGAACGTCGTAGCGCATTGGAAAACGCCTGCGCAGAGTTTGAAGCGGACCTGGTGCTGTATTATTACGGCGAGGGCCAGGACGCCGAACGGCGCCGGGTTGCGAGCCATCTTGAAACCTGCCAGCGTTGTGTCCGCTTCATGGATGACTTGAACGGTTTACTGCCACAGATGTCGAAAACGACTGAGTTGCCACAAAATTTTTGGGATAACTATTATCGTGAAGTGGTCCACAAGCTGAACCAGGAGCGTGAAGGGATATCTTGGTGGCGCAGCTTGATTCCGTCTTTCGGTGGTTGGACGATACCCGCGTTTGGCACTGCCGTCGTGGTCGTGCTCGCAGTGGCCCTGGTTTTTGGCAAAGGCGATTGGAGTGTGCGCTCGAATGCAATCCAGCAGGAGAACATCCCCCAGGAAATATTGTCCGACTCCGGCCGCTTGGAATTCTTCAATTCCCTGGACATGTTAGAGTCCTTGCCGGCGCTGGAAAACATGGACGGATCGAAGCGGGAGTCAGTTGAGGTTCGTAGTCTTTAGGAACTAATCTAAAATAACGACTCGTTCACGAACAGCAATCATGAAGCCGGATAGAAACATAGCGATTAGGATCTTAAAAAAGGCCTGCGCGGCTTTGGCCCTCGGCCTTTTACTTCTGCAGCCCCTTTCCGGCTGGGCCCTCGACGGCGGAGACAACTGGCGAAACTTGAGCCCTAAGGAACGCGAGAACATCCAGAAAAACTATCGGCGCTGGCAGAATCTGCCGCCGCAAGATAAAGAGCACCTGCGCGAGGAGTGGGACCGGTGGCAAAACCTGCCGAAGGATCGCCGCGACCAGCTAAAAAATCGCTACAATGATTTGCGCCGGCGCCGCCAGCAATGATTGAATCCGTCGCTCGCGAGCGAGGCGCGGCGATCGCAAATCAGCTGCTTCGCTTGATTCTGAATTAAAACGCTTTCGTCTTTCGATCCACCGCCGAAGCACTGCCTTTCCGTCTTGGATGTTCTTTTAGTTTCACGCCTCCCAGAATTTTCCATATCTCGCTCATTCATCACGCCTTACTCCAACATCGGGATTGAGAAGCTCGCGGCCCGTCGCGGCATGATTGCGACCGGGTAACCAAAGTCATCCCAAATTAACAACTGTTGTCGCACCGCGTCTAACCGAATTAGAAAGGAGACCCAAAATGAAAATCGCGGTTCCAGCACTTGTGTTAGCAGCGCTACTATTTCCCGCCGCGAGCTTCGCCCGTGACGACTACCGTGGGCCTGCGAGGCAGAGTTCTGCCCAGGAAAACTTCGTGCGCCAGCATCCGCGCAGTCCGAGCTCATATTGTCATAGACACCAGGTCCGTTTGCATCCGGACGATAAGCGACGCCATTGCCACAACTGGGACAAGGAATCCTGGCGGCGGGAGTATTTTGCGTTGGGAAACGGATCCGACGATTGGCGCCGCGATGACCGCCGAGACCGACCATGGGAAAGGGATCGATATGACGCCGGACGCTATCGGCGTAGCGGTTGGTGGGGACCCGGCTTGGATTAAGCGCCAATGGGCGAGTCTTGAACTCGATTCATTCCAAAGTAGATGTCCATGAAGACTTTAGCGATAGGAATGTTATTTGTGGCGGCCCTAGTTTCGGTGCACGGATGTCACTGGCGCCACCGGCGCGATTATCGTGATTACAGCTACAACAGTTACCATAACGGCGATCATTACGTTCGCAACCAGCAGGCCTCGGTCGTGGACCGAGATTCCTAGAGCGGTCATTTTACGTCGGTTTCAAACTTCAACGTCGCGGTTCGCGGCTTGGCTAACAGAACGTGGTAAAATCCTCTCGTAGCATGAACAATGCAGCCAAGTCGGCGAGCCGCGCTCACATGGCATAGTAAGCAGCGCAGTTATCCCAGAGAATTTTTCGTTTGTCGACTTCGTTGATCGGTAACTTGAGAAAGTGATTCACGGCCTCGGGATACTTGGAGTCGCCGTGGGGATAATCAGTCTGGGCGTAAATCCTGCGCAGCATCAGCCAGTCATATGCTTCGTCATCGTTTTTCCTTTCCGCGCGGTGGTGCGATCACAGTCCGCCAAGAGCTCCTCCTGGCTATGCTCCGCGCACCCTGCGGAAGCACTCGCGCAGCTCCTGTGTGAAAAGAGCCGGCTGCTCGAAGGCGGCGACGTGGTCGTCCTTCTTTAGCTCGTTTTCGCCTCTGCATCGCGCTTTCGAAAGGCGGCTTCTCCAGCGTCGGACACCTCGACCCACTTCGGGTCAGGCGAGGCCTCGGCATCGTAGTTGTCGTGCCAGTTCCACCACTTGTATGGTGGGGTCTGCGGGTAGCCCTCCGGCGAGTCCTCCCACTCCTCCTGGCGCCCCAGCGCAGTGATGTCGAGATAGTTCCAGGTGCTCCCCATCTGCTCGTCGCCGCGGTTGTTGATGAAGTAGGTGCGGAACACCTTGTCGCCATCGCGGATGAAGGCGTTCGTGCCGTGCCACTCGTCCACGCCGAAGTCGGTGTCGAAACTGTCCCTGATGGTGTACCACGGCATCGTCCAGCCCATTCGTGCCTTCAGGCGCTCGATGTCCGTCTGCGCCGCGCGCGAGGCGAACGCGAGCGTGGTATCGCGCGCGTTCAGATGGGCTACGTGGGCGACCTGGTCAGCCACGAAGGAGCAGCCGCGGCAGGCATGTTCGGGCCAGCCGAACACCCCGGGCTCGAAGAAGGCGCGATAGATGATCAACTGCCTGCGGCCCTCGAACAGGTCGAGCAGGCTAACCTTACCCTTGGGCCCGTCGAACTCGTACTTCTTCTCCACCGCCATCCACGGCATCCGTCGACGCTCGGCTGCCAGCGCATCACGGGAGCGGGTCAAGGCCTTCTCCTTCACGAGGAGCTGCTGGCGCGCAGTCTCCCACTCCTGCTGCGACACGATCGGGGGTGTCTTAATCGCGAGATGTCCTTTCGGGTGCTCCTTGTCTCTCTCTTTGCTTGTTGCCATCTTATTTCTCCTTTGTTTTCTGAAACAGACCGAGACGATTCGCTCTGAAAAATCTTCTGAACTTGCCGATGCACACCGCCAGAATCCCTCCCGTGGATCCGGCTCCGGCGACCATTACTGCTGTGGATCGCCCGCCCGTGCGATGCTAGATCTATCTCATGACTAGCACCGAGCGCGGGAGTTACAATGAGGGTGGGAGTTACAAATATGACGGGATTCCGATGGACCCGCTTATCACTACCGCGGCGCGCGCGCTGGCGGCGGGCGATCCCCTCGGCGCGTTGAAGCGGGTCGCCCTGCGCGACGACACGCCCGCGCTCGCGCTTCGAGGCATCGCGATGGCGCAGCTCGGCGATCTCGTTCGAGCGAAGGCGCTCCTGCGACGTGCTGCGCGCGCCTTCGGTCCGAAAGAGGCCGTGGCCCGCGCGAGGTGCGTCGTCGCCGAAGCCGAGATCGCGCTCGTCTCGCGCGACCTCGGCTGGCCTGCGAAGGCGCTCGACACGGCGCGGGCGACCCTCGAAGCGCACGCCGACCGGGCGAACGCCGCGCACGCGCGGTATCTCGAGGTCCGGCGCCTGCTCCTGATCGGGCGCATCGACGAAGCCGAGCGCACGCTCGCCAAGCTCGACCCCGCGCTGCTCCCTGCCGCGTCCAGGACCGCCCACGAGCTGGCGGTCGCAGGGATCGCGATTCGACGCCTCAGGACGAAGGCGGCGCGCGCTGCGCTCGCTCGGGCCAAACGCGCCGCGCGCCACGCGCGCATCCCTGCACTGACGGCGGAAGTCGAAAGCGCATCCCGCGTGCTGAACACGCCCGCGGCACGCCTGATTACGAAGGGAAATGAGCGACTTCTCCTGCTCGAGGAGGTCGAAGCGTTGCTGGCATCGAAAGCATTCGTCGTGGACGCGTGCCGTCATGTCGTGCGTGAGGCACGCACCTTGGTCTCGCTCGCAAGGCGTCCGGTGTTGTTCGCGCTCGTACGCGCGCTGGGCGAATCGTGGCCCGGAGACATGCCGAGGGACATGCTCATCGCGCGGGCATTCGGAGCAAAGCGCGCCAATGAATCGCATCGCGTGCGGTTGCGGGTCGAAGTCGGGCGGCTTCGCGCGGCGCTGCGGAAGCTCGCCGGCGTGAGCGCGACGCAGCGGGGTTTCGCGCTGGCACCGCGCCGCGCACGCGACGTGGTCGTGCTGGCCCCGCCCGTCGAAGAGGAGCATGCGCGGGTGCTCGCATTCCTCGCCGACGAGGAATCGTGGTCGAGCTCGGCCCTTGCGCTGGCGCTGGCAACGAGCCAGCGCACCGTGCAGCGTGCGCTCGACTCGCTTGAGGCAGCAGGCAAGGTGCAGTCGTTCGGTCGCGGACGAGCTCGTCGTTGGATGACCCCACCCATGCCGGGATTCACGACGACATTGTTACTCCCCGCTCCACTGCCGAGCGACTAGGATGGAACATGAGTCAATCAGCGGCCGAAATCGTTCGTGAGTATGGACCTTTTCCGGGTGTCGACCAGGTGCATGGAGTCACCTATGACGGCCAGCACGTCTGGTTTGCCGCTGGAGACCGGCTGAACGCCTTCGATCCTGCGACCGGGAAGACGCTGCGCTCGATCGCTGTCGCCGCGAATGCAGGAACGGCCTTCGACGGCCGGCACCTGTACCAGCTCGCCGGAGATCGCATCCAGAAGATCGACCCGAAGACCGGCCGAGTGCTCGCCACGATCCCGGCGCCCGGTGGCGGCAGTGACTCGGGGCTCACGTGGGCCGAAGGGACGCTCTGGGTGGGGCAGTATCGCGACCGGAAGATCTATCAAATCGATCCCGAGACAGGGGCGATTCTTCGCACGATCGAGTCCAATCGCTTCGTTACCGGGGTCACCTGGATCGACGGAGAGCTGTGGCACGGCACCTGGGAAGGTGACCAGAGCGATTTGCGGCGAGTCGATCCGCGAACGGGAGAGGTTCTGGAGAGGGTCGAGATGCTGCCCGGAGTGGCCATTTCGGGGCTCGAGTCCGATGGCCGCGATCTTTTCTTCTGCGGAGGGGGAAGTAGCGGCAAGGTGAGGACCGTCCGCCGGCCCAAACGAGGCTCCGCGACGAGCAGCAGTTCCAAGATTCCCGTCGACCCCACGAGGAAGCGCACATCATCCTCGAAAAAAAACAATTGAGTCTTTAGTTGTCACCATGACACCATTGTAATCGAAAATAAGTCAACAACGATCTTATCAATCTAGCTGAATAACTTTCGATCGGCCCGCGGCGCCCTCTTCGGCGGTCATCTGTCTCCTGCTTCCTCAGCCGATGGAGCGGCGGCCGATGGACCTTCGCGCACGGCGTAGGTTACCACGGGCTCAGCGATCCCTTTTACGAATTCGGCGGGCATGGGCACGAGCACGAAGCGCGCGTCGAGCTCGGCGCTTAGCGCCTCCGTCACGAGGATGTCCGCCTGATGGATTCGCGTGAGCGTCTGCACGCGCGCGGCCACGTTCACGGTGCGTCCGACGAAGTCATACTCCATGCGCTCGCGCGAGCCCACCAGGCCGACCAGCCCCAAACCGCGGTCGATGCCGATTCCCAGAGCAAGCAACGGCAGCCCCTCCCGCCCTAGCTCGACATTGTATTCGCGGATGGCCGCACGCATCGCGAGGGCGGCGCGCACGGCATCGTTGCACTGCCACGGATTGGGTTGCAGCGCGCCGAAATAGGCGACGATGCCGTCACCCAGGAAGTGGGCGACATGCCCGCGGTGCTCGTGGATGGCATCGCTCATGCGCTGAAAGTAGCCGTTGAGCACACGCGCCAGAACGGCCGGCTCGAGCCGGTCGCTCATCGCGGTCGAACCGACGAGATCGGCGAACAGAACGGTCACCACTTTGCGCTCGGGGGCCGCCGCCTCGATCCCCGACTTCACGCCGTCGGCGATGAGGTGCTGCAGCACACCGGCTGGAACCAGCCGCGAGCAGGATTGCTGGAGATGCTGGAGGTCAGCGGCGATCGCTTCGAGCTGGGCCTTCAGCGTCTGGTTCTGCCGCCATTGGCGATAGATTGCGACGGCGAGTCCCGCCAGGAGCACCAGCAGAGCAACTACGCCGAGGGGTCCGGTCATGTATTATTGTCCAGCACCGTCGCGCCCATCCGGCAGAGCCCATTGGCCAGCGACGCCACACCGATTGCCTCGAGGAGCTGCGGGCCCGAGAGGCGGTCGCGGAGCATACGGGCGCGGCGCTGTAGCGGCGCGGGCTCGTACCAGATCGTTTCGCGAGCGAACGGCACGAGCAGCCGCTCGATGGCGTCAAGCTCGGGCGCGTCGAGATGAGTCAGGACTTGGGCGAGCGTCGATTCCTTCAATCCCTCTCTCCGGAGAGCTTCACTCACCTCCGGCGCGCAGACCTCGCACCCCAGCCCGCGCGCGATGACGGCGATCATCAGAAGTTTGCAGCGTCGCGTGAGATGGGGAGACGCCCACATCTCTGCGAGCGTTCGCGCCAATATCGCGCCGATCGGAGAACCCGCGTAGGTTTCCACGAGCCGGCCGTAGGCATAGGGCGGCACGGCGTCCAGCACGGTGGGCCGCCCGCGATAACGATGTCTTTTAACGATCAAACCGAGCAAGGGCCGGAGCAGCCGTACGAAAAGGCGATCGGGCATGCTCTCGATGGAATACGCAGGAATCGCGGGAATCGTATGGGCGCGGTTGTTGAAGTCCGTCAATGCCGCTGTGAACGCGATCTCTTTCATCTCTTCGATCCCCAAGCCCGAACGACGCAAAGTCTCACGGGCAGCTTGCGCTCCTGCAGGACCCGAGCGTGACTGGCTCCGCCCGAAGGCGATCGCCGCCATCGTCCGCGGCGGCAGATCAGCGCGCGCCACTTCCTGTTCCATGCGCTGGATACGCCGCCAGGACATTCCCTGAGCCCACAGTAACGCCCGCACGGCAGCGTAGCAGAAACGGCACGAGTTCTCCTGACTTACCACAAGCACGACGAGGTCCGCGATCGCTTGATCGAGGTGCATCAGCAGCCCGTACTCGGGATGCAGATCGATTACCGCCCGTGCCATCCAGGGAACGGACGCGAAGTAAGCGATCATCGGGTTCGGAATCCCCCACCTTCGCCGGGCATAGGACTGTAACGCCGGGTCTGGAAAGGGCTCGACCAGGCACGACTCCCATTCAACCTGTTGCAGGACACCGTTCATGATCTGACTCGAACGCGGTGGCTGACCGACCGGAGACAAATTCGCGTCATGCGCGGCTCCTTGAGCTTCATCGGATAAATATGTTCAAGCCGTTCAAAACGTTCAAGCCGTTCAAAACGTTGAACTGTTCCAAACGTTCCAGCGCTTTCAGGTGTTCCAAACGTGCGGGCATCGAGGTCAAATCTCGTATTTTGATATTGCGGATTTTCGTTGGTAACACCACGTTTTCGACGTGAGAGCGCGGTCCTGTGTTTCAGTTTGGACGAATTATTCGGGATTACCCACTGAGCCCGGCAGAGGGCCTGACGAATAACGAGGTCTGAGAAAAGGGGTCGGGATGAGTCTTTTCTTGATGAAGAAGCGCTTTATGCGATAGATGCACGAGCTAAAAGTCCATTTACAACATTTAGGGTCAAATCTTTTGTTGACAGTTGACCGATAAAGAACGCAAACGGAAAGAGGAGGGCGGCGCCCTCATAAAAGAAATCAATCGACGACGCGACGTATGGTTTGAGCTCGGATCGAACTGGTTGAAGCGCGAGGTCAATTCAAATTCTGGACAATCTTGCAGAACGCCCCAGTGATCCTCGTGACGTCCGGCGAATCAATAGCGGACTGGGCACGGAATGCGCACAATGAGCACACGCACCAGCCTGAGAACCCGGAATCCGAATGCACTAAGTAGTGAATTCTTTTGGTGCCGGAGGAGGGACTTGAACCCTCACGGGGTTGCCCCCACCGAATTTTGAGTCCGGCGCGTCTGCCGTTCCACCACTCCGGCACGATAGGATAATCAATCACTTACGCCCGCCTGCGGCTTGCTCGGTTTGCTCACTGTGTGAGTTTTGTCGGTGTCCGTTTTCGAGCTCGGCGACCTTGGCAGCTTTCGCTTCGTTCTCAAGATAGCGTTGATACGCTTCTTCTGCAAGCTCGGTGTCCACGGTGTCAACGATTCGATAAAGCTTGTAGATCTGCAAGGTCTTCCGGTTCATGTACTTGCTCGCGACGGTCTCCGGTACGCCTGCGCGGGACAAGTTCACGGCACAACTCCGACACAAAGCATGGTCCGTAACTCCGCCGAGTTTAGCCTCGCTCGTGGCCCGTTTCCACTCATCGCGAAAATCCTTTATTCGCCGACCGTTTCGATGAAAAATGAACGGGCAATCAAGTCGAAGCTTTTCCTTCCGGCGTAGAAGCACGGCGCGCATGGTGGGGAATTTCTTAAACGACAACAACGCCCCTTGCTTGTTCTTGGAGATCGCATGCCGGAGTTTGACGGTCTCGCGCTGCCAATCAACGTCCTTTTTCTCCAGACGCATGATCGAGCCGACGCGCCACCCTGAGGCATACTGAAACTCGATGAGATCCCGGACATCGGTGTCGTGAAACTTTGTCAACAGCCGGGTGAAGTCCGCGGCTTCCACGTAATCGTCGCGCTTGTTTTCGTTCGGGAGGAGTTCGATCACCGGCGCCGCGGCGAGCTTCCCGAGCTTGCAAGAGAGCCGAAGCATTCGCCGGAGGTAGCGCAGCTCGCCGTTGATCGTGGCGATCGCGGCCTTCTCCTCGATTCGTCGATCGATGTGCTTGTTGATCTTGGCGAGATCGATGTCGGCGGGGCGTGTGAATTCGAAAGAGACGGCGAGCGGCTTGATCTTATGCTCTACGTCTTCCCAAGAGCGGTTACCCTTCCGCTTATAATCCGCCTTCATGAGCTCCACCATGTCGGTGTAATAAAATTTCTGCTGGCGGAGCGCGTAAGCGCCCTTCCCGATTTCCTCTAGCCGGCGTCGGAGCAGCGCCCTAGCCTTCGCCTCGCTGTCGGTCTTCGCCGACTCGACACGCTCGCGGCCGCGGAACCAATAGGCGATGGAGTAGTTTGGTGACTCTTTGATCGTGCCGTCGGGAAGCTTCCAGGCGCGCTTGAATACTCGGCCTACCGCCATAGCTGTGATCCCCTATTTAGATCGAGCTTTGCTGGATCGTCTTTCATCAGCTCTGCATTTTCAGCTTAACAAATATCGATTTTCCATATGGACCTCGTTTGCACAATAAAAAAGGCCGGGCTCCTCTCCCGCGCCATGCGAGAAGAAGTCGCGGCCCTCGTGTCGGCAGTTCGATTCTGTCCCTAGCAGCCTGTGGTGAAAGTCGCGCACGGAGTGGCGGTAGTTGGTGTTGCGAAATCGACAGGAACAAAGATTCGTAGTAAAGTTTTCCGTATGGCGATGGGACAACGAACACACGAAGAGCAAGCGGCGATTTGGGTGGCGGTCAGCGAGCTACCGCGGTCGGTGAGTCACCCGTTCTACGAGAAGCTAAATCGGCTGTTGGCCGAGCATGGATTCGACGACTTCGTCGAGGCGCAGTGCCGGCCATTCTATGCGGAGAAGATGGGGCGGCCCAGTCTGGCACCGGGACAATATTTCCGTCTCCTCTTGCTTGGCTACTTCGAAGGCCTGGACTCGGAACGCGGCATCGCCTGGCGTGCGGCGGACTCCTCAGGAGTGCGGGCGTTTCTCGGGCTCGCGCTGACAGAGGCGGCGCCGGATCATTCGACGATATCGCGGACGCGGCGATTGATCGACCTGGACACCCATCGGGCGGTGTTCAGATGGGTTCTTCAGTGTCTGGGCATCGCCGGCCTGGTCAAGGGGAAAACGATTGCGATAGACGCCACGACGCTCGAAGCGAATGCGGCCCTGCGCAGCATCGTGCGCCGCGACACCGGGGAGAGCTATCACGAGTTTTTGACCAAGCTGGCTCAGGCCTCTGGCATTGAGACCCCCACGCGGGAGGATCTCGCTAAGCTGGATCGCAAGCGCAAGAAGAAAGGGTCGAACAAGGACTGGGAACATCCGCACGACCCCGACGCGCGCATCACCAAGATGAAGGACGGGCGCACCCATTTAGCGCACAAAGCCGAGCATGCGGTGGACCTGGAGACCGGTGCGATCGTGGCCGTCACGCTACAGGAGGCCGATCAGGGCGATACCACAACGATCCAGACCACGCTGCCCGAAGCGGTCGAGCAGTTGGAAGCCGTAGCCGCCGTCACCGACGATGTGGTGAGGACGGGGGAGGAACTGGTCGCCGACAAGGGCTATCACAGCAAGCAAACCGTGCTCGATGTACAGTCCCTGGGACTGCGCAGCTACATCAGCGAACCGGATCGGGGTCGGCAGCACTGGATCGATCAGCACGCCGAGCGCGACGCAGTGTATGCCAATCGGCGGCGCATCGAGGGTGAGCGCGGGCAGCAGTTGATGCGGCGACGGGGTGAGTTGTTGGAGCGACCCAATGTTCTCCTCTATGATACCGGCGGGATGCGGCGGACTCATCTGCGTGGGCACGGCAACATTCTCAAACGGCTGCTCGTGCACGTGGCGGCCTGCAATCTGGGCCTGTGGATGCGCACATTGACGGGCATTGGAACGCCACACGGCCTGCAGGGCCGCCTGGCCATCGTACTGGCTTTCTTTTTTACTCTGTGGGGAGTCCTGCGCAACCGAGTAACCGCGCATCGCCGCCGAGGACTCGATCTGAGACTAATTGCGATCCCAAGTTACCGCCTCGCACAGGCCGGTTTGGTTCTCGAAGAACTTTTGCTGCGTCGTCACATCCGTCGCGTACCGGTTCTTTGCCCGGCGTTGCTACAACGCCAGTGGAAAATCGAGCTTCGCCGTAAGTTCAATCTCGAATTCGAGATTATCGATTCCGAGTCCACGTTCCAGCTCCGTCGTCGTATGGGGATCGACACAAATCCGTGGAAAAGCATTCCCTCGGATCATAACGTCGATGGAGTACCTGAGAATGCCTGACGTACTGCAGCAGTTTCTTCGTGCATCGGGGGACAGCCCTGATTTGCGGTCTAATGGTCATACCCTTGCTCATGCTCCGTGGGATGCGCTGATTGTGGACGAATATCATCATTTCGCTCCGCAGGCAGGGAATCGGGCGAGCCCACGCACAAGGATATAATGTTACCCAACAAATTTGGAAGCATAATACTGCAATGTAGGAACGCTGTGGGTAAAGGGACCCGCTGTCTTTTCAATGCGTCGCTTTTAATAGGTGTCGACCATCCTTTGAATTTCATCCGCATTATTGGTTTTCGTAAGCGCAAAGGAGAACAGCAACCGTGCTTTCCACGGTTGCAGGTTGTCGCCGGCGACGAGACCGAGAAGACAAAAGGGAAGATAGGGGAATCGAAACGAAAGAAAAATAGGTTCACGAGATTGAAAATGCGACTGAACGAGATCCGCAACCGCTGAACGTTACCATACGTGATATGTTGACGGGGTCAAGTTGAAAATTAGCGTAATTATTTGCACCTACAATCGCGCGGCCAGCTTGTATCGAGCTTTATTGAGTCTAAATTCCATGGACGTGCCCAAGGATTTCTCCTGGGAAATACTTGTGGTGGACAATAACTCAAATGATGACACGAAACGCATTACTGCGAGTTTTGTCCAGCGCGCTGATGTATATGTTGAAGTCCGATACGTGTTTGAAGGCAGACAGGGGCTCAATCATGCGCGCAATGCCGGGATCAAGGCTGCTGCGGGAGACTTTCTGTTTTACATCGACGACGACGTTGAGGTTACCAGCAACTGGCTCACGGAAATGAAAAACGCGTTCGACCGCTATCCGGTGATAGGGGTCGGTGGCAGGGTACTGCTCAAGAAGAACCTGAAAAAACCGCCGTGGTGGAGAATGGAGTATGACGACGCGCTAGGAAAGTTCGACCATGGCGATAGCGTCATTCTTTCTGATGCCAGCTATAGAGGCATCATCGGAATTGGCGCAAACCTTGGCTTCAAAAGGTCCGCTTTTGATAAGCATGGATTGTTTCGTTCGGACCTTGACAGACGGAAAAATAAGCTATCAGTGGGGGGCGATACTGAATTTGTCCAACGGGTAAAAAACGGCGGCGATTTATCCATGTACTATCCTGGCGCCGTCGTATATCATTGCCCGATGGGAAGCCGGTTCACGAAGTCCTATCTCCGGCGTTGGTATTTTCGTATAGGAGAGTGGCAGGCGCTGAAATTCCCCGGGAAAGCGAGCAAACCCCTCTTGCTTTTCACAATACCAAGAAGGAGATACCGGCAAATGCTAGCACAATCGTGGCACGCCATGGCTTCATTTTTGACAGGGCGTCTGGATGACGGGTTTTATCACGAACTTCAGTTTATTTCAGTTCTTGGCTACTTTTTCGGAGCAGCAAAGAATTGGCTTGTCAAATGACCTCTGTGGTAAGACGAATCCTATGCGTACCCTGACTTATCAATTTGACCTTATCTCTCATCTCGTTCAACGTGATTTTCGCTTACACTATACCGGGTCAATATTAGGAGTTCTCTGGTCAGTTGTGCTCCCCCTCGTCCAGCTGTTGGTGTTTGTCTTTCTTTTCAGCAGAGTCGTCCCATTAGACATCGATGACTATCCGGCTTTTGTTTTTAGCGCTTTGCTGCCTTGGACTTGGTTCAGTAATTGTGTCAGTTCAGCGGCTGGTGTCTTTACTGGCAATCGCGATATGCTCCGAAGACCTCGTTTTGCACCTGCGACATTAATCGTTGTCAACACGCTATCAAATCTTCTGACCTATTTGGTCAGTTTGCCCATTCTGTTCGGTGTGCTTGCATGGCATGGCCGCACTTTAAGCGTAGCCCTATTGTTGTTTCCACTTTTACTCCTCATCCAGAGCATTTTATTGATTGGGCTCGGACTGATTGTAGCAACGCTAAACGTTTTTTATCGAGACATTCAATATCTCACCCGGGTGGCGCTCTCGCTCCTATTTTATTTGATCCCTGTTTTCTATCGCCCACAGCAACTCGGTACGAATTATTCTGAAATTCTGATGATGAATCCAATCGCGGTGTTGATCCAAAGTTATCGAGATATTTTCTTTTTTCAGCGTACGCCAGAATGGAACGCGCTCTTTTTTACTACTGTCGCTAGTCTCGTTACGGGTAGCCTCGGATACCTAATTTACTGCCGTCAGCAGCCACACATCATCGATGCCCTCTAGTCTCGGCTATGCCCACGATATTGATAGTAGAGTCCGTCTCCAAACAATTTCATCTCCGGGGAGGGCGTCCAGTAACAATCCGTGGACTAATCACTCGTTGCCTCAGCGGCGGACCTTGGAGAAATCGGACGTTGTGGGCATTGCGCGACGTCAGTTTTACCGTGGAACAAGGGCAAGTGCTTGGAATCATTGGTCACAACGGCGCGGGCAAAAGTACACTGCTGCGCTTAATTTGCGGATTAGGGCGGCCCACTGCGGGGCGGATTCGTTGCACGGGTCTTGTCAGCGGCTTGCTCGAACTCGGCAGCGGATTTCACCCGGACCTTACCGGACGGGAGAATATTCTCACAGCTGGTTTACTGAATGGCAGGACAAGAAAACAGGTCCAGGCGGGAGAAAAGGAGATCATCGCCTTCGCCGAGCTGGAAGATTTTATCGATCAACCAGTTCGCACGTATTCGAGCGGTATGTATCTGCGTCTCGCCTTCGCCGTTGCCATGCACTTTGACCCCGAGGTTCTAATTCTTGACGAGGTTTTAGCGGTCGGAGATGCGCGCTTTCAGCAGAAGTGCCTTGATCGATTGGTAACCTTCCGCAAAGCCCGCAAGACCCTGATCCTGACCTCGCACGATATGATGCAAATTAAGACATTATGTGATCAGGTTGTTGTCTTAGAAGAAGGTCGCATAGTCATGCAAGGTGACCCGGAAAGCGCCGAGCAGTGCTACTATGATTTGATGCGTCAACGAACTGAAAAGCGCGCGGCACAGATTTCGGGAACCGCTAACTCTCTTAGCCTTGCCGTCTCGCAGGGCAGCCGGCAGGGAACGCAGGAAGCGACGATCTGTGACGTGCGTTTCTACGACAAGAGTGAGCAAGTGACCGACCGCATGCAATCTGGCGATAGCCTGACAATCGAACTGGAATACCGCTTGGAAAAACCGCTGGCCGATCTCGCGCTTAATCTGGGAATCTCCAACGAAGCTTATGTAAACTGCTTTGAAATCGCCGTTCTTTCGACTCGAGCGACGTTCGGTCCCCTGGCTAGCGCGGGCATCTTGCGCTGCCATTTTCCCGAAATACCGCTTCTTCCTGGCTGCTATTACGTAAACGTCGGGCTCTATCCCATCGACTGGGGTTATAAGTACGACCATCATTGGCATATGCATCCTTTGAAAATATTGCAGAACCCGGGAGAACCGTCTCAAGTAACTGGCGTGGTTTCACTCAATCCGCGTTGGTCTGCTCCAGAAACACTTTAAAACGCCGTGGCCGGAAAGCGAGACTAAATGCAGGACTGTCCATTGTCTTTCCTCATGCTTAAAATTGTGGACGCCACGTGGCTATTTCGTGACTCCACGCTGTACACTGGCCCGCCAAATCAAACGGACCTTCTTCCTTGAAACACGTGGCGCATCACTTGGCGGTCGCGCACGTCATCGTCGTGGGCTCGAAAGTTCTGCGTGTTCTGCATCAGACGACGCAGGTTGCAGCGGGTGTCCAGCTCGGGCCGAAGAAGGTCTGCTAGCATGCTGTCGATTCCGACGACGGGCCGGACGCGTTGACCAAAAAGCCCGACCCCGCAGACCCGATGAATTTGCTGGACACAAGGTCAGCCTTCATCTTTCTTCTCTCCCGACCGGTTGTGTTTCTCTCAGATAGATGACCTGTGCCTCGAGCAACATTAAGACATAATCCACAAAGCGGGTCCCCACGAGGATAATGGCAATGGACCAGAAGAAAGACATTGCGATAAACCGGGACCAATGTTCAAAGGTAGCGCCCGTGTGCACCAGTTCAAGAAAACTGGGCAGCACCAAGAGTCCTCCCACGGTTATAAGCCCGAGCGGAACCAGCCAAAAACCTGGGCTCCGGACAAACCGGGAAACAGCCTGAAACCTCCAGCCCATCTTCCTCTTCTCTGCGAGGGCGATTTGCACCACCCGGGCGCTCAAGTAACTGGCTGACAAAAACAGGAAGGCGATGATACCCGCAAGATGGCTTACTACAAAACGGTAGATCATCCATTCCTGAACGGCCTGGTGTCGGAGATAATATATAACCGGGGTTACCATCAAGAGGCATGCGCAACTGAAAGAAACTAGACTCAAGATAATGAGGGGCCGGGCAGGACGGTATAGAAAAGATGCTTCCAAAATGGCTTTCAGGAAACGCACCCCGTCCTTCCCCAGCCGGAGTTTGGATTCACCTTCCCGCTCATGGTAGGGCATGTCGATTTCCCGGATCCGCAGGTTCCCCAGAACAGCCCGGGCGCTCATGGCCGGGGTGAAGTGCAATCCGTCCGGAAGGGGAAGAAGCGTCCAAAGGCTTCCCCGGCGGACCACACGCATACCGCTCGCGGTATCGCTCACGCGGGAGGAGGATAAAAGGCTTAAGAGGGTTGAGAAGAGCCGGTTCCCAAATCGGCGGACCCACGGCATTCTGCTATCTTTATTTAGACGGGAACCAAGAACCATTTCGGCTTCTTCTCGGACTATCGTCGAGCAAAGTTGAGCAAAAAAACGAGGCTCGCAAGTTCCATCAGCGTCTAAAAACCCGAGAAGGTCGGCATCGGATTGGCGCCAAGCTTCTTTGATTGCGGCGCCATAACCTCGATTCTTCGGAAAAACAATGAGTTTGATCCTTTCGCCGAATTCACGCGCACGTTCAACCGTCCGGTCCGTTGATCCGTCGCTGACGACGGTAATATCCACTTCGGTCACCGGAGAATAGGTCGTGATTTCGTCCTTTGCTGCGATACAGCGTTTAATGATACCCTGGATGCTCTCCTCTTCATTTAGCGCGGGAATCGCGATAAGTAATTTCATAACTTACTCTTGAAAACCCAGGCTCCGTAAGAAATTCATTGCTCTCCCTTGTCCCGATCTTCGGATCGTACTCGCTCGTAAATACGAACCAGCCCCTTTTCATCCGTGTACACAAACTTCCAGG
This sequence comes from uncultured delta proteobacterium, assembly GCA_963840855.1. Lineage (GTDB taxonomy): Bacteria > Desulfobacterota > Binatia > UBA9968 > UBA9968 > DATACQ01. The sequence goes on from CAWJBB010000031.1 coordinate 63,661, forward strand.
CCTGTGAATTTTCCTGGACGAGAGGATGAATGTAAGCGTTGACAAATTGCATCTCCCCTTCAAAATTCAAGACGATGTAGGTAACAGGAACGGAATCTAATAGGGCCTGAGCCCGACCGCGATTCGACTCCAGAGGGGGCCTCACCGCCTTCAATCCCTTCCTCAAGTAAACCCAGTGAGGCATCGAGGCGGCCACGACATCGGTTGATTTTGCTCTTTTTTTCAACCAATCCAGACCGTGATCAAGTGACTCGGCCGAAGGTTTGTAATAGAATAACCGATAGTCAACGATCTTGCCGTCGTAGGTTTCCGAGCTGACCTTATCAAGATGATATTTGTACATTGAGTACAGGCTGTCTAATTCTGCACCAATAATCAGTGCTGGAACTGTCATTAGAGCAATTGGCGCGCATTTTCGGACAAGCTTTGGTCGCAACATACGCAGCCAGGTCACGAGAGCGAGAAGACAGCTGAAAAGACTGACCACCAGGAAAGGAGCAACCGGCGTCAGATACCGGCGAAACTGCTCCGGCCAAGGCGTTGCACACAATAACAATACTGAGATCAATATATAAACTGGTATGAAGACTTCGCCCTGCCTGACAAAAACAATCATCCCACCCAGAACTAGTCCGCCGAGCAGAACCAAGGGAATGTAAAATGACCGTTGCGGAATCAGCTTCAGAATTGGAAAGCGCTGGCCGCGAAATTGAAATCGAGACCTCCAGTACTTTCGACTTTCGCTAACGGCCTCACCCAGGGTAACCCCGATTCCCAGAAAGTTTTGCCAGAAACGATTAGCCAGCTGCCGGGCTGTCGCTTTGCTGAACGCGGGGCTGTAAGCATCTTCCAGAGAAAGATTCGTTGCGTAGCTTATGTTGTGGTTTAGGTATGCTGCACGTTGATACGGATAAGCGGGGCTCGTATACGATGGGCTGCGTTCAACATGGAATACATAGGCGTTCCAACACAGGACGGGAATCCCTGAAATCAGCAGCCGAACCGCTGCTCTCTTGAATTGCTTCTTGGCCAGACTTTCTGCGACCCAGGCTGCGAAAAGAGCAATCCCAGCAGTGCGCAATAAAAAAGCCGTCACAGCCAAAACCGCCGCCAATGTTTCATGGACCCGGTTGCTGCTTCGGTGTTTGCAAAGGACGAAGAGAACCGTCACCAGACCGAAAGGCATTTCAGAAAAAAAGAGATTCGAGTGAAATGTCACTTGTACATTCAGCAGAAACGCAAGAACACCTAAAAAAGCGAGATAGCGGGGAACAAACATCTTCAGCATGAAAAAAGTAGCAAACCCGAAAAATGCGTGAAACAAAAAGAAAAACATCTTCAGCCATCGGCCTACGATCACCGGGTCGCTAGTCCCCGATATTGTTTGAGCAACCGCGGCCAACAAAGGCAGAAGGGGAGGATACTGAATGGCCTCAATTTCTCTCGGCTCATTGAGCAAGCGGTACCCCTTTCCCTGCGCAATGGAGGTTCCCAGTACGTAATAAACCGCCCCATCCCACCGCAGATCCAGAGGTCCGGCCCACCGCGGAGTCCACAGGCCGACGATTACGACGGTTACTGCCACGAGGAAGAGAAAGTCAGCCTTGAACCTAATTCGTGAGTGAAGGCAAGATGACAATTCTGGTTCCTCTGTGCTCATTTACCGGTCCAATGTTCAGGGGGAATGTCACGTCGCTCTTTTAGGCACGCAAGTTAGTTATTCTCCGGTCTTAGGCTAGTCATTTTCGACGGTACTAACGCAGCTGAGCAACAGGTTCCGCCCCTTAAATGCCGACCAATAACCTCAAAAGCCAATGCTATTTGGGGTTAGCCTTTGCCGTGACGCTCAATAGAATGAATTGGAACAATGAACTAGGAGACAGCATGGTGTGCCGTAGCCAGTGCGAAATGTTCGGCTCCAATCATGGTTATCAGCGTGCGCAAAAAATTGGGACTAAGTTATAGGCAACACTTCGTCACCTCATAAGGTAAGGGAAGTTTTCCAAATAAGGTAAACCACATAGGGGAACGACGCGAAAAGGAGATGTGAATGGTACTCAATCGATACCTCCTATTTCTGTGCTCCTTCTTGGCTGAAATAGCCTATTTCTATTCATTTCAAATTTTCTCAGCCTCAATCCGATTTTCTTTATCGAGGTTCAGCCGATTGACTAACTATTACGAGTTTTTGCAAAGAAACTGCTCGCTGCCGGTAGGCAACTGGCTTATCCACGAACGGACTGTGGGTTTGGCTCGCTGGTCTACTGTCCTCCAAAAATGTTGACGAGCGATTCTCCAGCTGGCGATTTCCAACTTCACCCGGTTGCAATCCTCGATGTCCACTTCCCCGCAAAGAAGATCGACGCAGCCACCTCTTATGATTCCTCCTAGAGTTTCCTCAACGGCGCCTGGAGCGATGATTTTCAGAAGCCGGCAACGCTCAATTCCGTGCTCCTGAAACAGCTGCTCCAAGGTAATGGTGTCGACTGCCGCCGTCCGCAGTACACGCTGAGAAACCGCCGTCCCGGGGTTAATTGTGGCCCATGCGCTCTCCCTGGCATCGACGTACAGCGTTCGCTTTCGGCCGTCTCCGGAGACCGCCTTGTTAATGGCGAAGACATTTGTCACCGTATTGGCCTCAATATTTCGCGTGAGGCAAGCGTAGTTCAGGGGATCCGGCTCGATAGCGTAGACCTTTATAAAGGGAAACTTCTTCGCCAGATAGATAGAGACCACGCCCACATGCGCGCCGACATCAATGACGGTGTCTCCCTCTTTAAACACGGCAGCCTGTGTGAGGTAATAGTCGTTTTGCATGCGCTGGATCGCGTGTTCTATGCCTGAGTTGGCGCAACGATACAAAAACAGCAATTGGTTGTTGATCCGGCAGGTTTCGATCAACGGCTCTTCAATTTGTAAAGCGAAAGGCTGCTTGCTGGTCAGCTGTTTAAGGCTGCTATTGACTGTCCGAAATGTATTTTTCACTTTTTTTAATTGAGATGACTTATTGATCACGGACCGCATTAAAGAGATCGCTCGCCTACGTAAAACTCCCCGCCTGCGCCGAGGATTCAGTAGGTCGCTCCGCCCGTACTTAATCGCCGCAAAAAGCATTGTAAACAGGAGCCAGCGATGTCTCGTTACGCCTTCGTAAATATGGAGCCAGTTTCTGCTCATGCACAACAATCTCGACAACTCATTGGGAGTCGCCTGTCGCGTGAACTCGCGCAAGCCTGCCTCAGGTATCAGAGCGAACTGCTTGGCCACCAACGCGAGAAACTCGCGCTTGTGCGCGGCTTGGACGCGGTCCTTTAGTAGCCAATCGAATTGCCTTAGCTGCACCCTGACCAGCATGGACCAAATGTCCGCCGAGACATCCCAGGCGGACATATTATCGTGGATTTTCTGAAAAACGGTAAAGACCTCGAAAATCTTTCGACTGGTCCGCGCCGAAATCTGATCTGGTCGGTTCATTCGGTAATACAAGAGCGCTTTATCAAGAAGAGATATTCTCGCTGCGTTCAGGAGCACAGAAAAGTGAAAGCAGATGTCTTCATAGGAATTCATCCCGTCCTCAAATTGAATCGCGTGCTTTTCGAGGAACGAGCGCTTGTATAACTTGGTCCATGCGACAGGTTCCAGCAACAAGACCCGGGGTTCACTGCGCAAATCGAACGGCATGGTTCTCAATCGAGGGTCCAATCTCCGCCGGATGGAATGGTCGAAGAGGCGACCAAAGTTTTTAGAATCTTCGTAAAAGACCGTGGCATCGGCGATTAACACATCCAAGTTGTCCTCGCTGGCTCGCCGGTACATCTCCTCACATAGTCTGATATCCGCCCAGTCATCTGCATCGGTGAAGGCAATATACTTTCCGCGCGCCGCGCGCATGCCGATATTACGAACCGTAGCGAGACCCCGGTTGGACTCGCAGTGGATCACACGGACATTTGAATACGTTGCACTGTAGCCATTGATGATTTTCGCGCTGTTATCCGTAGACGCATCGTTGATCACGATAATTTCGGTGTTTTTCAACGTCTGATTGACCAAGGAATCCAAGCATTGGATCAGATACTTCTCGACGTTGTAGGCGGCGACGATGACGGACACCAAGGGAGAACCTACACTGTTCAGGTTATTCTCCTCGGACGATACCAATGGGGAAAAATCCGGATTACCCTTTTGCACCCCGCGGAGCCCATCATCACTGTGGTGAGGGCGCCTCGCGAAGGAGATGGTCTTGTTGCGCGAGTTTTTTTCGTTGGTTGACGCATAGGAACAGGATGGCTCCCGTCCGGGCGCTTCGTCGGATGAAACTGCCGATTCCAATATCCCGATCATACGCGCCGTCATGGTATCCCAGCGATGCCATTGCTCCGCCAGGTCACGAATCCCAGACCGCAAGCGTTCAAGCAAATCGCTGTTCTCGCTAATAAGGTGCATCGCCTCTGCCAGCAGCTCGGGGTCGCGCGGCGAGCATAGGTAGATGTTACGACCATGCTCGAGCATCTCGTCCCGCCCAACACGGAGTTCGGTACCAATGACAGGCACGCCGTGGGTGCTCGCCGCGGCCAAAGAACTGCTATTCAGAGTTACCCCATAATCAAAAGGCAGGACGCAGGCATCGGCCGCGTATAGGTAGCGAGAGCCTTCATCGCTGTCCCAATTGAAATTTCCTGTCCAGATAACTTTGTCGGCTATTCCAAGTATTCCCGGAAGGCGCTGGACCATTTGAAAGTAGTCCTTGCACTTACGGTTTGGTATCTCAAGGTTGCCACCCACAAGCGCTAGGCGTGCGTTCGAGTTTCGTTGCGATACGATACGAAAGGCCCGCAAAAGCGTCTCCACCCCTTTTCCTGGATAGATGTAACCCCAGTAGACCCAGACGAAGTCGTCAGGCCCGGCGCCCAGGACCTCACGAGCTCGATGCCGAGCGACGTCGGGTGAATCCGTGCAGAATCGGATGAGCGGCGGCGGTGGCAGGACTACGCTCTTCTCCTCGATTCCCGCATCCCGGGTAAGAAGCCTTGCCCGATGCGGAGTGCTTAAAACGATCACCCGAGCGCTATCGCGGAGGAGCGTTCCGAAAAACCAGTGTACGCCTCGACCGAAGCGGAGTGCCATCATCTTGCGCCGCACTCGTGCGAGCGGCGAACGCGGGGGGGCTTCTGTGGCCACAATCTCAAATTGGGAGACGCATGGGACGCCGCGGAGAACGCGCTTGCTGTAGGTCGGCAGGTACGTAATCATCGGTTCGTGGTTAAATACCCACCCGATGTAAAGAAGAAGAACCACATCCGGTTGACACTCGCGCAGGCATGCAAGAAGTCGAGGGACATCTGCCCAGCTCCAGTCCTTCATGACGGGATGCACGACAATGTTCGGGTGCGTGGCGGCGATACTTCCCTTTTTGCACAGGACGTGCACAGCAAGTCCTGACTGGGCCAATTGTTCGCTCAGGTGGAGCGCATGATTTGCCTCGGGAGCAGGATCCGGCGGAAACGCGCAAACGAGCAACACTCTCATGATTTAAACGGTGGTGTAGCGAGGTGGCTCAGCAATCGCCGCGCATCTCGGCTGTCGAAGAGGACGTCGTAGACGATATTGCGACGGCCGTCTCCACAGCCCAGCTTGCTCTGTCCATGAAGGAGGTCCACGGCATGCCGAAAGGCTTGCACCCGCGACAGCAGTCGATCTTCGCGGATTGGATCTCGTTGCTGCCGGTAATCATCACGGTAGCACTGACGACGCGAGAGGGTTGCGATCATCGATGTGACGGCACTTTTCACGACATTCTCCTTTCGGTCAGCACTTTAGTCGCTCTTGCCATGCACTGATGATCTCCATAAAGATGTCGGTAAGAGAGCGTGTGATATTCCATCCCCGGTGGTGACTTTGAAAACGCTCAAGGTTGCTGATGTAGCAGATGTGATCACCTTCACGCGGCTGTTCATGGTACTGGTACTTCATCTTCTTGCCCGTTAGTTGTTCTACGGTCTGGAACGCCTCGAAAATTGAGCAAGAATTGGCCCTACCGCCTCCAAGGTTGTAGACTTCGGCAATCCGAGGACTCCGGTAGACAGCTTCAACCGCGGTTGCAACGTCATAGCTATGAATATTGTCCCGGACCTGTTTCCCCTTGTAACCGTAAATCTGATAGGTGCTCTGTTGGAGCTGGACTTTCACCAGATAAGAGAGAAATCCATGCAGTTCGACCCCTGAATGATTCGGTCCGGTCAGACAGCCGCACCGCAGACAGCATGTCCTCATGCCGAAGTAGCGACCGTACTCCTGAACCATAACATCGGCAGCCACCTTGCTCGCACCAAATATCGAGTGCTTGGAAGAGTCGATGCGCATTTGTTCAGTAATCCCCCAATGATCTTCCGGATTTGCATAGTCCCATCGCCAATCGAGTTCATTCAGAGGTAGCTCATTGGGGGCATCACCATAGACTTTATTAGTCGACATAAACACAAAAACTGCCTCCGGGCTTAACTGTCGCGTGATCTCGAGGACATTCATCGTCCCCATCGCGTTGACATCGAAGTCGTCTAGTGGACGCCTGGCTGCGAGGTCGTGACTAGGTTGCGCTGCACAGTGGACGATTAGATCAAAGGGTCCCTCATCCCGGAACAGGGATTGTAACCCATACCGGTCGCGTACATCGATGTCATGAGCCCGAAAGTTTCGCGTTGTCCGCAATAGCCGATTCAGGTTCCAGCGGGTATCGCCCTCGGGGCCGAAGAAGTCAGCTCGCATGTTATTGTCGATTCCGACGACGGACTGGGCGCGTTGGTCAAAGTAGCTGACCAATTCAGAACCGATCAATCCACTGGATCCGGTAATTAAGACCCTCATGACAAATCGTTTACGCCTAATTATAAGGCGCTTCAAACCGTAATCCATGGACAACGAGTGAAGAATCTTCCTTTCCTCGGCATTTGCATCCTAAATCTTTGTCCGATGGTATTTGCAGCTAGCGAGCCCGGAGAGAACTTTGATATCGGCCTGATCCGCTGGCATTTTAGCAAAGGGCCGATACTAGCGTCAGTAAGCATTTTGGACATCATGGGACAGTCTAGGTTCGTCATAACGGCGCCGATGCGAATGAAAGAAAAGTTCTCGTGCCGTTCCGAGAGCGTGTAACTTTGGGTTCACGCTGCTATTTCTCCTACCTCCGTTCAACCCGTTTTGATATCAAGTAACAGATTAGCCATGCTGAACAGGTTCGAAGCCTTGGAGCGACGTAACGCTCCCAAGAACGCGGCAAAGAGAGTTAGCACGGCAAGAATTACCTACCCTAAAGGCCAGCTGGCTAATTGGGACCCACCCAGCCCTTTCCCCAACTCTTATCCAGCGCGAACAGGGTCCCTCTACCGAAGCATACCAGAATCGCACCGGGGCACGCGACACCTCCAAGCCCACTTGAGTGTTAGACTACGATGCCCATCGCGTATGTGGTGGGCTACAGTATAACGATCGCAGCCATATGAAAGGTTCCACAAACTTCCTGTCAAGGGACGGATACAAGCCCGTTCGCTCCATCAGATGTGCGGTTGTGCGTAACGCTGTTCAATCTCGAACCATTCCTTAACGCGAACTGCAGACGCCGATTCGATACTTTGCCTATCAATACGATGACCTTCATCAAGTCGTTTGGCGTGGGATCCTGGAATAGCGAGGCTATTTCCGTTGCTTTCGCGCGGTCTGTTGTTTTTTGGCCGTGCGGTAATAAGAAATTATCGCGCGTAAAAAATGATTCGGATTGCAAACCGTCGCTAATTGTCGATCGCGGATGAGATACATCAAAGTTTCTAAAAAGGGCCCGAGGCCTGTGCGCAACCCTGCAAATAGCATCTTCCAGACCTGCTGGCAGAGGGCCGCACGTGTTTGCTCTTTCTCCATGGCCGAGAGCTTCAATACGTCGGCGTCATCGGTCATTTTCTGAAGTACCATGAGTTTATAATGGTTTAACTTCGAAATGTTCCGCGGGTGCGTCAAGTTATGATCATGTGCTCGTTTTTGCGCAACTACCCGGGGATAATAAGCAAACTGACCGATGACGGACAACCGAAGGAAAAGGTGTCGGTCTTCGGCACTTTTAATGGCTTCATCGAAGGCCCCAATTCTCTCCAATGCTTTTTTTGAGACCAAAGATGCGCTCAACTGCACATAAGTGCCCGGCAATAAGCTGACGTACGCAGAGCCTTTCATGAGACGGAGTCCGTCTTTCTCTTCGTGGTACTCGACGCTCTCAATTCGACTTCCAACAAGGAGGCTCGTCTTGATTATTTGGTGGGCGTCAAAACGAAGGGCATCGCCAAAACAGACTAGAAGTTCAGGATGGCGCTTGAATCCAATTTCGAGCTGCTCCAGGTGATGCGGCAAAAAGCGATCGTCCGAATCCAAGAATGCGACGAGGTCTGCTTCTGCATGACGGAGGCCGGTGTTACGGGCTGCGGAAACACCGCGATTACCCTGTTGCCGCAGCTTTAGCCCAGGAAAGTTCTCGCGTCGCCAACTCAGAACTCGCGCGGCCGTGCCGTCGACTGAGCCATCGTCGACCACAATAATTTGTTCCGGGAGCCGGCTTTGACCGATCACGCTGTCGAGTGCTTCGCAGATGTACGACTCCGCATTGTATGCCGGAATAACCACCGCGATGGTATAATCTTTCATCTACGACCTATCATAGCGGCAACGAGACTTCGCCACGCCTTTGATCGCAATGGCTGATATAGAATTGACCGACCGGCAGACATTGCCGCGAGGCGCCATTCTCCACGCCCCCTATGGTAACCCGAGTTCTGCTCAAAAAGCGCACACAATTTTTTTCGAATGAGACCCCGGTAGGGCCTAAAATGTGGCTCGTCTTGAAGCAAACGCATCGCGACTATGTACCAATTTGCGGGAGCTCCTTGGTTGCGAGAAACGCTCATTGCGTGATCCCGATAATACGTAACCACCTCTGGAACAAAATAAAAGTCCGCTTCATAAGCTAGGCGAATCCATAGGTGATGGTCTTCGTAGCTGCCCAAAGTCGCGTTGAATCCGCCCACACCTTCTAGCAACGCTTTCTTCGCCAAAATCGTGCTCGTCCAACCGAGGCTCGTACGCAGAAACTCAACCACTGGCTTCCTCAGCCTCAACACGGTGCCTGTTTCATAGGCATGACGAAGCTTATTATGCGTTTTGGAACGAGATTTGAAAACCCCTTCCGAGCCGTGCGTGCCGTTTTCATATTGGCGCAGAAAATCCGCGCCGATCCATTGCGCCTCAGGAAAGCTTTCTAACACCCGGCAGCGAACTCGCAGCGCGTGAGGCAGCCAAATGTCATCGGCATCCAAGAAGGCAATCCACTCCCCGGTTGCTTCGGCAATACCGAAATTGCGGGCGCTGGCCGCGCCGATGGGGCCCGGGTTGTGAACGACACGGACTCTCCGCTCAGCCGTTTCCCAATAACGAAGTCGCTGTAAGGTATTCGAGTCAGAACTATGATCATTTATTACAATAATCTCTATATTATCGGAGAAAGCTTCTTGTCGCAGCGCTGATTTGATGGCGTCGTCCAGGTATTGTCCGTAATCGCGGCACGGAATCACGACGCTTAGAAAATAATTTCGCATCTCGCCTTATATTGTAATTCGCCGGCTTCGAACGGCCCTTACAGCTTGCTTCTCGCCAGTCCAGTCTCCGGTCAAGATACTGGTCCCTATGTCTAAAGTAAGCATATGGTTTGTATCGTTAGTATGAGCCATCACGTTGGTTTTTTACAGTGCCCAAAGCCCCTAACCAGTGACGATTCTGAGCGGGGATATTGCGCTCGCTGAAAAGAACGAAACGAAGCTTTTGTTTGCCCATCAACAAGCTTTCAAATTTATGAAAACTGGGTTTTGTAGCAAAGTGAACCTAACAGGGGTTAATAGCAACGTGATTATGTCAGGGTGTGGGGATGACAACCCTGACGATGCGAGACGAGAAGCGGATAGAGGTTATTCAAAGATGTTTCGGGGAATTCCGGTAGTTCATCGCGCAAGGAAGAAGACCCTGTTACACGCAAAGTAGACCAGTGTTGACTCGTCACTTTTTAGTAAACGGAACCCGAGAGGTTTCCTGGTCTCTACAGCAAACCCGTTCATCCGAACATTTCTACAGGCTCGATCCTGCACTGCGTCAACATCCATCCAAACTTTATACTGATCGCCGTTCCTGATTTTCACTGTTTCATTGCCTTTTTGTCGCTTAACCTGAAAGCCGAACGACTGCCGGAACTCTCAATATCCTAAAGCCAGGGGCAGCTTTGGGGGCAACACTCATTTCCGCACTCATATTTTCGAGATATATCCGCAGCTTAGAATTTTAATATAATTCCCCCCGCCCCACCAGTCCGCGCATTGGAAAGAGCTTCTTCTTGATCTCCCCTCTCCCCCCAAGGGCATTGAGGCCGAACTCTCCTGAGATGCGCGAACTTGAAGGCGCTCTGTATGAGTATTGTCGGCACCTTGCATGCGAACGGTGCGGTTTAGCCGTTTCGATCCGCTAGAGCTGGTATGTGGTGCGGAGGGTTCTCTCAATCCGTTGTAGTCGGGACTTTGCCAGCTTATTTTGAGTCCGGCGCGTCTGCCGTTCCACCACTCCGGCACGAAGAGTTATTATTAATAACGAAGCAGCGATTGGGATACAAGAGGATCAAATCGGCGCAAAGAACGACGACCCAATCAGAAAAGCATCTTCCAACATTCCGCCAGAGAGCTCACGCCGATGAGCGCAGGCTCCTTGATATGCTTGAGCTGGGCACTGTTGCTGGCGGGTAGGATGCAGCGCTCGAAGCCGAGCTTGCCCGCCTCTTTGACCCGCGCCTCGGCTTGAGCGATGCCGCGAATTTCTCCCGCCAGACCTACCTCGCCAAAAAAAACCGTTTTTGCATCGAGCTCGCTATCGCGCGCGCTCGACGCGATGGCCGCGACAATGCCGAGATCGACCGCCGGCTCGTCGACGTGAACGCCGCCGGCAACGTTGACGAAAATATCCTGATCGAACAGTTTGGCGCCCATCTTCTTTTCCAATACCGCGACCAGCAAGGCGACGCGGTTATGATCGACGCCGATGGTGGTGCGCCGCGGCACGGCTAAGTAAGAGCGGCTCACCAGCGCCTGCAGCTCAACTAGAATCGGTCTGGTCCCTTCCATGCTGCAAACCACGGCGGAGCCGGCGACTTTTAGCGGCCGTTCCATCAGGAAAATCTCCGAGGGGTTCGTCACCTCTTTCAGCCCGGCCTCTTTCATTTCGAAAACGCCGATTTCATTGGTCGAGCCGAAGCGATTCTTGACCGCGCGCAGGATGCGAAAACTATGGCCCCGCTCGCCTTCAAAATAAAGAACGGTATCCACCATATGTTCAAGCAACCGTGGCCCGGCGATGGCGCCGTCTTTTGTCACATGGCCGATCAAGAAGGTCGTAAGCCCGGTTTTTTTCGCCAGCACGATGATCGAGCCGGAGGCTTCTCGCACTTGGGCGATGCTGCCGGGCGCGGAAGGGATGCTCGATGAAAACATTGTTTGCACGGAGTCGATCACCAGCAGGCCCGGTTTGATTTTCTTGATGTGATCGAGGATGCGCTCTAGGGAAGTCTCGCTCAAGACGAGCAAATTCGGCGCTTCGACGCCGAGCCGCTCCGCGCGCATTTTGATCTGGCGCTGCGATTCTTCGCCGGAAACGTAGAGGCAGGTGACGCCTTTTTGGCTAATCGCGGCGAAGGCTTGCAAGAGCAGAGTCGATTTGCCGATGCCGGGATCGCCGCCGATGAGAATGACCGAGCCACGCACCAAGCCGCCGCCGAGGACAAGGTCGAACTCGCCGATGCCGGAAAGAACGCGGCCCTCTTCGGCGGTGCTGATCTCGTGGATGGGGGCGGGATCTTCTTTCGATCCCAGACTCAGCTCGCCGCGCGCGGTGGAGGCTTTTTCAAATTTTTCTTCGGCAAAACTATTCCACTGGTTACAGTCGGGGCACTTGCCCAACCACTTGGGCGACTGATAACCGCAGCTCTGGCAGGCGAAGATAGTTTTGGGTTTAGCCATGAAACTCTCTTATATCACCCTCTCGGGTGAGACTGAAAATTTTTCGGGCTCGGTTTTAACCAGCCACTTAAACAATTGGCGGTCAGTCTCAGAAGTGTTGCACGTTGACGGTCGGGTTTCGATTAAAAACTATACGAGAGCAAACCGCCTTCCTGTTCCACGGTCACTGGTTTGAGTCCCAACTTAACGAGGTTTTGGTTGGCCTCATTGGCTATCGTGTAGACGGGCTTTTCCCAAGCGATGAGCTCGCGGCAAAGATACTCGGTCTTGCTACCAGGGGCGGCAAAAGGAATAAAGATTTTCTCCGCCAGCGCCGCCACGTAGCGATTGCGCCTCGTTGCCATTTCAACGTCGGAGCGATGACGGTGACTGCGAAAAAAAGAAAGAAACAGCAACCGCCCTTTTTCGAGAGGTTCCTTGTGCTCAGGCCGAATGCGCAACCTGACGAGGCTGCGGGCAGGGAAAAGGATGATCGGCTGGCCTCCGCGCAGGAGAATGCTCAGACACTCCCGTTCCACCGGCGAGTGAAAGCCGCCGATGACGGTAACTCGTGCATCCACAAGTTTTTGGATGAGATCGTAGGTTTGCGAGATAACTTCCGCAGGGCAACTAGCTGAACAGAAGATTGCCAACTTGTGTTGATTGAGAATTGCCAGGTTCCCTATTGCCGTGACAGAGTCGGGCGCATCGTTTGCCAGGTGGTGAATCAAAGAATTCGGATACTCCGGATCGTTTTTGTCAATGCGCTTGATATCCACAGGGGTGAGTGAAAAATCCGTTCGGACTCTTATTTCCGGTATCTTTTTATAGCGCGCCTACCCCGGTTCATTCCCAAGGCATGTCGAACCAGTGGATGAACTCTTCGTAGCTGTCCTCGGCCAGGCTATACTTGTCGCCACGGGCATTGGTGCGTTCAAATCGCACCTTGGCATCTTTGAACAATTGAACTACCGTGTCATGGATCAAGTCCTTAACCTCGCTCGGGTCGCTCACGGCTTCCATTTCAATCCGATGCTCGCGGGCTTTGTTTTCCTTCAGGCGGGCCATCGTAGCAGAATCCGTAAGCATTCCTTTTCGACCGGAGAGTGAAAACCGCTGACCACTATCACGCCGTCATCGCGTAGCTTCCGGGCAGAGTCGTCGGCACCGAGGATGGCATCACCAGGACAAGAAACCGAGCAGAATAGTTCAACTTTCTGTTTGGCAAGAATATCCGTGTTTCCAATGGCCCAGAGGCAAGACGGACCAACATTTCCCAATCTGCCAGCAAGTTGCTTAGGCCAGGCAGCTTGCGACGGCGTCAATGTGAAGATTTGAATCGAAGAGCCCCCTAATTTTCACCCGCGCCAGTTTTAATTCCACTTCCAACGCCCGACGGTGCTTTTCTTATCGGAAGCGCTTGCCCCTCGATCAACTTGAGATGTTTTGCCAGAGACCGACGGCTGCTCTTTCGCTGCTTTTGACTTTCTCGACGGACTTGGTGGAGCCAGTCCATCCAGTCCTTTCCTTTAATCTTCATACGTAATCACCTCCTCGGGTTGGCGGATCGAGAGACTTGTACTGTATCCCTGCAGAATATTTACGGCAAGGAAGATGATTTCGCTCGAAAACTCCTAATGGAAACCGTCGCCTTTTTAATTATTTTTCGTTTTATCCGTTGCGGTCCATCTGGTATTTGATGTCGTAGTTGCCTGCCCTGAGGTTAGTCGAAGGGATGAGGTCCAACTCCTCATCCGTGAATCCGTAATGCGCCGCCAGCATCCGGTCGATTTCGTTGAGGATGGGCTTGGACGGGCTTGGGTCGAAACTCTTACGCTGAAAAAAGACTCCCGACCCCTTTATCTCCCCCAAAGTTTATCTCATTCGATCATGGCACCAATAAATATCTCGCGCCTTTGACTTCAATTCCTCCGCGCGACTCCGCCAATCAGGCAATGACCGATCTAGAATCCGCCAGAATTCGGGCGCGTGGTGCGGTTCTCGAAGGTGAGCCAACTCGTGGACGA
>CAWJBB010000032.1:0-62252 GCA_963840855.1 uncultured delta proteobacterium
GTCATTTGCTGAAGCTTGTTTAGGAGTAAGATAAAGTGAACTATTCAATGCGGTAGGGGCGACCGGCTGGTCGCCCTTTCGGAAAGTGAGGAGTCACAGCCATGCGTGTACTAATTACCGGAGCTGGAATGATCGGCTGTTACACGGCGCGGGAATTGATCGCGGTTGGCGATGGAGTGACGTTTTTCGATCTTGCGCCGCACCTGGACTATGTGCACCACGTAGCTCAAAGGGTTTTACCTATCGTGCGGGGCGACATCCGCGAATTGCCGGCGCTGGTTGAAGCCATACAGAATACCCGGCCGGATTGCGTCATTCACACCGCCGGTCTACAAGGCTCGCGCGCTCCTTACTTTGGTTTCCAAGTCAATCTTGTTGGAACACTGAATGTCGCTGAAGCCGTCCGCTTGTGTGGGGTGAAGCGGCTGATCCACGCCAGCAGTCAAGGAGTATACGATCTTTCGAATCCACCGGAAAAAATCGACGAAGAATGGCGCAGCAACGGTGCCGGTCGCGTCTATCAGGCTTCAAAGGTGGCGTGTGACGAGGTTCTGACCGCCTATGCGGCGTATTACGATTTCGAACTGGCCTTGCCGCGCTTCGCGTCGGTTTACGGTTATGGCCCTTACACCGGAGGGGGTAACGTAGGCATCGACATGCATGCCATGCTCACGGCGGCGCTGGAAGGGCGCCTCGCGCCGATGGGTCCCGGCATCGCTGACCGCAACGATTTCGTTTACGTGAAGGATATCGCACAGGGCTTAAGATCCATCACCCATGCGCCGCGCCTGGAGCATCAGGTTTACAATCTGGGAACGGGGGTTTGCGCCAGTATCCACGATATCCAATTGGCTCTGCGGCGCATTCTCGGGGACGTGCAATTCAGCCGCGATGTCTCGACGCGGCCGCGGCCCGCGTTGGATATCTCACGCGCGAGAAAGGAACTGGGTTACGAGCCTCATTTCGACATAGAATCCGGTTTGCGCGATTTTATAGCGGAGAGGCAACGAAAGTGATCGTTCAAAATGTTCAAGCCAAGTTCGTGCTCGTGTTCGTAACGGATTACGAGCGGGAGCGTCGAAGACAATTACAGTGATTGAGGCGTTGGCATGATTTCGCCGCACTTTTTGCACGTCCGATAGTCTTCGTTGTCGAAAAATCTCTTATAGGCATTCGATACCGGATCGTCCGCGTAGTCGCGTACGACGAACGTTTCTTCGTGGAGCAGAGCGTCACACTTGGGGCAGTACCAGTGAAAGCGGTCAACTTCGCCGTCGCGCCGTTTGCGCTCTGAAATCAGCGCAAAAGCATCGGGCGGAAAGCGCGGCGAATGGGGCGTGCCCGCCGGCGTGTAAATAATAGAACCTTGCGGGATGAGGTCGATCTGCTCTTTGCCTTCGGCAGTTCGCGAATGAAGCCGCATTTCACCCTTGATCATATACATGGTCTCGTCGCCGGGGTTGATATGAAACTCGCTGCGGTATTCGCGGCCGCGGGCGACGAAGCAAAGTGAATCCGGACTCTGCCACAGGACGGAGACTCGCATACCGGTCTCGGCGAGCTTGCGGCCTCGTTCCAGAAGATCAACGATTGGCATCGACAACATAGGAAAACTCCTTTATTCACTACTCCGATTTTGTTCCTCTAGTCCGGCAGCGCCTGGCCTTTGGTCTCGCGCGCAAAGATGAGCACTACGAGACCGACAAGATAGATAAGCCCGACGGTGGTTATGGCCTTGGCAAAAGAGCCATGGAAGGCCACGAGAGCACCCGCGACGAAGGGAGCCGCGGCGGAAAAGAAACGGGCAAAGTTGTAACAAAACCCTTGGGCCGTGGCCCGGATGGGCGTGGGGAAAAGCTCAGGAAGATAAACCGCGAAGCCAGTGAAAACTCCGGCACCAAAGAATCCGACGAGCGGTGAAACCAGAACCGCCAAGGTAAAATCTTCGACCAACGAAAAGGTCATCGGTATCGCGACGGCCGCTCCCATGAAATAGGTTGTCAGCGCGGCCTTGCGGCCCCATCGGTCGGCGATCAGAGGAAAACAGAGACAGCCGACGATGCCTCCGCCGTTTAGAACGCTTGTGACCAGACTCACCTGAGGTATAACGGTTTTCGGCCCTTGCGCCTGAAGTAAATCGCTGACCCAGCTGGGAACCCATTGAATGGCGCCCTGGTACCCGAAGGTCGCGACAACGGCCATGCCGGTGCCTACGAGAATGTCGCGCCGCACCGGTTTTATAAACAAGGAGGGAAGCGGGTTTCTGGTTGCCTTGGCTTGGACCCAGCGTTCGGGTTCTTTTAAAGTTCGGCGAATATAGAATGCTACGATTGCCGGCAATATTCCCAAAGCGAAGACCCAACGCCAACCATAGGGTCCGATGAATAAATAGAGCAACGAAGCGAGGAAGAAGCCGATGCCGCCGGAAGCTTGCATGATGCCGGCCGCTTTGGCGCGCGACCGAGCCGGCCAGGTTTCGGCGATCAACGCGGCCCCCGCGGACCATTCTCCGCCGATGCCCAGGCCTGTCATGAAACGATAGAGCGCGAGTTCTTGCCAACTGCCGGCAGTGGCGCACAAGCCGGTGAATCCCGCGTAGATAAGAATCGTGAGCGCCATGGTTTTTGATCGGCCGTAGCGGTCCGCGACGGGTCCGAAGATGAGCCCGCCCAGGGCCCAGCCGACCATGAAGATGCTCAGGACGATTCCGCCGTACCAACCGATAACCGAGCTTTCCGTCGTACCCAGCAAATCACTCATCGCGGGAAACAAGATGATAGCGTAGAGATAGCCATCCATGATGTCCAGCGCCCAACCCAGGCAGGCGCAAATGAGCACGCGCCACTGGTAGGCGGTAAGGTCCTGGTACCATTTGGCTTCAGGCATAGTCAGGATCTAGTGTCCCGGGTCTCGAGTTAAAGAAAAAGATGCTGGCGAAGATCCTACGGGCCGGCGGAACGATACCATCGCGAGATTTCTCGGACATTACTGATTTTTGGGAAAGTGGTCAATTCTCTTTCGCGAAGGATAGCTCCCAACGGTTGCCGTCCGGGTCAAAGACGTTGATCGAATAGTTGTCGGTGCCGCGATGGGGACGGATTTTTTCAATCCTCGCGTCGACGCCTTGTAGTGCTTTGAGCGCTTTGTCTTGCGCTTGCCAGGGAATGTTCAGCGTATGGTGCGGGTCGGCGGCGCGCGGCCCTTTCGATGCGTCAAAGATGTGGACTTCGAAGTTGCCGAGCCGTACGTCAATTTCTCTGACTTGGCCGGCTCTCAGCTGTTCCTCTGTGGGCTCAACTTTCTTTACGATCTGGCCGCCCAGGGTCTTCGTGTAAAACTCCGCCGACTTCTCCAGGTCCTTCGCGCTCATGGCGAAGGTTCTGATTCCTTTTGTCTCGAACATAGAAGCCTCCTTAAACGACAATGAAAAGTGTTTTCGTGAACGAGTTCTCGCCGCAGTGCGTCGATTGTCAAGCCTGGAAACATGCGACGCGTTCGTGAGCTTACCGAGCCGAGCGTATGGGGGTTTACTCTATCTCCTGGACAGTTCAAGTTTCCCTTTTTTATAATCCATCGAAATAAGAAAATTCCCAAGAAAGGATGCTCCGAGTAGCCCTTCGGCTGGGAGAGCTTCGGGAAGAGAAATTGCGATCACGCTAACGTTTTCAGCAGAGCAACGCCCTCCGACTGTCACTTTTTCTATTTGACCGAAAGGCACTTCTGTTCGTTCGGAAGCGGTGACAAGAGGGGCATTCCGAATGAGAGCAATGTCTAATTGATAAAAGACATCTGGACGCACCGTGAGATAGCTAGCTGCGGTGTCAACGATCATTGGTGTGTAGAGCGATCTTCCCCGGTTATCAATTAGCACAGAGACGACAAAGAGCCTGAAGTCTCTAAATACCGTTTGATTAAATGGGATCGAGAATTTCACTTAGGGGGAATTTAGAGCGCAAAAGCTGTATCGGGCGATGCAGCAATTCCGTTAAAGAAAAAAAACAGTCTCTTCCCGCGGTGTCTACCGATTTCCCCGACGACCTCTTGCCGTTTGTCGCCAACGTTGAGCAAAATCCCCTTAAAGGGCGCACCGGCTTTCGTGTCGGTGACCTCTATCAGGAGCCATTTGTTAGGGAAATCTCGCTGGATCGCTTTAATCGTCAGGGGCTTCATAAATTCCCGCGCTTACGTCGTGCAAGTTACACCCAAGGAAGGTTGTGGTCAAACGTTTCACGATTGTACGCATATATAGCGTCGGTCGTGGCGCATATCTAAGTGCTGGCAAGCGATTTGTTGGGCGAATGTAGAAGGTTTGTCAAAGGTCAAATATTCAAATGACTCGGGGTATCGAAGTGCCTCTTTTGGTGGAGCTCTGTTCGTGCGTTGCGAGCCAACGACCTACTGGTCCATGAGTATTTTCACGCGCGCGACGACTTCAGGCGTCTGCGCTATAACTTGTTTGGCTAACGCCTCTAGTTCTTCGCCGCTGGAGGGCGTGATGTCGAGGTTTTTTCGTTTTGCTTCCGCTAGCAGTTCGGGATCGCTCATGGTCTTGAGGAACGCCTCGCGCAGGATTTTGGTCTTGTCCGGCGGCACCCCTGGCGGCGCGATAACGGGCCGGCCGAAGTCACTGGAGGCAAACACGAGCGGCAGCAAGCGGCGTTCGGATTCTGGAGTTTTGTACTCGTTCATCAGCTCATAAATCGTCGGCGCGTCAGCAATGCGCGGATCACGGGTTTTCCCGGTCTGTATGAGGATCCGGGCGAAACCGGTCTTGCGCCAGGTATGGTAGGGCTCGCGAGTATGGTACGCCTGAATGGTTAGGGCCCGGCACTGAAGCTCGCCCCGCTCCACCGCCAAATCGATTTCCCCACCCCCCTTGTAGCCGGCGACGATCATAAATTTTGTCCCGAGTGTTTCCTCAAAGAGTTTTGGCAAATAACTGCCGGAGGTGCCGGCGCCGGTGGAACCGCATTTGGGCGGCTCCTTCGCCCGACGCACGTCGGCGAGACTTTTATATGGAAGGTCGGCGCGCATATATAAGAGGTGATCCGATTTGTCGGAACTGCCGAGCCAGGTAAACCTACTCCAATCGTATTTGACTTCCGGTTGTTTGACCAGTTGATTGAAGTAGATCGACGGTTGGATCGCGCCGATAACCAGGCCATCGGATTTGGCAACGCCATAGATGTAGTTGGCGCCGATAATCGATCCGGCCCCTGGCATGTTCTGCACTATGAAATTGGGATGGCCCGGAATATGTTTGCCCATGAATTGCGCCACGATCCGGGCGTAGAGATCATAGGCACTCCCGGCGCTGGAGGCGGCGATTACCGTGATGGTTTTACCCTGGTAAAACGGACTTTGCGCCCATAGGTTCGATGGCGCCGCCAGGAATGTGAGAAAGAACAATAACGTGACCATATATCCTCCGGTCTCTGCAATGGCTGCGACCTTATCGATTAGAAACTATCGGGGATCGATGATGTTGGTCAAGTGGAATTCCGCATGAATACTTTCGTTTTACAGTTTCGGCCCTGGCCGCGCGTTTCGCGCGCGCTCTTCTGTAAATTGGCCATTGACAGGCGGCGCTGACACGGAATAGGAATACGAGAGATTAGGCATTTTAAATTCTATAGCCAAGGAGAAAATCCTATGATGATGGGCGGGCATGCAGTGGCGCAGTGCCTTCGCAACGAAGGTATAAAACATGTCTTCAGCGTTCCGGGCGAAAGCTACATTGCCGTCGTCGACGGACTCTGGAATATCCCCGAGATCAAGCTCATCACCAACCGCCAGGAGGGCTGTGCCGCATTCATGGCGGAAGGGTACGCCAAATCAACACGCACCGTCGGAGTATGCATCGTCACTCGCGGCCCAGGGGCCACCAACGCGAGCATCGCCATTCACAGCGCCAAGTATGATTCAGTGCCGATGGTGCTTCTGGTTGGCCAGGTTGGGCGTGGCGCGCGCGGCCGAGAGGCAGGCCAGGAGATGGATTACACCCATTTTTTCGGCAGCATCGCCAAGTGGGTCGTGGAGATCAACGATCCCAAGCATATTCCACGGGTGATGACCCGGGCGTTTCATATCGCTCGCACCGGCAGACCAGGACCCGTCGTCGTGTCGCTGCCGCGGGATGTGATCGAAGACAAAGCCGATATCGCGATGATCGATCCATATCCGACGGCGCAACCGAGTCCCGATCCCAAATTGATCGAGGAGACTATCGGACGGATCAACGCCGCCAAGAAGCCGATCGTTCTGGTTGGTTCAGGAACGCAGTACGCCGGAGCTTGGCAAGAGCTGATCGATTTCTCAGAAAGATTTCACATTCCGGTGCTGACATCTTACAAACGGCAGGATGCGTTTCCCAACAGCCATCCTAATTACGTCGGCAATCTATCGAACGCCAACAAGGCAGCGCGCGACTTGGCCGCCAATGCGGCGGACCTGATCATCGTGCTCGGTTGCCGGTTGAACCAGCAGACCACGGGTGCTTTTTCATTCCCGCGCACCGGGCAGCCGTTCATTCAGATCGACGCCGACGAGCAAAACATCGGGCAAAACGCGCGGCCCGAAATAGGCATCGTCGCCGACGCCAGGCAGGCTCTCTTAGAAGCGCTGAAACATCCCGGCCCGCGACCCAATGAAAGCCGCGCTTCTTGGATCGCGGAACAGCATGCGGGGCAGAAGCGATACTGCGTGCCCGGCGAACGACCCACGCGGCGCGTGTCGATGGAGCGCGTGATGGCCGATCTAAGAGCGGCGCTGCCGGCCAATGCCATCACCGCGACGGATGCCGGCAGCTTCGGCCAATGGCCGCAGCGCTATATAGAGTTCGAGCAACCCAACTCCTATATTTCCCCGACGCTTGGCTGCATGGGGCCCGGCGTACCTTCCGCGGTCGCAGCTAAACTTGCCCATCCAGATCGCCCGGTGGTCGCGCACGTCGGCGACGGCGGCTTTCTCATGACTGGGCAAGAGATTGCGACGGCAAAGCAGTATGGCGCCAAGATCATCACCATCGTCTACAACAACGGCGGCTACAATTCGATTCGGATGCATCAAGAAGCGATGTTTCCCGGCCACTCGTATGGCATGGAGCTGGAAAATCCGGATTTGGCCGCACTCGGCGCTGCCTACGGCGCGTTGGGACTCAAGGTCACCCGCGATGAAGAATTTTTGCCGGCATTCAAGCAAGCCTTGGCCGCCGACCGGTCGGCGCTTATCGAAGTTTTGACCGATTATGAGTTCGCGACACCGACCGCGACATTATCGGAGCTTTCGGGGAAGACTTTGCAAGGGGAGTAACGGCTGTAGTGACATAGGGATGAAGGTGACCCCGCCAAAGAGGACGGCCAATGAAGATATCTGCGATCATCATCCTGGTTCTTTTTCTTTCTCCATAGAGGGGAACTTTACCGCAGAGAACGCAAAGGACGGAAGAGAATTCACCACGAAGTGTGTCATGAGCTTACGCTCACCCACAGATCATGAAAATGGAGGATTCCCCTTCGTAGCCCGGATGGAGCAAAGTGTAATCCGGGTTTCTTCATTCACGCACGCCGTTGCCTCTGCCTCGCCCGATTTCACCTATACTTTGCTTGCGGCCTCGAAGGGCGCGCCGTTGGAATGGGTGCCCCATGGAAATAGTACCGACTAACGTGGGCAGCGCGGCGGTTGCGCTCAATCCACCCCATCCCCACGGTGCGCTGCTCATGGCGGATTTTTTATTGAGCTCCGACGGACAGGCAATCTTGGAAAAATTCTACTACGGGAGCGCCACCAAGGACCAGGGATTCAAGAAATGGCGTCCTGAACGCGGGCTGTCAACGGATAAATACGAGAAAGACCTGCTTCGTTGGGAAAAGCTGCTCAATGACATGACGAGGAAATGAGCCGGAAGAGGGGAATTCAGAATCCGGTATCGGACGGTAAACCTACGTGGCGCGAATGGCGTGCTGAAGAGATGCCGATGACGGGCGCACTGGATTACATCGCGATAAGGAGTCGAATATGAAAACGTTTCCAATCATTGATGCCGATGGTCATGTGAGCGAATCCAACGAGAGTCTCAAGAGACATTTAAAGCGAGAATATCGCGACCGACCGCTCATGCATTCAGAAGCCTGGGACCGAAGCTTTGGCGGGACGTTGGGCAAGCGCAACGAAGACCCGAAGGTTCAATTGACCGATATGGACCTCGATGGCATCGACATCCAGGCGATCTTTCCGAGCCATCTCTCGCTCGCCGCCGAGAAGGAAACCGATTTGGCCCTCGACATCGCGCGGGCGTATAACGACTGGCTCGCGGAGTTTTGCGCCACCGATGCCCGGCGCCTCAAAGGCGTGGCGATGATCGCGCTGCACGATGTTCCCGCGGCTGTGAAAGAGGCACGCCGGGCGGTGGAGGAATTGGGCTTCGTCGGCGTCATGATGCCCACCAACGTGCGCGACCAGGACATCGGCAAGCGTGAGTTCTGGCCGTTCTATGAGGAGGTCGAGCGGCTCGGCGTGGGATTGGCGCTCCACGGCGGCATCCGGGCGGCGGAACGCATGCACGGAAGATTCGATAGCTTTATCGCGGTGCACAGCGTTTCTTTCCCTTTCGAGTGCATGGCCGCCCTGACGGGGCTGATTTTTGCCGGAGTACCTGAGGTATTTCCCCAATTGCGCATGGCGGCGCTAGAAGGTTGCTGCGGCTGGGTACCGTTCTTGATGGATCGGCTCGACGAAGAGTTTGAGAAACGGGGCGCGCGCGAAGCGCCGCAGCTCAAACGCAAACCAAGTGAATATATGACCGGCGGGCAAATCTATTACGCCTTTGAATTGGAAGAATCGACACTGCCCTACGTTATCCAGCGCATCGGCGCGGATAAGCTGCTCTATTCGTCCGACTATCCGCATTGGGACAGCTCTTGGCCAAACACCGTCAAATTATTCATGAGCCGTGACGACGTCTCTGCAGCGGACAAGCATCAAATCGCTTGGGATAATCCACAAGGGTTTTATGGTTTCAAGGCCGAGTTGGGCTAAGCGAAAACTCTGAGGAGGATCCTGGTAATGGGAATCATCGATGCCGACACTCATATCGACGAAACCGAAGCGACCTGGGAGTACATGCGCGAGTCCGATATGCAATACAAACCGACTACGGCTTTTCCGGCCAACCCTAATCCGAACTTGCCGCCGGCGCGTTATTGGATGATCGAGGGGAAGCGCCAGGTGCGCTTTGTCCGCAGTGACAAAGATTCTGGGACCACCGTCGAGACGCGGGAGTTGCTGGATGTTAACGCCCGTCTCAAGCACATGGACGAACTGGGGACCGATATCCAGGTCATGTATCCGACGCTTTTCTTGATGGAATGGACGGAGAAACCGGAGATCAATGTGGCGCTGCGTTGCAGCTACAATCGCTGGCTAGGCGATCGTTGCTCCCAGTCGGGCGGAAGACTGCGTTGGGTTTGCATGCCGCCGCTCCAGGACATGAATGTGGCGGTTGAAGAATTGCGCTGGTCCAAGGAGCATGGCGCCTGCGGCGTGCTCAAGAAAGGCGACCGCGAAGCCGGCAAGTACCCCGCGGATCCCTATTTCGAGCCGCTCTACGCGGCGGCGGAGAAACTCGACTTGCCGATCTGTTTTCATACCGGTTCCGGCATTCCCGACTTCTCGTCGGCTCGGGAATTTTCCCACGGCCAATTCATGCGCACGAAAGCGGCTGCCATCAATGGCGTGATGGGGCTCTTGGTGCACAAAATACCGGAAAAGTTTCCCAAGCTGCGCATCGGTTGCATCGAGGCCGGTTCGATGTGGGCGCCGTTCGTCGATTACGATCTGCGACGCCAGCAGCACCGCCAACAGGGACGCGAGACCACTGGCGTGCTCGGCATTCCCGAACTTCAACTCGCGTCGAATCTATTCAAGGACAACCGCGTTTACATTACCTGCCAGGTAGATGAGGACCTTCCTTACATTCTCAAATGCGTCGGCGAGGATAATCTGATGGTCGGTTCGGACTACACGCACCGGGACCCTTCGATGGAACTTGAGTTCAGAAAAATTCTTCAAGGGCGGGCGGACAAAGGCGAAATTCCGCAATCCGCCGTGCAAAAAATTCTCTTCGATAACCCGAAAGCTTTTTACGCTCTTTGATGGCCGGCTGAAATCGCGCCGTTAGCTTTTTCGCGCGCGCTGAAAAAACAGCGGGACGGTAAGGAGCAGGAGCGACACGAAGAGTATCCCTGCGGAGATAGGGTGGGTAATGAAAACGGTGGCATCGCCCTGGCTGATGGCCAGGGCGCGGCGCGCTTGCGTTTCCGCCAGCGGCCCAAGAATCAAGCCGATGACGGCGGGCGCAACCGGAATATTCCAACGGCGCATAACGAATCCGAGCAGTCCAAAAACATAGAGAATAACAAGATCCACTACGGATTGATGCAGGCTATAGGCGCCGAGGGTCGCAAAAACTAAAATCCCGGCGTAAAGCACCGGGCGCGGTATCGCCAAAACCTTCACCCATATACCAATAAGGGGAAGATTGAGGATAAGCAGCAACACGTTGCCGACGTATAGACTCGCCAGAAGTCCCCAAACCAAGTCGCCCTGCGTTTGAAACAGCAGTGGCCCAGGTTGGATGCCGTAGTTCTGAAACGCGCTCAATAAGCACCGCCGCGGTGGCCGACGTCGGGATGCCGAGGGTTAAAAGGGGCACCAGCGCCCCGGTGACCGAAGCGTTATTCGCTGCTTCAGGCCCGGCCACGCCTTCGATGGCGCCCTTACCGAACTCGTGGGGAAATTTAGTCAATTTTTTTTCCATCGCGTAGGACAGGAACGTCGGAATCTCGGCGCCACCCGCGGGAATCGAACCGAAAGGGAAGCCAATGAACGTGGCGCGCAGCCAAGCGGGCAGGGAGCGTTTCCAGTCTTGTTTGGACATCCACAAAGAACCTTTGATCTGTTCGATTTTTTCCTCGATCCGGCTGGTGTAGGCGCCGACATAGAGCGCTTCGCCGACGGCGAAGAGGCCAACGGCAAGCACGACCACATCGATGCCGTCCAACAATTCCGGCACGCCGAAGGCGAAACGTGATCTGCCCGTCTGGCTATCGATGCCAATAACGCCAAACAGCAGCCCCAAAAACAAGCTCGTCAGGCCGCGCGCCGTGGAACTGCCGATGACCGCCGACACGGTGGTGAAAGCGAAGACCATGAGAGCGAAATATTCCGCAGGGCCAAATTTCAGTGCGACTTCGACTACTATCGGCGCCAGTAGGGTCACCAGGATTGTCGCAATCGTCCCGGCGACGAACGAGCCGATGGCGCAGGTGGCGAGTGCCGGCCCCGCGCGGCCGTTTTTCGCCATCAAATTTCCTTCCAGCGCGGTGGCGATGGACGCCGATTCCCCCGGTGTGTTGAGCAGGATCGTGGTCGTCGAACCACCGTACATGGCGCCGTAGTAAATGCCGGCAAACATAATCAATGCGCCCGTCGCATCGAGTTTGATGGTGAGGGGCATGAGCATCGCCACGGTGAGCGCCGGTCCGACGCCGGGGAGCACTCCGATGAACGTGCCCAGCGTCACACCGATGAATCCCCACAAAAGATTCAACGGCGTTAGCGCGATGTTAAAACCGTTGAGCAATGAGCTAAAGGCTTCGGTCATGAGTCGTCAAATACCCGCGCCACCGAGAATCGGTTTTAACCAGCCAGCCGGCAGGTTGACGTTGAGAAATTTTACGAAGAAAAGAAAAACCGCGACACCAAGAACGATTCCGAGAGCGATATCGCGAAGGACCTTCGCGCTGCCGAAACCGCGCGCGACGCAGGCGAACAGTGCGGCTTGGGCGAGCACGAAGCCCGCGCGATGGATTAAAAGAATTTGCAAGAACAACCCGATGCTGACCCAGACGAACGCGCCGGCGTGAAAACGATGCTCGCCGCGCAGCGCCGGGTCATCGGGGACCCCGTTGCGCCAGCCCCCCGAAAGGGCTTCATAAATCAGCCACAAGCCGAGGAGGATCAGGCCGCCGGCGATAACTGCGGGTGAGACGTTGGGTCCTATCCGGGCATAACCGCCGGCGCCCGATAGCTGCGACGTTCCCACCGCCACCGCAATCCCCAGCGACAGGACCGCCAGTGAAAGGACAAGTTCCGCGGGCTTGAACTTCATACTCGGGCGGGGTGGTTACTTGTTCTTGATCCCGAGCGAATCGATGATACCGCCTATCCGTTTAGTGTCGTCATCGATGAACTTCTTGTACTCATCGCCGGCCAAGAAAATCGGCGACCAGCCGAGTTTCTCAAGAGTTGTCTTCCAGGACGCCGACTCGGTGGCGCCGCGAGTCAGTTTTATGAGCGCGTCGCGCTGGGGAATGGCAATTCCCGGCGCGCCGAAAATACCACGCCAATTCGCCAATTCTACGTCGAGCCCCTGTTCCTTGAGCGTGGCGACGCCGTCGATGCGCGCCGGACTGGAGACCGCCAGCCCGCGCATGCGACCGCCTTTGATTTGCTCGGCGAACTCACCGACGCCGGAGATACCGGCGGTCACATGGCCACCAATGATGGCGGCGATTGCCTCGCCACCGCCCTTGAACGGGACATAGTTGATCTTGCTCGGTTCGACGCCCGCGGCCCGCGCGATCAATCCGGCGAGAATGTGGTCGGTGCCGCCGGCGGAGCCGCCGCCCCAGGAAACGCCGCCGGGATTGGCTTTCAGAGCTTTGACGAGGTCGGCCATCGTCTTGTGCGGCGAATTTGCCGCCACCACGATAATTTCATATTCACCGGTAAGGCGGGCGAGGGGCGTAACCATGGAGAGATTGACCGGGGAGTTTTCCAGATAGATAGCGCCGATCATGACCATGCCACCGATCATCACGGCGTTCGGATCGCCTTTCGACGAATTTATGAACTGCGCCAGGCCGATGGTGCCGCCGGCGCCGCCCTTATTTTCGAATTGTACGGACGACACAAGCTTAGCGCTTTGCATCGCCGCCGCGAGTTGGCGCCCGGTCTGGTCCCAGCCACCCCCTGGGTTGGCGGGGATCATCATCTTGAGCGCCGGCTGCGGGTGAACCGCCGACGCGAAAAGAGTGGCGGCGAAGACCGCTACGAACCCAAAAATCCGCTTGCGCATGAGTCCTCCTCCTTGTCTTGGAGCTTGTGGTTGGCAGAAACAACGCCTTGTATAGTCAACGAGCGGCGAATTCACAAGTGTTACGATGCCCTATTCTTATTGAACGGCCGCGGCTTCGGTCCTTTGTAGGTCCAGAGCAAGTGTCGCGGCATGGGACCTTTGTTCCGTTCGCCGGACTGGCTTTCTTCCCAGGCGTGCGCCATAACCCCCACCGAACGCGACAATACGAAGAGTCCGCGGCACAACGTCGGCGGAAACCCGAGCTCCGCGAAAACAACGCCGGTGGCGCCGTCGATGTTCATCGGAATCGTTCGGCCTTTTCGGCGCGCCAGCGATTCCTCGGTAACGCGTCCGATGGCGGCAAAAAGGCCGGTGACATGGCCGGCAGCCGCGGCTTTCTCCACCAGCTCCAAAAGGCGCGGCGCGCGCGGATCGGTGGGGTGGAAGCGATGACCGAAACCGGGAACATGTTGGATTCCCTGGTTTGCGAGTAAATTGATCTCGGCTTCGACCGCGGCATTGATCGTCCGCCGCTCCTTTGCATTAGCGCGTGTCCGGTCGAGACGCTTCGCCACTGAGTTGTAGAATGCGACGCACTGTTCGCCGGCGCCGCCATGGATATCGCCCAAAACATTGATCGCCGAGGCCATGGCGTTGTTAATGCCAATGCCGCAGGTGATCGCCATGCGCGCCACCGCGATGGACGGCGCCTGGGGCCCGTGGTCTACAGCGGCCACGAGCGCGGCTTCGAGAAGTTTTGCTTCGGCCGGCTTTGGCAGCTCACCGCGAGTCAATAGCCATACCATTTCGGCGAAGCTCACGCGACCAATCAAATCTTCGACGGCATAGCCGCGATAGCGGATCATGCCGGGTTTCATTTCGATGATCGAGGATGCCCACCATGCTTCGGGCGAATTTTGCTGGTTTCGTTTTGTCATTAAAAGTTTCCAAGCGACTAAGAAATAATAATTTTACAAATGAGTTGTCACTCGAGTTTCTGTCATCGCGGTGCGTCGGCTGCGCTCAGGATAAACTTCGGATCTCGGTCGAGATTCTTCACTCCGCTGCGCTATGTTCAAAATAGCAGGATGGAGAATTGGAAAACTTAATTTTTAACAATCCCTAAGCGCGCGCCCACCGCGATTACACGGCGCCACTTTCTCGTAGTTTGTCAATCGTGTTCCGGTCGTAACCCAATTCCCTCAATATGTTCTCGGTGTCGGCGCCCAACTTGGGCGGCGGCCCGGCTGGCGCAGGGTCGCCACTGGCCAGATGGAATCCAGACCGAACCACGGCAATCTCACGATCGATGCCGGCGGTGTTTGGAAATCGCTCGACCAGCCCGCGCTCGGCGATCTGGGGCTGCTGCAGCGCCTCGGGAATCGACAAAACCTCACCCGCGGGAACTCCATGTTGATTAAATAGCAGCGCCCATTCTTTGGCGGATTTGGCCGTGAGCGCCAATTCGATCTCATCCCTTAAGTCAAAGCGCCTTTTTTTGCGGTCCTCGCGATCGCTATAACGCGGGTCGGTGGCAAGTTCTTTGCGGCCAATAATCTCGCAGAGGATTTCGAACTGTTCCTGCTTGTTGGCCGCAATGTTCAAAAGCCCTTTGCCGGTTTTGAATGTTCCCGACGGGCTGGCGGTCATATTCTCATTGCCCAACGGTTCGGGCTTGACGCCGGCGATAAGCCAATTGGACACTGCCCAGCCCATGGCTACGAGCGTGGATTCGAGCATGGAGACATCGATAAATTCCCCTTCGCCGCTGCGCTCGCGCCGGAACAGCGCGGCAGCGACGGCGAATGCCGCGGTGATGCCGCCGATGGTGTCGGCCACTGGAAAACCGACGCGGAGCGGAGCCGTCTCTCTGTCACCGGTAATGCTCATAACTCCGGACAGGCCCTGCACGATCTGGTCGTAAGCGGGATTATCTTTCAGGGCGCCGTTCTGGCCGAAGCCGGAGATGGCACAATAAACTAGATCGGGCTTGACTTTGTTGAGTTCGGGGTATCCAAAGCCGAGCCGGTCCATGACCCCGGGGCGAAAATTTTCCACGACAACATCCGCCGTTGCCACAAGCCGGCGAAAGACCGCTTTACCCGCGCGGCTTTTTAGGTTGATGGTCAGCGAGCGTTTCCCCGCATTCTGGGCGAGAAATGACGCGCCCATCAAGCGCCTATTCAATTCCGCATCTGCGCCAAGCTGGCGCGCCAGATCGCCGGTCGATGGAGCCTCGATCTTGATGACGTCCGCGCCAAGTTGGGCGAGCTGATAGCAACAAAACGGCCCCGCCAAGACATTGGTCAGATCGAGCACGCGCACGTTTTCGAGTAGCTTCATCGCCGCACGCCGAATCGACGCGATACGGCGACTATGACGAGTTCGTGCCAATTCGTCAATGCAAAATTTCCGCCAACCGATAAACGAAGCCACTTCGCGTGCGGGGTTTTGACCCCGCCCTTGACCAAAGGGGATGCTCGCCCCCTTTGGAAACCCCATAAAGTTGTGCCGCCTCAAGAGGCGGGGTTTACATAGAATAAATTGATTTGGCCGACCGGGAGTGTTAGATATGCGCTTACTCAAACCCGTGTCGGGGCGTAGCGCAGCCTGGTAGCGCACACGCTTGGGGTGCGTGTGGTCACCGGTTCAAATCCGGTCGCCCCGACCAGTTCCTCTCGTTCGATACCAATAGAACGGCTTATCGCAGGAGCGAAAACCCGATGAGTCGCGATCGGGCTCGGGTTCGGAGCAAGACTATTCTCGCATCGACGGCCTGCGCGCCCAGCAATAAAACTTTTCACGACTGTTCAATATTAGACAGTAATTGCTGTCAAGTCAGCGCAGCATAATAATTCAAACCCCCTGATGGCCGAATAGAGGAAATTAGAGGAAATATGAATTTAAATAAAGGATGGAAGATTCATCAAATTATCGTGGCACAGTCAGGTTGGAAAGCCGTTCATTGCCGGGAATCGGAAAATAGACAAATAGAGATTTCCAATCGGGCCGTAGTTTGCTGGGCGCTTGTCGAAGCCATCGACGAGAACGACACTGTGCGAACAGAAGTGCGAGGGGTCGAGCAGAATTCAAACCATCTCGTGATTGTTGGGGATTTGATCAAGACGGATAAAATTGGGGAAGAGGGCGTAGATGGTAACCAGTATTTTCTTGGATACAATGATCCGGACGCGCACCAAGAGTCTGACTATTGGATCAAGCAAGCCAACCTGCGGATTGAGAGGGAACACGAAAAAATAGCGAAGCGGTGAGATCGACCGCCTTGTTTCGCTTCCATAGGTAGGTCACGCTAGGTTGTTGATCCTCACCGTGTCAATCGCATTCCTTTTTTGGGTGACTCATTCACGTCACGTAACTTCGCAGGCTTCCGCTGGCCGTTCAACTCAAGCCGCGAAGCGGCCGATTTGCCATAGTGATTTCTGTAAGGGCATGATAGCCTGCAGCACAAAGGAGAAAGAAAAATGCTTGAGGTGGGTCACCGATTGTTCGTGGGAATAAAAATTTCGACAAAATTGCAAAACGATTTGGACCGCCCGGCTCCCGGAACGGAGCATTATTTTAATGCTGACAGTGCAGACTATCTTCACGTCGTTACCGTGGGGGAGCAAAAGTTGATCGGAAGGTACGTGAAGGACGGCTTTCCGGCGTCGGATATGGATAACGTCAGCCGCAACGTCTGCAGCATCGTGAAGCTGATCACACGCGGCCACCGCATAGAAGAAGGTTCTGTCCATATCTACGCTGCTTGAGTTTTCAACGCTGGTGACCTGACCATAGCGGTTCTTTTCCCTCGTAAAGCTCGCGACGCTTCCCTTCCCCTGACTTTCAAGTTGTCAGCCGTTTGCCGAGTTCGGACGCAAGGCCGTTAGCATCGGTTGTCCTAGGCAAATGATTGATGGGGTATCTTTATCGTCTGCATCTGGTATACTCACGAGCAATGTAACAACTGAAACCCAACGTCCAAATAAAACACACTCGGTCTAATTTTTCCGAGTATTGGAGAGGCGGTTCCCAGGGTAACCGCCTCTTTGCGTTTATGGGCCGGAAAATGACTGGGAATCGCGAGGTGCGACTGCCAGCAAGGAGATTTTCCCTATGGAGCCGAGCCTCCACCATTCCCGGATCAATCGGATTGCTTTTATCGGCAACTATTTGCCACGACAGTGCGGTATCGCCACGTTCACCACCGACTTGTGTGAGGCCATTGCTGCAGAACACCCTGATACAACTTGCATCGCAGTGCCGGTCAACGACGTCGAAGAGGGTTACGCCTATCCGACTCGTGTGCGCTTCGAACTGACCGAAAAGGATCTTCAATCCTACCGGCGGGCGGCGGACTTTCTGAATATCAATAGCGTGGACCTCGTATGCCTGCAGTTCGAATACGGCATCTTCGGAGGACGGGCGGGCAGCCACATCCTGGCCCTGCTCCGCGATCTGCGCGTGCCCATTGTTACGACCCTGCACACTGTTTTGCGCGAACCCGACGCGCATCAACGTCGAGTTTTACAAGAAGTCGCGGCTCTATCGGACCGCTTGGTTGTCATGAGCAAGCGCGGCGTGGAATTTCTCGAGCAAGTCTATCATGTGGCGCCGGAGAAAATTGATTCGATTCCCCACGGTATCCCGGATATGCCTTTTGTCGATCCGAGTTTCCATAAAGACTTGTTTGGCGTCGAAGGCAAAGTCGTACTGCTTAGTTTTGGCCTATTGTCGGCGAACAAGGGAATCGAGAATGTCATCGCTGCTCTCCCCGCCATCTTGGCCAAGCATCCCAACGTGGTGTACTTCATTGTTGGCGCGACCCATCCGCATGTTTTGAAACAGGATGGCGAAACTTATCGGTTGTCACTGCAGTGGCTGGCTCAAGAGAAAGGCGTCGAAGGCCAGGTGATCTTTTACAACCGATTTGTCAGCGTGGAGGAACTCGTTGAGTTCATCGGCGCCGCGGATATTTACATCACGCCTTATCTGAATCCGGCGCAGATCGTTTCGGGTACGCTCGCTTATACCGTAGGGGCGGGTAAGGCGGTGATTTCGACACCCTATTGGCATGCTGAAGAAATGCTGGACGACGGGCGAGGAGTGCTCGTGCCCTTCCGTGATCCGGCGGCGTTAGCGGATCAGGTGACCCGATTGCTGGATGACGAAGCGACTCGCCACGGGATGCGCAAGCGCGCTTATCTCTATGGGCGCGATATGATCTGGCCGCAAGTAGCGCGACGCTATATGGCGAGCTTTCGGCGCGCGCGATCCGAACGGCGGCACTTTACTCCTCCCGGTTTTGTCGTGAAACCGCTCGATAAACGTCCGGCCGAACTGCCCCCTCTGAAACTCGATCACTTGCGGCGCATGACGGATGATACCGGTATGTTTCAACACGCCATTTTCACCGTGCCCAACTATCATGAGGGGTACACCATCGACGACAACGCCCGCGCCCTGACGGTCAGCACCCTCCTGGAAGAGCTCGGCAGCGAAGAGAGCGCGGATCTAACGTCACGCTATTTCGCCTTCGTCTGGTACGCCTTCAATGCGAAGACCGGACGCTTCCGAAATTTCATGAGCTATCAGCGCAACTGGCTGGAGGAGAACGGCTCCGACGACAGTCATGGCCGCGCGTTGTGGGCGCTGGGCACCGTATTGGGCCACTCCAACACGCCGGCGCTCCAGAGTATGGCCGGCTGGGTATTCGAGAAGGCGTTGCCCGCCATTCTAGACACGACCAGCCCGCGAGCGTGGGCATTCGCGCTTATGGGTATCGACGAATACCTGCAGCGTTTTGCCGGTGATCGCAGAATCACTCTGGTCCGTGAGGTGTTGGCCGGACGGTTACTCGACTTGTATGGCCAAAACCGGACAGACGAATGGCGCTGGTATGAAGAATCGCTAACCTATTGTAACGGCGCGCTGCCGCACGCGTTACTCATATGCGGCCAACGCATACCCGACAATGAAATGATCGAAGCCGGACTGGAATCGCTTCAATGGCTGGCAGATCTGCAACGAGCCGAAACGAACGGCGGTCATTTTGTGCCTATCGGTTCCAACGGTTTTTATCAACGCGGCGGTCAGCGTGCGCGCTTCGATCAGCAGCCGGTGGAGGCGCAAGCCATGGTCTCGTCCTGCCTCGCGGCGCATCGCCTTACCGGTGATCAACGGTGGCACAAGGAAGCGCGGCGCGCCTTTGACTGGTTCCTCGGTCGCAACGACCTCAACCTGCCGATCTACGATCCGACAACAGGCGGTTGTCGAGACGGCTTGCATCCCGACCGCCCCAACGAAAACCAGGGCGCAGAGTCTTCCCTCGCATTTCTCCAGGCGGTGTCTGGAACTGCGCTTGGCCGAGACCGCACTGGTGTCCGTGGAAACAGGAGCTCGATGACCAATCAACATCCAGAACTTTTTCGCCGTCATAAGACCAATCCAATCCTGAGTGCCGCCGATTGGCCTTATCCGATCAATAGCGTGTTTAATCCCGGAGCCATTCTGCTGCCCGATGGCACGACCCTGCTCTTGTGCCGTGTCGAAGACCGCCGGGGCCATTCGCATCTTACCGTTGCTCGTTCGGCCAATGGCAGGGACAACTGGCGGATTGAATCACAGCCCACATTGTCGCCCGACCCTGAACATTTCCCGGAAGAACTGTGGGGCATCGAAGATCCGCGCATCACCTATGTACCGGAATTGAGCAAGTATGCGGTCGTTTATACCGCGTTCACACGCGACGGCCCGGGAGTGTCTTTGGCGCTCACTACGGATTTTCATGCTTTCGAGCGCTACGGGGTGATCATGCCGCCGGAGGATAAGGATGCGGCCCTGTTTCCTCGGCGTATTGGCGGCCAATGGGCTTTGATCCATCGCCCCGTCAGTGCTCCGCGCGCACACATGTGGATATCTTACTCTCCCGACTTGCGGAACTGGGGCCACCACAAGATGATGCTGGAGGCGCGCCGCGGCGGCTGGTGGGATGCTAACAAAATCGGCCTGTCGCCGCCGCCTATTGAAACGTCAGAGGGTTGGCTGGTGATTTACCACGGTGTGCGCCAAACGGCTGCGGGTGCAATTTACCGACTGGGACTTGCTCTGTTTGATTTGCACGCGCCGGAGCGATGCTTGACGCGCGGCGACGAGTGGATCTTTGGGCCGCAAGAAACCTACGAGCAACGTGGGGATGTAGACAACGTCGTCTTTCCTTGCGGATATACCCTTCTGCCTGACGGCGACACCATCCACCTCTACTATGGAGCGGCGGACACGAGCATTTGCCTGGCTACGGGCAGTGTGAGCGCGATGCTGGAGTGGCTTAAACGAAACGGATAGAAACCGACGACAATGATCGACGAGACAAAGGAGTGTTTATGGCAAGCGAGACATTTAAAAAACGGCAGAAGGAGACGGCACGAAGGGAAAAGCAACAGAAGAAATTTGCCCGACGGTTAGAACGTAAGAACGACAAGGGAAAGACCGAGACAGAGACCGAGACTGAGTCTGGCGGGGAAAATCCTGGGATATCCGAGCAGATACCAAAACACGGTCCAACGATTTTATAGATTTCCAACCCCGCAGCGAACTATGCCGCTCCCGCGATAGATCCGGTCGTATGGCATATTCTCATTGATTCGCTGGTTAGCAGGCGACGCCAATCAGTGAAACGAGAGAGTTTGAGCATCGGATCGCCTGGTGTGAATCGGAAAAGGAGAATCGAATGATACTGAATGCTGGGAAAACGGTTGTTTATCCGAACCAAGGCCCCTGTCGCGTTGGCCCCGTGGTCAAAAAAGATTTTGGCGGCCGGCCGATGAACTTCTACCCGTTGGCCGTCATGGACGATAGTGGCAATGTGTTATTCGTCCCTGTAGACAAAATTAAGACCCTGGGGATCAGGCAGCTAATGGAAAAGTCCGAAATCCCAAGGCTACTACGCCGACTCAGCCAGGGAGTCGAACCTATAATTGTACCAACCACAGGCATGAGGTGGAAGCAACGCGCCATCGACAATTCGAAGCTGTTAGCCTCCGGGTCGGCATTGGATCTCGCTCAGATCATTGGAACACTAACTGAGTTGAACGGGACAAAAGCGCTGTCGCCCCGCGACCGCCAGGTGTTGGACAGGGCAAGAAAGAACCTGATTTGCGAGATTTCCGAAGTAATGGGCAAAACCAAAATCGCGGCGGAGGAACAGGTAGACAATGCTCTCAAGGTGCAAAAACGAGACTAAGGAGACCGAACGGAACACGGCCGCACCTCGATAATTCGCGAGTCGGCGGCAGCGCCGA
Source organism: uncultured delta proteobacterium (assembly GCA_963840855.1). Taxonomy (GTDB): domain Bacteria; phylum Desulfobacterota; class Binatia; order UBA9968; family UBA9968; genus DATACQ01. The sequence continues at coordinate 21,439 of CAWJBB010000032.1, forward strand.
TGTTATCCGGCGCTTCTCTCGCAAAGAGAGAATCATTTGATACTAAGCGAAAATACTTTGTTCTCTCTCTTGGCCTTTTTCGCTGCCCTTTTTTCCATCAAGGTCTTGAGTGGTTTCTTTTTGTTCTGTTTCTTACTGTCATGGCCTTTAGTCATGTAACTCGCTCCTTATCCTTGGGATTGATAGGCTGAGCGCAAAAAACGCTTTGCTGTCGATCATTGCCGCCTCAAACGCCTGCCTGGACTCATCCGCGTCGCCGCATCCAAGCGCACCGCGCTTTTCAACGCCCTCGAACGCCGGCGCTTCGAGCACAGGTCGTCGACGGGAGAATAAGCAAGAAAATTCCCGTGAGCCCGGCCCACCCATTCTTCAAATTCAGTTGTCGTCAACCGGCAATTGACAGGCGATCGCCGCCGCGGTTTATTACGCTTTCGGCGCAAGCTGCTTGGCGCACGCATCGGCAACCCTGCTGTCGGGTTTGTCCTCACCCGGCATGATTGCCCAGCTCTGCTTTTCTATATAGCGGCCTGTGTCCCAAGAATCCTTCGCCTTCATTTCATTGAGCTTCTGTCCCTTGTCGGAGTCCCGGTTAAACTGGGCGACACAAATCGATCCCAAGCGCTCGGCGACGGCATCTGCAGCGGTGGCCTGAGCCATTGAAGCTGCCGCACCGCCGGTAACCCATCCACCCCAGTTGAACCCGACGACGGCCAATAGGGCCGCGCCGCCGATGGCACTCCACGCACCTAGCTTAATTTTCTCCCAATCCATAAAACACCTCCTTTTTAATGCAAGTTTGGAACACGCAGGTTTAATTTTCCGCAGCAGTGACAAATCCAGTAGTCCGAGAATTGTTTAGCGACGGAGCATTCTTCACAATCGCTGCAATGATGGTGGCGGCAGCATTCGCATTCGGTGCTGCCGGTCGCTGCCGATGAGCGGCTCGCCTTGGCCCACGCCTGTTTCGCGGAACCGGCTTCGATCAGAAATACACGCTGGTTGTCCACCCCGTTGTATTCCCGCGCTACCCGCTGGATCACTCGGTCTCGCACATCCACAGCATAGAAAGCCATGTTACCTTCCTGTTTTCGGGCGAGCTTTACGCCGCGTTGGGATATTCATTTCTTTTTCGGTCCCATGCTGCGCCGATCCAACAGGAGTTGCTGTCTAATATTGAACAATAATGAAAAGAATTATCGCCGGGTCAGCCGGCCGGTAGATCCGGGGATGGTCCGGCTCCGATGTAAGGTTACAAAGTCGGGATGTGGACTTCAGGCGCTCGGGGTCGCTCGTGAACGAAATTGTCGGGGCGGCGATCGAGAAGGCGGGTTAGAGTAAAGGGGGCAAAGGTTTGGACCCTAGGCGAGTGTCTCTTAAATTGAGCGACCTATTTACATGTCATTCTGGCCAACCCCCGCGCCGATCTCGCTTTGCGGAAGACTGGGAGGCATTGTATTAGTCCTCGAAATTCTGAGCCACTACGCTAACGATTATGTTTCATCGTATTTCGAATCCGCGGTTGGACCTTCAAGACCGGTGCCAGGGCTACCAATCTGCGCTCCGGGTTCAAAGCGAAACACCGTAATACCTGCTTTAGTCAGTTCGTCGGTATCGAATCCCGGGCATTTCTGAAATGCAATGGTTTTTTCCGCAAAATTGCCGCCGCTTGTGCTGTTCACTAGCGCTTGAACCTGCTCGACTGATGGCTGCTCGTTGTATTCGGCAAAGAAACTTTTTCTCGTTTTCGAGCTGGCATGTTTTTTTCTGTAGCTGACTACAAAAAGCATGCAGATAACCTCCTCGTGGTAGCGGTAGGGGCATCGGTCATAGTTTTGTGTATGCGGACGATTTCGGAGCAAAGGCAATGCCAGGGTGCGCGCTATGACAAATTAGGAAATCGAGATTAAATCGATGACAGCTTTTCCAACTATAACCTCGAGGCTGGTTTGGTTTTGTCCAACGGGATGTTCAACAGAAGGAAAATGTGCTAGCTGGGTCTGAGATGTGCAGAAGGTTAAAAACGGCTAGATGAAGGGTGAATCTCTCTGATTGCGAAGCTCCTTCCCTTTCGCAGCGGCCATCCTTGACTACAAGATCCAATCCGAAGTAGTCTCGCTTCGGCTCAATTCGAATAGAGCTGACACAGACGATTTATTCCGGAGAGAAGAATGACGGTGTTATTGGTTGACTATCTGAAAGCTTTTGGCTGGGGATTAGTCGGTGCCATTACGATGGCTATTTCCCTCTGGATCTTGTTGAGGGTTTTCACTTGGCTTACCCCTGTGGACGAGTGGGAGGAGCTGAAAAAGGGAAACCTCGGGATTGCCATCATCATGGCTGCTGTGATTATTGGGTTTGCGATTGTGGTCGGGTCGATGGTGGCCCCTCCTCCTATCGCTCCCTAGCCTGTCAATCCTGATCCGAATAAAAGGGCGTGTTTCCGGCGAGGTTGGTTCGCCGTTTCCCCCATCAACCCGGCTTCCCCACCAAGTGGTTTTTATATTTCCGCGATTGCGAGAACGTAAACAAACGGGCTTCGCGCTATTTCTATTCAATATCGTCTATACTATACAGCGAACCCATTTCGAGGCAGCCTATTATTAGCTGATCGGACACGGAGGGGGAGCATTGTTTCTCAATTACACGCCTGTTTCGTTGGCCTTTGGCACCAGCGGTTTGCGCGGCTTGGTCAAAGACATCACCGACCTGGAGGCTTATATCAATGTCAAAGCGGCGCTTCGCTATTTTCTGAGCATCGGCGATATGCGCGCGAGCAGTGGAGTGGTCATCGCCGGCGACCTCCGGCCGAGCACCGACCGCATCATGCGCGCGTGCGCCCAAGCGATTGTTGACTCAGGCTACCAGGTGGAGAACTCGGGTAAGATCCCTACGCCCGCATTGATCTCTCACGCCATCTCCACCGGACGCGCCGGCGTTATGGTGAGCGGCAGTCATATTCCTTTCGATCGTAACGGCATCAAGCTCAACAAGAGTATCGGCGAGGTCCTGAAGTCGGACGAACCAGGCATCACGCGCGAAGTCGAGCGGGTACGCGCGGAGGAGTACAGCCGCACGGCCGCTAACTCGCCCTTCGACGCCTCCGGAATGCTCAAGCGGCCGCTCGACCTGCCGCCGCTCGATCGCGCCGCCGAAGAAGCCTACGTTCATCGCTACCTGCGGAGCTTCACCGGCGGCGGCCTCTCCGGCCTGCGCGTCCTCGTGCACCAGCATTCGGCGGTGGGCCGCGACATCTTGCCGCACATCCTCGGTGAGCTCGGCGCCGAGGTGGTCACCGCCGGGCGCAGCGACACGTTCGTTTCCATCGATACGGAAAACATTACCGAGGAGCAGATGGACCGTCTGGAGGAATTCGCCGTCGCTGCCGAAGCACGCGGCGGTCCATTACACGCAATCGTGTCTACCGATGGCGATTCCGATCGGCCGCTGGTGACCGCGGTGTTGCCCGCCGCGGAGGTCCAACCAGGCGCCCGGCGCGTGCGTTTTTTGCCCGGTGATTTACTCGGCATCGTGGTCGCCGAATACTTGCAGGCGGATGCCGCCGCGGTTCCCATTAGCGCCAATGACGCCGTCGAGCAGCGCATGGCCGAGCGCGGCGTTCTGCTCGCGAAGACCAAGATCGGCTCGCCCTATGTTGTATCTGCCCTCGACGAGTTGCGCCGTGACGGCACGCGCGCGCGTATCGTCGGCTGGGAAGCTAACGGCGGATTTCTAACCGGCACCGATATCGCATTGACCTCCGGGACACTGGCCGCTTTGCCGACGCGGGATTCGACGCTGCCCATCTTGGCAAACTTGTTCGCCGCGGCCGAAAAGCGCAGCGGATTGGCCGCACTGTGGAACCGGCTGCCGGCGCGCTTCAGTCGCGCCGGTTTGATCGACAACGTACCGGTCGCGGCTAGCCAGGCCATCCTGGCTCACCTGATTCCACCGGGCGAGGTGATCGAGGTGGAGTTCGATGACGCGGGGCGCGCGTTCGACCGTAGTCGCCCAAACGCGCTGCCCGCGCCGCTGGCGGAACCGGCGACCGCAGACTGGCAGCAGCGCAGGGCGACGCTGAGCCGTTTCTTCACTGCGGCGCTCGGATTTGACGACATCGTGCGCATCAACGTACTCGATGGCATGCGCGTCTATTTCCGCAATGGCGACGTCGCGCACCTGCGGCCGTCGGGCAACGCGCCTCAGCTGCGCATCTATGCCAACAGCGATTCCCAAGCGCGCGCCGATCAAATCGTCGAGCTTGGGCTGCGCGAACCCGACGGGATCTTGCGTCAACTGGAACGAGCCTTCACGTGAGGTACGGCAGTGACTTCGCCAGGGGAAAACTATAATCCGTTTCACACTTGTCTAAATTAGTCGTCACGAAGACCACGAGCACCGATTATGACTCGCGCAAAGGCGCAAAGACGCCCCGCTGTCATTTCGACCGAAGGGAGAAATCTTTCTTAGATCCCTCGCATTCGCCAGACTGTGTGAAAAACTCTTTAGAAGCCCTTCGACGGAGCTCAGGGCGAACGCCTAAATGTTTGATTTGTAACGTCTCATATCCGTTCGTGGTGAGCCCAGTCGAACCATGAACGGAGTTTTCACACAGTCTGGCGCTCGGGATGACAGGCCGTGGTCCGTCACTTTGCGTCTTGGCGCGAGAATAGAATTCTTTTTAAAATCGTCCACTATTAGACATCAATTCCCGCCCAATCAGCGCATTTTTAATGCAGTTTAGGGCATGGCGCTTCACTTCCGCTTACTCTTCGTGCTAAGTCTACGAGACTAACCGGTCCAACCCAGGAGGTTGAAATGTATGCGCGCAACGTCAGTTTGAAGCTCAAGGCCAATCCTTTTAGCGCCTCCGAGTTTACCGATATTTTTGATCGGGAGATCATTCCTTTACTGCGTAAACAAAAGGGCTTTCAAGAAGAGATCAGCTTCATCGCCGCCGAACGCAACGAAGCCGTAGCCATTAGTTTCTGGGATAAGAAAGACAGCGCGGATGCCTACCACCGAAAGACCTATCCTCAAGTCTTGAAGGCCCTGTCGAGAGTGGTTGAGGGTACTCCCAGAGTAGAGACTTTCGAGGTCGCGAACTCCACCGCCCACCAGATCGCTGCCAGCGCGCCCTAACCAGAATGGTTTTTGAGGACATAGAATTTTTATCGGCATATTCGGCGCGCTATCCGGTACAGAGAAGGTGTATCAATTTTGCTACTCACTGTAGTTAATTTGATTCACCTGTCTTGATTCATCGCCGTCGCCAAGCTTTGAATGCAAGGAATTCCTCCATGAATTCAACACTGTTGATTTTCCCAACGGAGTACGTGTTGTGGCATCATTAGTGCACTTAGAGTAGAGACCGATAACCAAAAACCAGTAAACAAACGAGGTGATCGGATCATGGCCACGTGGACAAGATTTTGAAATGCGCCAAACCCGCTGATCTACCCATCGAGCAGCCGAAGAAGTTTGAGTTCATCATCAATCTGAAAGCAGATCGGCCTGACGATACCGCCCAATGTGCTGGCGCAGGTGGACAAAGTTATTCGATAGGCGTGAGTTCCTCGACATTGCTCAGGATAGGCTCCCGGCGAAAGGCTTTAGAGAGAAAAAATGAAGAAAAGCACTTTTTGTGGCGTGCTTAGCGCCATGATCTTTGCGCTTTGCGCGACCGCCCACGCGCAGCAGCCAACGAAAATCCCCCGGATAGGATTCCTAACCGGCTCTTCCATTTCCGCCACCTCAGCCCGCATCGCGGCATTCCGGCAGGGTCTTCGGGATCTCGGATACCTGGAGGGGAAAAACATTGTCATTGAATGGCGATCGTGGGAGGGAAAGCGCGATCGCCAGCGCGCGCTTGCAGCCGAACTGGTGCGTCTCAAGGTTGATGTTATCGTTGCGGTCGGTTCGGGAGATACAGGCGCAGCCAAAGCGGCGACCGCCACGATTCCCATTGTGATGATTACGGGTGGCGACGCTGTCGGAAGCGGTTTCGTCGCCAGTCTGGCGCGTCCTGGCGGGAACATTACAGGATTGTCAACCCTTCGCCCGGAGTTAAGTGGAAAACGACTTGAGCTTCTGAAGGAGATCGTTCCCAGGCTTTCGCGCGTGGCCGTCTTCGCGAGTTCAAACGCCCAGGATCATGCGCAAGTGAAAAAAGAGCTCGAACTTGCTGCAGGGGCGTTCGGCGCGAAGCTTCAATATCAAGACATCCTAAGTCGCAAGGAAATTGAGACCGCATTCCAAGCCGCAGTTAAGGGACGGGCTGACGCGGTCTTTTTCCAGGTGGGCGGCCCGTTTGCTAGTTCTCAGCGACCACAGATTGCAGACCTCGCAGTAAAGAGCCGGCTCCCGGCGATATACGACAGGGCAGAATATGTGGAAGACGGCGGGCTTGTGTCCTACGGCATGAGCTTCACCGACCTTGAAGGGCGCGCCGCCATGTATGTGGATAAGATCCTCAAGGGCGCCAAGCCCGCCGATCTCCCCGTAGAGCAACCGACGAAGTTTGAGTTCATCATCAATCTGAAAGCCGCCAAACAGATCGGCCTGACGATACCGCCGAATGTGTTGGTGCGGGCGGATAAGGTAATTCGATAGGGGTGTGAGACCCTTCGACGGAGTTTATGCTGAGCGAGTCTCAGGGCACGCTCCGGCAGAAGGCGTAAGTAGAATATTTTGGAATTTTGAAATCGGTACTAACTCAACCGTAGGAACTCTTCGAATGGACTTATCTGTTTTGAAATCGCCGCGACTTCCAATAACCAGGACGGCGTCGCCCGTGGGCCACCGCGATCACACTAACGCTTGGAGCGGCCAACGGATCGTCCGAGGATCTGGCGGCGCGCCACGGACCAGGGAACCGTCTTTACTTTTCCCCGATCTAGATCATCGATGCGTCGCGCAATCTCCTTACTCCACGCCAATTCGACATCCTCATCGACTGAGCCATCCAAGCTTTCGAGCAGATGACCGGCCAGCGCGGCACGTGCTTCAGCAGGCAGCCGGAGGGCTTCTTCCAAGACTTTTTTGTGCATCGGTTTCATCGGGAAGAATTTTATATCAGTCCCTCTCATGAACACAAGTTTCCGCTTCCGGAGGTGGAATGGCTAGAAAACTGAGTATCTTCATTTTTGTAAATGTGATTCTTGCTCCAGTTCTCTTGGCTCACGCGCAGCAGCCGGCGAAAGTCCACCGGATAGGCTGGTTAGCGGTCAACACGGCCACGCTTTCAGAACGTTACGAAGCATTTCGACGAGGCTTGCGTGAGCTTGGATACATTGAGGGCCAGAACGTTGTTATCGAGCGCCGAGACGCCGAAGGGAATGTACAGCGCCTTCCTGATGCAGCGGCCGAGCTGGTCCGCTTAAAGGTGGATGTGATAGTGACCACGGGCACGACAGGGGCTCTTGCTGCCAAGCAGGCCACGAGCACGATGCCCATTGTCATAACGACTGGCGGTGATCCAGTTGCCAGCGGGCTCATTGCCAGCCTTGCTCGGCCAGGAGGAAACATCACGGGGCTGACGAACATTGCATCGGACTTAGCCGGGAAACGACTCGAACTGTTAAAGGAGACCGTTCCTACGCTTACCCGCGTGGGTGTCCTCTGGAACCCAGCCGACCCAGGCGGAACCAGCAGTTTGAAAGAGACGGAGGCTGTGGCTCCGGCGTTGGGTATGCAGGTCCAATCCCTGGGTGTGCGGAGTCCCAAAGATTTCGAGACTGCATTTAAAGCAGCGACTGGGGGACGAACCCACGCTCTCATTATCCTGCAGACTGCCCTCATCAATGCTCAGCGAACACGAATCGTGGAACTAGCGACAAAGAATCGATTGCCAACAATGTTTGGGGAAGGAGCACACGTGGAATCCGGAGGCCTCATGTCATATGCGCCGAACTCTGCTGATTTGTTTCGCCGCGCTGCAACCTACGTGGATAAGATCTTAAAAGGCGCTAAGCCTTCAGATCTCCCAGTGGAGCAGCCCACGAAGTTTGAGCTGGTGATCAATCTGATAGCCGCCAAACAGATCGGCCTGACGATTCCGCCGAATGTGCTGGTGCGGGCTGATAAAGTGATTCGGTAGGCGTGAGGCGCGAGGCGAAAGGCGTGAGATGAACACAGTGAGGACGAAACTTTTTTGGTTGGCGCTGATTGCCATGCTCTTGGCTGTGTGGTTGACAGCTGACGCGCAGCAGCAGGCAAAGGTACGTAAGATTGGATGGCTCGGAACCCGTCCCACTTCAGCCGGCGGGCAAGAGACAATACCGCGCATACTTCGTGATCTCGGCTATGTTGAGGGCAAGAACATCGCTTTCGAGTATCGATTTGCTGATAACAAGCTCGACCGGCTCCCCGGCCTCGCTGATGAGCTGCTCCGTCTCAAAGTTGACGTACTGGTCACGCCCGGGATTAATGAAGCCCTAGTTGCCAAGAACGCTACCAAAACGATCCCCATCGTTTTTTTCAGCGCGGTTGATCCTGTCGCGGCTGGGCTTGTTGACAGCCTTCCGCGGCCTGGGGGAAACGTCACGGGGTTCACCGACATTGGGGCGGTGTTGGCTGGCAAGCGATTGGAACTACTCAAGGAAACCGTTCCCAAACTCTCCCGCGTTGCGGTGCTTTGGGATCCACAGAACCCAAGCTCTGCGCAACAATGGAAAGAAAGCCAACTGGCAGCACGAGAACTGGGTCTGCAGCTTCATTCCATGGAAGTCAGTAGCGCCGACAAATACGAGAGCGCCTTCAAAGAGGCTATTAAGGCGCGTAGTGCCGCGCTCGCCTCGTCGTCGAGCGCGTTGGCTAATTCTAACCAAAAACAAATCGCGGACCTGGCGACAAAAAACCGTTTGCCGGCGATTTACCCTCGGGAAGATTGGGTCGCCGGTGGTGGCCTGATGTCGTACGGGCCCGACCGCGAAGAACTTTATAAGCGCGTCGCATCGATGGTCGACAAGATTCTCAAAGGCGCTAAGCCCGCCGATCTCCCGGTAGAGCAGCCCAAGACGTTTGAGTTCATCATCAATCTGAAAGCAGCCAAGCAGATCGGACTCACGATTCCACCGAACGTCTTAGCCAGAGCAGATAAAGTAATCCGATGATTGGACAATCTAAAATCCAAAATCGAAAATCTAGCCAAACATATTTGAAATTTTTCTGAGGTTGATCATGAGCGATCGATCTGATCATGTTGTGGGCCTCACACGAACCAGCGAGAGGACGGCCCATGGAAACGTTTATGCGCCTGTATGGCAACCTGATCGTGTTTGTCTACCACTGTTTCGACCGTATCGTGATTAGGGGCTATCTCTCTATGCTGTCGCGTCCTGAGAACGTGGTTTACTTCTTTCACAAGGTCGTGGGTATCCCACTTATTACCAAAGAGGTTTTGGTGCAGAGGACTCACGACTACCAGCGCTGGGTAGAAGGCTTTGCCCGAAACCATAGCATTCCCATGCAATGGGCTGAGAAGGGCGTTAAAAAGGAAGAGTTTGTCGAGCCATTGTTGCGCCGCATGGAACGAGCCCAGCGCTATGGGGTCTACTTCATCTTCCAGAGCATGGAGCAGGGGGCCACCTTGCGCTCGCGAAAGCCTAAGTTCACCACCGCTGATCCGAATTACCAAATCCTGAGCAAATGCCGCAGCCGCTTTACCCACTACTACTTCTATCTCCGTGACCCTGCCCTGGGAGCGCTGGTCATCCGAGTGGCTTCCTTCCTGCCCTTTCACACCACCTATTGGCTCAACGGTCACAACTTCATCGAGATAGAACTGAAACGCAGCCGAGTCCAGTTCCGCAAAAATGACAACGCTTTTCTTTGCGTTTCCAACCCCAAGGCCCTTCAGGCCGCTGCCGATCGGCTTAGCCCAGAGCTGATTCGCCAGCGGCTGGACTACTGGACTTTTCTTTTGGGACCCAAATTCTCTGAGCGAGAGAGAAAGGCGATGAACCTTCATCGCTTTTACGCCATCAGCCAAATCGAGTACTGCCGTAACTTCACCTTTAAGCGCAACTTCCCGATCCGAAACCTCTTCCAGCGCTCCTGCGAGCTGGGGCTTTTGCTCCTGACGGCTGACAAAATCTCGGAGTTCTTCGGTCAGCGCATCAAAAAAAGGCTTAAGGGCAAAGTGCATACGACCCTGGAGCGAGTCGAGCACGGTCATCACATCTTGAGAGCCTACTTCAAGAACGCCTTTGTCAAACAGTACGAGAAGTTTCTCACTTTCCTCAGAGGCGAAGTGTGCAGCAACAACCTCGCCGACTTTCATCTGAAGAAATCTCTCGATAACCTCCCCACGGTGCGTCAGGTCCTCTGTGAGGTTACTGACCGCTTCTCCGCTTTCCAAGCTCAAACCCTCAACGTGCATGTCGACTTCGCTCTGTTCCAACGCCTGGCCCGGCCTGTGGTGGCGGGCAAAAGCAACATTCCCGGAATTAAGATCCACGACATTCGCATGGTTCGGTTGATGGAAGTTCTGCTCCATAGCGGCAGACAAATGTCGGCTTGGCGCACTGCCCAAATTCATCAGCTGATAACCCGTACTTACAATCTCAAGCCCTACACCCTCACTCAGCTGCGTTATGATCTGAGAAAACTCAAAGCCCATGGCCTGCTGGAGCGCCAGGGCCGACGCTATCTTTACCGGCTTACCGACAAGGGGTTAAAAGTCGCTGTGATGTTTGTCCTTTTCCACAAGCGTGTCTGTGGCCCGTTGGCCCACAGCCTTTTTAACCGAAAGCCAGACCCAACACTCTCGGTAAACAGCAAACTGGAAACCGCGTATCGCAAAGCTGATGACTCCATTCAAAAAATCGTCGACCTTCTAGCGGCATGAATATGTTAGAAACAAATTCTCAGACTGTACCGAGTAAGAATCTAAAATGGTTAGGCGGTTTCACCGAATGTGCTGGTAAGAGCGGATAAGGTGATTCGCTGAGGCGTGAGTTCCTTCGACTTTGCTCAGGACAGGCTCCCGGCGGAAGGCGTGAGAAGGAGAACAATGAAGAAAAAGATTTTAAATATTGCTTTAGGCACTTTGCTCTTAGCTTTTAGCGTTCATGTCGAAGCACAACAGCTGGCGGGGAAGGTTCCGCGGATCGGGTTTCTCGATTCAGGTTCCGCCTCTGACCCAAGGAACACTCTCGGCGTCGAAGCATTGCGCCAGGGACTTCGTGATCTAGGCTACATCGAGGGGAAAAACATCAACATCGACTACAGGTATGACGAAGGGAAACCGGGACGGCTACAAGAGTTGGCCGAAGAGCTAGTCCGTCTGAAAGTCGATATCCTCTTGGCGATGGACACGAACGCGGCCCGAGTGGTCAAAAAATCGACTGCAACTATTCCAGTCGTCTTTACGACTGGCGGCAGTCCTATTACCAACGGGCTTGTGGCGAGTCTCGCCCGGCCAGGCGGTAATGTCACGGGGGTTACGACCAACTCCCCGGTGTTGGCTGGCAAGCGTCTCGAACTGTTGAAGGAAGCCGTTCCAAAGGTCTTGCGCTTTGCCTTTCTCGGTGATGCGGACAGCGCGAGTACTAATGCGATATTCAACGAAGCGCGGGGAGCTGCAAAGGTTTTAGGTATTGAGTTTTTATCGGTAGCGGTAAAAGGCCCAAATCCGGATATCGAGGGCGCATTCCGAACCATGATCAAGGAGCGCCTTGGCGCCTTCGTCACGGAAGCACCACCGCTCATCAGTTTTCGGCGAGAAATGATTTTGAAGCTTGCGGCACAATACCGCATCCCCGCGATATACACGGACCAAGAATGGGTGAATGCCGGTGGGCTCATGTCTTACGGGGCGAACCGAGTTGAGCCCTATCGCCGCGTGACCGTCTACGTCGACAAGATTCTCAAAGGCGCTAAACCCGCTGACTTGCCAGTGGAGCAGCCGACGAAATTTGAGTTCGTTATAAATCTCAAAACAGCTAAAGCGCTCAACTTGACGATCCCGCAGTCGGTGCTGTACCGGGCGGATAAAGTCATTAAATGATTTTATCGATTTTCGATTGCCAATTTTAGATTTGGGAGAAAAACAAAATGCATGAGAGAACCTGGATGTGATTTTCGAATTCTTGCCCCGACAATTGCAAATCGCTAGAGCTTGTAGAGAGGAAAGCGAAGGGCGCGGGTTGCGTCAAGAAGCCAGCCATCGTAGACCGCGACAGAAATGCGCTGGCCCTGCTTTCGGAGAAATTCCATCGATGCCAAATGGAGGGCATCCAGGGTACGGACCGGTTTTGGGAAAGGCTCCAAGGCTCTCGCGAGCACCGGCGGGGAAAGCTCAACAAGTGCGACGCGGCCCAGCAGGGAACGCACCTCATCCGCATGCGACCCGGTGAGTTTGCGCGCATGAATCCGAGTCCAGACTTCATATTCAAGCAGGCGGCTGGAAATCAGATCCTCGTGCCAAAGCCGTTCGGGTGGCGTCCGGTCTTCCGCCAGCAGATGAGCAAGGGCAACCGAAGTATCGAGATAGATCAACGCTCGCTCCGGTCGCGCTCGAGTTCCCGCTGTAGCTCGCGTAAGGCCATGACCGGCTTGCGCGGCGGAGGCCCCGATGCTGCAAGCGCCGGAGGCGTGATCCAGCCTTGGCGGACCGCTTCGGCCAGCAAAGCATCGGCTAGCACCGGGCTTCTCGTTCTTTCAGGAGGAACGAGTTCCGCGACGACCCGATCCCGGTCGGTGACCAACACCGTCTCACCGCGCTCGGCAAGGCGAACGTATTCACTGAGCTTATTCTTCAGAACTTTTAAGCCGACGGCTTTCATTGAGCACTAATGTAGCTTCCGGTAGCTACCTATGGCAAGGACCGAGGGGTGCCAGGTGATGAGTATGAAAACCAAAGTTACACTTCTAATCGGTGTAGTAATTGTGTCGATATTCGTGGAGCCGGCGCTGGATCAGGCGCAGCAGCCAACAAAGTCCCTCGGATAGGAACCTAAGTGGTACCTCTCTTTCGGCTGCCTCCGCCCGCGTCGAGGCATTTAAGCATGGCCTGCGCGAGCTCGGGTACGTGGAGGGGAATAACATCGTCATTGAGTCGCGATCGGATGAAGGAAAACTCGATCGAAATCGCGGCACGCGGCCGAGCTGGCGCGTCTCAAGGTTGACATCATCGTGGTATCAGGAGGGGGATCGGGCTAACGATTCCGCCGGAGGTACTCGCCCGAGCGAATAGGCTGATCAAGTGATTCCGGATAGTGTACCAAATGCAAGTAGTATTGTATAAAGTGTCACCATTAGCTAGATTGACATCGAATGGTTCGAAGGCACTTTTGGATCAAGCAGTTAGAAGGCGCCTGGAAGCGGCGGTCCGTGGTCTGGCTATCCGGGGTTCGGCGAGCCGGCAAGACTTTCCTGACGCAGAGTCTCGGAGATGTCGAATATTTCGACTGTGAGCTTCCGCGTGTGCGCCGCATGATTGACGACCCCGAAGAATTCCTCCAGGACAATCGTGGTCGGAGGATCGTCTTAGATGAGATTCACCGGCTTGAACGGCCATCGGAGATTTTGAAAATCGCCGCGGACCATTTTCCCGATACCCGGATTCTCGCGACCGGCTCCTCGACCCTCGGGGCCTCAGCCAAATTTCGCGACACCTTGGCCGGACGTAAAGAGGAACTATGGCTCACCCCCATGACCACCGATGATCTCGAAGATTTCGGCGGGGCGGATCTTCATCATCGTCTTCTGCACGGAGGCCTGCCGCCGTTCTTTCTTGAAAAAGAGCTTCCAGAAAGAAATTTCCAGGAATGGATGGATGCTTACTGGGCGAAGGATATCCAAGAGCTTTTCCGACTCGAACGCCGCCAGTCATTTCAAAAGTTTGCCGAGCTGCTCATGGCGCAGAGCGGCGGGATCTTCGAGGCGACGAAGTTTACGCGGCCCTGCGAAGTCAGTCGAACCACGATCGCCAACTATCTGGCCGTGCTCGAGGCGACCTTTGTCGCGCATGTGATCCGCCCCTACAGCTCACATCGCCCGACGGAGATCATCTCCGCTCCGAAAGTTTACGGTTTCGACACCGGGTTTGTCTGCTACCACCGTGGCTGGCACGAACTCAGGCGCGACGATCTAGGATTGTTGTGGGAGCATCTCGTCCTCAATGAAATGCACGCACACTTGCAGTCTCGCGAGATTCGCTACTGGCGTGACAAGCGCGGGCACGAGGTCGATTTCATTCTGGCTCGCACGAAACAATCCTCCTTGGCGATCGAATGCAAATGGTCCGCGTCCGATTTCGACGCCGGCAACCTGCAGGCGTTCAGGCGACCCTACCCTAAGGGCGACAACCTGGTGGTTGCCAATGACGTCGAGCGTTCTTTCACCAGATCTTACGGCGGCCTGTCCGTGCGGTTTGTCAGTTTGGCGCATTTGATTGCCGAGGTAACGAAGAAACAGCAATCGCGCGCGCAATGATTTTAGGTTTGCGATTGGGGGAAACAAATACATGAAGAAAATTTGTCGGAGTCGGTTCTTCGATTCTCACTCCGACATTCTAAAAGGGGCCCCCCCAGACGAAAATCCAAAATCGAAAATTGGTGGGACTTCTCGCGCTGGTCATCGCGTGCGCGCTGATCGTGGCTGTGGCTCAGGCGCAGCAGCCAGCGAAAGTCCCCCGCATAGGGTTTCTGGATTCAAGCACTGGTAGCGCGGGCCTCGCGGAAGCGTTCCGACAGGAGCTAAGCAGGCTTGGATGGATTGAAGGAAAAAACATCACCATCGAGTACCGGTTTTCAGAGCAAAAGTCTGAGCGCCTGCCTGAGCTTGCGGCGGAGCTGGTTCGACTTAAGGTTGATCTAATTGTGGTCGCATCGGTGTTGTCGCCGTTAGCCGCCAAGAGCGCCACGCCTACCATCCCTCTCGTGATGACGAATGCTGGGGACCCTGTGGGTGCTGGTCTGATCGCTAGTCTGGCGCGGCCGGGAGGCAATGTCGCCGGCTTCTCAAGTTTACCGCCTGAGTTAAATCCCTGCGGGGTCATATTCCCCGAAGCTTGCTTCGCTTAGAACGGTTCTCAGGTTTTTTTGGTTTTGATACCCCGCAGCTTGCTGCGGGGTAGTTCATTACCAAAAGGCTAGAGATACTCAAGGACGCAGTTCCCAAGCTCGCCCGAGTTGGACTTCTACGGCCGCCGGGAGCCAGCATACCAAGAGACATCCAACTGAAAGAGATCAGGCCTGCGGCGGTGGCACTGAAGCTAAAATTGGAGGAGATCGACATTCCAGCCGACGCCAAAGATTTAGAGAGCGCCTTTCAAACCGCAAAGCAGAAGCAGGTCAACGGGATTATGACGACCGGCGCCCGCTCTTTTTTCACCGAAAGAAAGCGGATCGTCGAGCTTTCCGGCAAGTACCGCTTGCCGGCGATTTACCCGCAGGATGAGTTTGTCGAAGCCGGCGGTCTCATGTCCTACGGAACGGACTACAATGACCTCTATCGGCGCGCGGTTGTTTACGTGGACAAGATACTCGAAGGTGCCAAACCGGCTGATTTGCCGGTGCAGCAGGCAACGAAGTTTGAATTCATCATCAATCTCAAAGCCGCCAAGCAGATCGGTCTGACGATTCCGCCGAATGTGCTGGTGAGAGCGGACGAGGTAATAAGATAGGCGTGAGTTCCTTCGACTTTGCTCAGGCTCCCGGCGGAAGGCCTGAGAAAAATGATTTTGGATTGAGGGGAAAGACAATGGAACGAAATTGGATTGATTCTTTCGACATTAACTTTCAATCCGTACTCCACAATCTCAAATCCGTAATTCTATTCTGCGCCATGCTCTTTGCGCTTTGCTTTTCCGCCGATGCGCAGCAGGCGAAGAAAGGTCCTGGTATAAGCTATCTGAGGGGCCACTATTGACTCCACTTGAAAATTCCCCTCCATTTTCGATTCTCGCGCCTGCCGCCAGTTCTTTTCAAACACGTCCAATATTGGACAGCAATCCCGCGGCGATCCGGGGTACGTTTGAGTACTTGACAGAGGGTTTGGTGTTCATCTTATAAAGGCTCTCGCGGGCGATCCAAACCGGATCTTTAGCGCTGCGACAATTGCGGCCGTGGCTTTTCCACTGACGTACGTAAGCAAAAAAACGTGGTTCGTGCATCGGACTTTTAACGGATGGGCGGTGCGACTCTCGATTGCCGGCCTCGGCCTTTTGGCGATTCTTATATCTAACCGGTTTGTCATCGCACAGAATGCGCCCGTGGTTTACGTTGCGCCGATCGAGGGAATCATCGACCTTGGGCTCGCACCTTACGTTCAGCGCGTTCTTAGCGAGGCGACCGATGCAGGCGCCGCGGCCGTCATTCTCGAGATCAATACCTTTGGCGGAAGGGTGGATGCGGCGGTTGTCATCCGCGACGCTTTGTTGAATGCGCGGGTCCGGACCGTGGCCTTTGTCAACAAGCGAGCTATCTCCGCCGGCGCTCTAATCAGTCTCGCTGCCGAGAAAATCGTCATGGCCGACGGCGGCACGATCGGCGCGGCAACGCCCGTGCAAATAGGGCAGCCAGGCGCGCCCGCTCAGCCGGTGGAGGAAAAGACCGTCTCCTATGTGCGCAAGGAGTTTCGCGCGACGGCTGAGATGCGCAAACGGCCGCCGCTTATCGCCGAGGCAATGGTGGACGCGGACGTGGAGATCCCCGGTCTCATTCGAAAAGGAAAGCTCTTGACGCTCACGACCGAGGAAGCGCTGAAGCATAAGGTTGCCGATTTTCGCGCCGGGACCATAGAGAGCGTGCTAGAGCAATTGGGTCTTGCCGGATCACAGGTAAGGCGGGTATCGCCCAACTGGGCGGAGTATTTGGTTCGCTTCCTCACGAATCCCATTGTCAGTTCTCTGCTCATGACCATCGGCATGCTCGGGATCATCCTGGAGATCCGAACACCCGGCTTCGGCGTGCCTGGAGTCCTCGGTATCGCAAGCCTGACGCTGTTCTTTTGGGGCCACTCGCTGGTCCAGTTGGTGGGCTGGGAAGAAATTTTGCTGGTCGGGTCCGGTCTCGCGCTACTGATCTTGGAGGTTTTTGTTATTCCCGGCTTTGGCCTCGCGGGAGTGCTCGGAATCGGCGCACTGCTCGCCGGCCTGAGCCTCAGCCTGATAGGCGCCGGCGCCACATGGGAGTTCGTTTTTACAGCAGTGGGACGCGTGGTCATTGCAATCCTTTTGGCGCTCGCCGCCAGCCTGGTCATGCTACGATTTTTACCGCGCCTGCCTTTCGGGCGACGGCTGATTCTCGAGACCGGACTTCCCGCAGGCCAAGGATACGCCTCGGCGCCCGCGGGCGATAGTAACTGGCTGGGGAAAAGCGGGACAGCATTCTCGCCGCTTCGACCGGCAGGCATCGCAGAGATTGAAAGTGAGCGGGTGGATGTGGTGTCCGATGGCGAGTTTATCGACGCTGGAGCGCCGATTGTGGTGAGCCGCGTTGATGGCAACCGTATCGTGGTGCGGCGACATCCCTTATTAACAGAAAGGAGTTAAACATGTTTGGCTTCGAGGTAGCGGGAGGCTTTGCGTTGCTGGTATTGCTGCTGGTGGGGTTAGTTTTTGTCTTGTATCTGGTTCCCATCCCACTCTGGATTGCCGCTTGGGCGTCGGGAGCGTACGTCGGACTCTTCACCCTCATCGGCATGCGCTTGAGACGAGTGCCGCCGGGCACGGTCATCACGGCGCGGATCAGCTCGGTGAAAGCCGGGTTGGATATTCCCCTCAATGATCTGGAAGCTCACTATCTGGCGGGCGGGAACGTTGTCAGGGTGGTGAACGCGATGATTTCGGCGGACAAGGCCAACATCGCTTTGCCCTTCAAGCGCGCCGCGGCCATCGACTTGGCGGGGCGCGATGTATTGGAAGCAGTAAAAATGTCGGTCATCCCCAAGGTGATTGAAACGCCGAAAATCGCCGCTGTAGCTAAAGACGGAATTCAGCTCATCGCCGTCTCTCGCGTGACTGTGCGCACCAACATTGACCGGCTCGTGGGCGGCGCCGGCGAGGAGACTATCATCGCGCGGGTGGGGGAGGGCATGGTGAGCACTATTGGCTCCTCTGATTCGCACAAGAGCGTGCTCGAAAATCCGGATCACATCTCTAAGAATGTCTTGAGCAAGGGGCTTGACGCGGGGACCGCGTACGAAATTCTCTCCATCGATATAGCCGACGTGGACGTGGGCGATAACATCGGCGCCAAGTTGCAGATCGACCAGGCGAACGCTGACAAGCAAATAGCGCAGGCCAAAGCCGAGGAGCGGCGCGCGATGGCCGTGGCTTTAGAACAGGAGATGCGGGCGCGCGTGGTAGAGGCGGAGGCTGAAGTGCCGCGCGCGATGGCCGAGGCCTTTCGCCAGGGGCACCTGGGCATCATGGACTACTATCGAATGAAAAACGTGCAAGCCGATACAGCCATGCGCGATAGCATCGCCGATACCGGAAACCAGTTTGACGGAACTCCAAAAAAGTAACGGAAACCAGCATGAAAAATCTGAGTTTCGGACAGATCCTTCTTCTGATCGTTTTTATCCTGGTACCGCTGATCAACTTTTTGATGCAGCGAGCTAGGAGACGTCTTGAAGGTCAAACACCGCAGGACAAAGCGGTGGCGCAGATTCGCCGGCAGGCTCAAACAACCTCGGCGAGTTTACCGGCGCCTCGTCCCTCCCGCGACCGGCTCCATGGATCGGCAGAGCCAACCGTTGCCGCGCCACTGTCCAGGCGGCGGATTTCCCAGCGATCGCTTTTAGAAAACAGACGCGATGTGCGCCGTGGAATCATTATCATGACCATCCTGGGACCTTGCCGCACATTCGATCCATTGGACTAACGGTCACGCGCGGTTTGTACCAAAATTACTTAACGGTTACGCGAGCCGCAACTGGTTAAGGGATGCACGGGCGGTTCCCCCGCTTATATCCGGAATTATATTCAGTTCCAGTGTGGTCACGCCGTCCAGCTCAACAGAAAAATCTTCGACTTCGCCGGTCGTGTCGGGAGGGCTGAAGTTATATTGCTGCCGCACGATCTCGCGGTAAGACTGCCCCGTGTCTGCCGACCAGCGCAGCACAAACTGTTGGGTTCGCTCCCGCTCATTCTCCTGAAAGACTAAATTCATCCGTTTGATCCTCTGTGGCTCGTGAAATAACAGGCGGATCGTCTGCTGTCCAGGTCGTTCCGCCCGCCAGCCCGATCCGCCCCCGGGTATTAATGCCGACTCGATCGGGTGCGCGGTGTCCTCGGAGGTCACTTCGACATCGGCGAGAGCTTCCAGATTCAACCAATGTCGATCCGCGGGCAAGATATCTTGAGATGCATGATTGATGATCCGTTTACGCATGAGATCTACCTCCATAGAATATGACCCAAAGATCTATTTAAGTGTGGACTTTATCGATTTGAAATGAAAGACCATCGCTGATAACTTTGATAGCTCCTGTTGCGGCGTACCGGTAGTTTGCGCCATTAGCGAGGAGGCTAGCTCACCGCAACCGATCACCGGGCCGATCCCGAGTAGACATGCCGCAGACGACGAGGTAGTCTGTGCCAACTCTTGAACGGCGGAGGTGTAGAAGCTCATCAACAATCAACTGACCAAGCCCCCCACACGGTTATCATACTGCTGCTTTGGTCATCGCGGGTATCCAAAGGAAATACGATGACGATTCAACAGACTCCTCAAGCCGACCAGTTCAAAGTCCAATTGCGCAATTCGCTGCAGCGGGAGACCATGAATGCTCACGCCATCAAGATTGCGCGACACGCCAGCGTCTACATTTGCGGCGATCAAGACGAGATGGTCTACTTTATCGAGAGCGGACAGATCAAACTGCTCATGCTCTCCTCCGAAGGCAAAGAGTGCCTCCTTGCCATCCATAGCGCGGGAGATATTTTCGGTGAATTGTGTTTATCCGGGTTAGGCGCACGGCTGGAAACGGCGACGGCGATGAAAGCAACGACCGTGAAACAGATACCTTGTGGCCAGTTTTTCGAGCGTCTTAGCCGCGACTCGCTGTTCGAGGGCTTCGTGCGCTACCTGGCGGTGCGCATCGCCGATCAACAGCAGGTCATCGCCAACCTGGTGACGGTGGACAGCGAACAGCGACTGGGAAAAACGCTATTGCAGTTGGCCCGCACAATGGGCAAGAAAGACCCGCGCAGCATTCGCATCGAGCTGAAGATTACCCACGAAGAATTGTCCGAGATGGTGGGAACGACGCGGCCGCGGATCAGCCTGTTTATGCAAAGATTTCACAACCTTGGGCTGATAGAAACGAATAGAGATCACTTCCTCGTCATCAAAGAGAACAAGCTCACCCAATACCTTGCGCAGATCGCCTAGGACTCCGCGCCGCGCCGCTAGCGCATGGTCATTTTTTAGATTCGTCCAATATTGGACAGTAATTCCAGCCACGTACGGGTAGAGTCGCGATATAATTGCGACAAGGCATAAGCACCCTGAGTTCGGAACGAACTTCTCTTCGGCATGTGGTTGAGCGTCGGAGTCAAATGGGCAGCACTTTCGCGACGATGGCGATCAATAACTAAATGATTAGGGATGTCTCGGCCAGAACAGGCTCTTGACAGCAGGGGGTGCGTAGTGTTCGTCCATGAAGATTCGGCCAATTTTAAAACAACCAAACCGGCTTGGTATCTGACCACCGCCAAGTACCGGCAAACGAATCTCCGCAAATCGCTCTGGCAACTCCTCGATACGTTTGTTCCTTATTGCGTCCTTTGGGCGGCGATGATTTATACCTTTCAACAGGGGATTCCCTATTGGATCACTCTCGCGCTGGCGGTGGTGGCGGGCGGTATACTGGTACGTATTTTCATCCTGTTCCACGATTGCTGTCATGGTTCCTTCTTTGCGTCGCGCCGGGCAAACGTGATCCTGGGCTATGTTACAGGTATTCTTACTTTTACTCCGTTTGAACACTGGAGGTCTGCCCACAGCTTGCATCATGCCGCGGCGGGAGATCTGGACCGTCGGGGAGTCGGCGCTGTCTGGACGATGACGACAGACGAGTATCTGGCAGCGCCCCGGCTAAAACGACTCAGGTATCGGTTTTATCGGAATCCCTTCGTAATGTTCGGTCCGGGTCCCGCACTTGTGTTTTTGATCTTGCACCGATTTTCCAGCAAAGGTGCGGGAAAGAGAGAGCGCTATAGCGTGGCTTTCACCAACTTCGCGCTCTCGTTCGTCGCCGGAGTAGCGACCTGGACGATCGGTTTTCAGACGTATCTATTGATTCAGTTGCCCGTCATTCTGATTGCCGGCAGTCTCGGGCTGTGGCTGTTCTATATCCAGCATCAATTTGAGGGCGTATATTGGGCACGCAGTGAATCTTGGGAGCCCCTTAGAGTAGCGCTGGAAGGCAGTTCTTATTTCAAGTTGCCGAAAATACTACAGTGGTTCAGCGGCAACATCGGCCTACATCACATTCACCACGTTCGACCGAGTATTCCCAATTACAACTTGCAACGATGTCACGATGAAATCCCGGTTTTCCAGGCGGTCGAAGCTATCACAATCCGGACAAGTGTCAGGTCTCTGCGACTGGGCCTGTGCGATGAAAAAAACAAGAAACTGGTTAGTTTTCGCTCTTTGACGGCTCTTGACGCGAGAAACTGATGCGTCTGTGAATGAATAGTCATCGCTCTAAGTTTAATTCCTTGCAGCATTGAAACATGGACCTATTAGGTCTATGCTTCAACTAGAAGACGATGACTCGCCGCCGGCGTTCCGGATACGAGTTCTGCAACGCCGGCAGTTTCTGCTTAAGTAACTGGATTGATCGACGCAGGTCGCAGAGACTCACAAGGGAGATCATCCCTCGGCCATCCCACGCTACCGGCCGCTACGATTTCACGTCCCAGAGAGAGCGTTAGTTAGAAGAGCGCATTCGTTTCGGGCGAACCAACGAGAGAACCTTCGCTGGTAACCCGCCCCATCCTTCAAAACGATTCGCTACCGTCGAGGCAGTGATTCTGTCCCGCAGCGGTTCCCTTACCGCGCGCTGCGTCCGTCGGAAACGAGAGGAGGCTTTTATGTCGTTGATCAACCAGTTGCCGGAAACCGTGTTTACTACGAAGGTAGACGAACTGCTTAATTGGGGGCGAGCCTCTTCGCAGTGGTACATGCTCTTTGGCTTGGCCTGTTGCGCCATCGAATTGATGCAAACGGGAGGACCCCGGGCGGATATCGACCGCTTTGGCGCCGTACCCCGCGCTACCCCTCGTCAGTCCGACCTGATGATCGTGGCGGGGACGCTGACTTATAAGATGGCCAAGCGGACCAAGCTCCTTTACGATCAAATGCCTGATCCGAAATATGTCATCTCGATGGGGAGCTGCGCCAACTGCGGGGGGCTTTTCCAGCTTGCCTACTCCGTTTGTAAAGGCGTCGACAAAATCATCCCAGTAGACGTTTACGTTCCCGGGTGTCCGCCTCGCCCGGAAGCTCTGACAGAAGGGCTTTTGCGGATCCAGGACAAGATCATGCGGGAGAAATGGCTGGTTAAGAATAGCAAACATGAACCGGTGTCTGCCGGCTAGGCAAGCGGCGAATATCCAATGATGGTTGGAGAAATTACCATCAGCGATCGCGCCGCGGAAAAGATCCAGGTACTGCCATTCACGACCATTGAGCCTTAACGCAAATAGAATTCTCCAGGTAGAAAGAAAGAACCTGACATACTCATGAAAATATCACTCAGTCGCTTTTTGAATCGACGATTTCCGCGCCTATCCACCCTGCGGATCGACAAAATACCGCCGAAAGCCGGTCCCGTCGAGCTTGTGAAGCAATTTCTTGCCAACCTACGAAGCAACTATGACGCTAAAAAGAAAACCAAGCTGCCGATGGAAAAGAATCAGCGGCGGTTCTCTATTGGGTATTTCATATTGGCTTTTTCGATCATGCTAATAGTCCAGAACTATTTCTTCAGTTCCCATGTTGAGATTATCAGCTACAGCCAATTTAAATCCCTAGTCAAAAAAAGCCTCATCACTGATCTTGCCATCGGCGAGACGACCATTCAGGGGGATATGAAGGGTGAGGGCGTTAAAGAGATTTTCCCGGCGGAGAAATTAAAGAGCATTCCTCAGGATGTAAGGGAAGGAAAAAAATCTTATCCCTTCTTAGCGGTGCGAGTGGAGGACCCTGGCCTGACTGCTGAACTTGAACAGGCAAAAGTACCTTTTAAAGGAGAGGTGACCAGTACTTGGCTGCCCACCGTCTTATCCTGGGTGGTTCCAGCGGCCTTATTTTTTCTAATCTGGAGCTATTTTACCAAGAAGATGGGATCAGGGAGCAGCGGCTTAATGCAGATCGGCAAGAGCAAGGCGAAGGTCTATATTGAGAAAGCAACGGGAGTAACCTTTGCCGACGTCGCGGGAATCGACGAAGCGGAGGAGGAAGTCGCCGAAGTTGTCGGGTTTCTAAAGGATCCGGATAAATATCAAAGATTGGGCGGTCATATTCCTAAAGGTGTTCTGATCATTGGGCCGCCGGGTACGGGAAAGACCCTGCTCGCGCGCGCCGTGGCTGGCGAGGCCGGCGTTCCTTTCTTCAGCTTGTCAGGTTCTGACTTCGTCGAAATGTTTGTCGGAGTGGGTGCGGCTCGGGTCAGGGATCTATTTCTCCAAGCGGTGAAGCATGCCCCCAGTATCATATTCATCGATGAGCTCGATGCCCTAGGAAAGGCTCGGGGAGTGAGCATGCTGACCGGCAACGACGAGCGGGAACAAACCCTCAATCAACTATTGGCCGAGATGGATGGATTCGATCCGAATCAAGGGGTTATCATCATGGCCGCCACCAACCGGCCAGAAATCCTGGACGCCGCGCTCCTCCGTCCCGGCCGATTTGATCGGCAAATCCTGGTGGATCGTCCCGACATAAAGGGGCGTACCAAAATTCTCGAATTGCATGCGAAGAAGGTAAAACTCTCTCCTGATCTGGACCTCGCTGTCGTGGCAGCGAAAACTCCAGGCTTTGTTGGTGCCGATCTCGCTAACATTGTTAATGAAGCCGCCCTGTTGGCAGCGCGTCAGGACAAAGAGTCCATCGAGATGGCGGAATTTGACGAGGCGATCGAACGGGTGGTGGCGGGGCTACAAAAGAAGAGCCACGTCATCAATCCGAAGGAGAAGAGAATCGTCGCCTATCACGAGTCCGGTCACGCGCTCGTGGCAGAGCTCGTGCCTGGGGCTGATCCCGTTTCCAAGATTTCCATTATTCCAAGGGGAATTGCCGCCCTGGGGTACACAACCCAGCTGCCGACGGAAGATCGCTATCTCATGACACGTTCCGAATTGCTCGCGCGCATCTGCGTCCTTCTGGGAGGAAGAGTCGCGGAGGAGATTGTCCTCGGCGACATAACGACCGGTGCGCAGAACGATCTCCAGCGCGCCACTGAGATTGCCCGGACCATGATTACTCAATTCGGGATGAGTGAAAAGCTCGGCCTGGCGTCTCTCGAAGGACCGCGGCGCTCCATGTACCTTATGGTGCCCACTCAGAGCCCCAAAGAGTACAGCGAGGAAACCGCTCGGTTCATCGATGAAGAGGTAAAACAATTGTTGTCAGGAGCGCATACCAAAGCCCGCGACATCCTGGTCGCGCACCGCTCGGCCCTCGAGGAATTGGCGAAGCTGCTTCTGGAAAAAGAGGTTGTCGACCGGCCCGCGCTGCAAGCGATTCTAAAAGTGCGGAGCATCGACAGCGTCAAGGAAAAAAAGAAATCCGCGAACACACTCGAGACTGGGAGTTACAAGAGCAGTATCGAACGCGAAATGCCGGAGGTGTAAAGGACTGATTGCGCGTCGATCGCGCATGATCGGTAGAATTTAGGAGGGAAAAACCATGGAGAACGGAAAGGATCGCTTGGTAGAATCGCTGAAGTTTGACGAGCGAGCGAATGAAGACGGCTATTTTGCCGTGAAAGAACACGAACTGATTGAGGGGCTCAAGACCGAATTTCAGAAGGATGAAGCAGACCGCCGGGAAGCGCGGATGGCGAGCTGTCCGAAGTGTTCAGGAAAGTTCGAGAAGTACAGGTTTATGGGATTCGTTTTAGAGCGCTGTGAAAACTGCGAAGGGATCTGGCTGAAGAAAGGCGAGCTCGCCGGGATTTTGCGCCAGCAGGCGCGTGGTCCGCTGGGAGTCTTTCTGGATCGATGCTTTGCCAAAGCTGAAGTAGCCAAGAAGAGTTAGACCGAGCCGTACCGGTTACTGAATCCCGTGTAACCCCCGGAAAAATAGATAGTTAGCCCTGCTCCCGCAATACCAACCTACGCGTGTTTAGAGCGGCGGCGCCTGCGCGCAGCTGCTCAATCCTTTTTTTGGAAATCGTTCAATACTGGACAGAAATTTCCATCCGAGTCAGGTTAAGTCTGCAGATGACGAAGCCAAACCGGATCCTCGTCATCTGGACGGTCTTCCAAAAGGGGAACTTCGGATCTTTTCTGTTTTCTTAGGTGAAGGGAGTCGACATGAAAGTAAATCGCAATGACCGCAGGATCAACTCCACCCTGGGAGAGCTGATAGCGGCTATCAGCGAGGTAGCCTTTGAGAATGCCGCCGACACCAAAGAAGCCTACACTCTCGCTAGTTTGGTTTTGGTGGAGATTTCGAAAAAGGCATCTTTCAGAAGTGAAATCAGCTGGAACGAGAGCTCACGATACGGGCCTCCTAACGATTACGCAAGACGCAATTGCTTAAGCGATGCACGGGCAGGTCCCCCGCTTATATCCGGAATTATATTCAGTTCCAGTGTGGTCACGCCGTCCAGCTCAACAGAAAAATCTTCGACTTCGCTGGTCGTGTCGGGAGGGCTGAAGTTATATTGCTGGCGCACGATCTCGCGGTAAGACTGCCCCGTGTCTGCCGACCAGCGCAGCACAAACTGTTGGGTTCGCTCCCGGTCATTCTCCTGAAAGACTAAATTCATCCGTTTGATCCTCTGTGGCTCGTGAAATAACAGGCGGATCGTCTGCTGTCCAGGTCGTTCCGCCCGCCAGCCCGATCCGCCCGCCGGTATCAATGCCGACTCGATCGGGTGCGCCGGGTCCTCGGAGGTCACTTCGACATCGGCGAGAGCTTCCAGATTCAACCAATGTCGATCCGCGGGCAAGATATCTTGAGATCCATGATTGATGATCCGCTTACGCATGAGATTTACCTCCATAGAATATAACCTAGAGACTGATTTAAGTGTGGACTTTATCGATTTGAAATGAAAGACCATCGCTGATAACTTTGATAGCTCCTGTTGCGGCGTACCGGTAGTTTGCGCCATTAGCGAGGAGGCTAGCTCACCGCAACCGATCACCGGGCCGATCCTGCCTGGACATGCCGCAGACGACGAGGTAGTCTGTTCCAACTCTTAAAAGGCGGAGGTGTAGAGGCTCATCAACAATTAACTGATCAAGCCCCCAGTGGGTTATCAGACTGCTGCTTTGATCATCGCGGGCATCCAAAGGAAACACGATGACGATTCAACAGACTCCTCAAGCCGACCAGTTCAAAGTCCAATTGCGCAATTCGCTGCAGCGGGAGACCATGAATTCTCACGCCATCAAGATTGCGCGGCACGCCAACGTCTACATTTGCGGCGATCAAGACGAGATGGTCTACTTCATCGAGAGCGGACAGATCAAGCTGCTCATGCTCTCGTCCGAAGGCAAAGAGTGCCTCCTTGCCATCCATAGCGCGGGAGATATTTTCGGTGAATTGTGTTTATCCGGGTTAGGCGCACGCCTGGAAACGGCGACGGCGATGAAAGCAACGACCGTGAAACAGATACCCTGTGGCCAGTTTTTCGAGCGTCTTAGCCGCGACTCGCTGTTCGAGGGCTTCGTGCGCTACCTGGCCGTGCGCATCGCCGACCAACAGCAGGTCATCGCCAACCTGGTGACGGTGGACAGCGAACAGCGACTGGGAAAAACGCTGTTGCAGTTGGCCCGCACAATGGGCAAGAAAGACCCGCGCAGCATTCGCATCGAGCTGAAGATTACCCACGAAGAATTGTCCGAGATGGTGGGAACGACGCGGCCGCGGATCAGCCTGTTTATGCAAAGATTTCACAACCTTGGGCTGATAGAAACGAATAGAGATCGCTTCCTCGTCATCAAAGAAAACAAGCTCACCCAATACCTCGCGCAGATCGCCTAGGACTCCGCGCCGCTCCGCTAGCGCATGGTCATTTTTTAAATTCGTCCAATATTGGACAGTAATTCCAGCCACGTCACGGGTAGAGTCGCGATATAATTGCGACAAGGCATAAGCACCCTGAGTTCGGAACGAACTTCTCTTCGGCATGTGGTTGAGCGTCGGAGTCAATTGGGCAGCACTTTCGCGACGATGGCGATCAATAACTAAATGATTAGGGATGTCTCGGCCAGAACAGGCTCTTGACAGCAGGGGGTGCGCAGTGTTCGTTCATGAAGATTCGGCCAATTTTAAAACAACCAAACCGGCTTGGTATCTGACCACCGCCAAGTACCGGCAAACGAATCTCCGCAAATCGCTCTGGCAACTCCTCGATACGTTTGTTCCTTATTGCGTCCTTTGGGCGGCGATGATTTATACCTTTCAACAGGGGATTCCCTATTGGATCACTCTCGCGCTGGCGGTGGTGGCGGGCGGTATACTGGTACGTATTTTCATCCTGTTCCACGATTGCTGTCATGGTTCCTTCTTTGCGTCGCGCCGGGCAAACGTGATCCTGGGCTATGTTACAGGTATTCTTACTTTTACGCCGTTTGAACACTGGAGGTCTGCCCACAGCTTGCATCATGCCGCGGCGGGAGATCTGGACCGTCGGGGAGTCGGCGCTGTCTGGACGATGACGACAGACGAGTATCTGGCAGCGCCCCGGCTAAAACGACTCAGGTATCGGATCTATCGGAATCCCTTCGTAATGTTCGGTCCGGGTCCCGCACTTGTGTTTTTGATCTTGCACCGATTTTCCAGCAAAGGCGCGGGAAAGAGAGAGCGCTATAGCGTGGCTTTCACCAACTTCGCGCTCTCGTTCGTCGCCGGAGTGGCGACCTGGACGATCGGTTTTCAGACGTATCTATTGATTCAGTTGCCCGTCATTCTGATTGCCGGCAGTCTCGGGCTGTGGCTGTTCTATATCCAGCATCAATTTGAGAGCGTATATTGGGCACGCCGCGAATCTTGGGAGCCACTTAGAGTAGCGCTGGAAGGCAGTTCTTATTTCAAGTTGCCGAAAATACTACAGTGGTTCAGCGGCAACATCGGCCTACATCACATTCACCACGTTCGACCGAGTATTCCCAATTACAACTTGCAACGATGTCACGATGAAATCCCGGTTTTCCAGGCGGTCAAAGCCATCACAATCCGGACAAGTGTCAGGTCTCTCCGACTGGGCCTGTGCGATGAAAAAAACAAGAAACTGGTTAGTTTTCGCTCTTTGACGGCTCTTGATGCGAGAAACTGATGCGTCTGTGAATGAATAGTCATCGCTCTAAGTTTAATTCCTTGCAGCATTGAAACATGGACCTATTAGGTCTATGCTTCAACCAGAAGACGATGACTCGCCGCCGGCGTTGCAGAGACGAGTTCTGCAAGCCGGCAGTCTCTGCTTAGGTAACTGGATCGATCGACGCAGGTCGCAGAGACTCGCAAGGGAGATCATCCCTCGGCCATCCCCACGCTACCGGCCGCTACGATTTCACGTCCCAGAGAGAGCGTTAGCTAGAAGAGCGCATTCGTTTCGGGCGAACCAACGAGAGAACCTTCGCTGGTAACCCGCCCCATCCTTCAAAACGATTCGCTGCCGTCGAGGCAGTGATTCTGTCCCGCAGCGGTTCCCTTGCCACGCGCTGCGTCCGTCGGAAACGAGAGGAGGCTTTTATGTCGTTGATCAACCAGTTGCCGGAAACCGTGTTTACTACAAAGGTAGACGAACTGCTTAATTGGGGGCGAGCCTCTTCGCAGTGGTACATGCTTTTTGGCTTGGCCTGTTGCGCCATCGAATTGATGCAAACGGGAGGACCCCGGGCGGATATCGACCGCTTTGGCGCCGTACCCCGCGCTACCCCTCGTCAGTCCGACCTGATGATCGTGGCGGGGACGCTGACTTATAAGATGGCCAAGCGGACCAAGCTCCTTTACGATCAAATGCCCGATCCGAAATATGTCATCTCGATGGGGAGCTGCGCCAACTGCGGGGGGCTTTTTCAGCTTGCCTACTCCGTTTGTAAAGGCGTCGACAAAATCATCCCGGTAGACGTTTACGTTCCCGGGTGTCCGCCCCGCCCGGAAGCTCTGACAGAAGGGCTTTTGCGGATCCAGGACAAGATCATGCGGGAGAAATGGCTGGTTAAGAATAGCAAACATGAGCCGGTGTCTGCAGGCTAGGCAAGCGGCGAATATCCAATGATGGTTGGAGAAATTACCATCAGCGATCGCGCCGCGGAAAAGATCCAGGTACTGCCATTCACGACCATTGAGCCTTAACGCAAATAGAATTCTCCAGGTAGAAAGAAAGAACCTGACATACTCATGAAAATATCACTCAGTCGCTTTTTGAATCGACGATTTCCGCGCCTATCCACCCTGCGGATCGACAAAATACCGCCGAAAGCCGGTCCCGTCGAGCTTGTGAAGCAATTTCTTGCCAACCTACGAAGCAACTATGACGCTAAAAAGAAAACCAAGCTGCCGATGGAAAAGAATCAGCGGCGGTTCTCTATTGGGTATTTCATATTGGCTTTTTCAATCATGCTAATAGTCCAGAACTATTTCTTCAGTTCCCATGTCGAGATCATCAGCTACAGCCAATTTAAATCCCTAGTCAAAAAGAGCCTCATCACTGATCTTGCAATCGGCGAGACGACCATTCAGGGGGATATGAAGGGTGAGGGAGTTAAAGAGATTTTCACGGCGGAGAAATTAAAGAGTATTCCTCAAGATGTAAGGGAAGGAAAAAAATCTTATCCCTTCTTAGCGGTGCGAGTGGAGGACCCTGGCCTGACTGCTGAACTTGAACAGGCAAAAGTATCTTTTAAAGGAGAGGTGACCAGTACTTGGCTGCCCACCGTCTTATCCTGGGTGATTCCAGCGGCCCTATTTTTTCTGATCTGGAGCTATTTTACCAAGAAGATGGGATCAGGGAGCAGCGGCTTAATGCAGATCGGCAAGAGCAAGGCGAAGGTCTATATCGAGAAAGCAACGGGAGTAACCTTTGCCGACGTCGCGGGAATCGACGAAGCGGAGGAGGAAGTCGCCGAAGTTGTCGGGTTTCTAAAGGATCCGGATAAATATCAAAGATTGGGCGGTCATATTCCTAAAGGTGTCCTGATCATTGGGCCGCCGGGTACAGGAAAGACCTTGCTCGCGCGCGCCGTGGCTGGCGAGGCCGGCGTTCCTTTCTTCAGCTTGTCAGGTTCTGACTTCGTCGAAATGTTTGTCGGAGTGGGTGCGGCTCGGGTCAGGGATCTATTTCTCCAAGCGGTGAAGCATGCCCCCAGTATCATATTCATCGATGAGCTCGATGCCTTAGGAAAGGCTCGGGGAGTGAGCATGCTGACCGGCAACGACGAGCGGGAACAAACCCTCAATCAGCTATTGGCCGAGATGGATGGATTCGATCCGAACCAAGGGGTTATCATCATGGCCGCCACCAACCGGCCAGAAATCCTGGACGCCGCGCTCCTCCGTCCCGGCCGATTTGATCGGCAAATCCTGGTGGATCGTCCCGACATAAAGGGGCGTACCAAAATTCTCGAATTGCATGCGAAGAAAGTAAAACTCTCTCCTGATCTGGACCTCGCTGTCGTGGCAGCGAAAACTCCAGGCTTTGTTGGTGCCGATCTCGCTAACATTGTTAATGAAGCCGCCCTGTTGGCGGCGCGTCAAGACAAAGAGTCCATTGAGATGGCGGAATTTGACGAGGCGATCGAACGGGTGGTGGCGGGGCTACAAAAGAAGAGCCACGTCATCAATCCGAAGGAGAAGAGAATCGTCGCCTATCACGAGTCCGGTCACGCGCTCGTGGCAGAGCTCGTGCCTGGGGCTGATCCCGTTTCCAAGATTTCCATTATTCCAAGGGGAATTGCCGCCCTGGGTTACACAACCCAGCTGCCGACGGAAGAGCGCTATCTCATGACACGTTCCGAATTGCTCGCGCGCATCTGCGTCCTTCTGGGAGGAAGAGTCGCGGAGGAGATTGTCCTCGGCGACATAACGACCGGCGCGCAGAACGATCTCCAGCGCGCCACTGAGATTGCCCGGACCATGATTACTCAATTCGGGATGAGTGAAAAGCTCGGCCTGGCGTCTCTCGAAGGACCGCGGCGCTCCATGTACCTTATGGTGCCCACTCAGAGCCCCAAAGAGTACAGCGAGGAAACCGCTCGGTTCATCGATGAAGAGGTAAAACAATTGTTGTCAGGAGCGCATACCAAAGCCCGCGACATCCTGGTCGCGCACCGCTCGGCCCTCGAGGAATTGGCGAAGCTGCTTCTGGAAAAAGAGGTTGTCGACCGGCCCGCGCTGCAAGCGATTCTAAAAGTGCGGAGCATCGACAGCGTCAAGGAAAAAAAGAAATCCGCGAACACACTCGAGACTGGGAGTTACAAGAGCAGTATCGAACGCGAAATGCCGGAGGTGTAAAGGACTGATTGCGCGTCGATCGCGGATGATCGGTAGAATTTAGGAGGGAAAAACCATGGAGAACGGAAAGGATCGCTTGGTAGAATCGCTGAAGTTTGACGAGCGAGCGAATGAAGACGGCTATTTTGCCGTGAAAGAACACGAACTGATTGAGGGGCTCAAGACCGAATTTCAGAAGGATGAAGCAGACCGCCGGGAAGCGCGGATGGCGAGCTGTCCGAAGTGTTCAGGAAAGTTCGAGAAGTACAGGTTTATGGGATTCGTTTTAGAGCGCTGTGAAAACTGCGAAGGGATCTGGCTTAAGAAAGGCGAGCTCGCCGGGATTTTGCGCCAGCAGGCGCGTGGTCCGCTGGGAGTCTTTCTGGATCGATGCTTTGCCAAAGCTGAAGTAGCCAAGAAGAGTTAGACCGAGCCGTACCGGTTACTGAATCCCGTGTAACCCCCGGAAAAATAGATAGTTAGCCCTGCTCCCGCAATACCAACCTACGCGTGTTTAGAGCGGCGGCGCCTGCGCGCAGCTGCTCAATCCTTTTTTTGGAAATCGTTCAATACTAGACAGAAATTCCATCCGAGTCAGGTTAAGTCTGCAGATGACGAAGGCAAACCGGATCCTCGTCATCTGGACGGTCTTCCAAAAGGGGAACTTCGGATCTTTTCTGTTTTCTTAGGTGAAGGGAGTCGACATGAAAGTAAATCGCAATGACCGCAGGATCAACTCCACCCTGGGAGAGCTGATAGCGGCTATCAGCGAGGTCGCCTTTGAGAATGCCGCTGACACCAAAGAAGCCTACACTCTCGCTAGTTTGGTTTTGGTGGAGATTTTGAAAAAGGCATCTTTCAGAAGTGAAATCGTTGACCGGCGCTTTTCCATGAGTAAATACCCGCATTAAACTGTTTCAACGCACCGTTCCCTCATACGACCGTTTAGTCGAAACTTTCGACGCTTTCGACGAGCCGCCTCCTTGTCTCACCCAGGCGGCCTCAAGAAACTAGCGGTAAACGCAGCCTTTTCTTTGCAACGAGGTGTGGCACAGATAGTGCTCACCTAACTGGTGTTAGAAAAAAAATCCAAAAACAGGAGATACAACTATGCGCCAAATAATCTTCGCAATGCTGTTGATGTTGGTCCTCGTGGGCACCAACGTGGCTTGCAACACGATTCACGGTTTCGGGCAAGACGTTGAGCGGGCGGGCGAAAAGACTCAGGACGCGGCGGACGCCGTGAAGAAGAAATTGTAGTGCCTATGCTGAATATGGCCAGAGATATCGGTGGAAGAGTTCCTTTCGCAGGAGTCCTGGCCTCACGAGATTTCTTTTCTGATTGGTGTTTTGTTAGGCGGTAATCTTTAACTCGTCAGCGTATCGTATGGAGAAGCTATGATGTTCCTTCGGACTATAGCGATTTTAATTCTCACCGGGTTGACAATCGGCTGCGCATTGGAGAATGCCTCGCCTCCGCGCCGCGAGCCGCAGGAGGCACGCCGCTCTTCGGCCAGCCGACCCGTGGATGCGCAGCAGGTGGCGCGATTACAGCGGATCATGCTGCCGCTGCTTCGAGCGACGAATGACCCGCGCCGCTCAAGTGACGTACGAGTCGGCATTATCGACGACCCAACCATCAATGCTGCCAGCGCGGGCGGCGGCGAATTTCAGGTAACCACCGGACTTCTTTCGAAAGCCAACGATGAGCACTTGAGAGGGGTACTGGCACACGAAATCGCCCACGATGATCTTGGGCATGTGGCCAGGGCGCAGACTTTGGGTACTGGCCTGAATATAGGCGTGATTCTGCTCGAGCAGCTCATACCCGGCAGCAGCGCGGTCACGCCGATCGCCGGCGCGCTCATCGCCCGGAGTTATAGCCGGTCGGAGGAGTTGGAAGCGGACCGGCACGGTGTCGAGATCCTGCGCCGAGCGGGTTATTCCAAAGAGGTAATGATTGAAACGCTGACGTGGCTGACGCGGACCTCAGGAGATGGCGGCGGTGGGGGTTTCTTGTCCACGCACCCGGCGACGGACGATAGAATCGCCGCTTTGCGGAGATTGGGATAGAATGATTGTTCGCTCCTTGTTCACAAGGCCTGGCCTTCTCCAGTTTGTATTCTTGCAAAATCAGATCTTGTTAATTGTCGAAAGTGAGAATCCGAAAAAGTAAAACATTAGTAAAGTCAAACAGTTTTAATGGGGTAAATAAAGGAGGAATTTATGATACGGGCATTTAAAATGTTGACGATTACGTTGGCGCTTCTGTTCTTCATGACCGGCTGCCAAGCCATGACCGGTGCGACCTTGGGAGAGAACATCGATGACGGAAACCTCACGTCATACGTCAAGACCAAACTCGCTTCAGACAAGCTTGTCAGTCTGACACGTGTGGGAGTCGAGACCAACAATGGCGTTGTCTATCTCACCGGCGAAGTCGAGACCGCCGAGCAAAAATCCCGCAGTGGCTCTCTTGCGTTCGAGGTGAAGGGCGTCAAACAGGTAGTCAATAACCTGCAAGTCCGGAAGAACTAGGCCGAAAGGCGGGCAGAATTTAGGCGGATAGCGAATCCGGGCGGTACGTTCTATAGCCGGAAAGGAGCTAAAAAATGCTTTGGACGATCTTTGTAATTCTTTTGATTATGTGGGCACTGGGATTGGTCACTTCGTACACGATGGGTGGGTTCGTCCATATCCTATTGGTCATTGCCCTGATAGTGCTAGTGGTCAATCTCGTTCAGGGACGGAGACCCTGGTAGGCATTTCGGCGTTGCGAAAAGAGAGGAACTTGTATGCGTATCAATCCGATAACTCTTGTGGGTATCGCTCTCATCGTTCTTGGGATAGTGGCCTTTGCCTACCAAGGCATCACCTATACCAGCCGCGAAAAGATTATCGATATCGGCCCCATCCAAGCCACCGCCGACACTCAGAAAACCATCCCGCTCTCACCACTGTTGGGCGGGTTGGTGCTGGCGGGCGGGATCGTGTTGGTGGTGGTCGGAGCGAAGAAGTCGTAGTTCGATTTGGAGGATTGCCCACTAAGTTGGGAAAAAGGATACACGCTCCTCATGATTCAATAGGCTTCCTCGAGCTGACCCATTCAAGGAGCAATTGCGTGGGTCATTGCAGCACGAGACGTTAAAATCTCGTACCGTCAAAATCACGAGACACGCCAACGTTCCTGCGAGACGCGCGATAATTCTTTTCGAAATTGTCCAATATTGGACAGCAATTTCTCCCGAGTCCATTATCGTTAAAGTTGTCTAAGGCGTGGGATTTCACTCCACGGGGTTACTTAGCAAGAGACCTAGAGAGGAGACTAAGCATGAAGGACACAAACCTCTGGTTAATCTTGATTCCACCGGGTGTGATTCTATTGGTTTTCGTAATCAACAGCCTTATCGTCGGTTAGAGAGCGTCAGAGTCCCCTTCAGTTTTGTGGGTACAACAGAAACATGAGAGTGTCTATGAAGGATATTACGGCGCCACTTTTGGCGATTGTTTTTGTCCTCTATATACTGATCGCACTGATATCGGTAGAGTTCAATCCGGATAGCACGAGCTCGCCGTCGGTCAGCAACCAGGAAAGAATTTCCGACGTCGGACTCCGTTTCGCCTTCAAACGGTAGGCGATAGCGGCATCGACCTTTTGGTCGAAGGCTCTCGACGCTATTGACGAGCCTCATCTCCTTTCCGGGCTGACAGGCTAAAAAATCTAACGGAAATCCAGTGTTTTTCTTGCCCAACCCTCTGGCACATATCCTGCTCTCAAATAATTGAGAAAAGGAAAACCCAAAGGGAGGTAACTGACTATGAGCCTGTTGTTATTGATCGTCTTAGTTCTGTTCCTGTTCGGAGGTCTGCCCCGCTGGGGTTATCACTCCTATGGCTATGCTCCGTCGGGGGTTGTGGGCGTGGTGCTGCTGGTCATTGTTGCTCTGCTTCTGACCGGCCGACTCTAAAGGATGCCCAATGGCGCGGTGACGATCCCCACACGATCAGTTGGCAATAAACCCTATCGAAGGGGGAGGTAGGAAAATACCATGATGAAACAAATCGAGATCCATGGACAGCGAGTCGAACTGTACAGTCTCGACAAAGGGCGCACTTGGTCGAGCAGCCCGCAATCGATCGTTGCTTATGGACAAAGGGAAAAGATGTTGCGTCTGGAATTACAAAAGAGGTTTGCACGCATAGACGCGATGCAGGACCCCCATCCGAATAATATCACTGAACTTGAGATCCCAATGACCCTCGTGAGTCGGTGAAGACGACCTAGGGACGTATCTTGATCCGCTACACGGAGGGATAGCCGGAGCCGCCTTAGATTTAAATTCGGCTATTTCCCCGTGTCTGGAGCCAGTCGTTTCTTGAAGCCGAGTTGATCTGATGGGTGGGAGTTCCGTTTTTCAAGCGCTCGCTTATGGAACGCGAAAAGTCAGCTTCATCAACTACTTCGGTTATCTTGGCCAAACACGCGGCTTGCCACACGGTTCACGGTTTCAGCCAAGACGTTGAGCGGGCCGGGGAAAAGACTCGGGACGCTGCGAACGCCGTGAAGAAAAAATTGTCGGCCGATCGAAGAAATTAAACGCCCGAAGCCTTTAACTTGGGCCGGCTGGAGCTCTCATCGCGTGAATGCGGACCTGACGATATTTCTTTGCAAAAAATGTCCAAAATTAGACGGAAGTTCCTGTCTCTTCAGCGTACCGTAAAGCTGTTAGGCGAGCTTGCTTTTGATGCTAGGGGTTCTTACTCGTCGCGATTTGGTTGGGAATACAGGTGATCAGGGGACGAATCTGATCGTCGGCTTCTCCGATGGGAGGAATCATGAACCACGGAACCATCGCGGGAACGATTCGTCGAATCGCGATCCTCGGCAATCACTTGCCGCGCCAGTGCGGTATCGCTACTTTCACCACCGATCTCAGCGGCGCGATCGCTGCGGAGTTCTCGAATGCCGATTGTTTCGTGGTTGCGATGAACGACGCCGGCAAACGTTATGCGTATCCACCGCGGGTCCGCTTCGAGGTGGAAGAGAGCGATATCGCGTCGTACCGAATCGCCGCGGATTTTTTGACCGCAAACAAGATCGATGTCGTGTCCGTGCAGCACGAGTACGGCATCTTCGGCGGCAAGGCCGGTGACTACCTGCTCACGCTCCTACGCAAATTGCGCATGCCGATCGTGACCACCCTTCACACCGTCCTCGGCGAGCCCGATTCCATGCAGCGTCGAGCGATGAATGAGATCGCCCGACTCTCGGAGCGGCTCGTCGTCATGAGCGCCCACGGCGCCGCACTCCTCCGTAATGTTCACGGCGTACCCGAGCACAAAATCGATATCATCCCGCACGGGATTCCGAGCGTGCCGTTGGCCGGGCGGAGCAAGAAAGACCTCGGGATTGAAGACAAGTCGGTGATTCTTACATTCGGCCTGTTATCGCCGGACAAAGGTATCGAGCATGTCATCGACGCGCTGCCGGCGATTCTTGCGCGCTACCCGGACACGGTTTACGTCGTGCTCGGTGCTACCCATCCACATATCAAAGAGCGATACGGCGAGAGCTACCGCGAAAGCCTGGAGCGTCAGGCTCAAAGACTAGGCGTGGAATCTAGCATGATCTTTCACAATCGTTTCGTGAGCCGCGGCGAACTCGTCAAGTTTCTCTCCGCCGCCGACATCTATGTAACGCCGTACCTCAAGCCGGAGCAGAGCACGTCCGGGACGTTGGCCTATGCGGTAGGCTCCGGCAAAGCCGTTATCTCCACGCCTTATCTTTATGCGCGCGAACTCCTCGCCGACGGGCGCGGTATACTCGTGCCGTGGAGAGACTCCCAGACCATCGCACGCGCGGTCGTGGATCTCCTAAGCAATGACGCGAAACGACTTGCGCTCTGCGCACGCGCCGCCGCTTACGGCCGCAGCATGGTCTGGCCCGCGGTGGCGCGCCGCTACGTGCAGACCTTCGACCGCGCCTGCCGTCGAGAGCCATCTGCGCCTCGCATCAGCCAAGGATTCCCCGTTCATGCGCGCGCTCTCTGAATATGGGATTTTCCCAAGCACGAGATTCAACAGGAAGCAGGCAGGCGAGAGATACGAACCGGTCATTTCGGACGAAAAGGCTCAACATGACATCTCAATTCAACGGATGTCTGAAACAGGACGCTTGAGTCGGAGCGGACTCAGAGCGGCAAAGGAGTTCTACTTTTATGAACAAACTCTCTCTCTATCAAACGGCTCATATGAAATATCCGTATACTCTACCGCCGCTCGATTATGCGTATGATGCGCTCGAGCCGCACATCGACGAACAAACGATGCATTTGCATCATGACAAGCATCATCAGGCATATATCGATCACGCCAACGAAGCGGTCGGCAAATATCCTGAGCTGCAGAAAGCAGATCTAGTGACCCTATTGGCTCATCTTGATGAGTTGCCCGCCGATATCAGGACGGCATTGCAAAGCAACGGCGGCGGCCACCTAAATCACGCGCTATTCTGGGAATACATGACGCCACGGGGTGCCGGTGAGCCTCAGGGCAAGCTGGCACAGGCGATTACAAAGACGTTTGGCGGATTCGCTCAATTTAAAGAAGAGTTTGATGCCGCTGCCAAAAATCGCTCGGGCAGCGGATGGGCGTGGCTTTCCGTGACGTCCACGGGTGACTTGGAGATCAGCTCAACGGCGAACCAGGATACTCCGTTATCAAACGGCCAGCTGCCAATTTTAGGTCTCGATGTTTGGGAACACGCGTATTATCTCAAGTACCATAACAAGCGACCCGAATACATTACCAATTGGTGGCACGTGGTGAACTGGAAGAAGGTCCAGGAACAGTTCGAAAGTGTTACGCGATAAAGGTTCTGCAATAAGCTTTCAACACATTCCAACTCACTGAGGATGCTGTTGAGTTTGCTCTCGTCTTTCGGATCTCCTGCAATACCTCGCCTGCTGGCACGCGCAATCGGGCGCGCTAAAGCTTGGTCAGTTTTAGCCATTATTCCCTCAGTCTGATTCGACCTTTTGGTCGATCGTTTTCGACGCTTTCGCCGAACCGCCCCTCCGTTTGCCTCCGGCGCGTTAAATAATCTCTCGCGAAATCCGGTATCTTGCCGACCGCGAGAACTGGCATGTAAAGTGCTCTGTTACAGTCATTCAGAAAAGTGAATTGAAAGAAGGTAGCGGACTATGGGCCTGATACTGTTGATCGTATTAGTTCTGTTTCTGGTGGGAGGTTTGCCCAACTGGGGTTATCACAAACTTGGCTTTGCGCCCTCGGGTATCGCCGGTGTGGTGCTGCTGGTCGTTGTCGTCTTGCTCTTGACCGGCCGGCTCTAGCGGGTTCAAACATACGCATAAGGTAAACCAATAGCAAGATTAACCAGCTGGAGGATGATTTCAAAGCGGAGAGAATACGACGCCCGTAAGTCGGAGTTAGAGAAAAGTTCCATCATCTATTAGGAGACATTAGAGCACCGGAGATTGGGCTCAGCGCCATAATTAGTGAGAAACGCGACCCATGATTCAGCAGACTCCCGAAGCGGAACGGTTCAAACAGCAAATGCGTGATTCGTTGCGGCACGAGACGGTGAACTCTCGAGCTGTGACGATCCCGCGGCACGCGAATGTTTACACCTGCGGCGACCAGGACGAGATGGTCTATTTCATTGAGACCGGCCAGATCAAACTGCTCATGCTATCGTCCGAAGGTAAAGAATGTCTGCTGGCCATCCATGGCAGCGGAGATATTTTCGGCGAGCTGTGCTTAGCCGGGTTAGGAGCGCGTCACGAGACCGCGGCGGCAATGAGAGAAACAATCATTAAACAAATACCCTGCGCTCAGTTCTTTGCGCGTTTAAGCCGCGACTCGCTGTCTGAGGGCTTCGTGCGCTATCTGGCCGTGCGTATCGCCGACCAACAGCAGGTCATCGCCAATCTGGTGACGGTGGATAGCGAACAGCGGCTGGGCCAGACGCTGTTGCAGCTAGCCCGCACAATGGGCAAGAAGGATCCTCGCAGCATTCGCATCGAGCTGAAGATTTCCCATGAAGAATTGTCCGCGATGGTGGGCACGACGCGACCAAGGATCAGCTTGTTTATGCAGCGCTTCCACAACCTCGGGCTGATCGAGACGAATAGAGATCGCTTTCTCATCATCAAAGAAAACAAGCTCAGCGATTACCTCACTCAGATTGCCTGAGGCGACGGCGCGCCGAGCGTTCTCCTCCTTTCTACTAACGGGCCAAAACAAGTATTGAAAAATCCAGCTCTTTCTTCGTGACGATGTGTGGCACAAGAGTTGCCATAAAAAATTTAGCAAAATAGAATCTACTGGAAAAAAAGTTATGAAGAGTTCGAAATTTGTAAGACCGATTATCACCGCAGCGGGCATCTTGGCGCTGTCCGGTGTAGCCATAGCTCAAAGGGAAGGTGATGCGAGAAGTTGGATGGGTGGCATGAGCCATGAACTCGTGGCCAGCGCAAATTGTCCCCAGCTCCAGGTTGCGAAGGAGAAAATAACCGAGGACCAGGCGCGGGATTTGGCCCAACAGTATGCGGACAAAAACCTTCCAGGCTTCAAGGTAGAGAGACCGCTTATCTCATGGTTCGACGATGAAGGTGTTCCAGCGAGCGGGACGGCTTATGGCGGCGGGTATAAGACAGTGTGCTACAAGATAGACAGCCCCACCACCGGAAAGTATCAATCCATCTATTCGGTGGAGTATTCCATCGACGCGAAAAATTCAGCGGCTGAGACCCGCAACCTTCGCGTTGATCAGTTCGGCTACGTCACGGAGTTCAGCGGCCCCTTTGGCGTAGCGGGCGAACGCGGCCCAGCAGGATCCAGCCGGCCCCGCAGGCGCGCAAGGTACATCCGGATCGGTAGGCCCCCAGGCCCAGGCAGATGCGGCAAAGCAGTGGTCCTCGTTCAAGGACTTCCTGTTTGATACCGACAAGTCGGACATCAGGTCTAACGAGACGAGCAAGGTCTCGGAGATCTCGGCCTACATGAAAGAGAATCCGTCCGTCCAGGTCGGAATCGACGGCTTTGCGGATCCGCGCGGCACCAACCCGCACAACCAAGGCCTGAGCGAACGTCGTGTAAACGCCATTCGTGACGCGCTGGTTAAGGCTGGAGTGCCGGGTGACAAGATCAAGACGGGCG
>CAWJBB010000033.1:0-126627 GCA_963840855.1 uncultured delta proteobacterium
TCTCTCGTCATGTCGATCAGACATTGCTTAAAGAGATCAGTGCGATGAACCGCCTGCAAAAAATCGATCTCCTCGATGAGCAGGGCCGGCCCTGGAAACTTGCCGCACTGCCGACAGTGATAGCCCGGAAAAAAACCAGAGACGAAACCTTGCAACCGCACCGTCAGACGATAAGCTACGCGTGGGGAAAGCGATGGCGGCTGCCCACGGAAAAAGCTGAGGAAATGTCGGGCGAACCGCCGCCAGCCGTCAAGGATAAAGAATTCTGGAAAGGCAGTGCCTTCGGCGTCGCCGTCGGCGCGCGCAGTTTTCCAGGCATCATCGCGATCCACGCCAACGCCGACTATATTTTCAACTTCGAGAAAGCGATCGGAGTGCAAAGTCAGATCGAGGATCTCGGCCGCCAATCGGACAGTGAGTTCGTCTCTTTTCTCGATAGCGACCTGAATGTCATAGCGCATACCGACCGGCGCCGTATCGGACAGCAGGAAAAAGAGCCCCTGGTTTTGAAAGCGAAAGTCGACCGTCAGCTTTTCAGTCAAATCGTCGAGAGCGGTGGGGGAAAACGATACCTTGAGGTGGTGAAACCTATTGCTCTGGATGAATCCAATTTGGGTTTCCTCAAGATCGGTCTGTCACTGGGATCGATGGAGGTCGCCTGGCGCAATAGCTTGCGCGCCATCGTCATTTTGAGCATCGCGATTGTAGCCGCGGGTATTCTGGGAATGGCCGCGATTTTCCATAACCAGCACTCACATCTGCAAGAGGTCAAAGCTTTGGAAATCGAAGTGTTACACAGAGAACGCCTTTCAGCACTGGGAAACATGGCTGCGACCGTCGCCCATGAGGTGAGAAACCCGCTCAATGCCATTTCAATGGGACTTCAGCGTCTCAAGGCCGAATTTCAGCCAACCGACGATCGCGACCAATACGCTCGCCTGACAGAACTGATGCTGGAGGAAGTGCACCGCCTCAACTCGATCGTGGAGCAATTCCTTTCGCTGGCGCGCCCTCTCGAGATTAAGCCGGAAGCATTTTTCGTACAGGATCTCCTTCATGAATTAGCCACATTGGTGGAAGACGAAGCCCAGCAATCGAAGGTGCAGATCCGAGTCTTTGCTCCGCTGACTCTGCCCGCCCTCAAGGCGGACCGTGAATATCTCAGACAAACGCTCTTGAATCTAATTCTCAATGGACTTCAAGCGATGCCCGAAGGCGGGACCTTGACGCTGGAGGCGAATACGTCGAAGGACAATTTTTTGATCAGTGTCACGGACACCGGAACCGGGATTGCGCCGGAAAACCGCTCGCGAATCTTCGAGCCTTACTTCACGACGAAGCCCAAGGGTTTCGGGCTGGGGTTGGCGATCACACGCAGGATTATAGAGACCCACGGTGGAACGATCACTGTTTTCAGCGAAGCGGGCCAAGGGTGCCGCTTCCAGATCGTCCTGCCCGTCAACTGTAAGGAGATTTGAGTGCCCGAACTTTTTCATATCCTCGTAGTCGACGACGAACTGGCCCAGCGCGAGCTGGTCTCGGGTTTTCTCAAAAAGCAAGGCTTTGAAGTGGCCGCGGCCGGAAACGGTGAAAAGGCTTTGGAGCTTTTTCGTCAAGAGTCCTTCGATCTGGTCCTCACGGACCAAAAGATGCCCAACATGTCGGGTTTGGATCTGCTACAGGGCATCCACGCCATCAACCCTGAGACGGCCGTGGTTTTGATGACCGCTTACGGAAGCATCGAAGCAGCTGTTTCCTCCATCAAAGGAGGAGCGATCGACTACCTGACCAAGCCGCTGAATTTGGATGAACTACTTTTCCGGATTCGACAGGCCGGCGAGCACCGTCGACTCTTCATCGAGAACCGCGAACTTCGGGAAACGTTACAGGGCCGGCATCGCATAGAAGGAATTATCGGCGAGAGCGGGCCGATGCTTGACGTCATCTCTCTAGTGCGCCGGGCGGCGCCGAGTGAAGCGACGGTTTTGATCCGCGGCGAGAGCGGCACGGGAAAAGAACTGATTGCCAAGGCTATCCACTTTGCCAGCCCAAGAGCCTCCGGTCCTCTAGTTAAGGTAAACTGCGCGGCGCTTCCCGAAACTCTTCTCGAATCGGAATTGTTCGGCCATGAAAAAGGCGCGTTCACCGGCGCCGTAACTTCGCGCCAGGGGCGTTTCGAGCTGGCCAACGGGGGAACTCTCTTCCTCGACGAGATCGGCGACCTTCCCTTGCATCTGCAGGCGAAGCTCCTGCGCGTGCTTCAGGAGCGAGAATACGAGAAGGTGGGCTCCAGCCGTCCGGTCAAGGTCAACGTCAGGATCCTGGCTGCCAGCCACAGACCGCTGGAGGCGCTCATTAAAGCGGGACAGTTGCGGGAGGATCTCTACTACCGGCTTAATGTAGTCACGATTCTCATTCCACCGCTGCGCGAGAGACGCTCGGATCTTTCACTACTGATCGAACACTTCCTGCGGCGCTTCGCGGAAAAGAACGGCAAGACAATCCGCGGTCTTACGCATGAAGCCCGGAATATTCTTTTACGCTACGACTATCCGGGCAACGTGCGGGAGCTGGAAAATCTGATTGAACGGGCCGTGGTTCTAACCAGAGACGAAGTCATCGGGAGCGGCGATCTATCTTTGACCGTCCAGGACTCCGAGGCAGCGGATGAGCCAGGAACCAACCTTACGGTCACAGTGGAAGCGCTGGAGCGGCGCATGATCCGGGACGCGCTGGCTCGGTCTCGCGGTGTCCAGACCGAGGCCGCAGAACTGCTCGGAATCAGTGAGCGGGCACTACGTTACAAATTGATAAAATACGGCTTTCGCGAAGAAGTCTCCGAGTGAGCCCAAGAGCGCGAGCTGATTGTCAGGATGTAAGATTTTTTTCAATAAGGGAGAATTGTATGGCCTTTAGCGACGACTGGTCGGAATGGTGGCGCCGTTTTCTCGCGTCTTCTCCTGGTGGAGACCAAAAAGCCGTGGATATCTTGCGTCAGCGATACGTGGAAAAGATGCAGGCGGCAGGCCGATATAAACAGCATGCTCAAAAGATGCAGTATCCCCAGTTTCGCGAAAAACTTCTCCATATCGCGGCGGACAAAAGTAAACATGCTGAGTGGATTGCCGAAAAGATAGCCACACTTGGAGGTAAGCTGCCCGAGGTGCCTGAGCGTCGGTC
The DNA here is from genome assembly GCA_963840855.1 of uncultured delta proteobacterium. GTDB lineage: Bacteria > Desulfobacterota > Binatia > UBA9968 > UBA9968 > DATACQ01. The sequence continues at coordinate 3,181 of CAWJBB010000033.1, forward strand.
AATGGATGAAAACAGTTGGCAATCTTTGCTAACAGATCTAGAAGAAGAAAATCGCTCTGCCGATCATCTACCAGGGCAAATATCGAGTATTGAATCCGACCATCCCGACATTACCGCAGTTCTCCAACGAATCTACGAAGAGGAAAAGAAATATCGTGGGGAAATCAGGGACATGCTGATGCGGAGCGATTCCTTTGCCCTATCGCTCGCTTAGGACGATGCTTGACTCGCCCCTTCGTAGTGCAGAATTCGCAGAAGCCATAGTGTATCAGTTATAAATTCAACCGCTCATTTTTCAGTGAGAACCGAGTAATCCAATCCGACCTTTTGGTCGAGAGTCTCGACGCTTTCGACGGACCTTTCTCCTTTTCTCTCTGATAGGCTAAAGAAACTATCGGAACATCCAGCCTTTTCCTCACGGCAAGGCGTGGCACAAGGCTTGCGCATAGTTAACTTCGTCGGCTCACTCAACAATACATAACCGGGAACGGCCCTAAAGGCGCCGGTCTCCGAAACAGGGAGGTGCTTTATGCCTTTAGTTCAACTCGTAGTGGTCTTGATCGTGGTTGGTGTTCTGCTCGGGCTGGTTAATCGCTACATTCCGATGGCAGGATCTATCAAGTCGATCTTGAATGGGGTCGTGGTCATCGGCGTAGTTCTGTGGCTTCTGAATGTTTTTGGACTTTTCAGCTCGCTCTCGGCGATCCGTGTGGGGCCGTTGTCTTGGCTCGGCGCGATCGGTGCATAGTTGCGGGGAGAAGGGTCGTGCTGGGTTTCCAACCTACGTGAAGTGTAACAGATAATCAGAGATCATAGAGTACAGGCTATGTTGTATTGGTCGCTGATGTTTCTTTTTGTTGCTCTAAGCGTCGGATTGCTGGTCATTGCTTTCACTGCGGGCGGCGGGCGAAATATTTTGACGGGGCCCCTTCCACACACTCGCTGGGACTGGATCACTTATATTCCGCCTTGGGTCAGACGAATGCGAGCGAGAGCTCTGGCGGCGGCTCGGAGAATCCGTAGTGCCCGCTTCGCGAAACGACCTTGGCAGAGAGTTGTCCTTAACCTTGTAGTTTGCACAACGCCGATTATAGCGGCTCTCGTGTCAATCGGAGGTTATCACGTCTATTTTGACCGAAGTGATCTGCCTGACATTGAACCATTCGCCCGCTTTGAGTTTCCTACCATCGGCACCGTTTACGATGCTAACGGCCAGCCGCTCATTGAACTGGCAAGAGAGTACCGGAAGATCACCAAGTATCAGGACATCCCGCCGATTGTTCGCGATGCCATCATGGCGACTGAAGACAAGCGTTTCTTCTCACATAGCGGCGTGGACTATGCGGTAATTCCGCGCATGCTGAGCAAAGTCAGGATGCGGGCTCTGGCGGCCCGACTCCTAGGACTCGGACGGCAAGACGAAGCGCTGTTCCCGCAAGGCGGATCGACCATCACTCAACAGCTCGTGCGTGGTCATTTTCTCAAAAACCTAACGGCGAAAGAAAGCAGCAACCAGCTCCAGTATGCCGGAATCTTACCTCGCGCGCTGTCTACCACGATCGGCGCGAGTAGTGTCAACATGCTGGTTCGAAAGCTAGAGGAGATTCGGCTCTCGTTGTGGATCGAAGAAGAGATGCAGAAGCGTTTCGGTTCGAAACGCAACGCTAAAAAAGAAATTCTTGCCCGCTACGCCAGCTTCATCTACATGGGAAACAGCCAGTACGGGTTTGCGACGGCGGCGGAATACTATTTTGGCCGGCCGCTCGCCGCATTCAGCGCCGATGACGCCGACAAGGCAGCGCTCCTGGCAGGCATCGCCAAGTCGCCTCGTTACTACGCGCCCAGCGCGAAGGAAACGGAGAGAGTTCTGCGGCGCAGAAATCAAACGCTGGCGCTTATGGCGGCAAACGGTTTCATTTCCCGGGACAGTGTGAATTCAGCCGAGCAGCGCCCGATTCAAGTGGTCGAGCGGCGCAACGACAAGATGCTCCAGGCGCCGGCGGTCCTTGGAACTATCCTTCAGGAGCTCAAAGGCCGGGGCGCGGACCTCACTGTTGAAAATCTGTTTCGGGGGCGTTTCCAGGTTTACGCCACGGTGGATGTCCGGGTGCAGCAAATTGCCAACCAAGCACTGGAGCGCGGCCTCGAGCTTTATGAGAAGCGACACCCGAGCGCCAAAGGGATAGTCCAAGGTTCTGTCGTCGTGTTGAGGAACCGCGATGCGAGCATCCTCGCCGAAACGGGCGGCCGTCAAATTTACCAGAACCGCTCCGCCGCGTACAGCGACTTTAACCGCGTTACGAAGTCCCTGCGGCAACCTGGGTCAACGATGAAACCCATGGTTTATCTCGCTGCTTTTCGACAGGGAGGCTTTAATCTTGAGACCGTGGTTCCCGACGAACCGATCGGTGTCTTGGATGGAGAGAAACAGAGTACGAAATGGATCTCAAACTACGATGAACAATTCAGAGGCATGATTCCGGTTCGCGAGGCGCTCGCAGAATCCAGAAACACCGTGGCGATTTGGCTCACAGGGCAGATTGGGATTGCCCGGGTCTTGGGAACGTCACGGAGTCTAGGAGTCAAGACGCGATTGCAGCCCTATGCCACGACGGCGTTGGGCGCGTCAGAAGTGAATTTGCTGGAGCTCGCCAATGCGTACCGCGCCATGGCATCCGGTATCCTTGCCCAGCCCTATGTGATCCGCAAGATCGCTCACGATTCGGGTGAGGTGGCGACTGATAACGAAGACATGAGATCTCCGATCGCTGTCGACGACTCCGCGCTTGCGCTTATTCAGGAAGGCCTGCGTGGCGTCGTGCGCATTCCCACCGGAACGGCTCATGCACTTGACCCCAGTGTTTTCCCAATCGCGGTGATGGGCAAGACAGGAACGACAAACGAGTTCAGAGATGCGCTCTTTGTCGGCTCGACGTACGGCCCCGAAGGAATCACCGTCGCCGTCCGTATAGGCTTCGACGACAACCGTTCCCTCGGACCCAAGGAGACCGGCGGCAGGGTTGCGCTGCCGGTGTTCAAGGAACTCATGCTCAGCGTGTACCGCGAAAAGTTAGTAGGGCCTGTGCCGGAGTTTCCAGCGCAAATGGAACAGAACATTAATGATTATCTGGCCGGCAACTCGATCGCGAAGGGAGAATCCTTAACTGGACTTAACCCTTCAAATCTAGCGTCGCCGCTTTCGGTGCGCTTCGCGGATGGCGGTGAAGCGTCTCAACGACGGCCATAGATATATTTCAAGAGGTCCAATATTGGACAGCAATTTATTTCAACCTGACCGATAAATGATAAGTCATCATGAACATGAATAACCCGATCCTTGGGTAAGGATCCGAACTCTGAAAGGAGACAGGTATGTGGAACAAAGATGAGATCAAAGGTAAGGGCAAACAAATTTCTGGCGCGATCAAGGACAAAGCTGGGGAATTGATCAAGGATCCCAACCTCGAAGCCAAAGGCGAAGCTGAACGCATCGCCGGGAAACTCCAGGAGAAGAGCGGAAAAGCGCGCCGGAAAACCGGTGAAGCGGTACAAAAGGTCGGCAAGGCGATTGCCGGCTAACTTTTAGCATTCGATTTTTGTGCCGGCCTTGCCCGGTTTCTCCGGTGGCATAGAGAAAATATTTTTAGTCGCCGTTCTGCCGCCCGCCGGGGAATTCGTTATCGTTTGTATCGGCCACTTCGGGTTGGCCATCGGCGACAAAGATTGTGCGAAGTGCGAGTTCTAATCGGACAATGGGAGAAATACTCTAATGGAAAACCAAGACAAAATACTCAAAATGCTTAATGACGCTCTAGCTCAGGAGCATGCGTGTCAGATTCGTTATCTTACCCATGCAGCGGTCATCTCGGGGCCTTATGCGGAAGCGGTGGCTGCTCGACTCACGGAAATAGCCGAAGACGAAAAGACTCATGCGGCTCAGCTGCGCGAGCGAATCACGGCTTTAGCTGGAACTCCGACGATGGAGATTGCCACCAAAGATCTCATTCCCGCCACGACCTTGAAAGATATCTTGCGGGTGAACATCGCCGAGGAGGAAGCAGCTATTAAAATGTACCGGTCGATGCTTGATTCGGTGGGCCATGACGGCAGCACAATTCTTTATGAGACTATTGAAGATATCCTTAAAGATGAACAGCAACACAAAGAAGAATTACAGCGCTTGCAAGAATAAATTCAAAGCAGGGTTGTTGTGTCGTCACTTTGACCGTAAGTCGAATAGGCCCGGGTTGCGTCGCGGGGAATTGGATACCGGCACCCCGGAAGTCAGGCCGGATTAGATCACGCCGACTCGTTAACGGCCGTTCCCTAATCAAATTCGACCTTTTGGTCGAACGATTCGACGTATGCGACGGGACTTTCATCCTTGTTTTTCTATAAGCCGAAAGAAGGGTCGGAAACTACAGCCTTTTTCGCACCACAAGCTCTGGCACACAACGTGCTCTTACAGAGTTAAGAATAGACAAACCAAATAAAGGAGAGACTATGGAAACTGTATTGATCGTTGTTTTAGTGTTGTTTTTGATCGGTGGCGGGGGCTGGGGATATTCTCGTTGGCGCCGATAGCGTCCGCGGGCCATTGACCTGCCCGCGAGGTCGTCCACATACCCGCCACTGGCGGCGGGATATTTCATTGCTCCAGCTCTCAGGGGTGGCCAACGCTGTAACGCGACTCGGTTGCGCCCAATTCACGTCGCAACAAACCACGATGAAAGATTAGGAGAATTTATGACCAAGCAAATCGAGATCCACGGACGGCGGGTCGAACTCTATAGTCCAGACAAAGGGCGCACATGGTCGAGCAGTCCGCAATCGATCGTTGCTTATGGACAAAGGAAAAAGATCTTGCGTGTGGAATTACAAAAGAGTTTTGAACGCATAGCTGAAATGCAGGACACTGATCCGAATAATATCACTGACCGTGAGATCCCATTGAGCTTCATCGGACGGTAAGACAACAAGCGACACCTCTCGCCTGCCTTTCTCTGAGTAATGTTATGGGCATCTGGCTCAACGGTGAATCCGATCACGCGAAAGAAAGGAGAAACTGACATGCACAATATTTTCTACATAGTTGGTGTTATCGTGGTAGTGCTTTTCGTTGCCGGCTATTTCGGACTGAGGTAACCCCGGAGCCGGCGCGCACGCTCTCTTTTATACCGAAGAAAAAGGCGTTCCCAAGCAGGAAGAAATTTTTAATCTCTATGGGTCTAATTCCCCGCAGCTTGCTGCGACTGGATGATTGATTCGTTCTGATACCCCGCAGCTTGCTGCGGGGTAGTTCATTGGCTTGTATTTGGGCCACAGCACGGTCGCATCTATTTATGGTGCGGCCGGTTCACTCGTTACTCTTTTGTTGTGGGTCTACTATTCGTCCCTCATGTTTTTCTTTGGCGCCGAATTAACGCAAGTCTACGCCACCCGGTATGGTTCGAAAGTGACCTCCGCAGAAAACGCTCAAAGCCCTAGGCCGGCGAGTGAATCGCAGAAGAGGCCGCAGCTGCTCAGCGCCTGACAGGGGAATAGGTTCCTTAGCTAGTTACGCTGCCAAAACAGCTTATGATGATACGGAATAATGAAAAATCCTCGAGAGCGAAGCGATCTCTGGGCAGCAGTAGCATCGGAAAACTACCGTCTCTGATCGCCGTCGCGACCTTCGTTCTGATTATTGCGTCCCTCTATTGGGCGCAAGCGGTTCTGATCCCGATTGCTCTCTCGATCATGCTGACCTTTCTGCTGAGCCCGGTCGTCAGCGCCTCAGAACGGATCGGTCTAGGGCGACTCCCGTCAGTTATCCTCATCGTAGTCCTTACATTTTCACTCCTGGCTGGAATTGGATGGGTTGTTACGCTCCAGCTTTCCAGCCTAGGTAACGAGCTGCCCAAATACACGGTTAATATCAAGCAAAAAATAGCCGACGTGCGCGGCGCGGGTAAGGGAGGTGTTCTGGAGAAGGTTCAAAGGGCTATTGAAGAGGTTGAGGACGAAATTCAGAAAAACGACGTACCTTTAAGGGTCCAAGAAAAACCCCGTGAGGTTGTCGTGAAGGCCGAGGAGTCGACCACGTTTTGGCCCATTCCATTGGCCCTCGGCCCGATGGTGGAGCGGTTCGCCGGCGCTGGCCTCGTGATTGTGCTGGTGATCTTTATGCTCATTCAGCGCGAAGACCTGCGCAATCGATTGATCCGCCTCGTGGGTTATGGCCGTTTGACGTTTACCACTAGCGCCCTGGAAGAAGCGGGCGACCGGATCAGCCGCTACCTACTCATGCAGACAATCATCAATTCCTCCTTCGGGCTAGCGGTGGGTTTGGCACTTTATCTGATCGGCGTCCCATATGCCGTGCTTTGGGGTTTTTTCGCGGCCGTGTTGCGTTTCATTCCTTATGTCGGACCCTTTGCGGCTGCAATCATGCCGAGCGCCCTTAGCCTGGCGGTTTTCGAAGGTTGGCTGTGGCCGGTCCTGGTTGTAGGAATCTTTGTGGCTTTGGAACTCCTCAATAATATGATTTTGGAGCCTTTGCTCTATGCGGAGAGCGCGGGTGTTTCGGGGGTTGGACTTCTAGTCGCGGTCGCCTTCTGGACTTGGCTTTGGGGCCCGGTCGGACTCGTCCTCGCCACCCCGCTCACGGTCTGTGTTGTCGTGCTTGGCAAGTACGTACCCGGGATGGATTTTATCGGAGTGCTGATGAGCGATCAGCCGGCCATGGAATCAAACATGAGCTACTATCAGAGATTGCTAGCTATGGACCAGGCCGAAGCGGCGGAAATCGTGGAAGAGCATCTCACGACCCACCCGCGGGAACAGCTTTTCGATGGGGTGCTGATTCCGGCATTGAACTATGCCCGGAGGGACCGGGAACTTGGCAGGCTAACGGAAGATGGCGAACAATTTGTTTTCCGAGCGACACGGGAGATCCTCGAGGACCTGAACAATTTGAAGCCCGAGAGTTCGTCGGACGCATCTGACTCTTCACAACCTGCGACGATCGTCCAAAGCTCCCTGGTTATTCTTCCGAAAGTTCCCATCTTGGGATGTCCTGCCCACGACGAAGCGGACGAACTGGCACTCCTCATGTTCCGGCAGCTGCTTGATTCCACGAAATATGAAGTCGAAATTATGTCCGACGAGACGCTTACATCCGAGGTTGTCGCCCTGGTTGGCGAGAAGAATCCAGCTATGATTTGTATCGCAGCCGTACCGCCCGGCGGACTGGCCCAGACACGCTACCTCTGCAAGCGGCTGCGGGCCCGGTTTCCCAATCTCAAGATTGCGGTCGGGAGATGGGGCACAGGAAGCGAAGATAGTAACAGTATCCTGCTCGCGGGCGCTGATAAGGTCGGGACTACTATGATTGAGACACGCGAGCAGATGATTCAATTGAGCCAAATTAGCCCTCATCCCGAAGCACAGTACGGGGCGACGGCAGCTCCTTTCTCTCTTCCTGACGAAAAGCTTGCTGCTGAATTTCTCTCCTGAGTAAACACTATATCTGAAGAATCCATACACTATGCCCCGAATAACGTCATTGATGTCCTCAGCCCTAACTAACCTCGCCCGAGATAAAAAACCTTATTCTTCCACTTTTATCTACAATGGAGCTATTGGAAGCGCTAGCCGGAGAAAAAGAGAAAATCTCCTGCAGAAGGAGGTGAACAACATGAATCTGACAAAAAACCTGGGAATGCTCTTGCTGGGCATATGGCTCATCGTAACAGGCCTACTGCAAGTGGTCAGCATCCCAATTCCAACCATCGGTATTATACTGGCTCTGCTTGCTATCACTGCCGGTGTTTTGATCCTGGTGGGTCGGTAAGCTTTTGGGGGTTGGAGAGGCAAGAAAATTGCGTACTCGGAACCCCTTCGTCTTGTTTGGTCCGGGTGCGGCACTTTTGTTCTTATTCTTCCGGCCCCTGATGTGGTGGTCAGGAAATAGCACGAGCCGCAAGTCTTTCGCCGGGAGAAAAACCACCCGGGGCTTCGGGCTCTAGGGCGAGCCGCAACGCCTCGTCCGCGGTTTTCAAAAACTCAAAGCGGATGTCCACGCGGCCAGCGGAGGGAATCTCTTCAATGTCTCTTCGGTTCCACTCGGGAAGCAACACGCAAGAGATGCCCGCTCTTTTTGCGGCCAGCACCTTCTCCTTGATGCCTCCTACCGGCAGTACTAAGCCCCGCAGACTGATCTCGCCCGTCATGGCGACATCTTTGCTGATGCGCTGTCCCGTTAGAAGTGAAACGAGAGCGACGAAGAGCGTGATCCCAGCACTGGGGCCGTCCTTTGGGATAGCGCCCGCAGGAATATGAATGTGCAAGTCGTTCTTCTTGAAAATATCGGGATCGATTCCCAGTGTCTCCGCGCGTGATTTGACCAGGCTCAAAGCGGCCTGTGCGCTTTCTTTCATGACATCGCCAAGCTGGCCGGTTAAAATTAACTTGCCGTCTCCCGGCATCTTGGTCGCTTCGACAAATAAGATATCCCCGCCGAAGGGTGTCCAGGCCAAGCCGGTAGCCACACCCGGCAAGCTGGTGCGCAGGGCGATCTCGTTGAAGAATTTTGGCGGCCCCAGGTAGGCAGGGATGGATTCCGGCTTGACCGCGATCGTTTCATTAAAACCATCCGCGACGCGCGTTGCCACACTGCGGCAGACAGCTCCCAACTCGCGCTCGAGTTGACGAACGCCGGCTTCGCGCGTATAGGAGCGAATAATTTCCCGAATGGCATTGTCAGTAAAATTAATATCGCCGGGTTTGAGGCCATTTTCGGAAATCTGTCGAGGGACTAGGTATCCTTTTGCAATCGCCAGCTTGTCTTCCTCGATGTATCCCGGCAATTCCAAGATTTCCATTCGGTCACGCAGCGGGCCCGGAACCGTATCGAGCACGTTCGCCGTGGCGATGAACAATACCTGAGTTAGATCGAAGGGCATAGCGAGGTAATGGTCCTGAAAGGTTGAATTTTGCGAGGGGTCGAGGACCTCCAGCAAAGCGGCGGACGGATTGCCCTGAAAACTCGCGCTAAGCTTGTCGACTTCATCCAGCATGAAGACAGGATTGCGACTGCCGGCCTTTTTAATCCCTTGAATAATATTTCCCGGCAGCGCTCCGATATAGGTGCGCCGATGCCCGCGAATATCCGCCTCGTCATGGACGCCGCCGAGACTTTGGCGCACGAACTTACGATTCATCGCCCGAGCGACGCTTTGCCCGAGCGAGGTCTTGCCTACTCCCGGAGGACCGACTAAGCACAGGATAGGGCTTTTTCCTTCCGGCATGAGTTTACGAACGGCGAGAAATTCGATAATGCGCTTCTTCACTTTTTCGAGACCGTAGTGGTCGGCGTCGAGAATCTCACGCGCCTTCGGAAGGTCGATTTCTTCTTTGGTGACAATGCTCCAAGGAAGCTCTACCAACCAGTCGAAGTAGGTTCTCAACAACGAGTGTTCAGGCGCCATCTCAGGAATACGCTCTAAACGAGTTAGTTCTTTTAGCGCTTCCTTCTCGACCTCAGGCGGCATTTTTGCCTCGTAGAGTTTTTTTCTTAGCTCTTCAATTTCGCCACCTTTGCCATCCTCCTCGCCGAGTTCCTTGTGAATCGCCTTTAATTGTTCACGCAGGAAATACTGGCGCTGGGTTTTGTCCAGGGATTCCTTGGTGTTATCGCCAATTTTCTTGCTCAGCTCCAGCAATTCGATCTGCCGCGCTAACTTTTCTGAAACCCTTTGGGCGCGCACCTCCGGGTCGAGTATTCCGAGGATTTCTTGTTTTTCGGCGGTTGGAAGGTCCAAAGTGGAAGCGACCATATCGATGACGGATAACGGATCTTCAATTCTTTCAATCATCGCTCTCAACTCGTTCATGGGCTCAGAGAATAGCGACAAGGCCCGGGCTGCCTCTTGACGCAGACGCAATATTCTCGCCTCGAATTCCTTGGTCTGCGGTATCTTTTCTTCCACCATCGTGACGCGCGCGATGAGAACCGGATCGGTCTCGAGGAATTCGCCAATCTCAAAGCGGCGGCGGCCTTGCACGAGGACCTGACGCTGACCGTCCGGCAGGGTAAACAGTCTTAGAATATCCGCGGCGGTGCCGACTTCGTAAAGGTCTTTGGGCTCCGGCATTTCTATTTTCGGATCGCGTTGGACAACAAATCCAACCGGCACTTGTTGGCGAACCGCCTCCTCGACAGCGTGGCGCCTGGCCGGGCTACGGACCGAAAGCGGCATTATCATGGACGGGAAGAGCACCCGGTTGCGCATCGGTAGGATGACCAACGCTCCCTCGGGGATATTGAGGCGCTGCTTGGATTTAACGGATTCCTTTTCTTCTTCTTCAGTGTTCATGCATGTTTCCTTAGCTCGATGATCAGCAGGCCGTCTCGAAAAGAAATTTCTCCCACCGATAGAGCTTGTTCGTTTGGCACGAGCCTGAGTCGCCGGTCAAAGCGACCGAGCGGAATTTCCCATAGCTTTAGTTCTCCGTCGTAGCAGCATTTCGGCAGCGGCCGTTCGCCGGCGATGACCAGGTCGCGTCCCTCTAGCCGTACGTCGACCCGGTCAACTGCGACTCCAGCGAGGGCCGAAATCACCCACAGGCATTCGTCCGTCTCGACGACGTTAACCGGAGGTTCCCAGCTTGGCGTTCTCCCACGGGAAGACCGATAGCGAGCCCCGGCGGCGACTTGTAGGAAATTCCTACGGATCCGCTCTGCCTGCTGGAGCAGATCGTTAGCTCGCTGCCAGATTATGAAATCCCAATCATGCGCTGACATAAAATCCGGACGCCCCACCTAATGCGGTCGCACATGCTGGTATTAATACGCCATAATTGTTTTCAGAACCGTCCAATATTAGACAGCAATTCAACACAGGTCAGTGTAAATTCATAAGGATTCACGGCATAGGGTCTCACTTCGCGGTTACCTGAAATTCTTCAAGTAACCCTGCCATCCTCAACCCTCTAACCGGTCCGACCAAGGAGATTAAAATGTACAGTCGAAACGTGAGTTTCAAACTCAAGGCCAAAAGCACGGCGGAGTTCACGCGTATTCTTGAGGGAGAGGTTATCCCATTGCTCCGAAGACAAAGGGGATTCGAGGATGAGATCAGCTTCATCGCTCCAGAACGCAACGAGGCAGTCGCCATCAGTCTTTGGCATAAGAAAGATGACGCGGAGACTTATCACCAGAAGACTTATCCTGAGGTCTTGAAGGCCCTGTCGAAGGTGATTGAAGGCACTCCCAAAGTGGAGATCTTTGAGGTTGGAAACTCCACCTCTCACCAGATCGCTGCTAGCGCGGTCAACTGACAGGGTTTGGAGAGAGGCAGCAATTCCTCTCTGGATCGTACTTTTGCAATGCCAGAGGTTTTTATGAATCTCATAATCCAAATATTAGTGGGAGCACTTACCGGTTGGTTGACGGGAAAAGTGGTCGAGGTGGAGGCTCGCGTAAACGTTGTGAAAGAGGGACATGTTTTGGACACGTTCTATGGGATCATCGGTGCCTTGATCGGGAAGCATCTGTTTTTCTGGATCGTTATCGGCAAGGGTAGCACCATGAGCGATCTCTTAACTGCGATCCTTGGCTCAATCACCGTCGTGGGAGCAGCTCGGCTGCTAACCGACCGGTGGCGCCGCGTCCAATCTTGAGAGACGAATATTATTCCCAAACCCCTCGGGACGTACCGCACTTTCGCATCATGGCGGATCCAACCGGAAGCAAAGCAGCCCCATCCTGCCTGGACAAAGCGCCGGTTAAGGGATAGTGTCATTCGCGGGCGTCAACCACCGAGGTTTCGCGCCCAACACTAAGTGACCGACCGAGCCCCACAGCCAGACGACCGTTGTAATCATCGTGGGCATTGAAAGGAGACACGATGACGATTCAACAAACTCCTCAAGCGGACGAGTTCAAGCGACAGTTACGCGATTCGTTGCAGCGCGAGACCTTCAGTAGCCACGCGACCAGGATCGAGCGTCATTCGAACGTCTACACCTGCGGCGATCATGACGATATGGTCTATTTCATCGAGAGCGGTCAGATCAAGCTGTTGATGCTCTCCCGAAGGCAGAGAATGCCTTCTTGCCATCCATAGCGGCGGCGATATTTTCGGCGAGTTGTCTTTGTCCGGATTAGGCGCGCGCCTGGAAACGGCTACGGCGATGAAAGCGACGACCGTAAAACAAATACCCTGCGCTCAGTTTTTTGCGTATCTAAGCCGCGACTCGCTGTTCGAAGGCTTCGTGCGCTACCTGGCGGTGCGCATCGCCGACCAACAGCAGGTCATCGCCAACCTGGTGACGGTGGACAGCGAACAACGACTGGGGAAAACGCTGTTGCAGTTGGCTCGCACAATGGGCAAGAAAGACCCGCGCAGCATTCGTATCGAGCTGAAAATTTCACATGAAGAATTGTCCGAGATGGTGGGAACGACGCGGCCGCGGATCAGTTTGTTTATGCAAAGATTTCACAACCTTGGACTGATAGAGACGAATAAAGATCGCTTCCTCGTCATCAAAGAAAACAAGCTCACCGAATATCTGGCTCAGATCGCCTAACGTGTCCGTGCGGCTGCGCAAACCACATTCTCCATTCGTTCTAAAGTTGTTCAGCATTAGGCAGCTATTCCATTCGCGCTGGTCCTACCTGCCAGCCAAGCGCACAGTGCTCGCCTGGGGCCCTTTTTCTCCCGCTGCCTCGGCGAAATACACTTCCGTCCCCACCTCCAATTGGTCGAAGCCGGGTTGCAGCACGCTATTCTTGTGAAAATAGATCTCACGTCCATCTGGAGTTTCCAAAAATCCGTAATCCTCTTCGAGAAAAAGTTTTGTCACCCGCGCCAGCGGCGCAGGCTCATGAACTTTGACCTTGCCGCGCCGCTTGCGCGCATAGTCTTGAAGTTTTCGCCCCGCCGAATTGAAGGCGTCGCGAATGGCGACGTAGACATCTTCGTGGGCGGCATGTTTGCTCGGTTCGTGGCTTTCGGTCAGATCTTTGCCGGCGAGTTCCAGTTCGCGGAGCCTGACTGCGCTTAAGCGCTTGGGCGTGCGATTGACCACCAGCTCACCGCCGGGAACCGTGAGATCGATGCGAACCTGGTAGGCTTTCCCTTTATGGTGATGGCGGTGCGGCGCTTCGACCACCACGTGACAGCCCATGATTCTGTCATAGTAAGAATCTAGCTTTGCGGCTTTTTCTCGGACAGTTTCTTCGATAGCGGGCGAGTGCGGCATATTGCGAAACGTGATCTGCAGGGGATTTACCATAGGTTAGTCTCCTCCGCGTGTTATGTTGGCTCGTCGGCTTCGCGTTCCCGACCGCCGATCGGAACGGCAAGAGATATGCCATCGACTGCCTCCCGCGCTGCGGTAATCCATTGATGCTCTGGCGCTCTCGCATACGCAGTCCCGGTCCCGGGGAGTTTCTTCCAAAGGCCGAGAAAACGCGACGGCGTTATTCTCAACCATGAATATGCATTCTCTCCGTTGAGGTTAGTCTCTCATCTTTATTAAGACAAATAAATAGGAAAATGCCACTGAGCGTTGATTCGGCAGCGGGCATAATAATTGCGCGTGCTTAGTGGACGAGAACCTCCATTCGGGCCATCCCTACAACGACAATGCGGAGGGAGCGTTCAAAGTTCAAGGTACAACGTTCAAGGTTTCAAGCCGTGACTGTGAAGGCGAGACAAAAGGCTTCCATCCCGAGTCCCATTCCAGATACTCCAATCCGGCAAATCGCTTTTTGTAATCGTACGCGAATGGTTCCCGGTAAGCGTAGCCTGGATAATAGTAGTGACACCCGCGCTCGCGGGAAAAGCGGATCGAATGAAGCATCATCAAAATGCCCAAGCTCCTCTTGGCCTGTGCTGGATCGAAGACAGCGTACACCGCCGAAGTCGCGGTTTCTCCCACATCCAGGAACGTGACCCCGACGAGTTTGTCGCCGACATAAACCGATAATTCCAGATTCGGACAGGGCACGGCAGCGGGAACGGGCGACAAGAAGTCGTGGAGAGAGGAGGGGATGTTTTCCGTGAAGCGCAGCCTGTGTTTGGCGAAGAGATCCTCCTTCGCCTCGTCGATTGATGACGCGCCGATAACGAGCTGGGTATCGTGATTGTTCCTGAGCACGCGCTTTTGACCGCGGCTAAGGCTGAACCGGTTGAGATCGATACGCAAGGGAAGAACATTAAACTCTACGTCGTCATGCATCGAGGTCCGGTACTGAAAGAAAAAGATACCGAAGTGGCGCCACCCCTCGGCCCAGAGACGATCCATCTCAGCCGGCGGTACACACAAACAAAGGAAGTTTTGCTGGCGGTTCGAGGTTCCCATCACGACGAAAAGAACCTTCCGTATTTCTTTGCCACCTGCGCTTTCATTTTGGCGCTTGAGCCCGAGGCGAGCGGAAAATCTTTTATCCATTCGTAGGGCCGCGTCGCATCGATGATCGCGCGAGTGCTGAAGCCCTTTTTGTCTTTCGGTATCACCGGATCGAGGGGACCGCTCCAGGCGCGGCGGATAAAGTCGGTATCGTTGGCAGGGTCCGATCTGGTGCACATGGCCCAGAGCACATCGTTCATATCGTAGGGATCGATATCGTCGTCCACGACAACGATGTAGCGTCCCAGGTACGCGCCGGCGCCGCACTGGGCCGCGATGACACCGGCTTGCTTGGCATGTCCTGGATAACGCTGCTTGATCGACACTGCGGTAAAAAAACGGCCTTGGAAACAAGCGACGCCGCGTATATCCGGCACGCCGGCTTTCTCCAAATGATCCCATATAAACGCCGAGCGTACTAGGTTGTCGTCGGAACCGCCAGGAGGCCGCGACGATGGCGCGCCAGTGAGGATCGGATTGTTGCGGTGCATCAAACGTTTCACTTTGATAATCGGTTCGGTGCGCTCGCCGCTGGCGTAGTAACCAGTCCACTCGCCGTAGGGGCCTTCACGCCGTTGCTGATCGGATAAACATTCTCCTTCGATGGTGATTTCAGAATAGGCGGGAAACGGCAGACCCGCATGTTTGCCGAGGATGACATCGACCGCCTGGCCGCGGATTCCCCCAGCGTAATCGTACTCCGATTTACCCCACGGCAGACTATTGGCCGCGGCGGTCAGCAGCAGCGGATCGTCGCCGAAGCTTATCGCCACGGGGCAGGGGCGGCCTTGGTCGAAGTATTTCTGGCGGATAATCCGGCCCTGTTTTCCCGGCGAGATATAGAGCGCCAGCGTGTCACGATCGTGCACCATGACGCGGTAGCAGCCGATGTTGACCCAGCCTTCGTCGATATCGCGGGTAATGACGAGGTGGGCCGTGCCGATATATCGGCCGCCGTCCTCTTCATGCCAGTGCGGCACCGGCAAAGAGAAGAGGTCGATGTCCTCGCCTTCGTAAACATTTTCCAGCACCGGTCCTGTCTCGACCACCCGCGGCGGGATGTACTGCGGGTTGTTCAAGCGTTTGCGCCACGCTTGAATAAACTGGTTACGATCATAATCGAGCGGCAGGTGGGTCGTCAGACATTGGCGTTTAAGCGACTGATGGTGGACGCCGACGAGCACCCGGTGACCCGCGGGATAGTCTTTGATCTTGTCGAAGAGAATCGCCGAATAGGGCGGATTGCGCGCGTATACTTCGGTGACCGCGCCCATTTCGTATTGCCAATCCACGCCGTCGACATGTCTCAGCTCACCGAACTCGTCAACTCTATCCATCCAGCCGCGTAAATCGTTATATAGCATCCTTTTGTCCTTTCGGTTTGTTATCAAAAACCCGCATTTCCCTGAGTGAACTTAGTTGTCAGCAATTTTATAGAGTCTCGTGGCGGTTTTTCAACTATTTGCCGCCGGTCATCATCGGTCATGCCTGTTAGACATTGGTTTACGAAATTCTTGAGAGTCCGCGCTGATAAGGCCGACGCGAATTTCCATATCAGTTCCTTGACTCCAAACTATTTGTAGTCCACGGCTCACCCGCCTAATCGTACGGCGTCTCGTACCTAAGTTTGTAGTGCAAACAGTTAGGAGGAGCCAAATGTTCTAAGATTATGCAAACAGGCGGGTTAAAAGCTCCAATATTGTTCAAGACCTTTTGAACGGCTTAAACGACTTGAACGTCGCGAACCGCGTTTGATGGCCCGCCGAGGTTTACTTGGCCTTGGCTCCGTCGTGCTTTTGCATCGATGCACGAGTAATGCGGGCTGGAGGTTCGTTCCAGTTCATTTCTCCAGCAATCGTTTCATCCGTTCGACGACGTCGGCGGGTTGCGCCATGACTTCGCGGGCCAGTTCTTCGAGCTCCTCGCCATGAACGGGGGCGATCTCCAATCTCCGATCTTTGGCACTGGCCTGAAAATCCGGGTCGTTCAGAGTCTTCTTGAAAGCAGCCTGAAGAATTTTCGAGCGGTCGGGCGGTAGCCCCGGCGAACTGACGTAGGGACGGCCGAACGCCGCGACAGCAAGGATGATCGTGGCGAGGCGTTTTCCCGCGTCTGGAGTTTTATTTTCGTTCATCAGTTCCCAAATGGTCGGAACATCGGGCAACCTCGGGTCGCGCTTTTTGCCCGTTTGCATCAATACGCGCACATAACCATTCTTGGACCAGCTGAGGAGCGGTTCGCGTCCGTATAAAGTTTCCACAGAGATACCGCGGCAAAGGACCTCTCCTCGCTCCACTGCCAGTTCGACTTCAGGACCATCCTTGTAGCCGGTGAGCGTATTGAATTTTGCGCCGAGGGTCTCCTCGAGCAGGTTTCCGAGATAGTAGCCCGTCGAAGAGGTCCCGGTGGCGCCGCATTTCGGCGGCACGGCTGCCTTACGCACGTCGTCGATCGACTTGTACGGACTGTCGGCGCGGATGTAAATGAGCTGTTCGACCTGTGTAGGACTGCCGAGCCAGGTGAACTTTGGCCAATCAAACTGAACTTGTTGCCTCTTCACCAGCTGATCGAAATAGAGCCCGCCTCGAATCCCGCCCAGGGTGAGTCCATCGGCCTTGGCGACTTTGTAAACGTAATTGGCCGCAATCATCGCCCCGGCGCCAGGCATGTTCTGGACAATGATATTTGGATTGCCGGGAATATACTTGATCAGGTAGCGAGCGATCAAGCGCGTCCACGCGTCATCGACGCTGCCGGCGCCGTAGCCAGCGACGATCCTGATTGTCTTCTCTTGATAGAACGGCGCTTGGGCTAGCGCGCTGAAGGGCGAAACAAAGACGAGAGCGAGAACGAAAAGGATTCTGTTCATGGCGACCCTCCCCTGTGCAGGTTTGTTCGGCGGGGATAATACCGGATTGCCGCGAAACATACAAGAAAGAGAGCGCGCCGTTAAAGCGAGTGAGGCGTTGGTTGTGCGGCGGAGTGGCGGGTTATTGGTGCCCGTTGTTGCCGTTGAGATGGGCTATGCCGAGAGGCGTAAGAGTGACTTCGGGATTGCGCAGTGTGTCGGTTCGGTGGACTTGGATAAGACCCTCAATGAGAGCATCCTCCCAAATTGTATGTCTGGGACATGTGCTTTGCCACGCGTTCATGGTTTCGTCATAGGTCCGACGGCGATCTGCGACCCAGGCAAGAAACTGCAGCATCAATAGATTAGCCGATTCAGACATACACGCCTCGCATAATCCATCTTTCGACACTTTAACCGTGATGAAATAATCTCAACAATTCCTATATCTTTATGTTCTATCAACTTAAGGATTAGCTTTACTTGTGGTGTAGTTGCGATAAGTTTTTGTTGTTAATCCCCATTCTGAGCCAGATGAAAAAACTCGATAGCATTGCCGCAGACCATCTTGTGCTTCTCGTCTTCCGGCACGCCGGCGAAGTTGCGCTCGATCACGCCCATTGAATCAGGCCAGTCCGATTCTTGGTGTGGAAAGTCGGAGCCCCACATCAAGCGTTCGACGCCGATCTTGTAGCGAAGCTCGACTCCGACCCGGTCGAATTGAAAGCCCCAGAGAAAATGCTCGCGGATGTATTCGCTGGGCGGACGGTTGAGCGGCTTGAAGCCTAGCAGGCGCTCGGCCCAGTGGTGATGTCGGTCGTAGCGCACGTCGCAGCCCTGCAGAAAAAACGGAATCCAGCCGATCTGATTCTCGGCGAAAAAGATTTTCAGCTTCGGAAAGCGGTCGAAGAGCCCTGACAACACCCACTGCACCGCGGGGATCGCACCGCAGCCGCGCTCCGGACCGAAGCGGCTTGCCTGGTAGACGAGGTCCTGGTTGAGTTTTTTCATGATCTCTTCGGGCTCATGCGGGTATTTAAAGAGCGGGCCTTTGCGTTCGCCGCTGCGGTCGAGGTCCACATGCACGCTAACGGGTACATGCATGTCCAGCGCCGCCGACCAGAAGCGGTCGTCTTCCTCTGAAGGGTAGGCTTTCCCGCTTGGCAGGCCTTGAAGCAAGACGGTCTTGAATCCCGCCTTGGCGCAGAAATCCATTTCAGTGATGACGTCGGCAAGCTCGCACCCCAGCGGCAGGATGCCGACGCCAATAAGCCGCTCCGGATCGACCGCGCAGTACTCTTCCGCGAGCCAGCTGTTGTAAGCCCGGACGACCGCTTTGTAAGCGTCGTTGTCTTCAACGCGCCGCCAGAATTTAGGCCCGCCTTGCTGGGAGGGAAAGAGCACTTCGGCGTCGATACCGTCTCGGTCTTGTTCCTGAATCCGTTGTTGCGGGCTTCCTGTTCCCGGCGTGCCTTCGTATCTCCCGCCGAACGGCACGTAAGCATCACGGCCCCTGCCACCGTAGAGATCAGCAGCGGCGGCCGGTCGAAAGATTTTGTCGCCGATCGTCCACTTGTCGCTGTCGTCGGGCTGGCGCACTAATCGCGGCGCCTGGTCGCGAAATTTCCCCGGGACGCGATTGATCCAATGCTTCGAGTCAATTTCCAGGTGCGAGTCGCCAGAAATGTAATGGTACTTCTTCATTACAATGCACTCTCCCGTATTGGCCTAATTGGAACTGTGAATAGTTCGAGCAGCTCCAAGCGTTCAAGCGCTTCATGCCGCTAATTTCGCTCAACTCGTAAGCCGAAATCATTTGTGGCGATCTTAACCAAATAAACCAGCCCTGCCAAGTGAGGAACCAGTAAACCTGTAGCGTATGGCTCCCGGTCGCAGGGCTTGCCCGGTAATCTTGCGCCCATCATCACCAAGTTCGCCGAAAATAGGAAAATTAATGATCCGCGTCAACACAGGAAATCCGGTTGACATGATCGGCCGTTATTCACTACTCTCCGGTCAATCTGGCTAGGATGACAAATCGGTCGTCTCGGAGGGTGAACGATAGTATCGACGCGGCAACTTCATGGCCGATTTCACCAGCGTGCTGGATGGCCTGGTGCCGAGCGAGTCAATCATGGCACTGATCTGGCGCGGGCCGAATCGGGAGCTGGCGAACGGCTCCCCTCCGTTCGCTAGTCATTCAATGCCGCCGCGACTGTTGGAGATTTCCGAGAAATAGAAAACTGCATTGAACGAGGCTCGTGGAAGGATCTCGAAGCGAATTCAAAATAGCGAGGATTTGCCATGCAAATACGAGCGGACAATGTGGGCAGTCTTTTGCGCCCGCCGGAGCTGTTGGAGGCGCGGGCGGCGCTGCGCGAAGGACGCATAGATCGTAATCAAGCGCGCGCAGTCGAGGACCGCGCGATTCTTACGGCGCTCGAACTTCAGAAGTCGGTGGGCATTGATGTCCTCACTGACGGCGAGTACCGGCGAGATATTTTTACGGCGGACATTACACGGGCAGTGGAGGGACTCGTGCCGGGCAAGCCGACCGTGAGTTTTCAATGGCGTGGGGCCGGAAGCGAACTGGCGAAGGAATCGAAGGAGGGCAACCTGCAGCTTGTCGTTGGCGGCAAGCTTGCGAAGAAAGGCCGGCTCACTCCGGACGAGGCGCCGTTTCTCAAGCAGCATGCGCCGGGTCCGTTCAAAGTTTGTACGCCGGCGGCGATGCAGCACGCCATCAGCCGATACAAACCTGGAGTAACGGATAAATTTTATCCGACGATTCATGAGATGCTGCACGATGTCGCGGCGATCATGCGCGACGAAGTGCAGGCGCTGATCGACGAAGGCGCTTCCTATGTGCAAATGGATGCGCCGTCTTATTCGACGTTCTTCGATCCGAACCGGCGGGAGACCCTCAAGCAGAGCGGCGTGGATACGGATGCGGCCTTCGATGCCGCCCTCGCGGCGGACAATGCCATGATCCAGGGCATCAAGCGCAGCCCTGAGGTGGTAACGGCGATTCACTTCTGTCGCGGCAACAAACGCAGCTCGTGGGGCGCCGAGGGCGGCTACGAGCCTATTGCGGAGAAAGCTTTTGGCTCGCTCAAGATGGATCGATTTCTCTTGGAATTTGATAGCGACCGCGCCGGTGGTTTCGAGCCGCTGCGCTTCGTGCCCAAAGGCAAGACCGTCGTGCTCGGGTTAGTCACGACCAAATTCCCGCAATTGGAGTCCGAAGATGAGTTGTTGCGGCGGATCGAACAGGCTGCGAAGTACGTGCCGACGGAAAATCTTGCCATCAGCACGCAGTGTGGTTTCGCCTCGGCCGCCTCTGGTAATCTCATCACATGGGACGACATGAAGCGGAAACTCGAACTGGTGGTGAAAATCGCGCGCCGGGTGTGGGGATGAATGAATCGTTCAAACCATAAGCCCTGGACAATTTCCAGACTTCCGGTCTAAAAAAGGGTATCTCGAAGAAAACGAACCGACGAAGCGTGATTACATGGAGGAGGACAAATGACGCAGGTTGTAGGCAAATCAACGCCGAGGGTCGAGGGCGAGTTAAAGGTTACGGGAAAGGCGCTTTATAGCGGCGATGTGCAACTGCCGGACAACGCTTTGGGGAATGTGTCTCAGAAGCCCGATCCCATACGGGCGCATTAAGAAGATCGACTATCGCAAGGCGCTGCAACTACCGGGGGTGAAGGCCGTCATCACCGGCGAAGACGTCACGGGACTCAGAATCGGCCGCTGCATATATGACACGCCGGTCATGGCGGATGGCGTTGTCCGGTTCATCGGCGAGAAGGTCGCCGCGGTGGCGGCGGAGACGAAGCAGGCCGCGGAACAGGCGCTGGACTTGATCGAGGTCGAATACGAGGAAATGGAACCGCTAGTCGATCCGGAACAAGCCACCAAAGACGGTTCGCCGATTCTCCATCCCGATCTTCTGTCTTACCGAGGCTTGCCGGTGCCCGTGGAAAAACTCGGCAACGTGTTCGCCTACCTCAAGTGGGGCAAGGGCGATCTCGAAGAGGGGTTTAAGCGAGCCGATCTAGTCGTAGAGAATACTTTTACGACCCAGGTAACCCATCAATCCTATCTGGAACCCCACGCCTGCGTGGTCGATACGCATCCTGACGGCAGCGCGGATGTCTGGTCATGCAGCAAGACGCCGTTCGCGGTGCGCGGGCAGCTCTCCAACTGCATAGGCGTCGAGAAAGAAAAATTGATTTTCCATCCGATCCACATCGGCGGCGATTTTGGCGGCAAGGGCGGATTCATGGACGTGCCCGCCGCCTATTTTCTGTCGAAGAAGAGCGGCCAGCCGGTAAAGATGATCATGGACTACACCGAGGAGTTGACGGCGGGCAATCCGCGCCACCCGTCGATCATCAAAGTCAAAACCGGGGTGAAAAAGGATGGCACCATTACCGCGCACCACATGGATTTTCTCTTCGACAGCGGCGCCTACGGCTCGATGAAACCGGCGGGTTATCTGATCGGCGCTTCTACCTGCGCCGGGCCGTACAAAATCGACAACTGTTTGATTGAAGAGAGAATGGTTTACACGAACAAGATTCCCTGCGGCCATATGCGCGCGCCGGGTGATCCCCAGGGCTTCTTCGCCAACGAAAGCCAGATGGATATCGTGGCGCGCAGGCTCGGCATGGACCCGGCGGCGTTCAAGCGCAAGAATATGCTGAAGGACGGCGACGAGACGCCCATCGGCGGCCATGTTTCTCACATACGCGGCAATGAGGCTTTGGGAAAAGCGATCGAGCTGGCGGGCTATAATAATCCGAAGCCTAAGAACGTCGGACGCGGTCTGGCGTTTTCCGAATGGAGCCCAAACGGCGGCGAGGGCAACGTCTTCGTCACCATCGATAAAAAAGGTCGCGTGAACGTCGAAACTCCGGTCGTGGACCAGGGCGCGGGCGTTCTTACGGTTATCGTCGAAGTTGTCGGCGAGGAGCTTAAAGTGCCCGCCGATCAAATCGGTATGACGCAGCTCGACAGCACGTCGGTGCCCAGCGATGGCGGCGTGGGCGGCAGCCGCGCGACTCGAGTCTATGGCAACGCCTCTTATGAAGCCGGCGTTAAAGCGCGCGGCGAACTTATCGCGGTGGCGGCGCGGACCCTTGGCGTGGACTCGGGCGAACTGGAGTTGGCGCAGGGCGCAGTGGTGCACAAGAGATCGAAACGCAAACTAAGTTTTGCCGACATCGTCAAAGCCTACGGATCGCCGCTCACGGTCAAAGGCTACTATAAGAGCTCGGAGAAATCCCACGACGCGTCGGTCTCCGCGCAGATCTGTGAAGTGCATGTCGATCCGGAGACCGGCCAGATTACGCTACGAAACATGATCTCCGCGCACACCACCGGCAAGGTCATCAATCCGCTAATGCACCAGGGGCAAATCGATGGCGGCGTGGTGTTCGGTCTGGGTTACGCTCTCACCGAAGAAATCAATTTTGACGGCGCCAAAATCACAACGACAAATTTCGGTGAATTCAAAATTCCCAACATCAAGGACATCCCGCCGCTGAAAACTCACGTCGCGGAAAACGTGCCGAGCGGACCGGGACCCTATAATAGTCTGGCGATCGGCGAGGTGGCGAATACACCGACGGCGGCGGCGGTGGCCAACGCGGTGGCGGATGCGTGCGGCGTACGGATTACCGACTTGCCGGTTACATCGGAGAAAGTTTATCAGGCGCTGAAAGCAAGGTACGCGTGAACATTAAAACCTGTTTCGATTTTTGGGTTTCGCGTTTCGCGTTCAACTCGAAACTCGAGACGCGGAACTCGAAACCGCGAAGCGAGGGAGGTATCTATGGCTGAAACACTACGCTACTACATTGCCCATAACGGCGGGCTCAACGTCATGCGGCCGCAGGGGGATTCATTCAACACCGTCGGTGAATTTTTTCACGGTAAGACTTTGGAGCATATCATCGGCGGCATCAACAGACCGGAACTGCTTTTTGCCGCGGTGGCGTTCGATGGCGGCTATCGCTCCGAAGATGGCGGTAAAAATTGGACGAAGATCATGGCAGGGGATGTGCGCACGTTTACGGTGGACCCCCATGATGAGCGCGTCATCTACATGGGAATCGGCCCTATTCGTCTTTTCCGGAGCGAAGACTCGGGAAAAACCTGGGAGCCGTTGGATGGCATGCTCGCCTTGTCCGACAACGTGAAGAAGAAATGGGACGTGCCGGCACGGTTGCGCGGCGTTGAGTTTCCCCACGTGCGCCATATCTTCATTCACCCCGAAGATCAGAATCTCATTTGGGTCTTGCTTGAACACGGCGGCAATCTGCTGAGCCGTGATCGCGGCCAAAATTGGGAAGATCGCAGCGACGGCATCGACTACGTGGACATGCACTACATCGAAAATTACCCTGGCAGCAAAGAGCGCTTCTACGTCTCATCCGCTCGCGGTTTCTTCCGCACAGACGACGCCGGAAAGCAGTGGCGCCGCGCCGAGACCGGCATGCCCTGGGGGTATACTGAGTTGCATAGTTATTCCCATGAATGGCACTTCATGCCGGGCGATACGCCGCGCATGGTTCTCTGCGGTGGCAAGGGTTCGCCGGGCGTGTGGTCACGAGAAAAAACGACGCCTCTAGGTCACATCCTCCTCAGCGACGACGGCGGGGAGAACTGGCGCATTTCCGCCAACGGGTTGGAAAAAGAAAATCCCTATATGCCCTGGGTGCTGCTGCATCATCCGCTCGATAGGAACGCGCTCTTTTGCGGCATGGGCGACGGCTCGCGCGGTTACGGCTTTGACGCGAGAATCAAAGGAAAAGGCGCATTCTACGTCAGTCGCGACCGCGGCGACTCCTGGGAGCCGGTACTCAAAGACGCGCCGTCGATTCTGACGGCGTGGGTTGCACCAAATTAAAAAAGGCGTAACGACAAAGAGCGCATTAATACGGCGCGCAGCCGGGACCTAAGATTTCGGACTTGGAACTGGGACTCCTCAGACAGGCATAACGGAATTTTCACAAGTCATTTGAAGGAGTCTCTTCCGTTCGTCCGAAGGGTCGAAGGACTCCGGCGAAGTTTTTCAGCAGCCTGCTAACTAATACCCGAAGCCGTAGAGCCGGGCGCAGTTATCCCACAAATATTTCCTTTTTGTCTGTTCGCTGAATGGGAGTCTTAAGAAACTCTCTACGGCGTGGGGGTATTTCACGTCGAGATGCGGGTAATCGGTTGAGAAGACGATGTTGTCTTCCAGGCCGAAATCCGGAATATTCTTCGCCACGACTTCGTCGCATTCAACTGAACCCCAGCACTGGCGCTGGAAGTATTCCAGCGGTTCGAGCTTCATTTCCGGGTGTTCGGCCGCGCCGGTTAGCTCGGCGTATTCACCCATGCGCCAGAGGAGCCAGGGAATCCAGGCGCAGTTGCCTTCCAAAAACGCGACTTTCAATTTTGGAAAACGTTCCATGACACCGCCGTAGATCATGTCGGCGCAGGCAAACATGTTGGCCATCGGGAACGACAGCGTGTTGAACATGGCGAAGCTTGGGATGAATTCAGAGATCGCCGGTTGCGGCAGGAAAACGCGCCCGGCTTCATGGAAGCCGACGGGAATTCCCAGCTTCTGGCATTCCTCCCACAGTGGATCGTAGTAGGGATCGCTCCACATTCTGCCGTTGACGTGATTGGGACGCACGAGAATGCTGCGAAAGCCAAGCTCCGTCACGACGCGGCGGGTTTCTTGCACGGCCGACGAGACATCATGCGGCGCGACTATCGCCGCGCCGAACATCCGGTCGGGAGCGGCTTTGCAAAAATCATACAGCCAGTCGTTATACCCCTTGGCGATGGCGGCGGCGAGTTCCGGGTCCAATCCGTCGACAGCGAGTACGAACAGCCCGCGGCTCGGATAGAGAATAGCGACGTCAAGTCCTTCTTTGTCCATTGCCTTCAGTTGTGCCACGTTGTCAAACCCGCGGGCTTCTTCCTCGGGATAACGTTCATTGAGTATCTTCTCGCGGATCGGTCCGAGCGCCGGACTCGACTTTGGCGCTGGGCGCGGCATGATCTTGCCATCGACCTCCACGCCGAGGTCCCGTTTGTGCCGGTTGAGGCCGACAGGCGCGCGACCGAGGAATTTCTTGTCGATGTAGTTTTGCCATAGATCGCAGGGTTCCATGACATGCATGTCGGAATCCATCGCTTTGAAACCGTTTTTCATGGGAGTCTCCTGAACCTTGGTTCGATCTGCAACGATCCTATCAAAGCTGGCCGCCGGGGTTCAAACGGGCGATTTGGGACGAGGCGTGATGGCAATATGTAGGGATAGGTCCCGTTCCCCTCTTTTGGGCAACCACGGGGGTTGCGCCTACGATTTTTCGCCAAATTAAACCGCCGCTCCTACTTATTTGGCGCCGCGGATGTGGTCGATGATGTCAGAGGCGTCTCGTGGGACGGAGTCGCCGCGCCAGGCGACATGGCCGTCGGGGCGAATCAACACCAAGCCGCGCTCGTAGGTTTCTTTCACTTTCGGTTCGTTCAGCGGGATGATGTTTAGCGGCATGCCAACTTTGGCTGCCGCGGTGGCGAATGCCGGCGTGTCGCCTTGCTTTGCGGAAAGATCCAATAACGTGAAGCCTCTGCCGAACAGGTCCAGCGTCGATCTGCCATCTCTAAGCCAGACATGGGGAGCCCGTACACCCGGCCAAGTAGAGGGCACATAGATTCCGTGATCCAGTTCAGGCGGCGCCGTGCCGTCGGCAACGCAGACGGGCGAGTCTTCATAGCGGTAGCCCAATTCGATACCCGCTGAGTCGTGCTGAAATTCCTTGGCACGGGTGCGCATGATAGCGGCGCGGGCTTTCTCACGAAACTGTTTCCCCTCGTCGCTGTCATTCTCGATTTGTGGCGAGAAGGGAGTTTGATTGTCGAAGCTGGCGCGCATTTCAGCGGCTTCGTTGACGTTGATCATGGCGATCGGTTTGCGCTCCGAATTGTAACTGTCGAGCAGTTCCGCTCCGCCCCAGCCTTCGAGCACCGCGGCAAGTTTCCAGCCAATGTCGACGGCGTCGCCGACGCCGGTGTTCATGCCGAACCCTCCCGCCGGCCAGTTTAAATGCGCGGCATCGCCAGCGAGAAAGACCCGTCCTTCCCGGTATCGTTCCGCCACGACGCAATGGCCGGTCCACGGCCGCATCGCCAAAAGTTCGAAATCAATCGTTTCGCCGAGGGCGGCGCGGAGTTTCTCCGGCGCGTTCAAAACATCGAGCTGTTCTTGTTGTACGTTTCGGATGTTCAAGCGCCAGAGGTCCTTTCCGTCGACCGCGGCGATGGCGCCGTTAATTTGCGAATTGATAATCTGGTATTGAACCGCGGCTCCGTGGTTGCCCATCGTCAACAATGGAGCACGAAACAATACCGCCACGTTCATGCCTTGAGAAAAGACGCCTTGGAACTGGATATCAAGTGCGCGCCGGATATTGCTTCGGCCGCCGTCGCAACCGACCAAATAATCCGCCTCGATGGTTTCATGTCGGCCGGTTTTTTTGTCGACGATCTCGGCGAACACTTGTCCACCGTCTTGCCGGAACGATTCGAAGGAAGTCTCGTAACGAATCTCAACCGTGGGAAGAGAGTTAGCATGCTGGTGCAGGACGGGATCAAAATAAGGCTTCGAAATCCACAGCCGGCCTTCCGGGCTATAGGGCGAACGCGCTGCCGGATCGCCATTGGCCGGATGGTCGAAGCGGGCGATTTCATAACCGTCCATGCGCGTGACGAATAGGTAATTTCTCGGATAGTCGGTCGGGTAGCCCGACTCAAAACGCATGCGGTCGGCGATGCCCCAGCGGCGCAGATGCTCCACGGTGCGGGTGTTGGCAAGATTGGTCGTAGGAAATTCTACGCTACCGTCGGATTGCTCGACGACGAGACAACGGATGCCGCGATAGGCTAGTTCGATCGCCAGCGACAAACCGACGGGCCCGGCGCCGGCGATGAGCACGGGATAACGCTTCGACGCAGTCGCCTCACTCATTGATTGTTACGCATTGCCCATCAACCCGGCCCCAGCGCTCATGGGATCACGGCCTCTTGGAAATTAACCGAAGTAAATCACAGTTGGCAGGCCGCGACAACGAGAAAACCAAGTCGGTGCAATAAGAGCTGGAGTGATGGCGGCTGAGAACTATTGACGTTTAACAACAGCCAGCGCTTCCATGTGGAAGGTTTGCGGAAACAAATCGATGGGCTGAACCGTCTGCAGTTTGTAACCGCGCTGTGCCAGGGCGGCGAGATCGCGCGCCAGTGTCGCAGGGTCGCACGAAATATAGAGTATGGTTTCGGCATTGAGAACCGCGAGGTCGCGCTCGATGCCTTTGGCGCCGGCGCGCGGCGGGTCGAGAACGATTTTGTTGAACCGTTCTTTGCGCCGCGCCAGTTGCGCCAACGCGCCGGGGACGGGCGCGACACGCCAGCGGATATTTTCGATGCCATTGCGCTGGGCATTGAGTTTGCCGCTATCGACCGCATGGCGGTGGCCTTCGACGGCGACGACTTTTCCGGCGCGCCGGGCGATGGGCAGCGTGAAATTTCCCGCGCCGCAGTAAAGTTCGAGCACATAGTCACCGTTGGCGAATTCGCCGGCGCGCAGAAGATGATGCAAGATCGTGCGGTTGCCTTCCGGATTGATCTGAGTGAAAACGTCGGCCTCGACGGCCAGGCACATGTCCGTTTCGGTGGCGACGCTGATACGGGTATCGCCCCAGACGTGACGCCGGCCGTAGCCCGCTACGATAACTCCGCACACGCCCGCGCTGCCGTCCAGCAGTTTGCTGATCGTTGCGCTGTCCGAAGGAGCCAATGGTCCGGCGGCGATGGCGATGAGGACCAGCTCGTTTTCTCCGTCACCGGCGACGATCTCAATTTCCACGATATTTGTCGCCGCCTCTTTAACCCAACTCCGGACATGCTGCAATGCGCGGTTAATCGCCTCCGAGGCGACCTCGCAGCTGTCGATCTCAACCAGATCGTGGGAGAATGAGCGCGAAAAACCGACTTGCCGGCCGTTGTTACAGCGCAGGCGAATGCGCCGGCGATAGTGAAATTCGCGCGGCGCGGCGACTATAGGAAGGACTTCGAAATCCTTCAGTTTGCCGATGCGCCGCAGAGCGTCTTCGAGGCTTTGCTGTTTGGCCGTTAGCTGCGCGCCATAGTCGATCTGTTGCCACGGGCAGCCGCCGCAGGGGCCGACGTAGGGGCAAGGGGGCCGGCGCCTTTGGGCCGAAGCCTCGGTTATATTGATCAGCTCGGCGATGGCATAGCTGCCCTTCGATTCAATCAGGCGGGCGGTCACGCGATCGCCGGGGACAGTACCGGCGACCATGATCACCCGGCCATCGTGGCGACCGATGCCGTATGGGCCGTGGGAGAGCGAGCCGATCTCTAGCGTGAATGCGTTTTTCGCGTTACTCTCAGCCATTGAGAGGAATTAACCACAAAGAGCTCAGTGCGGCAAAGCCGCCACCAAAGGGAAGAAAAGACTTAACCACAAAGGACACATTTATACTGCGCGCAGCCAGTTCAATTAGTTTTTAGAATATATGAGTTACCAAGACGATCCGCGGTTTTTTAAGGGAATTGAAGAATTCAACCAGCAGTTGTTCTTCGAGTGTCACGAGACCCTTGAAGAGATCTGGCTTGAGGAACATGGCGAAGCACGGCCGTTTTTTCAGGGCATCATTCAAATCGCCGCCGGCTATTTCAAGTTGCAGCAAGGGGTGCCGGCGGGCGCGGTTAAACTCTGGCGCACCGGTCTGGAAAAGATCGCGGCCTATCAGCCGGTGTATTTGGGAATGAACGTGGAAGCCCTCATGCGCAGCGTCCAACGGAATTTAGCCGAGCTTGAGGACGCGCAACAACACGGCGGCCCAACGCCCGCGCTGGAAATTCCTTCTATACATCTCATCTGCTGACGCTCTTTGATGATCCGCTGTACTGACGTTCGTAAAGTCTACCGCCAGGGCGAAGCTGAAATCATCGCTCTGGGGGGTGTCTCTCTGGAAATACCTCGGGGCTCGTTTGCCGCCATCATGGGGCCGAGCGGTTCCGGGAAAAGCACGTTGCTGCATCTGATCGGCGGCTTGGATCGTCCCAGCGCTGGCGAGTTACTGGTGGACGGGCGGCTGATAGCGCAAATGGCCGATGATGAGATAACGCTTTTTCGGCGCAAGCGAGTGGGTTTTGTGTTCCAGTTTTTCAATCTGCTGCCGACATTGACGGCCTTTGAAAATACCGCGCTGCCCTTGGTTCTCGACGGGCGCTCGAAAACGCAAGCGGGTGAGCGCGCGCGCCAGCTCCTGGCCAAAGTCGGTCTGGAGAAACGCGAGCACCACCTACCCGAAGAAATGTCGGGAGGAGAGGTCCAGCGCGTTGCTATTGCCCGGGCGTTGGCTTTTGGTCCGCCGATCCTGTTGGCCGACGAACCGACCGGCAATCTGGACTCGAAAACGGGAGAGGCGATCTTGTCGCTCTTACGCCGGATCAACGAAGAAGACGGTTGTACCGTCGTGATGGTCACGCATAGCAATGAGGCGGCGAGATACGGCCACCGTACGATCTTTCTCCGCGACGGCAGAGTGGAGAAGGAAACGGCGTAATGTTCGCGCTCCTCAGCACTATCTCTTGGCGCCATGTCCGGCGCCACCGGCTAAGAACACTGCTGACTTTTGTGGGCATGGCCCTCGGTGTCGCGGTGATCGTGGCCATTGCGCTAGTCAATCGCTCGCTTAGCACTTCATTCCAGGCGACCATCGAGCAGATCGCGGGCAAAGCTGTCTTGCAGGTGTCCAACGCCGAAAGCGGGATGGCTGAGTCGATCTTTCCAACGATACGGGATACCGAGGGGGTTCAGCATGCCGCGGCGGCAGTCGAGGGCTTCTTGCCGGTGAGCGGTGTGGAGCGGGAGCGGCTCTATGTTCTCGGCGCGGATCTACTGACGGATTCCGCAGTGCGCGATCATCAGTTCACGGACTCCGGATTCGCTTTTGATCAGGCGCTGGACTTTATCGCCCAGCCGGATTCCATCGCGTTGACCGAGTCGTTCGCGCGCCGGTTCGGTCTTCGGATCGGCGCGCGCATTACGCTTAGCACCAGCGCTGGAAAGCAAAATTACACGGTGCGCGCGCTGCTCAAAGAACAGGGCACGGCGAGGGTCTTCGGCGGTAATTTCGCGCTGATGGACCTGCCGGCGGCGCAGCGAGCCTTCGGCAAGGAGGGAAAACTCGACGTCGTCGATCTGACCGTGGAAGAGGGCAACAGGATAGAAGCCGTGCAAGAGCGCCTGCGCCTGCGCCTCAGCGGAATGGCGGAGGTGGAGCGGCCGAAAAAGCGCGGCGAGCAGATCGAGTCGCTGCTGACCTCCTTTCGCGTTGGGCTTTTCTTTGTGAGCTTGATCGCGCTGTTCGTCGGGTTTTTTCTTATCTACAACACGGTCGCGGTTTCGGTCGTGCAACGCAAGCGGGAGATCGGTACGCTGCGTTGCCTGGGCATGCGGCGGGGCGAATTGCTCCGTCTCGTCTTGAGCGAAGCGGTGATCCTTGCGCTCGTGGGGGCCGTCGCGGGTTGTTTTCTCGGTTGGGCGTTGGCGCAGGCCGCGCTGCTGGCCGTCGGCGAAACCGTGCGCAATCTGTTTTCGTCCATCGCGCTCGCCGGCAGCAGCCTGTCCGTGAATGAGTTGGCGTTGGCGCTGGCGAGCGCCGTCGGCGTCGCCCTGTTTGCGGCTTTGCATCCGGCCGTGGAAGCTATACGAATCAGCCCGTTGGAAAACGCCCGGCAAGCCGCGTGGCGACCGGTCTTTCACGGCAGAAAATCTTGGGCGACTCGGCTCGGCTTTCTATGTCTCGTGGTTTCGCCGGCGCTGGTTTTCTTTGCGCCGTCTGTTGCCGGGGCGGTTCGGCAGTTCAGTGTAGGCATAGTCGGCATGTTGGTGTTTTTGCTCGGCCTTGCGTCCTTTAGTCCGCTGTTCATCAGTTTCGCGGCAAGGCAGTTCCAGCGTTGCGCGGCCGACATTCCTGGACTGTCTTGGGCCGAAACCAGACTCGCGTCGGATAGCGTAATGAGAAATCCGTTGCGCTCGGGCATCACCGTTGCGACCATGATCATTAGCCTGGCGGCGATTTTTACCATCGCAGCCTTTATTAACAGCGTGCGCGGTTCACTGTTGGCGTGGGTGGATCAAATGGTCACCGCGGATATCATAGTAAGCTCGGGGGCAAGAACCGCCGGGCCGCGAAATGTGTCGCTGCGCGAAGATCCTTTGCCGGGTCTGAAAGCTCTGCCCGGCGTAACAATCGTTGATCTCTATCGTCTCGTTCGAGCGAACTATCAAGGGAGGACTATCGTCGTGGAATCTTTTTCCGCCGTGGAGTCGGCAAGCGTGCGCACTCTACCCATGGCCGAGGGCGACGGAACTAAAGCCTTGCGGGAAATGGCGGAAGGCAAGGGAGCGATCATCAGCGAAAGTTTTCAACGCAGGTTTGGCAAAGGCACCCATGACACCATCGAGCTTGCCACGCCATCCGGTCCGGTGGGCTTCAAGGTGCTGGGCATCTATGTCGACTATTCGTCAGACATCGGCAGCGTGCTGATGGACCGCGCACTCTACAAAAAATACTGGCGGGATGATCTCGTGGATGCGTTCGACTTGTGGTTGGAGCCGGGCGCGGACATGCAAGCGGTGATAGAAAAGATCAAAGCGGCCTATGGAGAAAAATACCAGCTGTTTGTGAGCACCCACCGGGAATTGCGAGACGCCGTGGTTAAAATCATGGAACAATCGTTTGTCGTCAACTACGCGGTTGAAATCGTCGCCATCGTGGTCGCCATCTTCAGTGTCATCAACACACTGCTCGCGTCGGTGATGGACCGGACACGAGAGATCGGCGTGCTGCGCGCCATCGGCGCAACCCGGGCGCAAATACGGCGCATGGTTCTTTTAGAAGCGGCCGCGATGGGACTCATGGGCGGCGTGCTCGGGTTGTTTGCCGGCACGATCATGGCTTACCATCATGTGGTCTATAACACAAAGGTGCTAACCGGCTGGACCTTTCAATTTCACTACCCCTACGACGTAGCGCTGGTCGCGCTTATAGCGGCGGTGCTGCTCTGCCTCGCTGCCGGCTACGGTCCGGCTAAGCAGGCCGCGGCGACCCCCATCGTGAGCGCCATCGGATACGAATGACGCAAAAGACCTAACCACGGGCACAAAATTACCGCCACCGCAGGTTCAAATCGTTCCAGCCGTCCAATAATCCGGCGGTCGTTTTGAGCGGTCCTTGAATGGCGCCCTCAGCGCGCGCCAATGAAAAAACCAGAGAGGTAGCAGCGCGAGTCAAACCTAACTCTTGTGTCACCGGCAAAAAGAAGATGGTGAAGCCGTAAGCATGAAGCCCGCCGCCAAGAAGCCGGATGGCGCAACTGGCGCCGATCATGCGCCAGCCATAAAAGAGACTCGTGAACTTATTCAACAAGCAAATCCTAAGTTTGCGGTTTAGGTCTCGTCAACATAAAGTACAGCGCTCCGGAAACCAGCGAAAGCGCGATGAATCCAGACATCAATGGACTATAGCTCTGATAGTGATCATAGACCGCGCCGGCAATGACCGGTCCGAAAGCCGGACCCCATAGATAGAAAAAGCTCATGGTGCCGCGGATCGTCGCGAAGGACTTGCGGCCGAAAAAATCGCCGACGGTGGCCCAGCCCACCGGAAAGATCGATTCCATGAACGTAAACAGCAGGGTAAAAACCCATAACGCCCATTCACCATCACCGTAGGCGAGAAAAAAAATCGACGCCGCGCCGATGGTCATGCACAGACCCATCAGTCTGGGCTTGCTCACGTGGTCGGCAATCCAGCCGACGAGCAGATGAGACGGCAGGCTCATAAGGGCCATAGCCGCGAGCAAGGCGGCGGCGCGTTGCTCCGATACGCCGCGCCACACCATGATCGGAATAAAATG
Organism: uncultured delta proteobacterium; assembly: GCA_963840855.1. Lineage (GTDB taxonomy): Bacteria > Desulfobacterota > Binatia > UBA9968 > UBA9968 > DATACQ01. The sequence continues at coordinate 36,452 of CAWJBB010000033.1, forward strand.
CACGGTGATGGCATTGAACACCGCGACGCGGGTGGTGGTGGCAAGTATGATCATCCAGAAGGCCGAGGTTCGCATCGCCTGGTTTAAAGTAAAGTCGGCTTCCGGGCTTTGGCTCGGCGAATCTTTTGTACCTGGCGCCTTGGAGTGATAATCGGGCTGGGTAGCCGACGGTGCGGCGCCATCGGGCAGCATGCCCAAGCTCTCCGGCGAACGCTTGACGAACAGCGCCACGGGGACCCCAACCAGAATCAAGCCAACGCCGGACAAGAATGCGCCCCAACGCCAGCCCCAGGTATGGACGGTGAAGGCGAGCAGCGGCGTGATCAGCGTGCCGCCAATGCCGATGGCGGAGCTGACCAGCGTCATGGCAAGAGCGCGCCGGCGGATAAACCAGGTGTTGGCCAAAACCATCGGCGAATGCATGAAGCCGGCGGAAAACGACAGCGAGATGACGCCGAGATAGACGACGAGAAAGCCATAGTAGGTTTCAATCGTCGCGAGCAGCATGTAACCGATGCCGGACAGGATAACTCCGGCCAGGATCATCGGGCGCGGACCGAGGCGGTCGATCAGATAGCCGGCCAGCGGACCTTCGATGGCCCCTTCGGCGCGGGCCAAGGAAAAGACGAGCGAGGTAGCCGCGCGACTCAGCCCCAGTTCCTGAGTGATGGGTAGGAAGAAGACAGTGAAGCCATAGAGATGGAATCCGCCGCCAAGCATGCGAATGCCGCAGCCGACGGCAACCATCCACCAGCCGTAAAAAAGACCATTGAGTCGCGCGGTGAATTTTTCGATCATTAATCCGGTAAAAGGGACCCAGGCCCTTCGACTGCGCTCAGGGGCTGGCCGGACGGGCATAAAATCCGGAAGGCGTTGGCCGGGCGCGATGATTTCGTTCAAATTATCCGACAGCCCGGCGCAATGTCAACGCTAGGTTAAGACCCCAACGCTGATGTTTGTTCTTCATTGGTGTATAAAAGTTTCTAACCGAGAGCGCAAAACGAAAGGAAGGCGCGGTGAAACACAGGATTACATTGATTCCGGGCGACGGCATCGGCCCCGAGGTGATGAAGCCGACGCTTAAAATTATCAAGGTGGCCGGCGTGAACGTCGAGTGGCACAGTCACCTGGCCGGAGCCACGGCGCTAAAAAAACATGGGACGACGATTCCGCAGAAACTCATGGACTCCTTTGAGCGCGACAAGGTTGCCCTCAAAGGACCGGTGACGACTCCGGTGGGGGAGGGCTTCGCGAGCGTTAATGTCGAACTGCGCCAGAGCTTCGACCTTTACGCTAACCTCCGGCCCATCAAGAATCTTCCGGGCGTCAAGGCGCGCTATGAAAACGTCGATCTCATCGTCGTGCGCGAAAATACCGAGGGGCTTTATTCTGGTATCGAACATGAAGTCGTACCGGGGGTGATGGAAAGCCTGAAAATCATCACTGAGAAGGCGTCCACGCGAATTGCCCGCTTCGCCTTCGACTACGCGCGCGCCCACGGGCGCAAGAAAGTCGCGGCGGTGCATAAAGCCAATATCATGAAACTCACCGACGGCTTGTTTCTTCAATGCGCGAGGAACATGGCGCCGCGCTACCATAAAGATCGCCTTCAGCGATCTCATTGTGGACAACGCTTGCCTGCAGCTAGTTCTGGACCCGACGCGTTTCGATGTCTTGCTGCTAGAAAATCTTTACGGCGACATCGTCTCGGATTTGGCGGCGGGACTGGTGGGCGGTCTGGGCGTCGTCCCAGGCGCCAATTTGAGCAACACCCACGCGCTGTTCGAGAGCGTGCATGGCAGCGCGCCGGACATCCAGGGCAAGAATATCGCCAATCCAACGGCGCTGATCCTCGCCGCCGTGATGATGCTCGAACATATCGGGGAAAAAAAGGCGGCGACGCGCATCTCCGGCGCTCTCGAGGCGGTGTTGAGAAAAGGCGAGCACTTAACCCCCGATCTCGGCGGCAGCGCGACCACGACGAAATTTGCCGATGCGATCATGCGGGAGATTGAACGATAAGGAGGAAAACAATTTACTCGAGATCAACCATCGCACACCACCCATTCCCTTGGAAAGGCGTTCAGACTCTCACAGCCGTTTTTTTTGACGACCAGTGTTTCGCCGAACTGCAGGCCCATTTTTTCGTCGTAAGTCATGAGATTCGGCTGAATTACGATGACCATGTTTTCGCGGAAAACCAACTCCCGCGACTCATGGCGTTTGCGCGTCTTGGTCTGGAAGATCGGCGGGTATTGATTGACGCCATGCACGAGGTCGTCGTAGGTGCTATAGCCGCGCTCGTGAATGATCTCCGCCGCTTCTTCGGCTTCCGTGGTCGTCGCGCCGTCTTTGATGACCTTGGACAATACCTCGAAGGCTTCCATCGCCGCGTCATGCATTTTTCGCCATTCCGGCGTCGGCCCCTCGCCGATCGAAAAGGTCCGGTGAATCTGGCCGCTGTACCCTGAGTAAGCGCCGCTGATCTCGGTGATCAAACAGTCGCCTTTTTGCAGCTTGCGGTTGGACTGAAACTGCGACGGCACGGGAAAATCCGGCTCGCGCATCGCCATGCTGCTCATGAAGTGAATGCCCGCGTAACCGCCTTGCTTCAAATAGACCGGCTCGATGATTGCCGGAATCTCATCTTCGCGCATGCCGGCTTTCAATTCCTCGGCCAGCGCCTCTATGGACTGATCCGTCAGCTTCGAAGCCATGTGGATGCGTTCGACTTCTTCGGGGCTTTTTATCGTCCGCATCATGCGCAACTTGCCGCCCAAATCGACAAAAATCGCATTCGGATATTTTTCCCGCAGGCTGTTGTAGAGCTGAAAGCCGATGGACCCAGCCAGCCCGATCTTTTTCGCTTCCAAGCCGCGCTCGCCAATCAATTCCATGACACTTCTGTTGGTATTGGCGCCGGCCCAGCGGACATCGTTGATCCACGACATGACTCTTGCCATCGGAAAATGATTGAAAAGCTGCATTAAAATCACCGGTTCTTTGCCGCTCTGCATGAGTAGATAGGCTTCGCGGCTGCTCGGCCAATCGCTGAGCCAGTAGATGTCCGACGCATAGCGGCCGCTGCCGTAGAGGAGTAGCGCGTCGACACCCTCCTGTTCCATCAAGCCGTAAACCGCCTGATGCCTTCCTTTGAGCTCTTGGTCGGAAAAAGTCGGATAGTCCTGTCTTTGCCGCATCGTGAAGCCCTCCTGATCGTCATGCGTTTAGCTGTCATTTCTGTAGCACCGATGGGATTGGCGGCGCAACCAACGTTGCCTAGGTCGCCGTTACGCTGCTGCAAAGGTGGGGACGGCTATACCACGGAACCTCCGCCAGTCATCCGGATCGGCTGCTTTACTCCTTCACGCGCCTAAGGATTCCTCGGAATGGTTTAAGAAACTAACGATAATCCCGATATTTCATTTGACCTAACCCCAAGTTCCAGGCCCACGTCCCGCATGGTGATTTCATTGGCGATGGATGCAAGTCGGGATTGCGGACGGCGAGGCGGGTCATGTGTTATGAAGTGCAACTCCAAGAAACCGAAGCTAAGGTCGCAAACCAGCGTGCGCCGGCGCAGGCCGCACGCGAAAAAAACTCGCAGGACCGTTGGCAGTGAGAAGAAGCTCCAGCGTCTAACCAAGATGCTCAAGGAGCTTGTGAGCCGTTTATCAAAATCCATCGTAGCCAAAGATCACTTAAAGGCGGAAAAGGCCAAGTTAAAAAAAACCGCCGCTGAATTGGCGCGCGAGATCTCCGAGCGCAAACTGGCGGAGGAATGGACGCGGCGGCATGAAGCGCATTTTCGCTCGATGATCGACAGTGTCAAGGAGCATGCGATTATTCTGCTGGATTACGACGGGCGCATCGTGAGCTGGAACCAAGGGGCGGAGCTGATTACGGGATATGGAACCGAAGAGATTCTCGGTAAACACGTCATCTGTTTCAATCCAGCTGAAGACCTTGAGGGTAGTGCTGAAGAGATTTTAAAGACGGCGCTGGCCGCGGGCCAGTGGGTGGGCGAAGGCTGGCGGGTGCGTAAAGACGGCAGCCGGTTTTGGGCGAGCGTCGTCGTCACCGCGGTGCGCGACGGCACGGACACCCTGCTTGGTTTTACTAATGTCATGGGCGATCTGACCCGACGCAAGCAAGCGGCGGGAGCAATTCAGCTTGCCAAAGAAGAGGCGGAGGCAGCCAACCAGGCCAAGTCAGATTTCCTGGCTAACGTCAGCCACGAAGTACGCACTCCCATGACCGGGATCATCGGCATGGCCGGCCTGCTTGCCGAGACTGAACTGTCCGCGAAACAGCGAGAATATTGTGAAATCATCCGGCACTCCAGCGAATCTCTGCTCACGGTGATCAACGAGATTTTGGATTTTTCCAAAGCCGAGGCCGGCAAAATGGAGCTTGAGATCATCGACTTCGATCTGCGCACCGCCGTAGAGGATGTTACGGGACTTTTTGGCTCACAGGCGGCGGACAAAGAGATCGAGCTGATCAACTTCGTCCGTTATGACGTGCCGACGGCGCTCAAGGGGGACCCTGGAAGGCTACGACAGGTTCTCTCCAATCTGGTCAACAATGCTCTCAAGTTCACAGTCAAGGGCGAAGTGGTTTTGCGAGTCAAAGTTGTCGAGCAGAACGCCGCGGTGGCCAAGCTGCGATTCGAAGTGGCGGATACGGGTATCGGTATTCCCGAAGGCGACATCGATCATCTCTTCAATCCCTTTACCCAGGCGGATGCCTCCACCACTCGCAAATACGGCGGGACCGGGCTTGGGCTCGCCATCTGCAAGAAATTCATCGCGCTCATGGGCGGCGAAATCGGCGTTGAGAGTGAGATCGGAAAGGGTAGTACTTTTTGGTTCACCCTGCCGTTGCTAAAGCAACGTAAGGCCACACGGCAAGCTTCCAAGCCACGCCACAACCTCGCAGGTTTGAGTGCTCTCGTGGTTGAGAGCAGCGCGAGCAGCCGCGAGGTTTTGGACCATTACCTCGACGCGTTAGGGATCAAATGCCGCTGCGCGGACAATTGCGCGGTCGCTTTGGAATTGCTGCGCCGCGCCGCCGCCCACGACGAGCCTTATGACTTGGTGATCTTGGACTCAAAATTACTTGCGATGGATGGTTTAGTGCTGGCCCACACTATCCGCCAAGATGCAACGACCGGCGCGCCAAAGCTTATGCTCTTGACCGCGGTGGGAAAACGGGGCGACGCTAAACTTGCCGAGGAGGCCGGATTTGACGCCTATCTGACCAAGCCAGTCAGCTTCTCATGTCTAACCGACTGCCTTGCCTTTGTGGCCGGAGAAGCGCCAGCGGCCGGGGCATACGGGCCTCTGGTTACACGCCATATGGTGGCTGAGGTGAAAGGGCAAAATCGGGTTCGGGTTCTGGTCGCTGACGACAATCACATAAATCAGAAGGTAGTGGCAAGCTTGTTGGAAAACATGGGCCACCGAGCCGATGTGGTCGCCAGCGGCAGGGAGGCTTTGGAAGCATTTATCCTCGTACCCTACGACGTCGTGCTCATGGATGTGCAACTGGCGGAAATGGACGGCGTCGAGACTTGCCGCCGCATTCGCATTCTGGCCAATGAGACTGGGCGCCGCACGTTCGTCGTCGCCGTAACCGCCCACGCTATGAAAGGGGACCGGGAAAAGTATCTTGGGGCGGGCTTCGACGGTTACGTCTCCAAACCGGTCAACCCTCAGGAGCTCAAAGCTGTTATTGACTCAAGGACCACCGGCGATTCGTCGATGGCGTCATCCAAGGTGGCAGCGGAGCCTCTGGCCGTTCTCAATCTCTCGGAGGCCTTGGCCCGGGTCGAGGGGAACCGCGAATTACTTGCCAAAGTTGCCCGCGTATTTCTTGAGATTTATCCGAAATTGCTCGAAGAGTCTCAGAAGGCCGTTGCAGGAGCGGACTGCGACCTGCTCGCACGAGCCGCCCGCACCATTGCCTCGTCGGCTGGGCAAATAGGGGCGGGCAGGGTCCGTGCGGCCGCTAAGAAACTGGAAGCACTGAGCCGCCAGGGTGATTTATCCGACGCCCCTGATGCCCTGAATAAACTCGATAGCGAAATTCGCTTGGTCGAGTCCGCCATTGTTGAACCGTCTAACCCGGATTATTCATGGCTTCGCAACGAGGCGTAAGCCCCTGGTGCCATCACAGGACTTTTTCCACTCGGTTAACTGCTCTGCCGAATCCCCCAAACGGCAATTGTATCTCCCTTTGGCACGCTGCATCCGGCTAGCTTCTGGCACGTGCGCTGAAAAACTCTGTCGCCAGGCTGTTAGACATTTCTTCCCTACCGTGAGAACCTTTTGGTTACGAATTCCATTCCTGGGAGACTGTTTATGAGCGTCCGGCAAATTTTACCTCGAATACTACTGGCTCTAATTTTGTCACTCGCCTTAACTGCTGTTACGCCCGCGGCGCAGTCCACGAAGCAGGAGTATGAACCGCAGGTGGGGCAGGAGGGAAAAGATGTCGAATGGGTCCCGACTCCGCAGGTGTTGGTAGACAAGATGCTCGACATGGCGAAGGCTACGCCGAAGGATTATGTCATCGATCTGGGTTCGGGCGATGGCCGCACGGTTATCACGGCGGCGAAGCGGGGGATCCGCGCCCACGGCATAGAATACAATCCGGACATGGTGGAGCTAGCCAAACGCAACGCCGCCAAGGAGGGCGTCAGTGATAAGGCCACGTTTGCAAAAGCCGATTTGTTTGTGAGTGATTTTTCCAAAGCGACTGTGTTGACGTTATTTCTTTTGCCGGAGATTAATTTAAAGCTGAGATCCAAGATCCTCAATCTCAAACCGGGTACGCGCATTGTTTCCAACACCTTCGATATGGAAGAGTGGGAGCCGGACGAGAGCGCTACTGTGGGCGAAGGGTGCGGCAGCTGGTGTACGGCGCATCTGTGGATCGTGCCCGCGAAAGCGCAAGGAACCTGGCGGCTCGCGCACGGCGAACTCAGGCTCACGCAGACTTTTCAAAAGATCTCCGGCACGTTCAGCGCCGGCGCTAAGACCATGCAAATCTCCGATGGCAAACTGAACGGCGACCGCATCACGTTTTCCGCCGCCGGCGCGCAATACAGCGGGCGGGTGAACGGAAACGTAATGGAGGGCAGTCTAAGTTCCGGCGGAACTTGGAAGGCGGTCCGCACCGCCAAGTAGGTGATTGCTTCTTAGATTCGCAAGAGGCGTTTGGCGTTTCCCTCAAGCAGAAGCAGCTTGTCGGTTTCCGAAATATCCAGCTGCTCGACCTTTTTGGCGGCGTCCCAGTCCCCTAAACCGTACGGATAATCGGTGCCAACCATGATGTGGTCGACGCCGCCGAGGCCGATCAGATACTTGATCGTGTCGAGGCGGTAGATCATGTTGTCGTAGTAAATGTTTTTTAGATACGCGCTGGGCGGCATCTTGGCTCCGGCGGCCCGCGCACCCGAGCGCACTTGCCATCCCCGGTCGAATCGACCCAGATGATAGGGAAAAAAGCCGCCACCGTGGAGAATGCAGAGCTTCAAGTTGGGGAACCGGTCGAACACGCCGCTGTAGGTCATGAAACCGAAGCAGAGCGCGCTGTCGGCGGGATTGCCGCATATGAGTTTCAAGCCATAAGGATTCATTTTGTCAGCGCCAGCGACGTCTTCCGGGTGCATAACCACCATGACATCCAGTTCTTGCGCTTTTGCCCAAAACGGATCGAACTCTTCGGTGCCATAGTAGTTGCCGTTGACGTTGGTGCCGATGTAGCCGCCGCGGAAATTAAGATCGCGGACGGCGCGCTCCAAGACCCTGGCGGCGCGCGCCGGGTCCTGCAGCGGTACGGAGGCCAAACCGACGAACTTGTCAGGATGGTGATTGATCAATTCGTAAATACCGTCGTTATAAACCTTGCACCAGTTTTCGCCCTGCTCGCCCGTGAGTCTGTAGCCGAGGGTGGCGGTGTGCGCTTCCAGCGCGGCCATGGCGAGCTTTGAGTCCTGCATCATCTTGAGCCGCTTGTCGATGGCCGGCAGCTCCGGATGAAGAACGAACGGCGGGCCGCCCGCGAAAGAAAGCGAGCGCTGTCCGTCTTTCTCGATTAGCTCGACGCCAAGGTGTCTACCGCGGACTTTGGCTTCCTGCAAAAGACTTTCGGGAACGTAATGATGATGCACGTCGATGGCGCAAGTGTTCATTTTGGCCTAGATCCCTCTTTCGGAAATTTTAATTATCGATAATCGTCGCCCTCACCCTAACCCTCTCCCCGCGGGAGAGGGAAGGATGAGAGAAGAACTTTTAACGAGCAGGAAACGAAGTGTTCGCCGAGCGGACCAGCTAGTTACACGCACAGTTGTTGGCGACGCACCTTGCCGGGGAAAACATCGTTGCAACTGCCGTCCTCGACTACAGTTTGGCCGTTGACGACCACGGCTTTCATCCCGGGCGGGTGCCGCTTGACTTCTTGAGCGTCAATGACGGCTGGCAGCTTCTCGCTGACTAAATCGTCGATCTTGTCGGCGTCAAAAATCGTCACGTCCGCGGGCATGCCTTCGCGCAGCAGACCGCGGTTGAGGCGAAGCTTCTCAGCCGGGAACCCGGTCACCTTGTGCACCGCTTTCTCCAGGCTCATCAGATGCTTCTCGCGACTCCAGTAGCCGAGCACTCTGACCGGGGCGCCATGCCAGAAGAAACGGTCGAGATGCGCGCCCACGTCGGTGCCGATCAAACTGGTTTCCGACTGAATCATCTGCGCCAGAATATCCTGATGGGCATTGGCGAGGCCGTGATAGACGCACTGGGATTTGAGATTGTCCTCCAGCCAGGTATCGAAGAACGCGTCCACCTCGGCCTTCTCGGTGAGCCGCGCGATTTCCGCGACGTTCTTGCCTTCGAGCTTTTTGAGTTCCGGTTTCTCGATATGTTCGAAAACCATGCGGTCCCAAGAATGCCATTCGGGAAATTCCGGTTTGCCGGCTCCCGCAATGCGTTCTTGTTCGAGTTTTTTTCTGATTTCTTTGTCCCCGAGCTTGCTGCTGAGGTCGCTCGAGTTCTTGATCGCTTCCCAGGTCGGCAGGCCGTTCAAGAAAAAGCAGTCGTTGATGGTAAAGCGGCGGATGTGAGTGTAGGGGATGACGACGCCGAAGAGCTGTTGGCCGCGCTTCTGCGCTTCCTCCATGTAGGCGATGGCCTTCGGGGCGTCTGCCTTTTGTCCGGGACGCTGGCGAAATTCGTTGCCGATCTGCAAGCCGCGAATGCGTTTTAGCATGTCGGGAACGCCACTCTCGGGCTGGAGCATCATCTGAAAGCCGTTGAATTGAAAGCAGCCGTTGTATTCCGCCGCTACGTTGGCCAGCTCGACGATCTCGTTATGATTGGCGAAGGTGCTCGGCGTGCCGGCGTGAATCGCGGGTCCGCCGCGCGGACTGGTGGAAAATCCGATGGCGCCCAGCTCCATCCCTTCGCGCACCATTTTTTTCATCGCATCGAGTTCCTCCGGTTTTGCTTCGCGCTCATAGGCGGCTTCGCCCATGACCGTAAGCCGAACCGGGGAATGGGGCATGAGAGGAAGGCAGTTCACGGCGATATGGCCTTCAATATAATTGAGATATTCGGCGTAGGTGTTCCACTTCCAGTCCTTGTCGTCGACATACTTATCCAGCACGCGGCGCAGATACTCGACCAGCACCTTGCGTGGCTCGGGCTTGGCTGGCACCGGCGCGCAGGAGGCGCCGCAATCGCCGATGACGATGCTGGTGACGCCGTAATTGACCACCGGATTGCCGTTTGGATACTGGACGATGAAGGCGTCCATGTGGGTGTGGGAGTCGATGAATCCGGGCGCCACTACATGTCCTTTGGCGTCGATCTCTTTCTTTCCCGAGCCAAGGTTTTTGCCGATGGCAGTGACTTTTTCGCCGTCGATGGCGACATCGGCTTCGAAGCCTGGGCTTCCACTGCCGTCAATAACGGTGCCGTTTTTAATTACCAAATCGTGAGCCATTAGGAGCGCCTCCTTATGCAGGTAAGATTAATTTGCTTATCCCACCGAATGGGTTCGGCTGTCAACTGCTTGATATCCAGTTCCTAGTTTCGAGTTTCTGGTTTCAGGTTAATCGGATCGCGGACGTATATCCGTCCGCGTAAATCGTCGTGTTACGAATCTCAGTAGTTGAGACTGTTATAGGAGTGGTCTCTAAAGTGGGCTGATTTGAAACTAGAAAGTCTCGAGCTCCGAGACTTGGCTGGACAGAAACTAGAAACCAGAGACTAGAAACTTCCCCTGGTCTACACCGCGTCTGCAGGCCGCTCGTATTTGGCTTTGCCCATGCGCTCTTTGATCGTAGGATAAGCGATGGTAAAAATCGTGATCGCGATGAGCGACAAGCACGCTGGGAAACAAGCAGCCACTTGGCGCCATAGGCCGCGGTGGATATCCATAAATAATTTTCCGCGATCTTACCCAGGGTAAGCCCCAGTATCAGCGGCGGCCGCGGCCAGCCAAATTTGACCATGAAATAGCCGATCACTCCGAAAAGAATTGTCGTTATGTTATCGTTGATATCGTTATTCGCGGTGAAAGAGCCGATGAAAACGAGGAACATCAAAAAGGGTATCAGTATCGAACCACGAACGAATGTGAGAGCAGCGAGATGATTCAAAAACATAAAGCAAATACCGGCGACGATGATATTGGCGATAATCAGCACCCAAACCATGGCGAAGGTGACGTCGAGCTTGGATTTGAGCATTTCCGGTCCAGGGTTGAGTCCGACGATCAACATGGCCCCGAGGAGCAGAGCCATGGCGCCGCTGCCCGGAATACCGAAGGCAATCGTTGGTATCAAATCGCCGCCCCGTGTTGAGTTGTTTGCACACGCGGGGCCGAGCAGGCCTTCGATGGCGCCCTTGCCGGCTCTCGATTTGTCTTTTAATCCCTGCACCGCGTGGGCGTAGGAAATCCACTGGGCCACGTTGGCGCCCAAAACCGGTAGAACCCCAAAGTACACGCCGATCAAACTGCAACGCATGACCAGCCAGAAGTGGCGGAAGGTGTCTTTGACCCCTTCCATGACGCCGGTTATTTTTCCGGTCTGGCCGCCCGCAATGCTCGTGCCGCGCACCGCGAGATCGACGATTTCCGGTATGGCGAACAACCCCACGACAACCGGTATTAGATCGAGCCGGTCCCATAAATAAAGCGATCCGAAGGTGTAGCGCAAAGATCCCGTTTGCGGGTCTACGCCGATGGCGGCGAGCATAAGTCCGAGGCCGCCGGCAAGAAGCCCTTTGATCAACGACGGTCCGGCAAGCGTTCCGATAAACGTAATGCCCATGATCGCGATAATGAACAATTCCGGGTGAGCCGAACAGCAATACGAGGGGACGCATAATAGGAATGGAGAGGGCTAGTGAGAATGCTCCGATCAGGGATCCCAGCACGGAGCTTGTTATCGCCGCGCCCAAGGCGCGGCCGGCCTCGCCATTTTTAGACATGGGGTAGCCATCTAATATGAGCGCGGCGGAGGATCCCTCCCCTGGAATCCCGAAAAGAATCGACGTCAGGTCGCCGGTGGTGCCGGTGACGGCGAGCATGCCGAGCAGAAAGCAGAAGGCTTCGATGGGAGTTTTGATCGTATATGAGAACGGCAACATCAACGCGAGGGTTGACAGGCCGCCGATGCCGGGAAGCAGGCCGACCCAAAAACCGATGAAGATCCCCAGCAGCATATATCCGAAAGCCGGCCAGGCGAGAACTTTCCAAAACCCGATAACGAAGGCTTCAAGCATATGAAACTCCTAACGCTCTATTCGACCTGTGGACCATGCTCCATATCGCATCTTGAACCGTGGGTCAACCGATTCAGGCCAGGGAGTAATGGAGTTATGCACTTAAAATCAATGGCGTCTTGATTGAGGCCGACGTTCCACGACAATATGCTACTTGCTCAAGATCCGCTTGAGCGCGGCGGTCACGTCGGGCGGCTGATTGACGATTTCCTTTGCCAGCGATTCAAGCTCCTCGCCCGCGACCGGCCCGGCCTCCCAGCCGCGCTTCTTTAGCTCATCGTTAAATGCAGGGTCCTTAAACATTTTCGTCCAGGCCTGGCGCAGAATGTTGACTCGTTCTGCGGGTACGCCCGGTGTCGAAACAATGGGCCGCGAACCAAAGCCCCACAGACCCAGATAGGTCGTGATCAAACGCCGCTTGGAGTCGGAAATTTTGTATCGCTCCATCAATTCGAAAACAGTCGGTACGTCGGGAATTTTGGGGTGACGTTTCTCTTCGGTCTGGAGGAGAATCCGGACGAAGCCCTTCTTGTGCCAGGTCAAGAATGGTTCGCGGCCGAAGAACCCTTCTATCGTGATGGCGCGGCAGTTAACTTCGCCGCGTTCCATGGCGAGATCTTGTTCGGAGCCGCCGGGATAGCCGCTTACGACGTTGAATTTCAGCCCAAGAGCGTCTTGCAGCAGACGTGGCAGGTCGTAGCCGGTGCTACCCACGCCCGTGGCCGAGCACTTCGGCGGATCGTTGGTGTCGCGCAAATCATCCAAGGACTTAAACGGCGCGTCAGAGCGGATATACAGGAGATGTCCGCCGCGGTCAGGCGTGCCGATCCAGCTGAATTTCGGCCAGTCGAACTGGACTTCCTTGCTCCCGGTTATTTGCGCAATGATCAGTGCGCCGCCGATCGCGCCCAGGGTAAGCCCATCGGGCTTGGTGACGTTATAAACATGATTCGCCGCAATCATCGCGCCGGCGCCGGGCATGTTCTGGACGACGAACTCCGGATTTCCCGGAATGTGTTTTCCGAGAAAACGGGCATAGGTGCGTGCCCATTGATCGTGGTTGTCGCCGGGCTGGTAGCCGACGATCACGCGCAGCGTCTTACCTTGGTAAAAATTCGCTTGCGCGAATGCTGGTTCAAGGTTCAAGGGGTTCAAAAGTCCAAAAGTTAGAAATCCGAAAACAGAAAGAACCTTGAACAGGTGAACCTTTGAACATTTGAACGAATCGTTGAGCGGATAGTTCATAACGGCCTCACTTTTGTCAAATTTATTTGCTCAAGAGTTTTTTCAGCCATTCGATCACTTCCGGTGGTTGATCGATCACTTCCTTGGCGTGGATTTGGCCATCGAACGAGGCGAGGCGCAATGCCCGCCATCACTATTGCGGCGTTTTTGGCGACGTTGTAGACATGGCATTGGACGCGATTCGTGGCCGGATTGCCAGGAATATGTTTCCCCATGCTGCGGGAATAGGCGCGCGCAAAAAGATCGTGCGTATCGCCGGGTAGATTGCCAACGACGATGCGAATGGTTTTGCCATGGTAAAAATGCTTGCGCGAATACTCGTTCAAGGTTCAAGGGTTCAAGAGTTCAAGGGTCAGAACGGAGAAGAGTCCGAGAACCTTGAACCCTTGAACTTTTGAACTCTTGAACTGGTTTGCCATTTCTCATTCGCGCCCGAGCACCCACTTCATACGCTCGATGATTTCACGGGGCTGGGTCATGACCTCCTTGGACAGGCTCTGCAGCTCTTCGCCTTTTGTTGGATCGACCTCCCATCCCTGTTTGGCGGCTTCGCCCAGCAGATCTGGATCGGCGATGGCTTTTGCATAGGCGTCGCGAAGAATCTTAACGCGGTCGGCGGGGGTGCCGGGAGCGGCGCCAATGGGGCGGCCAAGGGTGGCGGCGGTCAAAATAACTTTGGCGAGACGGCGGCCGGCCTCGGAAGTCTTGTACTGCTGCATCAGCTCGATCAACGTGGCAGTGTCCTTCAGCCGTGGATCGCGCTTTGCGCCGGTTTGCAGCATGACGCGCACATAGCCGGATTTATGCCAGCGTCTGTACGGCTCGCGGCCAAAATAGGTTGCGAGCAGCGGCGACCAGCAGATGACTTCATTGCGCTCAATGGCCAATTCAATATCCGGAGCCCCCGGGTAGCCGCTGACGATCTGAGTTTTGATGCCGAGAGTTTCTTCCAGGAGTCTGGGAATATAGTGGCCAGTGCTGCCCGTACCCGTGCTGCCGCATTTGGCCGGCTCTTTCGCGTTACGTAAATCGTCGATGGTTTTGAATGGCGCGTCGGCGCGAATGTAATGGACGATGTCGTTCTTTTCCGGCGAGCCGATCCAGTTAAATTTTGTCCAATCGAATTTCACTTCGGGTCTGCCCACCAGTTGATCGAAATAGAGCGCAGGGTTGACAGCCCCAAGGGTCAACCCGTCGGGTTTGGCAACGCCATACACGTAATTGGCGCCGATGATGTTCCCGGCTCCAGGCATGTTCTGCACCACGATCGACGGGTGTCCCGGGATGTACTTGACGATGTGACGCGCCGTGAGACGCGCCCAGAGATCGTAACCGCCGCCGGTGGTCGAAGCGACGACCAGCGTGAGGGTTTTGCCCTGATAGAAGGGTGTCTGGGCAGACGCCCGTTCAATGTTCAAGGGGTTCAAGAGTCCAAGCGCCAGGACAAAGAAGAGTCCGATAACATTGAACGCTTGAACCCTTGAACTTTTGAACGCCTTAGGCATCCTTTACTTACTCCCGTCCGATAACCCATTTCATTCGATCGATCACATTTTGCGGCTGACTCACGACCTCTTTGGCCATGCCATCGAGCTCGTCGCCGGTGAGCGGGGCCAGTTCCCAGCGCCGTTTCTTCACCTCGGCCAAAAGCTCCGGATCATTCATGGTAGCGACGTAGGCCTGCCGCAAAAGCTTCACACGCTCCGCCGGCAGCGCGGGCGGCGCGACGATGGGACGGCCCAGGGTGGCGGCTGTTAAGACCACCCGCGCGAGGCGCTTGCCCGCCTCCGGGGTTTTATACTGGTCCATCAACTCGTAAATGGTTGGCACGCTTTCCAGCCGCGGGTCACGCTTTCTGCCCATTTGAACTAGCACGCGTACGAAGCCTTTCTTGTACCAACTCATGTAAGGTTCGCGTCCGAAGAAGGTTGCGATGAGCGGCGACCAACAGATGACTTCCCCTCGTTCCACGGCCAGATCGATTTCCGTTCCGCCCTGGTAACCACCGACGATGGTGTGCTTCAGTCCGAGTGTTTCTTCGAGAAGTCGCGGTATGTAATGGCCGGTGGTTCCCGTTCCTGAACTACCGCACCGAGGTGGTTCCTTGGCCGTCCGAATATCTTCCACGGTTTTATACTGTGAGTCGGCGCGCATGTAATGGAGCGGTTCGTTCTGTTCGGGAGAACCAATCCAGGTAAACTTAACCCAGTCGAATTTGATTTCTGATCGGCCCACCAACTGATCGAAATAGAGCGCGGGAAGAATTGCGCCAAGCGTAAGTCCGTCGGGTTTGGCTAAGTTATAAATCTGGTTCGCGGCAACGACGGAGCCCGCGCCTGGCACGTTCTGGACGACAATCTCCGGATTGCCGGGAATATGCTTGCCGTAATAGCGAGCGAGCAAGCGCGCCCATAGATCATATCCACCGCCGGTTGAGGAGCCGACGACGAGCTTGATGGTCTTGCCTTGGTAAAAAGGCGTCTGGGCAGACGCCAGTTCAAGGTTCAAGAGGCTCAAGAGTTCAACGACAGAAAAGGCAAGGACTCCGAATACCTTGAACCTTTGAACTTTTGAACTCTTGAACCCGTGGAGCGGTGACCTTTCCATGAATAGTATCAGCCTCCGTGCTCCGATCTAATCACCATTGCCGGTTCTACATCCCGATCAGTTTTTTTACTTTCTCCACGATGTCCGGCGGGGTGGTCATGACTTCTTTGGCAAGCTTGTCGAGTTCCTCGCCGGCGGCCGGGTCGATATCGAGCCGGCGCCTTTCCGCCTCAGCCAAGAAGGCCGGATCACTGATCGTCTTGTTAAACGCGTCGCGCATGATCTTCACTCGGTCCGCCGGTACGCCCGGAGGGAAAACCATGGGCCGGCCAAACTCGTCGGACGCCACCACGACCTTTACGAGGCGCCGAACATTTTCGGAGGTCTTATACTTGTTCATCAGCTCGTCGAACAACGGCACGTCTTTAAGCCTTGGGTCGGGGCTGCCGCCCGTCTGGTAAAGCACGCGAACGAAGTTTTTCTTGCGCCAGGTAATAAACGGCTCACGCGAAAAAAAGGCATTGATGGTAAAAGCCCGGCAAACGACTTCGCCGCGCTCCACGGCGAGGTCGATGTCCGATCCCGCGACATACCCCGAGACGATGTCGAACTTGGTGCCAAACGCATCTTCCATGAGCTTTGGCATATAATACGCCGACGAGGTGACTCCGGTTGCGCCGCACTTGGGCGGACTGGACGCAGTTCGAATATCTTCGATCGTCTTATAGGGCGCGTCGGCGCGCATGTACATGAGACTCTTCGAGCTTACCGGACTGCCAATCCAGATAAACTTACTCCAGTCGAATTTGGCCTCCGGCCGCT
Source organism: uncultured delta proteobacterium (assembly GCA_963840855.1). Taxonomy (GTDB): domain Bacteria; phylum Desulfobacterota; class Binatia; order UBA9968; family UBA9968; genus DATACQ01. Next base: position 52,858 of record CAWJBB010000033.1, read on the forward strand.
TGGCGAGTTGCTCGAAGTAGAGCGCGGGATAAATCGCGCCGAGGGTTAGACCGTCAGGTTTGGCGATATTGTAAACCTGATTGGTGCCGATCAATCCCGCCGCGCCGGCCACGTTTTGAATGATGATGTTTGGGTTTCCCGGAATGTGCTTGGGCATGAATTCCGCGACCAGGCGCGGGTAAAGGTCATAGACGTCGCCCGGCTTGGCGGCCGCTATTATCGTGACAGTCTTACCCTGATAGTAGGGAGTCTGGGCGGATACACTTGGAGACCCACGCGACGAACAAAAGCAGAAAGTAGATGACGCTCCGATGCATAAAATCTCCTCTTGATGATTCACTCGACGAGCCCGTTTAATTCTCTATGTCCCTAATAATTTTTTCATTCGTTCAATGACTTCCGGCGGTTGTGCGACAATCTCTTTTGCCAAAGCTTCCAGTTCTTCGCCGGGAACCGGATCCAGGTCCAATCGTTTCTTCTTGGCGTCGTCCAAAAGGTCCGGATCGCGCACGGACCTCATGAAGGCCTCACGGAGAATTTTCACCCGGTCCGCTGGGATACCCGGAGTCGCGACGATGGGACGGCCAATCTCGTTGGCGGCCAAGATCACCGCAGCCAAGCGGCGCGCGGAATCGGCGGTTTTGTGTTGGTCCATGAGTTCATGGAGAGTTGGAACCTCAGGCAAATTAGCGTCCCGTTTCTTGCCGGTTTGAATGATTACACGAACAAAACCTTTCTTACGCCAGGTGTGGAAAGGCTCGCGGGCAAAGAAGGCGGCGATCGTGAAGGCGCGGCATTGTACCTCGCCTCGCTCTACGGCCAGGTCGACATCCGTGCCGGAGTTGTAACCGGTAACGATGTTGAATTTCGCCCCGATGGTCTCTTCCAAGAGCTTGGGCAGGTAGTAGGCAGATGAAGCCGTGCCTTCGGCGCCGCACTTGGGCGGCGTGGAAGCTTTGCGGATATCCTCGACGGTTTTATAGGGAGTGTCGCTCCTCATGTAGAGCAGATGATGCGACACGGTGGTGTTGCCGATCCAGGTAAACTTTTGCCAGTCGAACTGGACCTCCTTCCGTCCGACGAGCTGATCGAAGTAGAGCGCGGGTTGGATTGACCCGATGGTGAGGCCATCAGGCTTGGCTACCCCGTAGATGTAATTGGCCGCAACCATGGAGGCCACGCCCGGCATGTTTTGCACGATGACATTCGGAGTGCCGGGAATATGTTTTGGGATGAACTGGGCAACCAGGCGCGCATAGAGATCATACACACTGCCCGCTGGGGTACCGGCCACAAGCCGAATGGTTTTACCCTGGTAGAAGGGGGCCTGCGCGTGAAGGCTAAAGGGCCACAGTAACACGACGAGAAAAATGAAAAAGCTCGAAAACATGAAACGGCCACCTTCTTTCCATACGCAACCGCAGGCTGGTTACCCTCAGTTGTGCCGTGACGTCACTGGGTCGGCGTCTCGACAGGGTAGTCAACGGCTCGTCAATCACCCAAAAGTTTGCGCCTCCGCCGGAAATTTGGCCGGAGCATATCCCTCAAGGCTGCCAGGTTGCAACAACCCCGAGGGATTGCCGGTGAAATTTCCTATTTTCCGCCCAGTAACTTCTCCATACGCTGTACGACGTCAGGGGTTGCCGCCATGACCTCTTTTGCCAAGGCCTCGATCTCCGCGCCGGTCGCCGGATCCATTTCCAGGCGGCGCTTTTCGGCCGTCGCCAAAAGCGCCGGATCGCTCACCGACTTGTCGAACGCGTCACGCAGTATTTTCAGCCGGTCCGCCGGAACTCCGGGAGCGGTAACCAGGGGGCGGCCAAACTCGCCGGCGGACAAAACGACTTTTGCCAGGCTTCTTCCGGCGGCCGTCGTTTTATACCGGTCCATCAATTCGTAGATTGTCGGCGCTTCCTTGAGACGGGCGTCGCGTTTGGCGCCGCTCTGCATCAGAGTGTTGACGAAACCGCGCTTGCGCCAGGAAATGAACGGCTCCCGGGCGAAATAGGCGGTGATCGTAAAGGCGCGGCAAACCACCTCGCCGCGCTCGACGGCGAGATCCACATCTTGACCGGACTGATAGCCTAACACGATGTCGAATTTCGTTCCGAGGGTTTCTTCCATGAGTTTGGGCAGGTAATAGCCGGTGGAAGTAATACCGTTGGAGCCGCACTTGGGCGCCGCCGAGGCATTACGGATATCATCCATCGATTTATAAGGAGCGTCCGACCGCATATATAATAAGTGGTTCGAGGTGACCGGATTGCCGACCCAGCCGAACTTGGTCCAGTCGAATTTGGCTTCGGGCTTTTTCGTGAGCTGCTCGAAATAGAGCGCCGGGTAGATGGCGCCGATGGTCAAGCCATCCGGTTTGGCGACGTTGTAGACCTGATTGGCCGCGATCATCGACGCGGCGCCCGGCACGTTCTGGATAATGATATTCGGATTGCCGGGAATGTATTTCGGCATGAACTCAGCGAGCATGCGCGGGTACAAGTCATAGGCGTCGCCGGCTTTGGTGCCAACAATAATTGTTATCGTTTTTCCTTGATAAAATGGGGTCTGAGCCTGGGCATGGCCGGCCACGGCAGCTTGCCATCAGGATTATTAGAGCGACCAACAAACAATGCATTTCGATACTTCCTCCTTAAAAGATTTTCGACCGAACTTTAACATGTTAAAAAATTTATAACCCACTAATTAATTCGAGTATTTTTTTCACCCGTGCCAGGACATCCGGCGGTTGCTGCAAAATTTGCTGAGCGAGTTTTTCCAAATGCGCGCCGCTCGTAGGATCGACATCCATTCTTTGCTTCCGCGTCTCGGCGAGCAGTTCGGGATCTTTCATGGACTGATCGAAGGCCCGCCGCAGCATTTCGACGCGCTCCGCCGGCGTCCCCGGACCGGAAATAATCGGCCGTCCGAAGGACTCGGCCGCGAGGATCACCTGGGCAACGCGGCGACTGTTCTCGGGCACGTTTTCTTTGTCGAAGATCTCCGCGATGGTCGGTACATCAGGGATTCTTTCATCACGCTTGGCGCCGGTATAGAGCAGGATTCGAACAAAGTTTTTCTTTTGCCAACTCAAGAACGGCTCGCGTCCGAAGAAGGGCGACGCGGTCATGCCACGGCACATGACTTCGCCTTTTTCGACCGCGATGTCGATCTCGGACCCGCCGGGATATCCTAAAACAGTATTGATTTTTAGAGGCGGCAAGGTGTCCTCCAACATGCGCGCCAGGATGAAATCGGTGCTGACTGTTCCTGTAGAGCCGCATTTGGGCGGCTCTTTGGCGTTTTTCACGTCCGAGATGGTCTTGTAAGGACTGTCGGCGCGCATATAAAGAATCATCGGTTCCATGACCGGAGAGCCTATCCAGGCGAACTTGCGCAGGTCGAACTTCACTTCAGGCCGGCCGACGAGTTGGTCGAGATAGAGGCCGCTGCTTGGAAAACCGATGGTCAAACCGTCGGGTTTGGCGACGTTGTAGACGTAATTGGTCGCTACGACGGAACCCGCGCCGGGCATATTCTGCACGATGAAACTCGGATTGCCTGGGATATACTTCGGCATGAAGCGCGACAGCAGGCGCGCCCAACGATCGTAAAACCCTCCGGTGGTAAAGCCGACCACAACCCTGACCTGTTTGCCTTGGTAAAAGGGAGCGGCTGGGCGTGAACGTGGAAGAGCCAAAGCTCGCCCAAATAGACCGGTTCATTTGTGCTCCCTGCTCGCATGGGTGCTCGGCCTGGTCGAGATGATTCGGATTGGATCTCGACGGCCGGCGGGTACGAGTGCGATTGACGTAAGCCTCGCGGAGGGTGACGCCAAGATGAACTGCTGATTAGACTAAGAGATCGCCATGTCGATGCAACTCCATTTCATTCGTCTGGTTTTCGTCACGACCTTATTCGGCGAGAACTTTTTTGACCCGCTCCATGACATCGCTCGGCTGGTTCATGAGTTCTTTCATCAGAACTTGTAGCTCTTCGCCGGGCGTATACTCCATATCCATCTGGCCCTTTTTCGCTTCTTCGATAAGGCCGGGATCTCTCATGGCTTTGGCATAGGCATCCCGCAGCATCTTCACTCGATCCGGCGGGTTGCCCGGGCCAGCCACCATCGGCCGGCCAAATTCTCCGCCCGCCAAAACGATGCGCGTTACGCCGCGCATAACTTCTGGAGTCTTATATTGGTCCATGAGTTCGAAGAGCGTCGGTGCATCGCCCATGCGCGGATCGCGCTTCGGTCCGCCTTGGAGTAGGTGACGGTCGAAGCCCTTCTTGTGCCAGGTCTCGAACGGCTCGCGGCCAAAGTGAGGAGGGATGTCCATGCCCCGGCAGACGATTTCACCGCGCTCCACCGCGACGTCGATCTCGCTGCCGCCCTGATATCCCGTCACCGTGTTGAGCTTTGCCTTGAAAGCTTCGTCCATGAGTCGCGCGATAAGATAGCCCGTACTGGCTGTCCCCGTCGAGCCGCATTTGGGCGGTTCGCTGGCTTTAATGATATCCGCAACGGTCTTGAACGGACTATCGGCGCGGAAATAGAGCATCGTCGGCGCCTTTTCCTGGGTGCCGATAAATTCAAATTTGCGCATGTCGAACTTGACTTCTTTACGGCCGACGATTTGATCGAGGTACAAGCTATTGATCGGCACCAACAAGGTCAGACCGTCGCTTTTGGCCAGGTTGTAAACATAGTTGGCCGCGATCACCGAACTCGCCCCAGGCATGTTTTGCACGACGAAGTTGGGGTTTCCGGGTATGTATTTTGGCATATAGCGCGACAGCAGTCTCGCCCAGCGGTCGTAGAAGCCTCCGGGCGTAAAACCGACGATAACTCTAACGGTCTTATCCTGGTAGAACGGCGTGGCTTGAGCCCGAAGGAACGAGGCGGAGGAAACGATCAAAAAGACGACGAGGATTAGAGTGCCCATTAGCCCTCCTGACTTTTCCTATCTAGCATGCTCCCGGCAGTCCTATTCATCGGTCACCCGCGTTGAGGCGGGAAGAACTTCTGGATTAAGCCGGTGAATGCTTGTGGCAAAATGAGTTGACAAAGGGGAATTGCCGGATCGCGTGTGATGCGAGTTAACGCCGTTTGCACGCTGCTATGAATTTTATTCCCATCCAAGCCAGGCAAAGATGCGCCCCTCGGGAAAGGGCAGTGTAAGGAGCTTTACGAACAGCAACCAAAAAACGCCATAGGCAAGCGCCGTCAAACCGATGGACAGGCCCCATGACTCCTTCGATTGAATTTTGAGGTACGTAAACATCATTACGACAATGCTGATAGGGAATCCCACAAGCCAAACCCCGAGCAAAAAGCAAAAAAACCAGGTAAACATGACAATAGCCCGCTTTTTTGCCAGCGCCGGATCAATGTCTTTGGTAAATTGAAAATCCATCGGCGTGCCGTCGGATGTTTGCTTGGGCTTATATCCTCTTAAATCCAGAACGACCTGGATAACGGCCAAGATCACCATCGGGAAGCCGATGGCCCAAGGGTAAAGCCTGGCCTGGAGTCGCCAATCCTGGGCGACGTAAACCCAAACGATAAAAAATATTAGTGCGCAAATACTAAAAATCGCCGGCCCTCTGATTTTCACGATGTTATCCTTCCTATACGGCCCAGCCGTAGAGTTTCATGGCGTTGGCGCGCGTGATCTTAGCTTTCTGCTGGTCTGATATATCCGTTCTGCCGCGCACTGTCGATACCATATAGGGAAAATTACCGTCCCAGTGGGGATAGTCGGAGGCGAACAGTATCACATCTTCGCCGGCCTTTTCCAGAACATACGGGAGCGTGTTTTCTTCCGGCTCGGTGGCGTAGAACCAGTTGCCAGCGGTCATATACGCGCTCGGCTTTTTCTTCAATAGCGGCGCCTCGGATTGGCGCTTCTCCCATTCTTCATCCATCCGGTCCATCCAGTAGGGCACCCAGCCGCAACCGCATTCCAAAAAGGCGATGCGCAGGTTGGGAAACTTTTCCGGCACTCCGCCATAAACCAGCGCCGCGCAGTCGATAAAGGTTTCGAAGGGACGCCCAATGGTGTGGCGGAATAAAAAAGTGTCGAAGCGGATTTCCCCCGCGGGCCCCTGGCGCGAGTTGTGAATCAACAGCGGCGCGTTGAGCTTCTGTAACTCTTCATAGATCGGCCAGAACAGGGGCTGGCCGATATGTTCTTTCAGCCCAAAGGTGCCGACCGCGATGCCCACAAGGCCGAGCTTGGTTATCGCCCGCTGGGCTTCTTTGCACGCGGCATCGACATCTTGAAAGGGGACGAGGCCCACGGCTTTTAGGCGCGGGCTTTCGGCGCAGACTGACGCAACCCAATCGTTGTAACCGCGGCAGTAAGCGGCGGCATAGTCTCTCTCCGGTGTTTGCGTGATGCCAAAACCGCTGGTTGGAAACAAGACTGAAATGTCGATGCCCTCTTTGTCCATATCGCGCAGCCGGGTCGGCACGTCGTCAACTTGCAAGCCGAGCTTGCCAAACATGCTGGAGTCCCAGACATCGTTTGGCAAAAGTCCGCCCTGGCGGCGGCAATAGGGCTCAGCCATAAACTTGCGAATATCCGAGTCACGGTCGCGCACATGACCGTCGGCGTCGATAACTCTCACGTCTGCCAAATTTGGGACTGCCATGACCATCTCCTTCGAATACTATCGGATTTACCCAGGCTCCACAGGTTTCGCTATACCGCGCCACCGATTACCATACGACACGATTGAAGGTCAATGGCGATTTACCCTTTTTCACTGGATGCAACTGTGGTAAATGGGCTCCAAGCATCGAGAGTCATCATGGATTTTCGCCTGACCGAGGAAGAAGAAAAACTGCGCAGAAGCGTAGAAGACTTCGTGCGCGACGAATTGATCCCGCTGGAGCCGGAGTTTGCCAACGCGCCGGACATTTTTGAAGGCACGCGGTGGAAAAGCCGCGCGACCTTGAGCCGCGATCCGGAAATCAAGCGCTACATCGCGCTCATGGACGGCTTGGAAAAAAAGGCTGAAGCGAAGGGGCTCTGGTATCTCGACGTGCCGCAGCAATATGGCGGCATGGCGGTGAGCAATGTCGCCATGATCGCCACCACCGAGGAGCTGGAGAAAAGCTCGATTCCTTTTGAATTGGGCAACCATGTCTCGAATATTCTCTATAATTGCACGGGCGATCAGGTCGAACGGTTTTTGCTACCCTGCATCCGCGGCGAAAAAACATCCGCCTTCGCTTTGAGCGAGCCGGCGTCGGGCGCCGATCCGTCGATGTTGCAAACCACGGCGACGCCCAAGGGCGACGACTTCATCATCAACGGCACAAAAATGTTTCCTACCTTCGCCGATGTCGCGGACTTCGTACAGCTCTTCGCCCGCCTGCCGGGCACCAAGGGGCGCGAAGGCGTTACCTGCTTTCTGATCGACACCGGGGCGCCCGGCTACCGCGTCGTGCGCAGCATCGAGACCATCGCGGGAAGCGAGCCCTGCGAGCTGGTCTTCGAAGATTGCCGGGTGCATAAATCGCAGGTGCTGGGCGAAGTGGGCAACGGCTGGGCGCTCAATCAGGCATGGCTGGGCGCGCGCCGCTTTCAAGTGGGCATGCGGGCGCACGGCATGGCGCGCCGCGTGCTGCGCACCGTGGCCGACTTGTTGCGTGGCGATGCCAAAGAGGCGGAAAAGTACAGCGGCGCCATCGGCCACTTTCTCGGCGAGCTAGAGGCGCTGAGAACGATCACCTATTACGGCGCATGGAAAGCGGATCAAAAACTCGATGTCCGCACCGAAGCTGCCAACGTGAAACTGTTCGGCACCGAGCTATTGCACAAGGTGATCGATTTTGCACTGGAAGCGGCCGGTCCGGCCGCGTTTCGCAAACGGCACGCTATCGCGCGGTCGTTCCGTCACGCCCGGGCGCGCCGGATCATCGAAGGGCCGTCGGAAATCCAGCGCCATATCATACAACGCGCGCTCTTCAGAGAGGGCGTCGCGCTGTGCGAGTTGATTTGAATAGGCGAGAGGCGAAAGGCGGTAGGCGTGAGAGTCGACGGAAAAGCGTGCGTTGCCCTAGAACTCATGCCTGTTGCCTCTCGCCTCACGCGCTGAATTCTTTTATGGATTTTAGACTTAGCGAAGAAGAAAAACTGATTCGCGAAACCGCGGCGCAGTTCGTGCGCCGCGAAATGATGACGCGGGAGCGGGACTATCTCAGGCAGGAAGAGCTGTTTTTGCCGCCCGGTGATCCGCCGCGGCGCGAGCTCGACCCCGAGGCGTACGATTCTCTGCGCGAAAATCGCCCGGCGTATCGGGCTTTGGGCGCCGGAGCTGCAAACGTCCGGCGAAGGCGAACCGATGAGCACCGTAGCACGGGTGTTGGTTCATCGGGAGTTCGGCCGGACCATTCTGCCCTTTGAGCCGGCTTTCAATTCCGGCCTTAGTGGCCGGGACGCCCTACGCCAAGGATCTAATGGCCGGCAAGCTATCGCTGTCCCTGGCCTTCGATCAGGTTCACGGCACCGGGACCCTCGAGGGCGTCACAACCAGCTATCGGCAAGCCGCCGACAGCTTCGCGCTCAGCGTTTCGCGCATGGATATATTAAATCCAGAGGCTGACCTCTTCTTGCTGCCGGCTCGACACGAAGCATCGGAACAAGTCGGACTATTTCTGATTGCGTCGGATGCGCCGGGACTTTGCATCGATGCCAGCGAGGATTTGACCACGGATGCGATCATCGCCTCGCTTTCGCTCGACCAGTGCATCGTCAGCAAGGATCAGCTGTTGGGCCATGAATCCGAGATTGCGACGATCGTCGCGTCGGAGCAGTTGCGCATCGCGGCGCGCTGTCTCGGCATCGCCATGCGTTGCCTCGCCGACACCATCGAGCACGCGCGCAACCGCGTGACCTTCGGCAGGCCGCTTGCGCAGCGCCAGGCGGTTCAATGGATGCTGGCCGATTTATCGACCGATATCGCGACGTCGACCTGGCTCACGCTGGAGGCCGCGTGGCGTGCCGATAATGATATGCCGTACTTTCAGGAGGCGGCGCTGGCGAAGAAACGCGCGGCGAAAATGGCTTTCCAGGCCGCCGATACGGCGATCCAGATACATGGCGGATATGGCGTGTGCAAAGAGTTTCCCTTCGAGGGCTTCTATCGCGAAGCCCGGCTGATGCGCCTGCTCTATGGACGGGAAGCGGAGATGGATCGGGCGCGCGGGTGAAAAATTTTTAAGGCAAGAGGCATGAGGCACTGAGGCGCGAGCAGGGCGAGACGAATTTCGTCTTCCTCTACTGTAGCCTCGCGCCTCACGCCTGCGACTGAAAGGAGCTAAGATGCGACGAAAAAAAGTTTGTTTTGTCGGCTACGGTTCGACGGAGTATTCGCGCAAATCGGAGGAGTCGCAATTGGGCCATTATGCGACGGCGATTCGCGCGGCGTTGAATCAGACCGGGCTCAAGAAGAACGACATTCACGGGCTGTCGATCACGACGCAGGCGAGTCCCGACACCGCGCCGCATGTGGCGGAGCAGCTGGGTTTTGAATTGGATTGGGTATTGAACGGCGATTACGGCGGCGCGGGCGGAGTCGGCGCGGTGCGTCGGGCGGCCGATGCCATCGAGTGCGGCCATCTCGACGTCGCCCTGTTGGTGGGCGGCAACTCTTTCGATCGAAGCGTGGCGCATCAGCGTCCGCTGGAATACCAGCGCGGCAATTTCGTCGATGTTTACGGCTACGGCGGGCCCAATAGCTTGATGGCGTTGATCCAAAGGCTGCACATGGAAAACTTCGGCACGACTTTGGAACAAATTGGCAAGATCGCCGTGGCGCAGCGCTTCAATGCGATCAATAATCCGCAGGCGCTGTTTCGCGAGCCGATGTCGATGCAGGACTATCTCAACTCGCGCATGATCTCCGATCCGATCCGGCTGTTCGACTGTGTTATGCCGTGCTCCGGAGCCGAATGCTTGATTGTCGCTTCAGAGGAAAAAGCCAAACAGATTACCGACAAGCTGGTTTATCTGGTTACAGACGCCGAGAAGGTGCACTACCAGGTCGCCAACATGTTGCCGGAGAAGACCACCTTTGGCATGAAAGCGGTGGGCGAGAAAATATTCGCGGAAGTGAAGCGCGAAGACATCGACTTGTTTGAAATTTACGACGACTATCCGATCGCGGTGATGATCCAGATCGAAGACTTCGGTTACTGCAAAAAAGGCGACGGCGGAAAATTCGTCGACGCTCACGATTTGACTTACAACGGCGATTTTCCCGTCAACACCGGCGGCGGCGAGTTGTCCGTCGGCCAAGCCGGCCTTGCAGGCGGTTTTTTGCACGTCGTCGAAGCTCTGCGGCAACTCAGAGGGCGAAGCCGAAGGCCATCAGGTGAAGAAGGCTGAGCGTGCTTTGGTCACCGGCATCGGCTGGCTCAACTATGGGCGCAATCTCGGCACCACCGCCGCGCTGGTCATGGAAAGGAGAAAGTAATGGCTGAAGCAAGGACTCCGCAAAAAAGCTTGCCCAAGATCAATCCCGTCGACGCGCCGTTTTGGCAAGGCGCCGCAAACGATAAGTTTCTTCTGCAGAAGTGCAAGAGCTGCGGCAAGGTGCAATTCTTCCCGCGCGTCGCCTGTGTCGACTGCTTCGGCGAGATGGCCTGGATCGAAGTCGAAGGGCACCGGCAAGATTCATACTTTCACGCTAGTGCGCGTGCCGCGCAACCCGGCTTTCAAGGAAGAGGTGCCGATCTATTATATCAACGTGATCTTGGATGAAGGTGTAATCATTGAAAGCCGATTGGTCGGCGATTCCAAAGAAAAAGTGAAAATGGGCGACCGGGTCAAAGTCGTTTATCAGGCGACCCACGATCCGACGATAAAGCTGCCGTGCTTTGAGCTGGCATAGGGGAATTTTGGATTTTCGATTTTGCGATTGTTTTCCGAAAATTCCCTCCCCGCGAAAGTGGTGGGGGCAGAGTGAGGGAAACCTCTGTGCATAAAAAAATCATAGGCAAAAGGCGTGAGTGGAAAAATGAATAGGAAAGTCGTGTGGCGGTGCGATATTCAGTTCAGGCACGACGGTGACTTAGTTTGCTTGTGAGGCTACAGCAAAGCTGACTTCGAGGAAGGTAAAATGATTAAAGCCCGATTGCTGCTAATGGTAGTTTGCTGTCTCTCACTCTTTGCTACCGCTTCAATTTTTGCCCAGTCCAAACCGTTGCGGGAAATGAAAGTCGGCTATCCTTTGGGCGGGTCCACGGGCTTTTTCTGGGTGGCGCATCGCTCCGGCTCCTTCGAAAAACACGGCATCAAAGTCGAGCCGATCTACATCAGAGGCGGGTTGATGGGCATCCAAGCGGCGCTTTCCGGCGATCTTAATCTTCAGCTCCAAGGTGCGTCCACCGTGGTCAACGCCTGGGCTCAGGGCGCGAAAGAGCTGCAATTCATCGGCGCCGTGGGCAATCGACTCGACTATATTTTGGCCGCGCATCCGTCGATCCGCCGCCCCGAGGATCTCAAGGGCAAGAGAATCGGCGTCAGCCAGATCGGCTCGAGCACTGACTTTATCGCGCGGCTTGCTGCCCGGCGGGTGGGCTTGATTCCCGACAAGGACGTGCAGATCGCCGGCACCGGCGGGCAGGGAGATCGCTGGATTGCGCTCACGGCCGGGCATATTCACGCCACTGTGCTCCAATCGCCTTTTACTCTGAGGGCGCGCAAAGCCAATTATCCGATCCTCTTCGACTTTTCGAAGGAAGATTTTGAGTACACCATCGCCGGCCCACTGACCACCCGATCCTTCATCAAGTCCGACCGCGAAACCGTGATGAATTTCATGCGCGGTCTTGCCGACGGGATGGATTTTTACCGGGACGAGAAGAATAAGGACCGTGTCATCAAGTTTCTCGGCGAATATTACCGATCCAACATCGTTGAAGAGCTGGAGGAAACACGCAGAGTCTATAGTCAAGTCACCCCGGGGCTGCCGATCATCACCGTTAAAGCGATGGAAAATGTCGTCGCCAACGATAAAAACCTCGCCGGCATGAATCTGAACTTTGCGGAGATTTTGGATTTATCGTTTCTTGAAAGACTGGCGCAGGAAAGAAAGGCGAAGGGGCGATAGGCGTCATATTTGGCGTGAGGAATAGGAATGAGAGGATTGTTACGCTGCTGAATTTACAAAGGTGGGAAGATGGATTTGAAACGATACTATTTGAAGTGCGCGATCAGATCGCGCTGGTGACATTTAACCGGCCGGAGTCGATGAATGCCATCAACCGGCAAATGGCGCGCGAGCTGGTCGACGCCTGTAAACAGATCGAAGACGATAGCGCTTTTCGCGTCGCAATTTTTACCGGTGCCGGGGAACGAGCATTTTCCGCCGGCATGGATCTGAAAGAGCGCGCCGAGACGGCGTTTTCACCCATCGACCGGCGCAATCAAAAAATATCGCAGACCATTCATACCCAGTCGCGCGCCATCGCTGCGATGACGAAGCCGACCATCGCGGCGATCCGCGGTTACTGCGTGGGCGGCGGCCTCGAAATGGCGCTGGCGTGCGACATGCGCGTGGCCGCCGAGGATGCCAAACTTGGGCTAACGGAGGTGCGTCGTGGGTTGATCCCCGGCGCAGGCGGTACGCAGCGGTTGCCGCGCGCGGTCGGCGTCGCCAAGGCGCTGGAGATCTGTTTGACCGGAGACAATGTCACAGGTAGCGAAGCGCTGCGATTGGGTTTGGTGAATATCGCCGTGCCGGCGGCCGACGTGATCAAAGCTGCCGAGGATTTGGCGAGCAGAATTCTAAAAGGCGCGCCCATGTCGGTGGCTTTCATAAAGGAAGCGATCAAGAAGGGAATGGAGTTGCCGTTGGACGAAGGGTTGCGTTTGGAAGCCGATCTTTCCGCCATGATCGCGACCACCGAAGACAGCAAGGAAGGTCCGCGCGCCTTTGCCGAAAAACGCGCGCCCGTGTGGAAAGGGAAATAGGCACGAGGCATGAGGCGCGCGGTAATCGAGGGGCGAGTACATGTTTGCGCCGTCTGGAACTCGCTGTTACCATTCGCCAACGCCTCTAGAAAGGAGGAACGAATGGCAGACGAAAAAGTACTTTACGAAGTGAAGGATAAAATCGCGTGGATCACGCTGAACCGACCTGAATCCTTGAATGCGGTAAACCGCGACATGGTGCGGGCCATCGTCGGTTACTGCAAGCAGGCGAACGAGGATCGAAATGTTCAGATCGTGATCTTTAAAGCCAACGGCGAGAAAGCCTTCTCTGTCGGCGGCGATATTAAAGACCGTGTGCGCGCAAGCGAGGCGGCCCAGGCGGTTGAACCGGAGTCGCCGCTGGTGCTGCGTCAGGCGAGATATTCGACGATTCCAGGCACGCCGGCGCCGGCCATCGCGGCAATCGACAAAATCACCATGGCGCTAGTTCACGGTTACACCGTGGGCACGGGACTGTTGATGAGTCTTGCCTGCGACATTCGCATTGCAGCGGAAGGCGCTCGCTTGGGACTTAGCGAAATTCGGCTTGGGTTCATGGCCGGTTCCGGCGGTACGCAGCGCATGGCGCGGCTCGTTGGGATTCCTAAAGCGCTGGAGATCTGTCTGTCCGGTGAGCTTTATGATGCCCAAGAGTGTTACCGCATCGGTCTTGTGAATCAGCTCGTTCCCTACGACCAATTGATTCCAGCCGGCGAGAAAATGGCCGCGTCATTCTTGAAAGGTGCGCCGCTGGCGCTGCGCTATATCAAGGAAGCGATTTACAAGGGCAGCGAGATGACGCTGGAGCAGGGATTACGGTTTGAGTCCGACCTTCAGAGCATGGTGATGCAGACCGAAGACGCCAAAGAAGGGCCGAAGGCGTTCGTCGAGAAACGGCCGGCGGCGTGGAAAGGAAGATGACTGAGAGAGTTTCTAGTCTCTGGTTTTTAGTTTAGCAGCGGGAGAGCAACACGAAGCGATTAGCTGCCCCTGTATTTTGACGACCAGAAACTAGGAACTAGAAACTAGAAACTCTTATGAATTCTACCCCGATGTTAATGGGCGACGGTTTGCGCCGTAACGCCTGGAAGTTTCCGGTTAAAATTGCCGCGAAGGACCGCTTTCGTGAAATCAATTACGCCGATCTCAATGCGCGCGTTAATCAGCTCGCCCATGGCCTTTTGTCCTAGGCGTGCGCCGGGGCGATGCCGTCGCGCTGTCGGTTGGCAATCGCATCGAGCATCTGGAAATCGTGTTCGCCACGGCGAAGATCGGTGCCCTGGCGATCCCCCTCGACGTCAAGTGGAAAGCGCTGGAACTCGCCGCCGTCATAGCGGCTCTCGAACCAGGATTCATCATCCTTCAGGAAGATTGTGCGCAAGAATTTGAGAAAGCGAAAGAACTCAGGGATCTGAGCGCTCGTCAAGGCTGTTTCGTTATCGCCGGATTACACTTATAGCGGATTGCTCCGCGGGCAAAGCCCGGAGGAACCCGATATTCACGTCCATGAAGACGATCCATTCGCGGTCATGCTCACCTCGGGCACGACCGGATTTCCCAAGGGCTGTCTGGCGACGCAGCGGACATTTGTTTTCCATGTATAAACAATGCCATCGAGAAGGGGCTGGGCGCGGACGACAAAGCGATACTTTCGTCACCGATCTATTTCAATGCCGGACGCTCGTTCACGCTTGGAATTATCTACTTCGGCGGTACCATGATCCTGCATGAACGGTTCGATGCCGAAGAAGTGCTGAAAACCATTGAAGCGTGAGAAAGTTACTTACGTCGGCGCCGTGCCGATCATGTGCGAGCGCATGCTCCATGTATTGGAAACAACGCCGTACAACACCAGCTCGCTGCGTTGCCTGGCGATAACCGGCGGCAAAGTGCATCCGGCGGTGCTGGAAGCATTGAAGAAAAATCTTACGCCTAACATCTTCCGGACTTACGCTTCGACGGACTCCGGACAGATGGCGATATCGAAGCCGGACGATATGGCGGCGAAGGCACACGCCGCCGGCCGGCCCGTTTGGTGCGTAGATCTGCGCATCGTCGATGAAAACGATAAACCCGTGAGGGTTGGCGAGGTGGGTGAAATTATTTGTAAGAGCCCGCTGGCTACCCATGGCTATTACAAAAACCCCGAAGCGACCAACGCGTCGTTCCGCGATGGCTGGTTTTACACGGGCGATCTCGGTTATTTCGACGAGGAAGGTTATCTCTTCGTCGCCGGGCGCAAGAAGGACATGGTGAAGAGCGGCGGCATCAGTATCTATCCGTTGGAGATCGAAAGCGTCATCTATAGCCATCCCGATATTTTGGAAGCCGCCGTGATCGGAGTGCCCGATCGACAATGGGGCGAGGCATTGAAGGCTGTTATTGTTCTCAAACAGGGTGCGAAAATCACCGGGGAGGAATTGCAGCGGTTTTGTAAGGAACGCCTCTCCTCGTACAAAGTTCCGAAGTCGGTGGACTTTGTTTCTTCGTTGCCGCACACCGAAGTGGGGAAGGTGAACAAGGTCAAGGTGAGGGAAATGATTCTCGACCGAGGCGAAGCGGTAAGGTGTGGCGAGATAATTTTTTCTCGGATCATAGCTTTTCCATCACTTCACGCGCAAAGCTTTCTAGCGTCGCTTGTTTTGATACTCCACATGGAACGATGGTCAGCTCGTCGATGCCGGCGGCGATATATCGCTTCACTTTCTCCCTGACTTCATCCGGCGTGCCGGCGAGAGCGAACCGGTCCACCCATTCCTGCCGCACCAGGTAATCATGCTCCGGCCCCATATGATGGTAGGAGTCGTAGTGTTGGCGCAACCGCTCCACCGCTTGGCGGTCGGCTTGGTCGTCGAGTTCGCCGCGATTATACGACCTTCCCAGATGCGTGAACGCGGCACGGGCGACGATGCCTTTGACACTTTCCCGTGCTCGCTGTCCGTCGGCGCTGATGGCGCAAGGCATTCGATAGATGAACTGCACGGCCGTTGATGGTCTGTTGGCCTCTGCCGTGAAGGCGCGAATGTTTTCGATCAACGGCTTAGCGGATTCTCCGCATTTGGCTACCCCCATGACCGTTTATTCTGTCCGCCAATAAAAGACGAGGCAAATAAAAAGACAACAAAGGTCCGTCAACAATAAACATCAAAACTTGCTTGACGGCAAAATGCTTCCCGATGTACTCCTTTACAGGCCGTCGATTGGCGCCGTCCCAAGCCCTGGGGCCGGCGCTAAGTCCGCAGAAACACGTTGACCAGAACGATGTTAAAGAGACCACGAAAGAGTTAGGATCGCATTAGCAGGAGTAACGCCAAGCGAACAATTGATTGCGGTATTTAAGGAAGGAGCGTGTATTATGAAACTTGCCATCCCCACCGCCGTATTGTTACTCTGGAGCTTGCCGCTGTTCGCACCTGCGGTCCAAGCCGCGGAACGGCCCTATTACCAGGGCAAGAACATAACGTTCCTGATCAACTACGCCGCCGGCGGGCCCACCGACATCGAAGGCCGCATCGTGGCGCGCCATCTGGCCAGATATATTCCGGGAAATCCGGCTGTCATCGTGCAAAATATGCCCGGCGCGGGCGGCGTAACCGGAATCAATTTTCTTGGCGAAGTGGCCAAACGCGACGGTCTGACCCTGGGCTATTTTACCGGGCCCTATAATCACCAGATGATGAAGAATCCGTCGTTAAGGATCGATCTGATGCAGGTGCCGTTCATCGCTTCGGTGGGCAGCGTGACCGTCTGCTACATCCGTTCCGATGTCCCGCCGGGGATCAAAAAGCCCACGGACATCGCCAAAGCGGAGCGTTTCAGAGCCGGCGGCCTGTCTTTCGACAGCAACAAGGATCTGCGCTTTAGGCTCGCCTTCGACGTTCTGGGGCTCAAGTACGATTACGTGACCGGTTACAACAGCAGCGCGGACGCGCGCCTGGCGGTGCAGCGCAACGAGATCCAGTATCATGACGAAAATATTCCGGGATACCGCGGCGTCGTCGAGCCGCAAATGGTGAAAACCGGCATGGTCACCCCGCTCTACTATCACGATGTCATCAAACCCGACGGGACGATGGGGAAGAGCCCCGATTACCCCGAGCTCAATTCTTTTACCGAGGTCTACACGCAAATTCATGGCAAGGCGCCGACCGGAATCAAATACGAAGTGCTCAAAGCGGCAAATATGGCCAGCCAGAATCTCAGCCGCGTGGCTTTGTTGCCGCCGAATTCGCCCAAAGAAGCAGTCCTTGCCGTGCGCCAGGCTTTTACAGCGCTATCCAGGGACGAAGAATTCATCGGTGAGGCAATGAAAGTCATGCGCTTCCATCCGCGTTTCGATGTTGGGGAAGATGGCGAACGGCTGCGGGAAAAAGTGCTGCGGGCGCCGACGGAGATCATCGACTTCGTCCGCCAGTACGTCGAGCAGGCAAGGAAGTAGTCCCGATATCAAGTGCTAGAATCCTGTTGGATTGGAGAACCGAGTATAAACGATCAGAGAGAGGTGGTCGCAAGCAATTTATGAATTTGGAACCGAAACAGCGTCATTTCGTGCACGACGGTTTACGCATGCATTATTGGGAGTGGGGCGATCCCAATGAAGACACTTATGTTTTCGTCCACGGCATCCGCGATCAAGGGCGAAGTTGGGATCAGTTTCTTGAGGCATTGCTCGCGCGCGGGGTGCCAATTAAACATGCCGTCGCCATCGATCTGCGCGGTCACGGCGATAGCGAATGGCCCAACCACGGTCGCGGCTACCAGCATGAAGACTTCCTCACCGATCTTGCCGGGCTGCTCAAGCATCTCGACAAGGAGTCGTCAACCATCATCGGCCATTCCCTCGGCGGCAGCATGTGTTTGCTATACGCCGGGACGTTTCCCGAGAAGGTGAAGAAATTGGTGTTGCTCGAATCCCTCGGCCCTTTCGCGCGTGCCGATGACGAGGTGCCCAATATTCTCGCGGAACGGTTAAAAGGGAGAGATTATGTCGAGATCCCTTTTCCACATGAATCATTGGAAGCGGCGGCTCGAGGCGATTCAAAAAACTTTTCCCTTGATACCGGACGACGCGGCGTTGCACATGGCGCTATACGGAACCAACTACAAGGGTGGCAGATACCGTTGGAAGCATGATCCGATTCTTCGTTACCGGACGACGACGGCGATGTCGGAAGGGCAGATCGAGGCGTTCATTCGCCGCCTCAAATGTCCGATCCTGTTCGTCCACGGCACCGAGAGCGATTTCATGAAATCCGTGCGCGGCCATCGCGCGAATCTCTTCCCGAACGCTAAAATCGTTCCCATCGAAGGCGCCGGCCATCACATTCCGCACGAGAAACCGGAGGAGCTGGCGGATGTCGTCGTCCCATTTTTACTCTCCGGGTAAAAATGGGCGTTCTAACCGTTCAAGACGTTCAAACCGTTTGGGATTACGCTCAAGATGGTCAGAAATTCAAAATCCCGATTCCCATTGGGTCATTCTGAACGAAGCGTAGCGGAGTGAAGAATCTCGGCCGAGATCCTTCGCGTTGCTCAGGATGACGGATAGACTGGCGTGATGATAGATCGATACCAGACTGCCGGTTAACGGCTTGAACGTATTGAACGGCCGGAACGGTTTGAACCAAACGTTACGAGGTGTTTATGCATCTTTCCGCTAAAGTCATAGAGGCCATGGAAGGCGAACGACGGGTTCACTTCGTTAACCCCAAGGCGGTGCGCATCAACAAATCGCTCGGCGACGCGGCCGGCCTCAAAAACCTTGGCGTTCACATGATGACCGTTGCGCCGGGTGACCGCTCCTCGGAGTATCACTGTCATCGTTACGAAGACGAGGCGATCTATGTGTTATCCGGTCACGGCACGGCGGTCATTGGCGAGCAATCCTATCGGATCGGACCGGGAGATTTCTTGGGTTTTCCGGGTGGCGGACCTGCGCATGAAACGATCAACGACAGCGTGGAACCGCTGGTTTGCCTCGTCATCGGCCAACGGCTTGCGCAAGACGTGGTCGATTATCCCCGCGCCGGGAAACGGCTATATCGCAACAGCGGGCAGCGGGACATGGTTGACGTGGTAAATGTGCAGAAGCGGTAACGAGTCGGCTTAACCCGGTTGAACGATTTCAACCATCAAACTGTTTTGCTCGGAGGTAGTTTATTTATGGTCGAGATGAAAACGATTATTCCTAAAATCGATGAAGAATCTGGAGTCGCGTGGTTGACTTTTAACCGCCCGGAGAAAAAGAACGCCCTCAGCCGAATCCTGATGGCCGAGCTGATCGCGATTCTCAAAGAACTGCATGACAATGAAAAGATCAAGGTTATCGTAACCACTGGGTCGAGCAACGCCTACTCGTCCGGCCTCGATCTTTACGATCTGCGTGATAGTTGGAAACGCAAGCGGCGCTGGGACGACGGCGGCACGACCCAAGAGATCATCCGGCTCATGCGCGGCGCGCCGCAAGTTACCATCGCGGCGGTGAACGGTTGGTGCCTTGGCGGCGGCCTGGCGCTTATCAATGGCCACGATCTCGCTGTCGCCGGCGAGTCGGCGATTTTCGGCATGCCGGAAGTGATTCGCGGCAGCTACGGGGCGGTGGCGACGCCCTCTCTGTTTCACGGCGGTATCCCGTTCAAGAAAGCCTTTTACATTCAGTTGACGGGGAGAAATCTTACGGCAGCGGAAGCGGAGCGGGTCGGGTTGATTACCCAGGTCGTGCCGGACAAAGAGCTGATTCCCTACGTCGAGCAAATGGCCAATGAGCTGGGCTCGCGCAACGCGGCGACTTTGGACAGCGCGAAGATCGCGGCTTATTTGCAAAAGGATCTGGATTTCGACACCGCGCTGCGCATCGACGATCTGGTTTCCCATCGCATGCGCTATTACACCAATCCGTTGAACGACGTTGAGGGTTACCTCCACTCGCAAAAAGGCGGCGGCAGTACGCGCTACGTGAAGCCGGAGGATCGGAAAAAATCGTGATCGTGGCTCGTGTTGGGTACATTGCAGGCTGCGCTCTTACAGCCGATGAGCGATGTTGAACGGGAGTTAATATGAAACTACGCACGCCTTTGTGTGATCTGTTGGGCATCGAAGTTCCGATTATTCAGGCCGGCATGGGGTGGGATAAGGAAGGGATGACGACACCGCCGGCGCTGGTGGCGGCGGTGTCGAACGCGGGTGGATTGGGATGTATCGGCGGCAGCTCGATCCGTCCGGAAGTGATTCGCGAGCGGATTCGCGCCGTGCGCCAATTGACGGACAGGCCGTTCGGCGTCGATATCACCTTGCCGAAGATGGAAGACGTGAGAATCCCCGACCCGGACGAAGTGCGCAAGGAGATCGAAGAAAAATATCCCAAGCACGCCAAATTTACCGACGAGCTGCTGCCCAAGCTGGGATTACAGCCGCAACCGCCGGACCGAAAGAGCTGGGTAAAAACCCCGGCGGCGACGCGGGAACAATTAAAAGTGATACTTGAAGAAAAGGCGCCGATTCTGATCATCGGCCTGGGCGATACAGCGGAAGTCGTGCCGCTGGCCCACGAGAGAGGTATCAAGGTCATGGCGCTGGCGGGCGCGGTAAAGCACGCGCTCAGCCACGCGCGTAAGGGCGCCGATGTCATCATCGCCCAGGGCTATGAAGCAGGCGGTCACACGGGAACGATCGCTAATTTTCCGTTGATTCCCCAGATTGTCGACGCCGTGAAACCGAAACCGGTGGTCGCCGCCGGCGGCATATCCGACGGCCGGGGCGTTGCTGCGGCGCTGGCGCTGGGGGCGGTGGGTGTTTGGTGCGGCACGACCTTCCTGGTGAGCAACGAATGCGGCATCCATCCCGCCTACAAAAGGCAAATTCTCAAAGGGACCTCGGAAGATTTCGTCCGCACGGCCTATACCAGCGGCCATTATGCCCGGCATTACCGGAGTGAGGTAATCCAAGCGTGGATGAATTCTGGACTGGAAGCGATGCCGACGCCGTATCAGGGCAACTCCATGGACGAAATTCGCCGCGCCGCGGAGGCGGCTGATCGGGTGGATTTATTGCATGTGCCCGGCGGCCAAGTGGCGGGCATGTTGAGCGAAGAAAAAAGTGCCCGGCCAGCCAGGGAAATCGTCGCGCGGATGGTTGAAGAGGCGGCGACGATCCTGAATAACATCCGCAGTTCATATGTGGGAGCATAGTGGCAATAAGATGGATACACCCGTAGCATTCCTCAAAGGTTTCAGAGCGCTGGATTTAACCGGCTTGAGCGGCCAGCTATGCGGCCGCATCCTCGGCGACTTAGGCATGGAAGTGATCAAGATCGAGCCGCCGGGGGGCGACCCGGTGCGGAATCTTGCGCCGTTCGTAACATCTCCCGATGGCAAAACATTGAGCACGGTGTTCGCCCATCTGAACGCCGGCAAGTCGAGCAAGGTACTCGACTTGGACAAAGAGTCTGACCGCGCGGCGTTCAAAGGGCTGGTCGAGACGGCGGACGTCGTGCTAGAAAGCTTTCAGCCGGGGGAGTTGGACCGCCAGGACCTCGGTTACACAGATCTGGCGAGCATCAATCCCGGTGTCGTCATGGCCTCGATTACGGCCTTTGGCCAGACGGGGCCGAAGAAAAATCTCCTGTACAATGATCTCGTGGCGCTGGCCGAAAGCGGATTCTTATATATATCAGGCGATCCTTTATTAGCCGCCCTGTAGGCCACCGGAAACACAGGCATATTACTTTGCAAGTTTGTTTGCCGCGGCGGGCGTGTTGGCGGCGCTTTACCGGCGCGAGCGCACCGGGCAGGGCGATCACGTCGATGCGACGATGCAGGAGACACTGGCGACCCACGAGCATATCATTCGTCTCTATGCCAACGAGCAGCAAATTCTCAGGCGCGCCGGCAGCCAGCATGGCTCGGTGGCGCCGGCGAAAATCTTTCCGTGCAAAAATGGTTTTATTTATTTGTATGTAACCCGGCAACACTGGAAGTTATTTCTAGAATTTTGGAAAGACCATCCGGCGCAGTTCGATGGCAAGGATTGGCTCAACAACGTATACCGGCGCTCGCACGCGGACGAATTAAATGCCGCCGTCGAGGCTTTTGTCGGCCAATACACGATGGCCGAGATTACCGACCTCTTGCAAGCTAAAGGCATCCCATGCGTTCCGGTCAACACGCCAACGGGTTTCGTTAACGACGAGCATGTGCAATCCCGGGGCTTCATGGTTACGGTGGACCACGCCGGCTTCGGCGCAACCAAACAGGCGGCGGCGCCTTTTGTTATCGACGGCGCGCGCCTGCCGGTAGGCAGCGTGCCGGTGTTGGATAGTTGGCGTTCTCCCTCTTACATCTCTCCCGTCGCGGGTGAGAGAAGAGAGGCGGCACCTCACAGGGAAAGAGATTTGGACACCGGCAACGGTCCGCTCGACGGCATGCGTATCGTCAGCTTCGATCATGTCCTCGCCGGTCCCTATGGCACGACGATCCTGGCGGAGTTGGGTGCCGACGTCGTCAAAGTCGAATCGAGCAAAGGCGGCATGGACCCGTTTCGTTTTTTTGGCACCGGCGAAGATCCCAATCTCTCGCCGCGCTTTCTCGAATTTAACCGCAATAAGCGGTCGTTCACCGTCAACCTTAAGCATCCGAAGGGCCAGGGGGTGCTGCACGATCTAGTCGCCAAGGCGGATGCCGTGCTGGATAATTACAGCGTCGATGTCGTGGGGCGCATCGGGTTGGCATACGATCAGCTCTGTAAGGTAAAGCCGGATATCGTCAATTTGCGCATGCCGGGGCTCGGCACCACCGGACCGAAGCGCCATTATTCCACGGTGGGTGTGAACATCACGTCGTTCACCGGTCTTACCTACATGTGGAATCATCCCGGCAATACTAACCCGCCCATCGGTTCGCAGACGGTTTATCCCGATTATGTTTCCGGGGTGCTATGCGCGATCATTATTATTTCCGGTGTCCTCCATCGTGACCGCCAGAAGAAGGGGGCGTTCATCGACCTCGGGCAATCGGAAGCGACGGCGTTTATGATCGGCGCCAATTTGATGGAAGCCGCCGCCAGTGGAAAAGACCCTGAGCCCATCGGCAATGCTTCGTTCTCCGTCGCGCCGCATGATTGCTATCCCTGCACGGGCGAGGACCGCTGGTGCGTCCTCGCCGCGGAAACCGATGCGCAGTGGATCGCGCTGGCGCGAATTGTCGGCGGCGGCATCGAGCAGGACGACCGTTTCAAAACCAACCCCGACCGGCTCAAACATCGCGCGGCGCTCAATGCGCTCATCGAGCAGTGGACCAAAAACAAAGATGCGTTCGAGGTCAGAGACCGGCTGCAAACGGCGGGCGTTCCCTGCGGCGTCGTGCAAACCGGCGAAGATTTATGCAATGATCCTCAGCTCAAGGAACGCGGCTTCATCGTCGCCGTGGAAAATCCTCGCCTTGGCCGCGTCGTGCTGCCCAATTTTCCGTTGCAGTTTAACAATGCGAAACTCACAAGGCGATGGGAGTTCCCCGTGCTTGGCCGCGACACTGAGGCAGTGCTGCGCGATGTCGTCGGCTACAGTCCTGAAACGATTGCGGAGTATAAAAGAGACGGTGTGCTGGATTAGACGGTAAATTTTGGGTTTTGGATTGCCGGCGGTAGGGGCGCAGCACGCGCGGCCGAGGCGCCGAAGAATTTCGCCGACTTGATAAAGCCGGAATTCAAAGGCAAGGTTGCGGTCAGCGGCGACGAAACCGGCGTTGTTAGGTGGGCGCGATGATCCGTGCCAGAGGTGAAGACGTTCAATCTTTGCGGGGCTGATTCCCCCGCAGCAAGCCGCGGGGGGAGTTCATTCGGACGAGATCCTGCGCTGCGCGCTCAGGATGACAAGGCGCACAATTTCGATGACTTTTTTGATCGATTGACAGTTTTGTTGTAACTCAAGTAGGACTCATAGTGGCAAAAAACAAGAACCAATAGGAGGAACGAAAATGGCACAATATGAAACTCTTCTAGTAGACAAAAAAGAAGGGGTCACGACCGTCACGTTGAATCGTCCGGAGAAGCGCAACGCGATGAGCCCGCAACTCCACCGCGACATGTTCGATTGTCTCACCGAGCTGCGCTACGACAAGGACACACGCGTCATCGTGATCACGGGTGCCGGGGAAAGCTTCTGCGCGGGCCAGGACTTGAAGCAATATTTCATCGAGATGGATTCGCAGCCGGAGCGTGTGCGGGACGAAGTGCGCGAAAAATCTCGCCGGTGGCGCAACGAGATACTGCGGAAAATGCCGCAGCCTGTTATTGCCAAGATCAACGGCTGGGTTTTTGGCGGTGGTTTCACCGTGGTGACCGGCTGCGACATCGCGATTGCCGCGGAGGACGTGCAGTTCGGTCTCTCGGAAGTCAATTTTGGCCACTTCCCCGGCGGTGAAGTGACGATCGTCTTGACCGAACATTTGCAGCCGAAGCATGGGCTCTACTACGCGCTTACCGGAAAAACGATGAACGCGAAGGAAGCGGAGCGCATCGGCTTGATTACCAAAGCGGTGCCGCGCGCCGATTTGGACAAAGAGGTTATGGACATCGCGAATAACCTGAAAGAAAAGGCGCCATCGGCGCTAAATGCCGTCAAGGAAGCATGGTACTACACGTTCTACTCCAACCCCGAAGTCGCCTATGAAATCTCCGGATTGATTTCCGATAAAGCCAAACTCGCGGTCGGTGGCAGGCCGGGTCTCCAGCAGTTCGCCCGCAAAGAGTATCGCCCGGGGCTTGGCTCGTACAAGTTTGAAGAAAAAAAATAGCCGTCAATCGTGTTCGTGACTCGTGTTCGTGGCTCGATCCAGTGGAATAGCAATCGTTACGAGCACGATCACGGGCGACGAGCACGACCGAGGAGTTCTCAATGGATTTCAACCTGCCTGAAGAACTGCAGATGCTCAAAGATACGGTGCGGAAGTTCGTCGACAAAGAACTGATTCCCATCGAGATGCATACGATCGAGAACATGGAACTCAAGGCGGACATTCGCGATCGGCTGGAAAAGAAGACCAAGGAAATGGGTCTCTGGATGTTCGACGTGCCGGAGGAATACGGCGGCGGAGGGCTCGGCAGCCTCGCGCAAGTGCTCGTCTGGGAAGAGCTGTCGCGCACCTGCGCGCTGCCGTCGCGCGGGCAGGGAATCTTTGGACCTGAGCTTAGGCCGATTCTTTATGCGCTGAACGATGAGCAAAAAAAACGCTTCCTGGACCCGATACTGCGCGGCGAGAAAAAGCTCTGCTTCATGCAGACCGAACCGGACGCAGGTTCCGACCCCGGGTCCATGAAGACGCGCGCAGTGCGCCAGGGTGATCACTACATCGTCAACGGCACCAAACGTTTTATCACCGGCGCCGGCGCCGCGGACTTTGGCCAGCTCATGGCCGTCACCGATCCCGCCAAGGGCGCCCACGGCGGCATATCCTGTTTCATGATCGATATGAAATCGCCGGGTCTCACGCTCGTTACGAAATTCAAGACCATCATGGGCGAAGAGCCCTGGCAGATCGCTTTCGACGATATGAAAGTGCCGGCGGAAAACCTCGTCGGCAAGGAAGGCGAAGGCTTCAAGCTAGCGCAAAGATGGCTCGGCATAGGCCGGTTGAAACATGGCGCGCGCGCTTTGGGCGTCGCCGAACGCTGCATCGAGATGGGCGCGCGCTACTCTAAACAGCGGGTCACCTTCGGTAAACCGCTTTCGGAACGGCAGGGGATTACTTTCAAACTAGCGGATTCTTACGTCGAATTACACGCCGCGCGATTAATGGTTTACCAGGCGGCGTGGAAGAACGATCAGGAGCAGGATATTCGCAACGAAGCCTATATGGCGAAGCTATTCGCCGATGAGATGTCCTTCCGCGTCGTCGATCGCGTCTTGCAAATCCACGGCGGCATTGGCTTGACCCTCGACTTGCCGTTGGCCAAATGGTTCGTCGATCAGCGCAGCCGCATGATCACCGAGGGCGCCTCCGAAGTCATGCGCATGGTCATCGCGCGCGAGTTGCTCAAGAAATATAACTAACGGCAAAAAATGAACTGAAATATTTCACGGGCTGATGCTTTGCCTAGAGACCAGACCGGGGCGACCGGTCGATCGCCCCCTAAGCCTTCAAAGCGTTGTTGCCGGCGATCAACGTGCGCAGATTCTCGAGGTTTGCCGGTTTCAGGAAGTACTGATCGATAGCGGCGCTTTTGCGATCTGTCGAAACGTCTTCCCGCAGCCAGCCTGAAACCGCCACAATTAACGAGTTGGGCAGCTCGCGGCGCAGGCGTTCGGCGACTTCGTAACCGTCAACGTCCGGCAAATCGATATCGAGGCAAATAATATCCGGGACGAACTCAAGCGCCGTTTCGACCGCTGTTTTGCCGGTGTAAGCCGTCCGCGCCACGTGTCCATCCAGACGCACCGATTCGGCCAGCGACTCGGCGGCATCGATATTGTCGTCGACGACTAGAATACGCCGACCCGGTGCGGCGACGGCTGGCGTTGGGCCTGGCTCCGCCGCTCTCGTTGGCGGCAAAGCACTCTGATCCGTAGCGAGTGGCAATTGTACGACGAATTCACTTCCTTGTCCTTCGCCTGCGCTATGTGCCCAAACTTGCCCGCCGTGCATTTCCACCAACTGCTTAACCAGGCTCAACCCGATGCCGAGTCCCCCGCGCCTGGTCTCGGCTTGCTTGAACATGTCGAAGACATTCGGCAGAAACTCCGGCGCGATGCCCCTGCCATTGTCACGCAACCGAATAACGATTTGGCCCCCGTTACGGGCGGCGTTGAGTGAAATACGCCCCCCGGGCCGGTATATTTCGCGGCGTTATCCAGAAGGTTCGTCAGGACCTGCGCCAGGCGCGCCGAATCGGCGTCGAGATAAATCGTTTCAGGCGGCAGTGTAACGGTGAGCGTATGGCCGGCTTCGTCCAATGCCGGGCGGGCTGCTTTCCAGCGCCAAATTCACCACCGACGCCAGACTGACTCGTTGCGTGCGCAGGTCGAGCTTCCCCTGGGAGATCCGCGAAACCTGGAGCAGGTCATCCACCAACCGGTGTAGCTGGTCGGCCTGTCGTTCCGCCATACTCCAAATCCGCGCTAGCCTCTCCGGGTTGTCCGAGCGATTCTGGATGTCGAAGACCCCGCGCAATACCTGGAGGGGGTTACGCAGCTCATGAGAAAGCAATGCCAAAAACTCATCCTTGCGCCGGTCGGCCTCTCGCACGGCGTGCTCCATTTGCCGGCGCTCGGTGATATCCACGAAGGTCGCCACCACACCGTCGATATGCTCTTGCAGCGTTCGGTAGGGGAAAACCCGGACCATGAACCAATGATTGTCGCTCGCGCGCACTTCGCGTTCGATGGGTTGCGACGTTTCGAGAACTTCGGCAAGGTCTGCCGTCAAGCTTCCGTAATCGAGCTTGTGTGTCACATGTTCCAGGGGCCGCCCGATATCGGTGTTAATAAGGTTGAAAAGCTTCTGCGTCCGCGGTGTGTAGCGTTTGACCCGGAGATCGCGGTCGAGAAAGATCGTCGCGATATCGGTGGAGGATATGAGATTTCGCAGATCCGTGTTGGCGCGGCCGCCTTCGTCGATGGTCTCTTTCAATTCTTGGTTGACCGTCGTCAATTCCTCATTGACCGATTGCAATTCCTCCTTGCCGGTCTCGAGCTCTTCGCCGGTCGAGCGCAGCTCCTCGTTCATCGCCAGCAGTTCTTCGTTGGACGCTTTGAGCTCTTCGACGGACAGCTCATGCTCTTCGACGGTGCCGCGCAGCCGGTCCTTGGTGCGTTGCAGCTCTTCTTCGAGACCGCGCACGAGGGTTTCTATCGCTTTGTCGCTCTCCAGGGCGGCCTGCGCCGAGGGCGCCAGTTCCCGTAGCGCCGCGGGCGACCGGATCTCATCGAAAATCACCAGGTAAAGGCCCTGGACGGCCCCGCTTGTCCCCAAACTGGGACGAACTATTAGATTTACCAGCCGCTGCTCACCGCTTAACGAGACGCGCAGGTTGGGCGTCTCGATCTGGTGATTTTTCTGCTTGGCTGTGATGAATGTGTTACGCAGATCGAGCCGGAGGGCGGGAGGGGCGATAGCGAATAAATTATACGACGGCTGGCCGCCCGGGAGCTGCAAATAACGGCCGGCATGTTGGCTCAAGTGAAGAATATCTCCCTCTTCGTTGACGAGCACGCTCGGCGGCGCGTATTCCTCGACGAGTATATGATGCAGGTTGCCAAGCGAAAGATCTTGGTGCTTGTGCGCGGCCGGCGGCTCTGGAAGTCGTATTTTCCACTCGCCGGTAAGCGGCATCGGCGGGTGTTGCGCCACGCTCGGCAATGCCCGGTAGATCCGGTTTTTCTTGTCCAAGGGAGCGAAAAGGGAAGCCGCCCCCTCGGCTGACTCGGACGCCCCCAAAAAAAGAAAACCGCCCTGTCGCAATACAAAATGTAAGACTCGCAGCAGGAGGTCCTGCGTGTTGCGGTTGAGATAGATCAACAAATTGCGGCAAGTGATCAGATCGATGCGCGAAAACGGCGGATCGCGCAGCAGGTTATGCGGCGCGAATAAAATCGAATCGCGCAATTCTTTCTTAACGATGTAGTTCTGTCCCTCCTTGACGAAAAACCGGCGCAGCCTTTCAGGGGAAAGATCGGCGGCGATGATTTCGTTGTAGCGGCAGTCGCGCGCCGTGGCGAGGGCGTCGGCGTCGATATCGGTGGCGAATATTTGAATTTTTGGAGGGTCAGCCAAGCGGGCTGCGTGCTCGTGCAGGAGAATCGCTATGGAATAGGCCTCTTCCCCCGTGGCGCAACCGGCCACCCAGACCCGAACCTGCTCGGCCGAGGTCTTGTCGGCGAATATTTGCGGCACTACCTGTTGCTCCAGCGATTTGTAGGCGTCCTTGTCGCGGAAGAAATTGGTCACGGTGATCAAAAGATCGGAGAGCAGAGGCTGCATTTCCTCGGGATGACGGCGCAGATAGTCGATATATTCGTTCACGTCCGCCAGGTCGTGGACCTGCACCCGCCGGCTGATGCGCCGCCCGATGGTGGGCCGCTTGTAGTTCGAAAAGTCGTGCCCCGACCTTATGCGCAGCATGGCCAAGACTTCTCGAATCGGGTCCGCCCCGGCGGGAGCTTTCTCTTCCTCATGAGCGTCTTCCGATAGCTGGATCCGGTTCGCGCTCAGCTTGAGGGCCACCAGCTTTGCCGGGATCTCGGCGGCCGGCAGAATCAAATCCACGAGGTTGGTGGCGATGGCGCTGCGCGGCATGGAGTCATACTCGGCGTCGGCGGGGTCCTGGGCGATGGCGATGCCGCCGTCTTCCTTGATACGCTTGAGGCCGAGGGTGCCGTCGGACCCTGTCCCGGAGAGTATCACGCAGATGGCGTTTCTCCCGTAAGCGGCGGCCAGGGTGCGCAGAAATACGTCGATGGGCACGCGCCGGCCGCGCGTCGCCTCCGGCTCGGTGAGCCGAACCTCGCCGTCCATCATGGCCAGATACTTGCCGGGCGGGATGACGTAGACGTGGTTGGGCTCGATCTTGAGCGTCTCGGTGACTTCGACGACCGGCAAGGAAGTGCTCGTCTGCAGAATCGCCGCCAGGTTGCTCGCGTGTTCGGGGGAAAGGTGGACGACCACGACGAATGCCATGCCGGTGTCGCCGGCCGTTTTTTCAAAAAAATGCCTGAGCGCGATAAGGCCGCCGGCCGATGCGCCGATGCCGACGACCGTGCATTGCGGCGTCACCGCCGCTTCAGACTGCTGCGGATCGGCTAGTAGGGTGGTAAGGTTGTCTTCATCGCCCATAAGAAGATTACCCTTTAGAATATGGCCGGTTGGAACGAACTAATGATTTGAGCTGCACCACCGCCGGTTCGAGACACCGCATTAGCTCTCGCTTTACGGTCAATGCCGATTTTCAAAATGTAATTATATATCACACTTTGCAAGCGGCGATTCAAATTCGCATCGACGGGGAGAGTGAAAGAGGAGGGCGCAGGCCCGATGGCCGGTGACTCCACCGGCCTCGTTTTCCTATGCGGGGGTTGCGGCTAAATTTAGTTTAATTCCGCCCCGCCGTCCGAATCTCTGATTATCGGTATTAACGGTTTTCTCCGTACCGGGTTGCGCAGGATCTGCAGCGACTTCTGTTCGATCTGGCGAATACGCTCGCGCGTGACGGAGAATTTCTCTCCCAATTCCTCGAGCGTGTAGTCGCGCTTTTGTTCGATGCCGAAGCGCATGCGCAGGACGGTTTCCTGTCGGGGCGAAAGGACGGAAAGGGCTTTTCTCACGTCGCTGCGCAGCGTCGTCTCCAATGCCAGTTCATCCGGTCTGCGATGAATCCGGTCTTCCACGAAATCCCCAAGCTCGTCACCGTCCTCGAACACCGCTGTTTGCAGCGACACAGGGTCGGCTTGGGTCTGCATAACCTTGAGCATATCTTCCACCGACATGCCGATTTCCTTGGCAAGCTCTTCCGGCGCGGGCTCCCGTCCCAACTTCCGCTGCATGTAATGGGCGCTGTGCATGATCTTATTGCGCGTCTCGACCCGATGGACAGGAATGCGGATCGTCTTTCCGGTATCGATAATGCCTCGGGTGATCCCCTGGCGAATCCACCAGGTGGCGTAGGTCGAGAAACGAAAGCCGCGGCGGTAGTCGAATTTCTCTACGGCGCGCATCAGACCGAGATTGCCTTCTTGAATTAAGTCGAGAAAGCTCAAACCGCGGTTGATGTATTTCTTGGCGATACTCACCACCAGCCGCAGATTGGCCTCGGTGAATTCTTTCTTTGCCCGGTTGACTTTAGTGATACCTTCGCCGACCCGGCTCGCGTGATCTTTGATCTGCGCCGCGGCCAGGCCCATATGATTCTCGATCTTCCGTATCTCCGCGCGCAGCACGGCCCGGCCGCTCTTGGGCGCAAATTCGGCCTCGGCTGCAAGCGCTTTCACACGGTCAGCGGCCCGCTCCAGGTGGCGTGCCAGCTCCTCGACGTGTTCCGAGGAGAGTCGAAGCTCCGCAAGCAAACCGCAAATCTTCGCTGCCATCTGGTCGCGCTTTTTCTCCAGCGCCACGCGTCGCGGCTGTGACAGCGATTTGCGCCGAAGTAGCCGGCCTAATTGTTCCAGTCCCTGGCTTAAATGGCGCAGGCGCGCGATGGCCTTCAGGAAAGGCTTGGGATCGAGAACTCGGTTAGATTCGTCCCCTTCATCATCGGATTTTTCGATGATCTGGTGTAATTCGAGTTCGCCGTCGGCGAACGCTCGACCCAGTTCCAGCACACGACGAAGTGCCATTGGCGTGGTAAAGATCGCCTCGAGGACTTGCCTATTGCCGGTTTCAATCTCCTTGGCCAGCTCGACTTCACGCTCCCTCGATAACAGCGCAACGGCGCCGATCTCGCGCAGATAGGTCGTTATCGGGTCGTTAACTCCGATACTTTCGACGTCCGGCTGCTCCGTTTCTTCTTCCGGCTCTTCGCCCGGGGTGAATTCCGGCACCGTTTCAACAGCGTTTTCCTCGAATTCATTCGGCTCAAATTCGGGCGCGTCGAAGGCGTTTTCGTTAACTCGTTTGGCTTCGATAACTAACATCCTCTTATCTCCTGAGGGCGAGCGGGGGGACCAGACACCCCCGGACTCCAGCTCGCCAACAAACCGGCGGTCAGGTTCTTTAAATTAGACGTTTCAGTTGCTGACTTCTGTCGCTTTGTGGCCCGTGCTGGAAGCGTTGACGGCCGAGAGGTTAACAGCTTTGATTGATCTATATACTATTCGCCGCTGAAAGTTAAGAACTAAGGGCATATAAGTCAAGGGACGCTCTCTTCGTTTTGTTTGGCGCGCTTCGAAACCGGGGATACTGTCTGGATTCGACAAGAACGCCTCCATCCTCTGTCAGCGGATTCTTATGTAATTCTCCGCACTTACCGCTGGTTGCTGTCGCTAGCGCGTAATCACTCCTGAGAGGTGTTTGAGCGCAACGACACAGATGAGTCTATTTCAACAACCTGTAGAATCCCCAGCGACAGGACACGTAGATCACCAATTTCTTTAGACGTTGAGAGCCCAACTTTCGTTCCACCGAGCAGGACCTACAGTATGCGGGACATGGACGTGGTTGGCGCGAGCCATGTTGCATGAGTACGATGCGAAGGTTTGCTTGAACGTGCCGGCGGAATTCCGTCCCGCCGGGCAGTTCTTCAGAAACTTTTCCCAGGCCTCCGACATGATGTAGTCGAGAC
Source organism: uncultured delta proteobacterium (assembly GCA_963840855.1). Taxonomy (GTDB): domain Bacteria; phylum Desulfobacterota; class Binatia; order UBA9968; family UBA9968; genus DATACQ01. The sequence goes on from CAWJBB010000033.1 coordinate 85,101, forward strand.
CGTGCGGCAAAGCGACGGCGAGGATTTCGGCAGCGAGGTTGAACGCTGACACGCGTGACGGCAATGTTTTTCGCTCGCGCGATTGCGTCGGTACTTTGTGCCTCGGACGCATGAAGAGATTTGTTGCAAAACCGTCCAATCAGTTAGGCGCATGATCCTTGCTGCGGTAGTTCTTCTTTCAGAAAAAGACCATACGACGGTGCAGGCAAAAACCTGCACGGTCGTGCCGTTATTCGTTGATGGAAGTCTTAAGCCTCCGAGAAAAGCAGGGAAATCTACGCGTCGCGGTGCTGGCACTAGAGTTGCGTTCCGAAAATAATCCTGTTGCACATAGTGCTGTCTCCCGGCGATGAGAATTGGACATCTCGGGCGCGGGGCACTTTATTGCTGCGCATGTAAAGAAATTGGACAACTTTTTAAATCAGCAGCCAAGGAGTGTTCCAGCATGAGTCTGCCAATGCCATCTGCCGGTGAATCGTGTTTCGACCCGCTCACCGGCGCGGCCAAAGCTCGAACTCACGGAAAGTTTTTCTTCGTTGACGAAAAAAAAGTTTTTCTGAGGGGAGTGACCTACGGTCCTTTCTCCCCGTCACAGCTAGGAGTGGCGTTTCCCGATGCTTCTAAGGTGGCGCTCGATTTCGCATTGATGAGGGAGTTGGGAGCCAATACCGTGCGCACGTTTACCCCGCCTCCTCTTTGGCTTTTCGATATAGCGGCGTCTTACGGACTCAGGGTCATAACAGGCTTACCTTGGGCTCAACATACTTGTTTCCTTGATTCGACCCGAACTCGGACAGAGATTCGTCGTAGCATCGAACGCACCGTCAAGGCGTGCAAAGATCACCCTGCGGCTTTGGCTTATCTAGTCGGGAATGAGATTCCGCCTGAAATAGTGCGATGGTACGGACCGCATCGAGTTCGTGGTTTCCTCCGCGAGTTGTTCGATACCGCCAAATCAATCGACCCCGACACGTTCGTAAGTTACGCAAACTTTCCTTCTACCGAATATCTCGAAATCGATTTTGCGGATTTCTTCGCGTTCAACGTCTATCTGCATCGAGAGCAGGACTTTCGCCGCTACCTCTCGCACCTTCATAATTTGGCCGGCGATCGCCCTTTGGTTTTGACGGAGATCGGAATCGATTCCATCCGCGAAGGGCGCAATAGTCAGGCTAAAATCCTTTCATGGCAATTGCGCGCCAGCTTCGAAACGGGCGTAGCGGGAACCGTGATCTTCTCTTGGACTGACGACTGGCACGCTTATTCGGGACCTGAAGGCTTCCAAGTTGAAGATTGGGCTTTCGGATTGGTGGATCGGCACGCGCCGACACAAGCCTGCTTTCTGGGCCGTGAAAAACTACTATGATGGTTCTTTGCCTCCGACTCTTGCCGCATATCCCAAGGTGTCGGTCATCGTTTGCGCCTACAACGCGGAGCGTACGATGGATCGGTGTCTCGCCTCCTTGGAGAGACTCAATTATCCAAATTACGAGGTGATTATTGTCAACGACGGCTCCACGGATGCCACTCGAGAAATCTGCCGAGCGCTATGACAGTGTCCGATTAATTAACCAGGAAAATAAAGGCTTGAGCGCGGCGCGGAACGTCGGTCTCAGCGCCTCGACGGGTGACATCATTGCGTACACCGACTCTGACTGTATGGCCGACCCGGATTGGCTCACCTATCTGGTAGCTCGGTTTCAATCGTCGACCTTCGCAGCCGTGGGCGGGCCCAATCTCTCGCCTCCTGATGATTCTCTGGTGCCGTCATGCGTCGCCGTATCACCCGGGGCGCCGACTCATGTGCTGCTCGACGATGAAGTCGCTGAACATATACCGGGTTGCAACATGGCATTTCGCCGTGAAGCGTTGGAAGCAACCGCTGGATTCGATCCCGTTTTTCGCGCTGCCGGAGACGACGTTGATCTTTGTTGGCGCCTTCAGAATAAAGGATACAAGATCGGCTTCAGTCCGGCAGCTGTTGTCTGGCATTTTCGCCGCAACACGGTTCGCGACTACCTGAAGCAACAAAGAGGGTACGGCAAAGCCGAAGCGCTGCTTTTTTTCAAACATCCTTACCGTTTCAATCGTGCTCGGCCAGTCGCGATGGTTTGGCAGGATCTACGGCGACATCTCTAGTTTTCTTTGAGCCTTCGGCCGAGAATATATTCTGGCGTTTTTGGCCGCGGGCTATTTCAAACGCTCTATCAACCTCCTGCGTCGCTCGGAACATATATCCCCATGACTCTGGAATGGAATATGGTTTCGGTTGCGCTGATAGTTTGCGCGTTCTTGTTCGGAGGGTATTTCTGGTTGGGGTTGGCTCCCCTTTGTCTAACGTTTACCCGATGTCTGGCGAGCGCTCTCAAAGCTCGCGTCGATTCGCGCTTCAGGGGACTCAGAGCAACTCTGCTGGTGACGCTGTTAGTTTTCTTGGGGCCGCTGGTCCGAGCTCTTGAGCGTTATCGCTGGCGTATGCGCCGTTTTCGAGAGGTCAAGGCGGTCGTCCCCAATGGAGCCGTGCAGCCTCCGCACGTCTCCTGGCTCGAGCGCGCTTTTTATCTCGCCTACTGGAACGAGGACGGACAGGAAAAAGAAAGCCTTCTGCACGGAGTGATGGAATCTCTGTTGCCGCGCAAATATCTCATTGCTGTAGACCAGGGCTGGAGCCAGCTGGGATCTGGAAATCTGCCAGGGCCCTTGGGCCAAAGCTCAAGTCATGGTGGCTAGTGAAAATCATGGCGGGACAAAACGTCTCTTGAGGGTCCGATGCGCGCTTAGGCTGTCGAGGGTTTCGATCGCCTGTTTTTGCGCTGTATGTTTTCATGGCTGCTATCACGGCGATTCTTGGCCTTACTCCGATTACCGCAATAGCCGTCGTCACCGGTTTGGTTCACGGTGGTGCGATCCTGTACCAAAAATTTCACATCGGCAATGCGCTCTACCACGTGGTTGAATCCGTGGCGCACAGGCTGCGGTTCGTGCCGGTTCAAAATCAACCAACGAGGCCTGTTTGAAAGCACTAAGCTGATGAAACGAACCGTTCGCTCCTACCTAAGACCTTACTGGACTGACTTTTGTTTTTGCGCTCGCTCAGGTACTCTTCATTAGCGCACTGGAGCTTCTCAAGCCCTGGCCGCTTAAGATCATCATTGACAATGTTTTGAGCGGAAACCCTCTGTCATGGGAATTTGCTCTTAACTGGTCGTCACAGACTCTGCTCTTGGTGGCTTGCGTGGGTCTGGTTCTTATTTATCTTCTCTTCGGCGGACTGCGCATCCTTAACGATTATACAACCATCAGGATTGGACAGAGGCATGGTGAACGATCTTCGTCGGGATCTCTACAGCCAAATACAACGCCTCTCGCTCTCTTTCCATAACCGCCAGCAAGTCGGGGATCTCATGTATCGGATCACTGCCGACACAATGGGGATCCAAACGCTCACGATGAACGGACTTTTTGCAATCCTCTCGGCTTCTGTCCTCTTGACCGGAATGTTTGTCATCATGCTTTCGCTGGACTGGTATCTCACGCTGCTGGCGTCTGGCTGTGTGTCCGGCGCTCTTCGGTGCCATCGGGCTTCTAGATAGGAAAATGTCCTCTGCTGCAACGCAGGCTCGGCAGAAAGAAAGCATGGTCTATTCTCTGGTCCAGCGAACGCTCTCAGGAATACGCGTGATCCAAGCCTTTACAAAAGAAGAGGACGAGGAGCGGCGCTTTCTCAAAGCCAGCACCGAGAGCCTGGCCGCTAATTTGCGGCTCTACAATCTGCAAAATTTTTATTCTGCGGTGGTGAACGTCACTATCGCCGCTGGAACGGCCGCTGTTCTGTGGGTGGGCACCCGGCACGTTTTGTCCGGGGAGCTCTCGATAGGCGAAATGGTCGTCTTTACTTCTTATCTGGCCTCTCTGTACGCCCCACTCAGCAATATTTTCGAGACCTACGGATTGGTTCAGAGCGCAAAGGTCGGTGTTCGAAGGGCATTCGAAATTTTGGAATCGGAGAGAGAGCCTGTCAGAGGGGCGTAGAGCTTTCGGGACCAATGGAGCCGAAAGGACGAGATCTCGTTCGAACGACGTTTCATTTGGCTATGATGCTTCACGGCCGATTCTAAAAAAGATTAACCTTCGCGTTGCGCCGGGAGAGAAAATCGCGATTGTTGGCCCGACCGGAGCGGGAAAATCACGTTGGTCAGTCTTTTGCCGCGTTTTTACGATCCTCAGTCGGGCCGTGTGACGATCGATGGGATAGATATCCGAGAATTCCAGCTCAAGTCCCTGCGCCGGCAAATCGCGATGGTTCTTCAACCTCCTCTCCTGTTTCCTTTCACGATCCGCGAAAATATCGCTTACGGCCGACCTGAAGCTTCGATGGAAGAAATCGTCTCTGCAGCACAGGTGGCGCAGGTCCACGAATTTATCGAGCAGCTTCCGCAAAAATATGACACTATGGTCAGCGAGCAAGGATCCACCTTGTCGGAAGGACAGAAATTGCGCCTCACGATCGCACGCGGGATCTTGCTTAATGCTCCCATACTGATTCTGGACGAGCCCACTTCTTCCGTGGATTCGGAGACCGAGGCGCTCATCATGGACGGGCTGGAGCATCTAATGGCCGGCAGGACCACTTTCATTATCGCCCACCGTCTATCCACCGTTCGGCAAGCCGATCTCATTCTAGTCCTGTGCGACGGTCAGATTGTTGAACAAGGCACATTTGGCGAGTTGCTGCGTCGGCGTGGCCCGTTTGCATCGCTGTATCGGACTCAGTTTGGACTGCACGAAGAAAGTCGAAACTTTCGGGTCGTAAAATAATGGAGCGCGAGATGACAGGAATCCCCGATCTGAATGACCCTCGCTATCTAGATGAGATTGGTTGGTTTCTTTACCACGAGAAGTACGGTCGCGATCAATTCGGCGGCTCCTATGACGCCGAGCGACGCGTCATACTCGCGGCTGCTGCTCGAGGAAGTCGTCGGCTTTTTGGGCCAGGATACAAAATGGATGGAGGGCAAGACCGTCGTCAGCATCGGCTGCGGCTGCACCGGTGACCTATCCGCCTTTCCTGCGGCCGTCAAAATCGCGATCGATCCGCTTCTTTATGTCTACCAGAAACTCGGAATGTTGACGGACGATGCGCCGGTGACCGGACGATCTATCTTTCCATGGGCGCCGAGAATCTCCCCCTGCTGGACGAGTTCGCCGATCTGGTGATATGCCGGAACGCTCTCGATCATATGCCCGACCCGTCGATTACGACGAAAGAACTGTGGAGGATCCTGAAAAAGGACGGAGCGCTGTTCGTAAGCGTCGATATCGGCGGAGCGCCGACTCCGGATGAGCCCACCGTATTTTCCCTGGAAAGCCTTCGCAGTCTTCTCAGGGATCAGTTCGAAGTGGTGGCGCTGGCGGACAACTGCTCCCCGCACAGCGAGGGGCGACTCCGCAGTGTCAGACTTCTAGCGCGAAAAAAATTCCTAGCGAGCCCTGCGCTGGATAAGGCGGCAATTCTGCGGGCCTACGAAGCTCGTCTGTAGCCAGAGCTAAAAAAGTGGCGAGCATGGCTGTGGGTGGAATCTTCAATCCGGGAACATGAAACCACGATCCCTCGTAGTTGTCGGCACGCTTGCATCCGATCCTTACGCCGGGATGGCGTGGATGCACATGCAGATTGCCGCCGGACTGCAACGGCTCGGCCACGACGCATACTATTTTGAAACCACTTCGGCTTGGCCCTATGACCCAGTGCGAAATACCACCGTCAATGATTCCGACTACGCGTTGCCGTATTTGGAAAAAGTCGCTGAGAGTTTTGGTCTTGGCAACCGCTGGGCTTATCGGCGAAGCTATTCGGACAAGGCATGGTTCGGTCCAAGCCGGGTCAATGCCGAGGAACTGCTTGCCCATGCCGATGCCGTCCTGAACGTCGCTGGAGCCACGCGTTTTGCGGAAGAAGGGTTGAAGATTGGGAGGCTAGTTTACTTTGGTACCGACCCGGGCCATCACGAGATCGCCTTCGCCAGAGGACAGAAGGACGTGCGAACGCTTATTGAAGAACATGCTGATTTTGTCACATACGGCGAAAACATCGGAAATACCGATTGTCCTTTACCGCCCTTGCCTCGCCTCCGCTCAAGGACGCGGCAACCGATTCTGCTCGACCTCTGGCAAGACGGGCCGCCCGTGAAGAAAGAATTCACGACGGTCGGCAACTGGCGGCAGACTGGCCGCGACATCGAATTTGAGGCTCAAACTTATCGTTGGAGCAAACACCACGAGTTCCTGAAGTTTATCGACTTGCCGCGGCAGACTCATGAGTCCATCGAACTCGCGACGGGATTGGCCAGTTTAAGCCCGGAAGAGCGTGATTTGCTCGAGACCATAGGGTGGCGCTTGCGCGATGCCCATCCTTTCACTACCGACCCTTGGCGCTATCGGGATTATGTTCGATCGTCGCGCGGGGAATTCACGGTTGCCAAAGACCTGCACATTCGTCTGCGCAGCGGCTGGTTCAGCGAAAGGAGCGCCTGCTATCTCGCCGCGGGACGTCCCGTGGTTACCCAGGACACCGGGTTCGCAAATTTTCTTCCTACGGGTGAAGGCCTCTTTTCATTCAACACGACGGAAGAAATCATCGCTGCTTTTGATGCCATCAACTCTGACTATGAAAGACACAGCCGCGCGGCGCGCGCCATCGCGGAGGAATACTTCCGAGCGGAGACCGTGCTTGAGAAAGTCATCGATGATTTGGGGCTTTGATTTTTAAAAATATCTGATTGTCAAAGCGTTGTTTCACCCGAGCGCAGTTGCACGGGGTATAAAAGGAGGCTCCTATTGCCAAGGTATCAAATCCGACTGTCACAGATTCAAAAACGGAGGGCACGCCCATAAGCAAGCGGGAATTGACGAACCAAAAAGCGCAGACTTTCTTTGAAGAGCTGTGGAAGCGAGGCGACCCGTGGGACATCGAAACATCTGATTTCGAGCAGCGCAGGTGTGCTCGTTTGCTGCAGGTTCTCTCCGCGCGTCGCTATGCCAAAGCGCTTGAGATCGGCTGCGCGACGGGCGTCTTCACCCGCCGCCTCGCCCGGGTGGCGGACCGGGTGGTGGCCCTCGACATCTCGCCAACGGCGATCGAGTGTGCGCAGAAAACTTGGGCGGGCCCGGATGCGACCGAGTTCCGGGTCGCGAACATCATTGAATACGATGCGCGGGCCGAGGGCCCCTGGGACCTGGTGGTCATGAGCGACATGATTTATCTCCTCGGGTGGCTTTACCCTTTTTTTGACGTTGCCTGGCTAGCCATGGAGTTGTTCGCCGCAACCTCTGCCGGTGGACAGCTACTTCTCGCCAACTGCTATGGGGGTGCGGAGGACTATCTTATGCGGCCAAGTTTGATCCGCACCTACCGCGACCTGTTCGTCAATGTGGGCTACGAGATCAATGCCGAGGAGGTTTTCTACGGTACAAAGAATGGCGTGGAAATTCAGGTTTTGATCACGCTGTTCGAGAAAAAGACAGAGGAAACAACCCCCGGCGGTTATTAAACAATGGCTTGCAATAAACAGCTAATAGTCAATGCGGATGACTTCGGCCGGAGCTTGGGAGTCAACGGCGGCGTCATCGAAGCTCATGAATCCGGCATCGTGACCAGCGCAAGCCTCATGGTGCGTTGGCCGGCCGCCGCGCAAGCTGCTGCTGACAGCCGGAAACACCCGAAACTCAGCCTCGGTCTCCATGTCGACCTCGGCGAATGGAGATACCGCGATGGAGCCTGGAAAGCGCTGTATGAAGTCGCTCCGTTGGATGACGTCAATATTGTCAAGGAAGAGCTAACGCGCCAGCTTGCAACCTTCCACGACCTCGTGGGCAAGCGGCCGACGCATATGGACTCCCATCAGCATGTGCATGTGCGCGAGCCCGCGCGCTCCGTTCTACGCGAGGTCGCGCGCTTTCTCGATATTCCTCTAAGGCACTTCAATCCAGGAGTCCACTACTGTGGAAAATTCTACGGCCAGACGGCCGAAGGCCTTCCTCTGCCAGACGCGATCAGCGCTCACAGCCTGGTCAAAATTCTGAGAACACTGCCCGACGGTATTACGGAACTCAGCTGCCATCCCGGAGAAGGGAGTGATCTCGACACAATATACGGTGACGAACGCGCACAAGAGCTGAAAACATTGTGCGATCCGCAAATTCCGATGATCATCAAGTCTATGGAAATTGAGCTTCGCTCGTTCGGCAACCTGCCGGTTGGTTATTGGCGAGGATCCACCGTGCATGTTTAGGAGAAGTATTGCGTATGGATCAGCTATTGCCGGACCAATTGAAGGAATTATGGCACCGCGTCGAACAGAAAGAACTTTTGACGGAAGAGTTTAATCTCATGCAAGAACGCGGACTAGCTGAGTACCGGAAAATATGGAGCGATGCCTTATTTTTGGAGGGATACCGGGAATTGGAAAAGAGTCTCCTTGATGAACTCGGGTTTTACGTCGGTTGCCAGGACTCGGCTGAAATCCAACAGCGCTGCAGCCGCGCCGTAGAAAGCCTTGCTAAGGAGTGGCGGGAAAAAGTCGATGCCACGGACCGAAAGTCGGTCGAGAACTTTTACAATGAGACTGAGGCGGAAATTTACGAGTTGATGTGGTGGCATGTCTTGTCGGAAGACCTTTCCCCATTATCTTACGTGACCGCATTGCACTTCGCTCTACGTGAGGGCTGCCATAGATGTCTTGATTTTGGCGCGGGAGTGGGCTCGGGCGGCATCCTGTTTGCGCGTCATGGGCTCGATATCGCTTTGGCAGATATAAGCTCTCCCTTGTTGGTCTTTAGCGAGTGGCGTTTTCGGCTGAGAAAGCTGGCGAGGCGAATTTTTCGACTTGAAGACGCTCGACCTGCCAAGCGAGGCCTTTGATATGGTGACGGCGATGGATGTTTTTGAGCATCTCGCCGATCCGGTGGAGGCCGTCGAAGGCCTGTCGAAGGTCCTGAAGCCGGGAGGATTCCTCTTTGGCCGTTTCAGCGCCGAACTCAACGAGGACCGTCCGATGCACGTCGTTCAGGATTTCGAACCGACCTTCAGACGCTTGCGCGAGCTTGGCTTCATCGAGGTTTGGCAGGACAAGTGGCTCTGGGGACAACAGGTCTTCCAAAAACTCAGCAACCGATGACGCGCTACTCACATGAACTCAAAAGAGCGACGCATTCCATCTCGTGAAATTGTTGTGCTTGCCGGTTTACTTGTCCTAGCTCTAGCCGTGCGGCTGATCAAAATCTCGCAGCCCTACGTGGATGAGTGGAGCTTTAAACAGGGCACGATAGCGATGATCGCCGAGAACTTTTATCGCAACGGCTTCAATATTTTTTATCCGCAGATCAACTGGGCGGGAAATGCCGCAGGCTATATAGGTACCGAGTTTCCCCTTGTACCTTTTCTTGCGTCGTTGCTCTATATTCCCTTCGGCGTGCAAGAATGGATTGGCCGATCGGTGTCTGTCACGTTTTCGGTCTTAGCTCTGCCCTTTTTCTATTTTCTCGTCAAGAAGGTCTCCAATGAACGTAGCGCGGCATTTGCCGGGGTGATCTATGCCGTTGCACCGCTCAGTATTTTTGCCAGCCGTTCATTCATATCGGACATGACTTCGCTTGGTTTTTCGATTGCCGCACTTTACCTTTTCAGCGAATGGCTGGACCGGTCGAATGATCGGCGTCTACTATTAAGCGCCGCTGCAGCGACCACATTGGCGATCCTCGTCAAAGCACCCACGGCAATCATCGCTTTACCGCTAGCATACATGGCCTGGGAACAGTATCGGTGGAAATTCATCCGCCAGCCGAAAATTTGGGTTTTTGCCTGCCTGTCTATGGCTTTTCCGATCGCTTGGTATACCCATGCCTATTTTCTAACGATGACCTATCCTCCTCACCAGTTCATGGGAAGCGACGGTCTAAGGCTGGAGGACTTGCACTTCTATGCATCCGTAGGGCGTCGGCTCGTCGGTTCCAGCCTGACTCCAGTCGTAGCCGTCGGGACGTTGGCCGGACTTTTTTTGCCTCCCGCGACCAAATATGGGCGGCTGTTTTATTGGTGGCTCGTTGCTATTTGCCTCTTTATCATCGCCGCCGGCTTCGGAAACCGTCATCCTTGGTATCAACTTCCCCTCGTGCCTGTGGCGGCGGCCTTCGCCGGGCGGGCGTTTGATTTTTTGCTGTACAGGATGCGCGCACTCACTGCATCGAGAACCGCCGAGCATTTCGGCGGCGCCGTGCTGTGTCTCACGCTCCTTGCCGTTTCTTATGTGTACGTCAAGCCGCTTTATGAGCCGTGGGCTACGCCGCTACGAAAGGCCGGATATCAGCTCGACCGCATTACTTCTCCCGACGCGCTTGCGGTCTTCGTGGTGGATGGCGATTCGTCGGGGATCTACTACAGCAGACGAAAAGGGTGGCATGCTTTCGATGATAGCGACTGGGGTGCCCCCCTGGATAGCGCGCAAGCGATCATGGAACTCGAGAAATTGAGGAATCGCGGGGCGACGCATTTGGTATTCACCCTATACACAGTCTGGTGGTTGGATTATTACAAGGAGTTCGCGGACTATCTGGATTCGTACTATCGGCGCGTGAGTGAGACTGAGGATTATGTGATTTTTGATTTAGCAGACGGACTGAATAAGACGGCCACGGCCGGCGGATCCCCGAGCTTCCGGGTAGACCCTTCTCAAGACTAATACTTACGCCGGTATCGAGGACTATCTTCTCCGCCCATGGATCATCCGGACCTATCATGACCTGTTTGTTAATGTAGGCTACCGGCTCGAGTCCGAAGAAATTTTTCGGGGAACAAAGGAAGGAGTCGAACTCGAAGTCTTGATCTCACTTTTCGCCAAAGCGCCAGAAAAAGAAGTGCCATCTGGTTATACCGATCCTCGGAGGACATTAACAACATGTCTGTTGACCGATCCTACCTCGACCAAATAGCGGCCCTTGAGTTCAAGGGCGTCGAGTGGACGCGGGAAAAGATCCTTGCGGTGCGGGACTTGCTCTCGCCGTGGAACCACAACATCGCCTTACCGCACGGCGTGTACACGGCGGCGTGCGACGATTACTACCCCGCGCACCGGGAGATCATGCGCGTCGTGCGCGAGCGCCTCGGAAACAACTTCAGCGGCAGGCGCATCGTGGACATCGGCTGCCTAGAGGGATACTTCTCGATCGAGTGCGCGCTCCAGGGTGCGGAGGTCCTCGGCATCGACGGCAAGCTCCTCAACGTCCGGAAGTGCGAGTTCGTGCGGTCCGTCCTCGGCGTCGAACGAGCGACGTTCGCCCTCGGCGACGCGATGACTGTGACCTGCGAATCGTCAGGCCGATTCGACGCCGTCCTTGCGCTCGGGCTTCTCTACCACCTCGATGATCCCTATACGTTCCTCGCCAACGTGGCCGCGCTCTGCACCGGCTTCGCAGTGATCGACACGCACGTCGCCCTGGAGGATCAACCAGAGCGCATCAAGGGGGGAAGCTGGCGGCCGGACCTCTCGGAGCTGCGGACGTTCACGTTCGATGGGAGGCGGTACGAAGGCCGTCTCTTCCGCGAGTTCCCAACAGGAACGGCTCGCGATGTGAAGGATCTTTCGCCGACCGCGTCGCTGGAGAACGAACTCTCTGTGTGGCTCACCGAGGATTCCCTCGTCCGGATGCTCCACGACGTCGGGTTTTCCGGCACGGAGAAGGTCGTCTACCCAAGGGAAGTGGGCACCTGGTGGTCGGACCTGCGCAAGGAATGCCGCGTACTCATGGTTGCATCGTCCTCGCGCAACCGGTTCAGGTCAAAGCTGTTCCCAAATTCGTGACGTCGGGCAGTGGCCGTCGCTCGCCCGCTTCCGAGTGGACGGGGTCCACAACCCCACGGGCATCGGGCCTTTTCACGGGCTACAACACTGCGACCGCGAGTAAAGGCCAGTGACCAAACAGATGCGCGCCCCAAACGGTCGTCGCCTCTTTGCGTCACCGCGTGGCAATTCGAAGCGAGTCAGCCCAGTAATAGCGGCCATGGTGTCTTGTGGGTCATTCCTCTTATGTCAGCCGCGTACGAACCTATTTGACGGTCTTCGAAGAATTTGGGCTCAAAGAGGCTCTTGGAAGGCGGGGACCATGTTGATAGGAACATGCTGGAGATTGGCTGTGGTGCCAGATGCCTCACTCGATCTTTTGCTTGCACCAGGATATGGGGTTTCACGACCACCACTGCCCGCTGAGCATCGGAATAAAGCTCATCAAGCAAACTATTCATAAGTCGCTCAAAGTAGTGCCCTGATGCAGAGGAAAGCCCTTTCCAATGAGATTGCTACTGGTATTGCGGTCACACTCGTGGGTTTTGCGATCCTTGAGGCTCTGCTGAGGATCGCATATTTTGTGCGGAATTCGATGGTTGATTATATTCCCTTAGTCTACGATATCCGCGACGAGTATGGAGTTGCTCCCCCTTGGCTGGATGGCTTCAGGATTCTTGAGCGAGACAAAGTCTTACTCTGGAAAAATCGACCGAACGTTCAGGGGCGATATCTTGACGTCTTCACCCCCGTTAACACGGAAGAGGAGCGTGTTTCTCTGCGCCGCCAGTTCTTCCCGCGTATTCCTGATTCGCTAAAAGCAAACCCGACGTGGAAGATTTCCCTAAACTCGGAAGGGTTCCGGGACGTGGAGTTTGCGAAGGCAAAATCCGCTTCTAGCTTTCGGATCATCTGCCTCGGGGATTCCTGGACCTTCGGGGCGAATGTTGATCAAATAAACGCCTACCCCCGCCAGTTGATGGCCATGCTCAACCGGGATTTTTTGCAGGGAAACTTCGAAGTCTTCAACCTCGGGGTAATGGGCTACTCTTCTTATCAGGGTTTGGAACTCATGAGGCGGAGCGCCATCAACTTGAATCCCGATGTGGTCGTGATTGGCTTCGGGATGAACGATTCTAGGGTGGCCGGATACCGCGACAAGGATTTGTCCCGCGGCCCAGCGCTCTCAAGCAACTGGATTCATCAATCCCTAGAAAATATAGAATTCTATAAGTTGTTACGATATCTGGTCCTGGTCCTAAAGAACAAGCCAACGTCAATCGGCGATGGCCTAAAGGCAGAGGCTGAGAGCGCTCGTACCGGGGACGACGTGTTAGCGAGGAGACGCTTCGGCAAATCAGGTTACGAGGACGTTGAATCCTGGACGCGTGTCTCACTCGGCGACTACGAGAACAACTCCTCGAGATGATTAATTTAGCGAGGAACCAAGGGGCTGGTGTTATTCTCCTCTACAACGAACTTTGGACTGAGAGTCCCTACCGAACCGTGCTTGAGAAAATTTCCAGAACTAAAGGAGTGCCGTTCGTGGACAGCAGTGCTTTGATCGTAGCGGCACAAAAGAAGATCGAGGAGGAGTTAGAGAAGAAATTAGATCTTCGCCCTCGTAAGCCTCAAAGAGGCAACGCTGATGACGAAATCGAAGTTATCTTTCGGGTGTTTGCTGATAAATGGTCTGTGCCAAACGCGATGTACATTGCGGGAAACCATCCGAAGCTGGGCAATCTAGCACCCAACAAGATTGCCATGTATGACGATGGAACACACGGAGATCAAAGGGCGGGAGACCATGTCTGGTCTTATTCAGCGACATTTACGCCAGGGACAAACCTCTTCCATGTTTACACCAAGGGTGCAGAAGAGGGGAAATGGGAAGGCTTGGATGTTCCACATATTAGGGGTTTCACGGTCGCCGCTCAAAACGGCGAGGCAAAACTTTACAGGCCTATCGAATCCTTCGGAAGGATTTATATGCAGGCTGATCCATGGCACACGAACGTCGTTGGGTACGAGTTGATTGCTAAGGCCTTACTAGACGTCCTGAAGGAAAACGACAAGGTAAAAGACTATCTTCGACAAGCTAAATCAAACGGCTTAAAGTCGATCCCATAGAGATCCAACTACCTGAGGTATATTGATTTGCCCCAACGGTCCCGGCGTGCCTTTGAGCTCGCTGCGAATATCCACCCAGAAGACTCGACCGGGGATCGTCAGCTGCTGTTAAGGCACCATTGGAAACTTGTACATCCGCATTCTATTGCCGGATCGCCCGCCTCCTATCAGCAATACATCAAGCGTTCACGTGCCGAGCTCCTTTGTCCAAAACCGATACATAGACAACTTAAGTCGGGTTGGTTTAGCGACCGGAGCGCTGGTTATCTCGCTAGCGGCCGGCCGGTGCTCGCGGAAGATACAGGTTTCAGTGACCATTTGCCTACGGGCCGCGGATTGCTGTGTTTTAATGATTTGGAAGAGGCTGTTGCCGGAGTCGCGGAGATCGACCGCAACTACTCGGAGCACATGCGCGCCGCCCGCGAACTGGCGGAGGAATATTTCAATTCCCAAAAATCGCTTCCGGCCATGCTTTCCGCATGTGGCTGTTAATTCCGCGCAAGGCTGGAGCGACTTAAATAATATAAAACCGGTGCACTACTGATATCGGTTATCCAGCCATCGCAGCGACTTTGTCGCGCATAGGAACGCCACTGCTACGTCGCGCCGATTCGGGCACGGCGGTCACTTCCACGATGGAGGAGGGCCCGCTCCCATTGGACCGTACCAGAAGCTGGCGAGCGTGGAAGGCACGTAGCGTCGCGCGATGGCCCACGCTGAACACGGTCGTCCCCGCGAGCCGCTCGCGCACCAGCCGATAGAGGCGGCGCCTCCGTAGCCTCATCCACCGCCGAGGTCGCCTCGTCGAGGAAGAGCCAATCCGGCTTCTGGACGAGCGCGCGAGCAAAGGCGATGCGTTGCTGTTCGCCGGGGGAAAGTTGAAGCGCCCAATGGCCGGCCTCGTCGAGCCGCTCGGCCAGCTCAGGGAGCCCCACTGCCTCCAGCGCCTCGCCCAGTGTCGCGTCGTCCACGCCGCCTGTTGGCATCGGATAACTCACCACTTCCCGGAGCGTGCCGATCGGCAGGTAGGGCTTCTGCGGCAGAAAGAGGATCCGGGCGTCGCGCGACCCGCGGATCTCGCCGTGCCCAAACGGCCAGATTCCGGCGATCGCACGGAGGAGCGTACTCTTCCCCGAACCCGAAGCTCCTCCCAGGAGAACGGTGTCTCCGCGCAAGAGCGAGAGATTCACATCCGCGATGAGCGGCTGTCCATCGGGGAGATAGAGATCCACACCCTCCACTGTCAAGTGGGTGGCGTCCCCGTCGACGCGCCGGACGCCGCCGCCGGTCGCCGCCTGGATGCGCACGCGCTCTAGCGCGCGCTCGAACCCGGAGAGCCGCTCCACCACCGAGCACCATGCAGCGATCTCCTTATACGAGTTGACAAAGAAGCTGAGCGAATCCTGTACCTGGCTGAAGGCCCCGATGGTCTGCATGAGCCCTCCGAGCGCAAGCTCGCCCCGGAAATAGCGCGGCGCCGCGACGACGGACGGGAAAATCCACGCCGCTTGTCCATAGCCGGCAGTGAAGTAGGTCAGCCGTTTCTGCCGGCGCATGATGTTCCACCAGTTCGCAACCACCGCCTCGAATCGTTCGCGGAAACCACGGAACTCGTCCGCCTCGCCGCGGTAGAGCGCTACACCCTCGGTGTTCTCGCGGAAGCGGACTAGGCCGAAACGGAAGTCGGCTTCACAACGCTGCTTGTCGAAGTTCAGCCGCACAAGCGGGCGACCGATCCAGTGAGTGAGCCATGTGCCGGCGATAGCGTACACGAGGGCCGCCCATACCAAGTAGCCGGGCAAGGTGAGCGGAGGACCCGCCAAGGGGGACGGTGAGCGTTCCGGAGAGCGCCCAGAGGATCGCCACAAAGGTGACCAAAGTTACCAGCCGCGCGCAAGCCTCCCATGAGGAGAGCGAGGGTGTGGGAAATAAGGAGGTGAACGTCTTCGGCGATGCGCTGGTCGGGATTGTCGGTTTCAGCCGCCACGAGTTGCATCCGATAGTAGGCACCGTCGGCCAACCAAGCGCGGAGGTAACGTTCGGTAAGCCAGCGCCGCCAGCGGATCTCGAGCATCTGGTTAAGGTAAAGCTGGTAGACGGCGAACAGGATGATAAAGGCCCACAAGCCAGCAGACGCGGATCAGCTGTTGGAGAAAGATTGTTTGGTTTTTGTTCTGCAGGGCGGTGAAAAAGGCGTTATTCCACTGATTGAAGAGAACATTGATGTAAACCATGCCGAGGGTGAGTGCGACGACGACGAGGAGCAGCCCCCAGGCCGCCCAGCGGTCCTCCGAGGACCAGTACGGGCGGATCATGGCCCATGCGGTAGGAAGCAGTCGGCGCAGGCGAGTTGTGGCTGGATCTTCCGCGCGATTGAGAGCGATCGCGCTAGTTGGGCCTATGCTGGCGCGACCAACGACCGGATGGACCATTCGTCCCTGCCGATCACCAATGGCAGAATTTTTCGATTCGTTCTTATTGTTCCGTTGCCTGCGCACTAGTCACCTCCGCAGACTCTTTATGTGTTACTTTTCCGTTTGGCGATTCGCCGATTTCTCGTAACAAGACCGCCAAAGTAGCTGCTCGTGCCTGCCTGTTGGAGACGACTGAGCCCGCTGTGATACATACGGCATCCCACAGAGGATTCGCGCTACTATCCACAGACTTCCGCCAATCAATGTTTTCGAGGAGCTTAAGTTTTTGTTGCCAATCATCGGGATATTTTTCGAGCAACGTTCTGCCGACGCCACCGAGAGCACGTAAAACGACCGCATGAGTATTGATTTTGTCCTGACGGAGTTCGGAAGCGCTCAATTCTCCACTTTTGACTTTCTGCCACTCGTCGATGATGTTCGAAAGCTCGGTCCAGTATTCGACAGCAGTCTTCAGCGCTGCTTTATAGCCCGGCGACCCCGGTTTATCGATGTTTCTACCCAGCAGCTCTTCATTCGCCTCGTATAAAGCTGCAATTGTAAAAAGCTTAGGCGACCTGAGCGGGATCGTAACCTTCTCTTTGTCCACTGTGCCTCGAAATACATCCACCCGCTCTGTTACTTCCATGGTTATTGAAGAAAGGCTATCTCGATGATCATAGAGAATACCCAGCGACTTTGAGGTCTGCTGCACGAACCGATTTAGATCTGAAAACATTTGTTGCAGCCGCTCCAAACTTTCCGTCTCAAAGAGGAGCACCGAAATTTTTTCCTTGCCAAGCGCAGGATTCTCTTTGAGTGCAGCGGCGATCGCGGCGCAACGATGCTGGCCATCGTTGATAATGAACTCAATGTTTTCCAGCTCCATTTCTAACTCGCCAACGTCGGGGTTTCCTGTTGAAGGGACGAATTTCACAGGACACGAGTAGGACGCTGTGATCGACGAAAAGAGATATCCGTTTCCATTATCCAATATGTATTTCGCGATATCCGGAACCCGTCCTTTATTCAGAACTCTTTGCGCGCGCAGCTCCGGAGTGACACTTTTCCCAATCGTTGAATTTAAACAAACGAGGAATTTCTGAAAGCGAAATCAGCAACGAATAGTAATGCCGCCAACCCATATTTCCCCGCATAACTGGAAAACTAACTTTCATGACTGGACAAAACCTCCGCATTCTATCTTGCTCGGGAGAGCTGGAACATATCAGCCATACAGCTCTATGTCAATGAGTCAACAGCTGTTTTCCCAGAACGGACCAGCTGTGGACAGGTAGCAATACAGCTCCAGCTGGACAATAGCCGAGCTGTGCACGCTTTCGGCGTCCCCTCTCGGACAGGGCTTTTGGCATGCTAACTATGCAATTTAAATACTAATTTATGTAGGGGGGACGTGCCAGCTCTAGTAGACTCTTCGCGGTATGCCGCTGCCGCCGCCGCTTTCGCACGCGATTTCTTGATTCAGACCTCGTGTTGCGTCGGCTTCTAGAGCTCGTCTGTATGTAAGATCCTTCAGCCGTCTATCTCATCGGTTGGATAACGCGGTCTCCGATCCTTTCGTATTCGTCGCCGGCTGCGCGGAAGCAGTATTCGACGCCGAGTCGTTTGACGATGCTTTCATCCCGTCGAAAAGCAGCCTCATGACATCGACGGGAATGGGCACTACGACGGTGTGGTTATTTTCCGCCGCAACCTGAACCAGACTTTGGAGGAAGCGCAAATGGATCGCGGTTGGCTGCTTGGCGATGGTTTCCGCGGCGTCCGCCAGTTTCTGTGAGGCCTGGAATTCGCCTTCGGCGTGAATTATCTTTGCCCGCCTTTCTCTTTCCGCCTCCGCTTGTTTGGCCATGGCGCGCTGCATCTCTTGCGGCAGATCGATATGCTTGAGCTCTACCAAAACCACTTTGATGCCCCAGGGCTCGGTTTCAGCGTCTAATATTTCCTGAATGCGCGAATTGAGCCTATCTCGCTGCGAAAGAAGTTCGTCCAACTCGGCCTGGCCGCAAACGCTGCGCAATTCTACTTGCGCTAACTGCGACGTGGCATACAGATAATTCACAACTTCTCGAATGGCGCGGTTCGGGTCGAGCACTCTGAAATAGAGGACCGCGCTCACTTTTACCGAGACGTTGTCCCTCGTGATCACATCTTGGGGAGGCACGTCCATTGTCACCGTGCGCAAATCCACGCGGACCATTTTTTCGACGATGGGGATAACATAAGTGATGCCCGGCCCGCGCGTCGGAACCATGCGCCCGAGGCGAAAGATCACGGCTCGATCGTATTCTTTAAGAATCTTGATGCCGCTGATCAAAAATACCGCGGCGATGACGAGCGCGCTGCCCGCGGGTCCTAACAGTTGTCCGATAATCTCTAGCATGAAACACGCCTCCCGGCTCCCATGACCCGGCGCGACATCTCTTCCTTCAATCACGCGATATACGTGCCAAAAGGGAAATTTGCCGCGCCGCTCGGCGTCAGATGCCTCAGCTTAGCAGGTTACACGGTCGAATGCAGGCTCATGATTCCTGGCCGCGCGCATCGAGGCTGTGGCAAAGCGCGCAGCAAGTTTGATATTCAAGCCTCGACGCCGGATGCGACCGCCACTGTTCGGGTTCTCCCGCTGCTACCCGCGCTACTTCCAATCGCGCACTTCAGGCATGTCTTCGCCGTGGCGCGTGATGTAGTGCGAGTGTTCCGTTAGCTTGTCGCGCATGAGCTGTTTGAGATAGGCCGCGCGGTAACCCAACTTGGGCACCCGGTTGACCACGTCCATCACCAGATGGAAGCGGTCGAGATCGTTTCTCACCGCCATGTCGAAAGGCGTCGTCGTTGTGCCTTCTTCTTTATAGCCGCGCACGTGCAAATTTTTATGATTGGTACGCCGGTAGGTGAGGCGGTGAATCAGCCAGGGATAGCCATGATACGCGAAAATAACCGGTTTGTCCGTGGTGAACAGGCTGTCAAAATCCCAGCGGGTAGCCCTTGAGGATGCTCGCTCGCGCGGCTGCAGCGTCATCAAATCCACGATATTGATCATTCTGATTTTTAATTCCGGCGCATGCTGGCGCAAAAGCTCGATGGCCGCCAGGATTTCCACCGTAGGGCACGTCGCCGGCGGCGGCCATGACGACATCGGGTTCGCCGGCCGGTCGTTGCTCGCCCAGTCCCAGATGCCAATGCCGGTGGCGCAGTGCTTGATCGCCTGAATCGATATTGAGCCACTGAGGCTGTGGTTGCTTGCCGGCGACGATGACGTTGACGAAGTTGCGCGAGCGCAGGCACCAATCGGTAATATAGAGCAGCGTGTTGGCGTCCGGCGGCGAGAAAAACACGGATGATGTCGGCTTTCTTGTTCACGACGAGATCGATGAAACCTGGGTACTGATGGGAAAAACCGTTGTGGTCTTGGCGCCAGACATGGGAGGTAAGAAGGATAGTTCAACGAAGCAATGGGGCGGCGCCAGGGGATTTCTTTGGCGACTTTGAGCCATTTGGAGTGCTGATTGAACATCGAATCGACGATGTGGATAAACGCCTCGTAGCAGGAGAATAATCCATGCCGCCCGGTGAGCAGATAACCTTCGAGCCAGCCCTGGCAGGTATGCTCGAAGAGAGAATTTCCATCACCCGGCCGTCCGGAGCGAGATGATCATCTTCGGGGATTGTTTCCGCCAACCATGTTCGAGCTGTGGCCTCGAACAGAGCGTCGAGCCGGTTCGAGGCAGTCTCGTCGGGACCGACGACGCGGAAGTTGCGCGACGCTGAATTCAACTTCATCACGTCGCGCAAGTAGTTGCCCATGACGCGGGTCGATTCCGCTTGCGCACCGCCAGGTTCAGCTACCTTGATGGCGTAGTCGTCGAAAGTCCGGCAATTTGAGATCTCGCAGCAGCATGCCGCCGTTGGCGTGCGGATTGCCGCCCATGCGCCGCGCGCCTTCAGGCGCCAGGGCGCGCAGATGCGCTTTCGGCTGCCATCTTCGTCGAACAGTTCATCCGGCCGGTAGCCCTTCATCCAGTCTTCCAGCAGCTTGAGATGGTTATTGTTGGAGGCCATGTCGGCGACAGGCACTTGGTGCGAACGCCAATGGCCTTCGGTTGATCTTGCCGTCCACCTCCTTGGGTCCCGTCCAACCCTTGGGTGTTTTAAGCACGATCATCGGCCAGCGTGGCCGCTCGACCTTGGCGTCGTCGCGGGCGGCTCGCTGGATCGCGTGAATCTTATCGAATATCCGATCTAAGGTTGCCGCCATCGCTTCGTGCACGAGTTCCGGGTTCGCGCCCTCCACCCAGAGAGGGTTCATAGCCGTAGCCGATCAACAGGCTGTCCAGCTCCGCTCGTGTGATTCGCGCCAGCAAAGTAGGGTTGGCGATTTTGTAACCGTTTAAGTGCAGGATCGGCAGCACCGCGCCGTCGCGCGCCGGGTTCAAGAACTTGTTCGAGTGCCAGGCCGCAGCCAGCGGTCCCGTTTCCGCCTCGCCGTCGCCGATGACACAGGCGACGATCAAATCCGGATTATCAAACGCCGCGCCGAAAGCATGGGCCAGCGAGTAACCGAGTTCGCCGCCTTCATGAATCGATCCCGTCGTTTCTGGCGTCACATGGCTGCCGATACCGCCGGGAAAAGAGAATTGCTTGAAAAGTTGCTTCATGCCATCGGCGTTTTGCGGCAAGCTAGGATAAAGTTCGGTGTAACTGCCTTCGAGCCAGGTGCTAGCCACGAGCGCCGGTCCGCCATGGCCGGGGCCGGCGATATAGATCATATTGAGATCGCGCGCTTTGATAATGCGGTTTAAGTGCGCGTAAATAAAATTCAGCCCCGGCGAGGTGCCCCAGTGGCCGAGCAGCCGCGGTTTGACATGCTCGATCTTGAGCGGGTCCTTGAGGAGCGGATTGTCGAGCAAATAAATCTGTCCGACCGATAAGTAATTGGCCGCGCGCCAGTAGGCGTCGATGGCTTTCAGTTCCTGATCGGAAAGCGTCCGTTGCATCTATTTTTCTCCCTGCTGCTGCGTGCTTGTCTTTGTAATCTTGCACCTCCGTAGTTTAAGTCAATGCTTACCGAGGATGCCGGAGAAACATTACAGTCGCAAGGAGGAAAAAAGGAGTCTGATTGAAAAGTTGCTTCATGCCATCGGCGTTTTGCGGCAAGCTAGGATAAAGTTCGGTGTAACTGCCTTCGAGCCAGGTAAGTCAATGCTTACCGCGGATGCCGGAGAAACATGCAGTCGCCCGGATGAGATTCTAGGGCGCACGTGATACACGGATAATAAGGAGAAACAAAAACCATGAGCTACCGCAACTTTGTTTTTGAGAACAACGATGGCGTGGCCACGATCCGCCTAAACGAGCCGGAGAAGCTCAACGCGCTGACCTTTGAAGCCTACGGCGATCTAGAAAAGATTTTCGCAGAACTTGCCCATGACGATACCGTCAAAGTGGTCGTGTTGACGGGAACGGGCAAAGGGTTTTGTTCCGGTGGCAGCGTCAACGCCACTATTGGCCCGCTGCTCAAAATGAAAGGCGACGAACTGTATAAATTCACCCGCATGACCTGCAACGTCGTCAAAAACATGCGTAATTTGAAAAAGCCGATCATCGCCGCAATCAACGGTATCGCCGCCGGCGCCGGCGCGATGCTCATGCTCGCTGCAGATCTACGGATATTCTCGGACAAGGCGCGGGCAGCTTTTCTGTTCGTAAAAGTCGGCCTGTCGGGCGCCGATATGGGCGCCCTTTACTTGCTGCCAAGAATTGTTGGATTGGGCAGAGCAACCGAGCTGGTTTATTTTGGCGATACCATCGACGCGCATGAAGCCTATCGAATCGGTTTGGCCAACCGCGTCGTACCAGGGGACACTTTGATGGAGGAAGCCTACAAATGGGCGAGGCGCCTGAAGGACGGCCCGCAGTACGCCGTCGGAGTCACCAAAGAACTTCTCGACCGTGAAGCCAACGTGGATCTTGAAACAGCCTTGGAAATGGAAGCGAGAGCTCAGGCGAGATGCATGCAAACGCCGGATTTCCTCGAGGGATACAATGCGTTTGTCGAAAAGCGGCCGCAGTTATTCAACCGCCGATGAGAAAAATTCGGCTATCATTGGAGGGATCATGTTTACAAAAATAATGATACCGCTGGATGGATCGCGGACCGCCGAGACAGTGCTGCCCTACGCCCGCACTCTAGGGGGCGTGCTCAAGATTCCCGTAGAACTAATGGCCGTGGTGGACATCGGTGAGATGGCGACACACACTACGGCTTCCAAGGCGCAGTTCCTCGATACCATGGTGGAAGATGCGGAGCGCAGTTACTCGGAGTATCTGAAGAGGGTCGCCGCGAAGACAACGGACGTGAACGTTAAGTGGAGTATCGAAAAGGGCCGACCCGAGGAAGTGATCATCGGGAAGGCGGCGGCGGACAAGAACATTCTGATCGCTATGGCGACCCACGGCAGATCGGGCCTCAACCGTTGGATGCTCGGCAGTGTGGCGGAAAAGGTACTCAGAGGGTGTGAAAATCCGCTGCTCCTGGTGCGAGCGAGTGGAGAGATCGATGCAGAGGAGAAAGTCGCGCTCAAGTCCGTCATCGTGCCCCTCGATGGCTCTGAATTGGCGGAACGCGTACTGCCGTCCGCGGTCGCGCTTGCCAAGGCGATGAATCTCGAAGTGGTTTTGTTTCGCGCCTACAGCATTCCCTACAGCGTGTACAGTGGCATGGACGGTTATACCGCCATCGATTTCGAGGAACTAATTGCCGGCGTGAAAGATGAAGCCGTTGACTATCTGGAGAAGAAAACCGCGGAATTGAAAAAGGACGGTGTTGCGAAAGTGTCCTACGTCGCGAAGGAAGGCCTCAGCGCCGACGAGATCATCGCTCTGGGACGCGCCACGCAGGACAATTTGATTGCGATGTGCAGCCACGGGCGCTCCGGCGTGCAGCGCTGGGTGCTGGGTAGCGTCACGGAAACGGTGGTGCGCCACTCCGGGGACCCGGTCTTGGTCGTGCGCGCGGGTTGAGCCATTTTTTTCGCGACGCATTGCGTCGACCCATGCCAGATCGGGCCTCCGTCGCTGGTTGCTGGGCAGTGTCGCCGAGAAGGTCATTCAACATTCAGCGATCCGGTGCAGTTGATTCGGCCCTCTTGAAATAGCGCAGTGGTTATCGTTAGCCTAAGGCATGAATGCTACTTGGCCTTCGGGGGCCATGATAACCATACCGTTCAGCGTCGATGAGTTCCTCGAAAACCTCGCACAATACAACGAGGCCGTTTGGCCCATGCAGCTGGTTCTGTACGCCGCTGCACTAACGTGTTTGGGATTGCTGTGCACGACGCGCGCATGGGCGAGTCGCATGATCTCCCTTTTGTTGACCGGCCTCTGGATATGGATGGCGGTCGCCTATCACCTGAAGTTCTTCGCCCTTATCAATGTCGCCGCCTGGTGGTTTGGGATCTTATTTGCCCTCGGGGCCACGTTTTTCGATTGGTACGGCGTCGTCAATGACCGGCTGCGCTTCCACCTGGCCAGCGGTCCATGGCACGTCACCGGCGCGATTCTTGTGATCTTCGCACTTGTGATATATCCCCTGCTCAGCTTTACCCTGGGGCATCGATATCCGGCTATACCCACCTTTGGACTTCCCTGTCCCACGACAATATTCACGATCGGCATCTTGTTGTTTGCCCAGGCCCCGGCACCTAGGGCGGTATTTGTCATACCGGTTCTTTGGTCCGCCATCGGTTCTCTCGCGGCGCTGGAGCTGGAGATGACGCAGGATCTGGCACTATCGGTTGCAGGCATCATTGGGTTTGTGGCGGTGTTGCGAGTCCGAGGTCTGCGTATCTGGCTGTGCGAACAGATGTCTCACGTCCGGTGAACACACAAGAGGAGGATGGCACTTGCAACTGACAACCTTAACGATAGAGAAACCTAGCGAGATCAATTTCATTCTCGGCCAGAGCCACTTCATCAAAACCGTCGAGGACATTCACGAGGCGATGGTCCAGGGGATACCCGGAATCAAGTTCGGCCTTGCCTTTTGCGAGTCATCGGGCGAGATGCTTATTCGCTGGACGGGCACGGACGACACGATGATCGATCTGGCCAAACGGAACGCCCTCGCTCTCTCAGCGGGCCACAGCTTCATTCTTTTTCTCGGCCCCGGCTTCTTCCCGGTGAGCGTGCTCAACGCCATCAAGATGGTCCCGGAAGTTTGCCGCATCTTCTGTGCGACGGCGAATCCGGTGGAAGTGATCATCGCCGAAACCGATCAGGGGCGCGGCATTCTCGGCGTCGTCGACGGCGGCAAGAGCAAAGGGATCGAGGACGAAGCAGGGATTGCCTGGCGGAAAGATCTGCTGCGCAAGATCGGATACAAGCTGTGACCCGCAATCGACGCTCGTATCCATAGCCACGCTGCAACCGGATTGCCGACAACAGGCCCGATCGGCTCCAGGAATAGCGCGGAGACCGAAGCGCGGCGCGGGCGGGCAGCCATTTCTTTTCCACAATATCTGTGCCTTCCTTGACAAGACTCGGTCGCAACCCTAGTCTCAAATGAGTTACTGATTCCAAATTATTTTACTTTCACGTGACGGAGGCTAGGATCGTATGGCGGAACGCGATTGGGATTTTTTAATATTGCATCGGGCCACGGACCTGCTCCAGCAGGCCGAGCGGATTCACAGAAATTATTTGCAGATCGCTGCCGGTGCGCGCTTTCGGGTGTCTTACAGCAGAAAGCCAAGCTGGGAGCCTCCGATTAATGTCGTTGAGACAGACGAAAGCCTATGGGTGATTTTGGCCATACCTGGAGTTGCGGTGGACCGGGTGGATGTAAGGCTGGAAGGTCGGGAACTAGTCATCACCGGTGATCGCCCGCTTCCGGGGTGCTGCCGCGACGGCGAACTCAAGATCTGGGAAATCCCGCTCGGGCATTTCGAGCGGCGGGTCGGGCTGGCGGCGGGGGAGCATCAACCGTCGGTAGGCGATATTTCCCTCCAGAATGGCCTGTTAATCATCGAGCTAAGGAAGTAAATATGAACGCTGAAGCGAAGGAAACTCCTAAATCCAAACCTCATCTCGTTGTTCCTCCTGGAGCGTTGGTGATTTTGCCGTTGCGCAATACGGTGCTCTTTCCCGCCACGGTCATGCCGCTGGTCGTCGGCCGCCCGCCAAGCCTTCAGGCCGTCGAAGAGGCTGTGCGCCAGCAATTTCCCGTGGGGTTCGTGGGCCAACGGGACCCGAACATCGAGTCTCCGCAGCCCAAAGACCTTTACGGCGTAGGCACGGCCGCGGACGTGTTACGGATGTTCGGCCTGCCCGATGGACAGCGCCAGATCATCGTGCAAGGCCGCCAACGGTTCGGCATCGGCGAATTTCTCGAGACCGATCCCTTTCTGATTGCGCGCGTCACCATGGTGGAAGAAAAAGTGCCGCCAACCAAAGAGTTCGAGGCGCGCATCTTACATCTTCGCCAAGAGGCGTCCAAAGCTTTAGCCCTATTGCCGCAGCCGATGAACGAGCTAATAGCTATGATCGAAAGGATCGAAGATCCCCTCGCCTTGATCGACGTCATCGCATCCACGTTGGATCTTCCGGCCAACGAGAAGCAAGAAATTTTGGAGATTTTCGACCCGGTGGCGCGGGCCCAACGGGTCTCCGAGAAATTGGCGCGTCAGATCGAGCTGCTCGAGCTGAGCAAAAAAATCGGCGAAGAAACCAAAGAATCCATGGATAAAACGCAGCGCCAGTATTTTTTGCGCGAGCAACTAAAGGCGATTCAAAAGGAACTGGGTGAGGAGGACGGTAAAAGCGTAGAAGCCGAAGAGCTGCGCAAGAAAATCTACGAGGCGAAAATGCCGCCCGAAGTCGAGAAGGAAGCGCTGCGAGAACTATCCCGGTTGGAACGCATTCCGGAGATGGCGGCCGAATACTCGTCCCTCAGGACCTATTTTGACTGGCTGCTGGAGCTGCCATGGAGTGTTTTCACGAAAGAAGAGATCGATCTGCCCAAGGCGCGCGAGATTCTCGACGCCGACCATTACGATCTCGAAAAAGTAAAAAAGCGCATCATTGAGTTCTTGGCCGTCCGTAAACTGATGCCGCAAGGGAAAAGTCCGATTCTTTGCTTAGTGGGTCCCCCCGGCGTAGGAAAAACCTCTCTCGGACAGAGTATCGCTCGGGCCATGAACCGAAAATTCGTGCGGCAAAGTCTCGGCGGAGTCCATGACGAGGCCGATATTCGCGGTCATCGGCGCACCTATATCGGCGCTCTCCCGGGCAATATCATTCAGGGCATTAGAAAGGCGGAAAGCCGAAATCCCGTCTTCATGCTCGATGAAATAGATAAGCTCAGCGCCAGTTTTCACGGCGATCCTTCCGCCGCTTTGCTGGAAGTGCTCGACCCGGCGCAAAACGCGACCTTTCAGGATCATTACCTCGGCTTGCCGTTCGATCTATCCCAGGTATTGTTCATCGCCACGGCTAACGTGCTCGATACTATTCCGGGCCCGCTTCGTGACCGCATGGAGATTCTAGAACTGCCGGGATACATCGAGGAAGATAAATTGGCCATTGCGAAGGGATATCTCGTTCCCCGGCAGATTGCCGAAAACGGCCTGAAGGACAGTGAGATTCATTTTAGCGACGAGGCGATTCGGGAAATTATCAGATCCTACACGCGTGAAGCCGGGGTTCGTCAACTCGAGCGTGAATTGGGCGCCGTTTGCCGGAGCGTGGCGACGCGCGTCGCGGAGGGCCTCAAGGAGCCTATCACCATCGATGCAGAGTCTATCCCCGCCTACTTAGGGCCGCCGAAATTTATCAACGAGATCGCTCTGCGAACCAGCTTGCCCGGGGTCGCCACCGGTTTGGCCTGGACGCCCGTCGGCGGCGACATCTTGTTCGTCGAAGCCACCAAGATGCCGGGAGACGGCAAGTTGATATTAACGGGCCAGCTCGGCGAAGTCATGAAAGAAAGCGCGCAGGCGGCGCTGAGCCTGGTTAAATCACGGGCGAGCATGCTTGGGATCGATGCCGGCCTGTTTAGACAAAACGACGTGCATATCCACATTCCTGCAGGGGCCATCCCGAAAGACGGGCCAAGCGCCGGCGTCACGCTTTTTGTCGCTCTCGTTTCACTCCTCACGGGGCGACGAATCAGCAAAGATATCGCCATGACGGGCGAGATCAGCCTCCGGGGATTGGTGCTCCCGGTGGGTGGCATAAAAGAAAAAGTATTGGCAGCGAAGAGGGCAGGTATTTCTTGCGTCTTGCTGCCCGAGTTAAACCGCAAAGATCTGGAGGAGATTCCAACGCTGGCCCGCGGCGGGATTCGCTTTGAGTTTTTGAGAACCGTCGACGACGCCTTGCAGCTCGCGCTTGAATCGGACGCCCCGGGCGATTCACTCTCCGACGAACGTTCCGCGGCTCAACTCAACCCCTGATTGGTCATCAGCCGGAGCTATGAGCGTTTCAATGCCTGTAAGATCTTCCTACTCGTCCGGTCATTTTGCCGGGGCCGTCGTTTTGCTGTCCTTCGTTGTCTTTTTGGCATCGCCTGCAAGGGCAGCCACTCCAAACAAACGCGTTGTGCTGGTCTCCGCAGATTTTAGTGAGCGGTCGGGACTTTATTTCGTCGCGAAGGATCAGCACCTGTTCGAAGCCCAGGGTGTCGACGTCGATGTGGTGCAAGTGCGTAGCGGTCCAATTGCGATTTCGGCCATGGCGTCCGGCGACGCGCAGCTCTACGGTGTCTCGGCGACAGGCGCTTCGCTGGGGGCGATGGCTAGCGGTCTGGACATCGTTTGGGTCGCCGGACTGATCAACAAGCTCGATGGTTACTTCGTAGTGTCCGCCAAGATTCGCAGTCCCGAAGATCTCAAGGGTAGAACCATTGGGGTTCAAAGCATTGGAGGCGGGATTTGGATGTTCACGCAAATCTTGCTGGACCACTGGGGTCTCAACGCCGAGCGCGACAAGATCCAGATTCGCGTTCTTGGCGATGATTCCGTGCTCGCCCAGGCCGTGATGACGGGCATCGTCGATGGCGCCGTACTGGGCTATGCGTTCAGCCGGCTGATACCACGGAGCGGCGGAAGCATTCTGGCGGACCTGCCGACTTTGAATATTCGATACCAGGGAACCGGCATCGTCGCTCGCAGGAGTTTCATCGACGCCTCACCCGATGTCGTAGAAAAAACCCTCAGAGCCTTGATACGCGCGAATCGGTTTATCCAAGACAAAAACAATCAGCCGGCGGTGATACGGAGCTTGAGTAAGTGGTTGCGGTTGCCGAAAGCCGAAGGGGTCGAAGAATTATACGAGCGAATGAGACAGCTCTACGACCGGAGCATCATTCCCACCAGAGATGGGATTCAAAATGCCATCCGGATCCTGAGCAAGAACGATCCCAAGTTCGGCAAACTCAAGGCCGAGGACCTCGTCGACGACCGCATCGCCCGCAAGCTGGAACGGGAAGGCCCGTGAGTCTATGGTGCGCGATTGTTACCTGGAAGGCACGGGCTCATTCCCTTGCTAATTGGTCAGCCGGTTGCGCACGCTGCGGCGCGCCCAGAGAAGCAGCAGCAGAGACGTTCCCAACGTATAAGCCACATCCCACAATACGGTTACGGAAAACTCGCCATTGAACGACGCGCGGGCGAGCCGCACGGGGTGCAGCAGCGGAAGCGCTTCCGCGACCCATAGCCACGGCTCTGCCAGCCGTTCCTTCAGAGGAAAGAACACATCGGAGAATAAAAACAGCGGGGTGAGAAAGAGCGTAAAGTAAAAACTGAACATATCGATGTTTGGAATGCGCAGTGAGAAAACCATGCCGATGGCGGCAAAAAGCAGTCCCGTGATCGGGATCACCAGCAACGCCCAGAGCGACGACGGTAAAGGCGCCAGCCCGAAAAGCATCAACACGACAAAGAAACAGCCGCCATAGATGCCGGCGCGAGTCACCGCCCAGAGCACTTCGCCGGTTAGAACATCGTCCGGCTCGATGGGAGTGGTCAGCATGGCATCATAGGTCTTTTCAAAAATAAGCCGGACGTAGATGTTATAGGTCACTTCAAAGCTCGCCCCATTCATCGCTGCCACACAGACCAGCCCTGGAGCGAGAAATGCAATATAGGTGGTGCCGCCCATCTCTGAAACGTAAGCGCCGACGCCTATGCCAATGGAAAAGAGGTAGAGAACGGGCTCGAAGAAGTTGGGTAGGATATTCCATTTCCAAGTTCTCTTGTAAATCGATGCATTGCGCCGCCATACGGCCAGTGCATAGGGAAGCGAAATACTCACGGATTGCCTTCCAGGCTTGTGCCGGTAAGAGAGAGATAGACATCTTCGAGATTGGTGGGCCGGACGATGATCGGGCGGCGGTCCCCTTGATCGTGGCGGCGCACATTTTCGATAAGACCGGCGGCGTCATCGAGGTAAAGCATAAGCCGCCTACCAACGCGCAAGCGCTGGCTCGATGGGACGCCGTCGAGCAACACCGCTTCCTCGCTCGGGGCACAATCAAATTCTACCGTTTCAGGCGCCAGCCGAGTAGCGATGAGATCCGCCGGCGCGCCTGCGCCGATCACTTTGCCCGCCGACACGATGGCGACCTGATCGCAAAGACGCTGCGCCTCGTCCATATAATGGGTCGTGATGAGCACGGTTGTGCCCGCCGCGCGCAGTTCTCTGATGCGCGACCACAAAGATAATCGCATTGCCGGATCGAGTCCGGTGGTGGGTTCATCGAGGATCAAAAGCTCGGGGCCGTTGATCAACGAAAGCGCAACCGCCAAACGCCGTTGGAATCCACCAGAAAGCTGCCGGACGGGAACCCCCGCGTGGGAGCGCAACTCAAGAAAATCGATCAACTCTTCCGCGCGTCGCGAAAGTTCCGGCTCGCGCAGCAAATGATACCGGCCAAAAACCAATAGGTTCTCTTTGGGCGACAACGTTTCAATCAAAACGTTCTGCTGCAAGGTCACGCCGAGACGGGAGCGAACCGCGCGGAGGTGATGGGCGATGTCCATGCCGAACACGCGAATCGTCCCGCTGGTGGCCCGAGTGACGCCATAGATCATGCGCAGGGTCGTGGTTTTACCGGCGCCGTTGGGTCCCAGAAGCCCAAAGCATACTCGCGCCGGAACATCGAGATCCAGATGATCGACGGCCAAGCGGTCGCCAAATTTTTTGGTAATCGCTCTAGCCTCGACCACTGGCGGCGCCAATGAGGCTGCTTTTTTCCTTCGATGCGGTTTTCTTGAAATGTCCATCGCTATGCTCAACAAATCGTTGAGAATGCCCCGTCCCACCAATTAAAAAACTCCAAGCCTATAAAAAATCTGACCTATTCTAATCGCAACTGCAAGAATGGGAGGTGGCGTACAGGGGTTTATTTAGAGAATCAAAAAAACAGGCAATAAGAAAATAACAGAAGTTCCCGGATGCTATGCGCGAAACAGCCGATATAGAATGGCAATGTTCAAGCCAATTACTTCAATCGTGCGCCACAATTGGGGCAGTCATCGGCGAAACTCATATCCAATCAAGTTATTGATTAGTCAGCTTGAGCGCCATGCTTGGCGCCATTGGCGTCGCTATGACATAGGGGACAGCATATTCGCATCGCGCGCCAGAACCCACTTGCCGTTTTGTTTCTTGAGGATAGAAAGAGTGTACCCTGCGCGCGTCATCGATGGAGCACCCTCCGGTGGAGTTGCCACGACGGACAGTTTGGTCCACATGAACGCCCATTCCCCGAGCACCTGGATCTCCTGAATCTCACTCTTGCCGTCGAACTGAGGTGGTTCCTGATTTGACGGAGTATGTGCCGCTGCAGCGAATGCAGACTTTCCGATCATGGGGGGTTGGCCGGGCATCAGAAAAACGACATCGTCGGCCATCAGGCTCAGGACCGTATCTATGTCACCCACCTTCGTCGCCGTCATCCAGGTTACGACTAACTGCCGTATCTCTTGTTCATCACCTTCCATGGGTTCCCTTTTTCCGGCCTAGACGAATAACATTTATCCCCAAAAGCCTGGAAGTAATCAGCGTCGGGGATGGCGCTTCAAGCAATAACGGGCAGGAGAGTGTTGAGAAAGCGGAACCTTGAACTTTGAACGGATAGCCTGCTAGAGATCGTAAACCGGTGAATGGAGCGCGACATGTTTTCCCAGCGCGATGGCGCTGACGATATCGGCCCGGCTCACGATACCGACGATTTTGTTGCCCTTCATGACCGGCAGCCGTTTGATTTTGTGTATGGCCATGAGTTGGGCGATCTCTTCCACGGGCGTCTCTTCGTTGACGCTCACGACCTTGGTGCTCATGATGCCTTTCACCTGCCGCGCTTTTTTGGCGAGGATATCGGCTTCGGAGACGATACCGACGATCTTACCGTCCTCGGCGGCCACCGGGCGCGCCGCTGATCTGGTTCTTGATCAAGAGCATCGCCAACTGCTTGACCGTCATCTTCGGCTTAACCATGATAATGTCGCGGGTCATGATGTCCTTGGCTAGCATTTTCCGTCCCTCCTAGCAGGCAGTGTTTCGTCGGTTTCCTACAATTCACGTTCCAACATTAATGCCGCCAGGTCGCCAACGCGGCAACTGTAGCCCCATTCGTTGTCGTACCAGGATAGCACCTTGGCCAACTTGTCTTCTATCACTACCGTGGATAGCGAATCAACGATGGACGAGGCTGGGTTGCCGCGAAAGTCGCTGGAGACCAGCGGCTCGTCGCAATATTGCAAAATTCCCTTCATTTGCCCGTGCGCGGCTTTCTTAAGCGCCTCGTTCAGACTCTCCACTGAAGCGCTTTTCTTGAGATCGACGACGAGGTCGACAACCGATACCGTGGAGGTGGGTACTCGCAGCGAAAGGCCGTGCAATTTGCCGTTGAGCTCCGGCATGACCAGGCCGATGGCTTTGGCTGCGCCGGTGCTGGTGGGGACGATATTCACGGCGGCGGCGCGGGCCCGGCGCAAGTCTGAGTGCATCAAGTCCAAAATGCGCTGGTCGTTGGTATAGGCGTGAATCGTGGTCATGAGGCCGCGCTCGATGCCAAAATTGTCATGGAGCACCTTGGTCACCGGCGCCAGACAGTTCGTCGTGCACGAGGCGTTGGATACGATATGATGCTTGCGCGGGTCATAATCCGAATCATTGACGCCGAGAACGAGCGTGAAATCCTCGTTCTTCGCGGGCGCCGTGATGATGGCCTTTTTCGCTCCGGCGTCGAGATGTGCGCGCACCTGATGAGCGTCAGTAAAAACGCCGGTCGATTCAATGACGATATCGACGCCAAGCTGTTTCCAGGGCAGTTTGGCCGGATCTCTTTGGTTCAAAACAGCGATATTCCAGCCATCGACCTGGAGGAGACCTTCACCGATTTCCACTTTGCCGGGATAGACGCCATAGTTGGAATCGTAACGAAAGAGATGCGCGTTGGTTTTCAGGTCGGCCATGTCGTTGACGGCAACTACGGTTAAGTCCTTCTTGTGCCGTTCCAG
This sequence comes from uncultured delta proteobacterium, assembly GCA_963840855.1. Taxonomy (GTDB): domain Bacteria; phylum Desulfobacterota; class Binatia; order UBA9968; family UBA9968; genus DATACQ01. The sequence continues at coordinate 118,017 of CAWJBB010000033.1, forward strand.
CATGGCGCGCAGGCTTAATCGTCCAATGCGCCCGAAACCATTAATGGCGACTCTGCTTGTCATCGAATCTCCTTTTCAACTCGCGCCCTTGAGATCGGTCGTGAGGTATTGATAGCGGTTTCTAAACTCATCAGGCGAGCAGAAATGCTTTTCTGACGATGCCGCCTGAGCCAGAATCCTCACTTTCTCTTCGTCCGCGAAATCCTCTTTTTCCAGGCGAATCATATATTCGCGGGCAATTTTATAGGACGGGGCATCGATGTCCACTCTGCGCACCGTGGTCTTGCCGGTAGCGGGGTTCAGCAAGCTCGCGAAGTCAAGATATTCGAGCTTGCCGTTGATCAGGGCAACCAGAGAGCCGGTGAGCTTTCTCGCAGCCGGATCGTGACTCAGCAACCATTCAATGGCGCCATAACCGAGGGTGCGGACGTATTCGCAATCGAAAGCGATGGGCGGAGCCGAGCGCAGCTCATAGCCGATATTCTTGTGCACGACGGCGACGGGCGAACCGCGGCTCGAGAAGCGGCGTTCCACCAAGGTTTTCAGGATATAGGCGAGATCGACCTCGGCGAGACGCAAGTGGCCGTAGGCATCGTGGGTAATACTCACACCTTCGATGCCGCTCAGTTCCTCCGGCAAGATCTGTTCCAACAAACCTTCGGCGATGACCGCAACGCCATCGGAGCGGCTCCATAGCGCTTTTCTTTTTAGAATCGCGCCTTCGAGAATATCACAAACTGTGCTTATCTTGACCGGACCGGGAAACTCCTCCGGTATGAGCGACAGCGTCGCGCCGGTGGCCTTGCCAATACCGAGGGCAAGATGGCCGGCCGAGCGCCCCATCACCACGACGAAGTACCAGCGTCCGGTGGTGCGCGAGTCTTCCATGAGATTTCGCACCAGATCGCTGCCCAACTGGCGCGCGGTCTCGAATCCAAACGTGGGGATCTCGCCGGGCAGCGGCAAGTCGTTATCGATGGTTTTAGGCACATGGCAAACGCGGATCCGTCCGGCCGCCTGTTTGGCCACCTGGCTGGCCGCGAACATGGTGTCATCGCCGCCTATGGTGGCGAGACAGCCGATGCCGAGCTTATCCAACGCGGCTACGACTCGCTTTAGGTCTTCGGCTTTTTTAGTCGGATTGGCGCGTGACGTATTCAGAATAGAGCCACCGTGAAAGTGAATGCGCGACACGTCGTCATGCTCTAGGTCTTTCACGTGGCCCGTTTCACCCTTCATCAGCCACTGAAAGCCATCAGAAATGCCGATAACCCGGCGCGCTCGGGTGCGCGCTTCCAGGGTAATCGCGCTGATCACGCCATTAATGCCGGGCGCGGGTCCGCCACCCACGAGAACGCCGACATGGTTCTTACCGGCATTGGGAGGTTCGGCCATGGGTCGCACTCTGACAGTAGAATGTTGCTAGCTTATTAAAGCCCTTAAAGTTCTCTATGTAAAGGCCGTGGCGATTTTCATGCCGCAAGAAAATACTTCCAAATTAGCGGGCCGTGTAATCCCGGACAGTAGTTTTCGGTAAAAAAGCGAAGAATCGCCAGCTGGTATCTCAATCCTGAGAAAATATAACCGGCTGAACAGCTATCGGTGTATTGGCGATCAATTGCGAGAGATTCTTTGCGCGCAGCTGACAGCGGTTAATCGCGCGAGTTCGGAATGCTATTGACCTGGCTTTGCGGTGGACGGTTCTGCGAAAGGTATTTGCGTGACCCGTTCGGTCACCTCTGCAGCGTAGCGACATACTCGGCGATGATTTTAGCTTTCAGGAGAGACGTCAGCTCCGGGTATTTCTTTTTTTCCTTTTCCGTCAGGAAAACCTCGCCCCAGACCGGCATGTCACGCTCGCCGTGACCTTTGACGGTGCGGCGGCCGTCGATGGTCGCCATCACGTCGTCAAGGGGAAAGATGCCCTTGTTTTTTTTCCTGAGCAGAGTTAAATCGGTCGCCTTGATTTTGAGCTGCTTGGTCACGGGGCCGTTCCCTTTGCCGTCGGCGCCGTGGCACGAGGCGCAGTACTGGAGATACATTTGCTTACCAGCATCGGTCTCCGCGGCACGCGCCCCGGAGTAAAGAGCGCATAGAAACAATACCGGCGAAGTCAAAAGCAGAAGTGTTTTTGTCATCCTCTTCTCCTTAACCGATTAGGACCTCCAAATCCAATTGCTGTCCGAAAGTAACTTAAATTTGGCAGAGAGGCAAAAACAATTCCTTGACTCTTTTCAACCAAAGCTGCAACGAGCGTTCTATCATCGTAAACATTTTGCACTTCTGACATGGGCGCATGGCTATCTTCGCAGATGTGAGAAGGCATAGCGCGGCTACTTTCGTAGAGATTTCCGTGCTTATGCTAGTGATGCGCCCTCCAGTGAGGGCCCAAATTGTGCTATTGGGTTTACAGAGGTTTCCGTGCTCATGCTGGGAGCCGTTGTCAATAGGTGTGTAAAAGGATTTAGGCGGCGACCCTGTCATCTTGGATCTCTTCTCCGTCTATCGTATCGTGTTCCATCAAGCGACTTTTTCAACCAACTGCGGTGCATTGAGTTTTCTGAAACTCATCTCGGCTACCATCATCGTCTTCCAGATCAAGCAGGTGGCATTGACCTGGGATTTAAATCGTCCTTGAAGCTGCGGTTCTCAGCCTGCACCCGTGAGAAAGGAGATTCCACCACGTTGGAAGTCCGTAAGTGTTTCCAGTGCTCACGGGGAAAATCATAGTAAGTCGTCAGCCGCTCCCAGTTCTCCACCACCGTCTTGACCGCTTTGGGGTTGTGCCGAAAAGCTTGCTCGAATTTCTTTCGCTCCTTTAACGCTTCCTCGCGGCTCTCGGCATACATCATGGCGTTAAGATGCCTTTTGACTTCGACCTTGCTCCTTCTTGCTCACCGCATCCATCACATTGAGCATCTTGTGATTCCAGCAAAGCTGCTCCTGGGCCTGGGGATAAACCTCCCCAACCGCAGCCCACAATCCGAGGTTGCCATCGCCGACAAACAGCCGGGCGCTTCTTAACCCCCGCGCTTTCAATTGCCTGAGCACCTCAAGCCCACGACTCCTTACTCTCTCGATACCCAGGCTCCAACGCTAAAAACCGCTTTGCTCCCATCCCTCTTGTACTCCTATCACCACCAATAACGCCGCCTTCTCCTTGCCGATCCCCGCTTTCACATAAATCCCATCCGCCCAAAGATACGCTAAGTCCTTCTCCTCAATCGGCGTGCTCTTCCACTGCTCGTATTCTCTCTCCCATTTCTCCTTGAGCCGCTGTAACGATGACGCCGATAGCGGCGCTCCTTCCCCCAACAACCCTCTGAGCGCCATCTCAAAATCTCCACTGGCTAACCCGTGCAAGATAAAGCTCCGGGATCAGATACGCGCACCTGCTTGGTCTGCCGCTTGAAACAACGGCAACACCTTCGAGACAAACCGCTCCCCCAAATCTCTCACCCGCGGCCGGCGAATCTCGATGGTCCCCAGGCTTAACGTAAACCGCCTCGTCTTGCCGTAACCGTTGCGATACCCGGGTTGTTCTAAAGGATTGATTCTTGCGCTCGCTCTTCTCTCGCCCCAACCATTCGGTGACTTCCTGCTCCAACAGATCTTGCAAGTGCTCGCGGATCTTCTCACGAGCATATTCCTCCAGCTCCTCGTAACAAGATTCCCTTTGACTCATCTGCTCGCAATATGCTTCTCTTTCATCGGCGTATCCTTTCTCTGCCTGCTCCAACAGGCAGCCTTTCGTTTTGGGTTTACGAAAGGGTACGCCTACCTATTTCTCTATTTCCACACTTTTTGATTATAGCTCCATGCTGGTGATGCGCCCTCCAGTGAGGGCCCAAATTGTGCTATTAGATTTATCGAGCAAGAGATATGCCGCGATGACGGAGAGGCGTGGATTGAAAGATCAGTTCAAAATACGGCCGGCCATCCCATCGGAGAATGATAAGCCGTGATTATCCTGGTGATCAATAGCGGCAGCTCGACGGTCAAGTTTCAGGTCATCGAGATCACGGGACGTAAACGGTGATCTGCGTCAGCAGCAAAAAGTTGCCCATGGCTTGGTGGACTGCATCGGCGCTGCGGCATCGTATCGAAGCTCAGGGCGTATCGGCCGACTCTTACTCCACAGCGGTGGGGGATCATGAAGAAGCGGTGCAGATAATCATTCACTGGCTGCGCTCTGGTGCGCCAGAAAATTTCCGCCGGCATGGAGTGGTGCGGGCTGAAATTGGATATTCGTCTCAACGCGACGGCGCCGCAGCACGACTGGAGCATCTGCGCTGAAGATGCAAAACTGCAAGCCTACGTGGTGCATACGGATGAAGAAGGGATCATCGCCCGCGAAACAGCGCGGCTCTGCGCGAAATGAAGAATTGGATTATCGTAGCCACTCGGCCGGGGCCGGCCGGTCACTGCCGCGATGATGCTAACCTTTGCGGATTTTTTCTTCGATTCCTGGTTTCAGCTCGAAACACCTCTCAGCAAATAATAATTCCTCGACCCCTTGCACTCCCGCGAGCGGCGAGTTGATATAGATTGACGTTTGTACGCTTAGGATTAACTGAGAATATTTGAGTGTACCTCGCAATGGCGTGAGTTCCTTTATTAAGAGAGGTCGACCTAAATGAATGCAAGCAACGGCCGCAGCAAGGGCAGGAGAGTGGCGGTAACTGGGCTCGGCGTGGTTAGCCCTAATGGCGTTGGATTGGAGAGCTACCAAGACTCCCTAAGAGAAGGGAGGGGTGGAATCGACACGATTGCCACCTTTGATGCCGGCTCTCTCTCGTGCCAGGTTGCGGGCGAGGTGAAAGACATCCGCCCGCAGGATTTCCTGCCTGCCAAAGAGCTCAAACGCACGGGCCGAGCGGTGCATCTCGCTATCCCAGCCGTCCATGAAGCACTGCAGCGAGCTGGACTTTGCGTCAAACGCATGAGCCTGGAGGAAAAACAGTCATGGGGGGTGATTCTGGGAAGTGGCGGCGGCGCGCCCGACTTTCTTGAAGAGCAATTTCGACTGTATTACAGCGAGCGACTGCGCAAGCTCAGCGCCTACAATATCTCCAGCTCAACAATTGGTTCACTTTCAAGCGAGATCTCGATTTACTTCGGTTTTCACGGCGCGAGCCACGTGATATCGACCGGTTGCACGAGCTCCACCGATGCGCTGGGTTACGCCTTCAACATGATCCGCTTCGGTTTGGCCGATCATATGGTCACCGGCGGCACCGACGCAACCATAACTCCGGCGGTGATGCAGGGTTTCTGCGTGATGCAAGTCGTGACGACGTCGCGCAACGACGAGCCTGCCAAGGCATCGAGGCCCTTCGACCGCGGACGAGACGGTTTCGTCCTCGGTGAAGGCGCATGGATCCTGATTTTTGAAGAACGGGAGATGGCTCTCGCCCGAGGCGCGCGCATCTACGCCGAGGTCCTGGGCTATGGCTCGACCTGTGATGCCTATCACCGTGTGCGCCTCGATCCCGCGGCAGAGGAGCCCGCCCGCGCCATGACAAAGGCAATTGAAGACGCGGGCGTGGCCAAGGACGAAGTAGGCTACATCGCTCTCCATGGGACCTCCACGGTCCTGAACGATAAAACCGAGACGCTGGCGACGAAGTTATGTTTCGGTAAACGGGCGCGGGATATTCCGATGAGTTCTGTCAAGTCGATGATCGGCCATCCCCAAGGAGCTTCTGGCGTGGCGGGCGTCGTCGCGGCGATCTGCGGCATGAACGGCGGATTTCTACCACCGACGATTAACCTCGAAGAGTCCGACCCGGAATGTGACCTCAACTATATTCCGAATGCCAGTGTCGCAAAATCGGTGGACGTTTCCCTATGTAACTGCATCGGCTTCGGGTCGAAGAATTCGGCGCTGGTAATTGAGCGTGGAGACATACCGTGAGACGGAGTTACGAGAAGGAGATGATAGATCTGCACAGCAACGAACCGGTCATGCTGGCGGAAGATTTATGTAATCTCCGGCTCCTGAATCGTTATCTCTGCGGCCGCCGGTGCGTCATGCTCGGCTTGCGTCGGGCTTTGGGTCGAGAGCAGCTCAAGCACTTTTCTTTGCTCGATATCGGGACGGGGAGCGCGGATATTCCGGCGGCCATTTTGGCTTGGGGTAAAAGGATGGGGGTCGACGCGAATATTATCGGGCTTGAGGCCGATCCGATGACTGCGAGAATCGCCGCCGGTCGGACAAACGATTCGCCGGCTATCGCGATTGTTCAAGGAGATGCCGGCGCGCCGCCGTTTTTGCCCGGGTCGTTTGATTTCGTTGTGGCATCGCAGTTCCTGCACCATTTCCCGGATGAAAGGATTGTCGAGCTTTTGAGGCGTTGGGCGAAGCTCGCTCGCAAAGCCATCGTCATCAGTGATCTCATACGCCATCCTGTCGCGTATCACGGCATTCGCCTGCTAACATCCCTCATCACGCGCAACACCATGACACGCACGGATGCGCCGCTATCGGTACAGCGGGCATTAACGTTCATGGAATGGCGAAATCTTTTGATGCGAGCGGCAATCGGTCCAATTGAAATGTTTTCGGTCTTTCCATTCCGCATGGCTGCCTGTGTCAATCTGGAAGGGCATTGATGCAGTTGATCAGATGTCGCCGTTATCGGTAGCGGTCCCTCGGGCGCGTCGCCAGCGATTACACTCGCGAAATTCGGTTATGGCGTTCTGCTAGTCCGAAATTCTCGCCCGTTTTCTTTCCAATAGCAGTGTAATTCTTTGGTTTGTCAAGGCATTTGGGGTTTTGGCACCCGGCATGTGTTCCCATGTATGAGGCTTGCATTCAGTAGTAATATCTGCTATTGAGTTGCCATGTATATCGAAATAGTCCCGAACCGCGTTCCCCGCCCGCCGTGCTCCTGCGCGAGGGGTCGCGCGAAGGCAACAAGATCTGCAAACGCACGCTTGCCAACCTCACCGCTGGTAGCAGGCGGGCATCGATGCCCTTCGCCGCGTGCTCAAGGACGAGCCTGTGCTCAGCGCGCAGGATGCCTTTGTTGTTGAACGCTCGTTGCCTCATGGCCATGTGCAGGCAGTCCTGGAGGCGCTCAAGCGCATCGGCCTGGACACCTTGATCGGACAAGCGCTCGCGCGAGCGCGACCTGGTGCTGGCCATGATCGTGGAGCGGCTCATCCATCCGTGCTCGAAGTTGGCCACCACCCGGCTCTGGCACAGCAGCACCCTGGCTGAGGAATTACGGTGGGCGATGCCACCGAAGACGATCTGTACGAAGCGATGGATTGGCTGCTTGAGAGGCAATCGCGCATCGAGCACAAGCTTGCCGCCCGCCACCTGGGGCAGGGCGCGCAGGTGCTCTATGACGTCACCAGTAGCTACTACGAAGGGCGAACTTGCCCCTTGATGCGCTTTGGCCATGACCGCGATGGTAAAACCGGTCGCCCCATTGTGGTCTACGGGGTATTGACCCATGCGCAAGGGCGCCCCATTGCCCTGCAAGTTTATCCGGGCAACACCGGGGACCCCAGTACCGTGCCCGATCAGGTGTACAAACTGCGCGAGCAGTTTGGTCTGCAACAGGTGGTGCTGGTGGGCGATCGTGGCATGCTCACGCAAACGCAGATCGATAAGCTCAAGCAGTACCCGGGGCTGGGATGGATCAGCGCTACGCTCTTCGGCGATTCGGGACTTGGTCCAAGCCGGCACGTTGCAGCTCTCGTTGTTCGATGAACAGAATCTGGCCGAGATAAGTTCGCCTGAGTTTGCGGGCGAGCGGCTCATCGCCTGTCATAACCCGCTGCTGGCTGAGGAGCGGGCGCGCAAGCGCGAGGAGTTGCTCAAGGCTACTGAAAAGGCGCTCGAGCGCATTGCTCGCCAGGTGCACCGGCGCACCAAGACTCCTTTGACGGCAGCCGAGATCGGCCAGAAAGCCGGCGCGGTGGTCAATCGCTTCAAGATGGGCAAGCACATGGAGTTGACGATCAAGGACGGCGCGTTTGGCTATGCGCGGCGGTCACAAAACATTGAACGCGAGGCCGCACTCGACGGTATCTATGTCATCCGCACCAGCGAACCGCCCAGTCGTCTATCGGCTGCGGATACGGTGCGCAGCTACAAGATCTGGCGCAGGTGGAACGCGCCTTTCGCTGTCTAAAAGGCATCGATATTCTGGTGCGCCCGATTCGTCACCGCGACGAACAACGCGTCAAGGCACATCTGTTCTTGTGCATGCTTGCCTATTACGTGGAGTGGCATATGCGCAGGGCCCTCGCCCGCTTCTTCGACGACGAGCAACTGGATCAAGATCGTAAGACCCGCGATCCGGTGGCAGCGGCCAAGCCCTCTGCCTCGGCAAAAAAGAAAAAGGCTCTGCGTGTTACCACCGAGGGCCTGCCGATTCACAGCTTTAACTCTGTTGGCAGAACTCGCCACGCGTTGCCGCAACCGCTGCCGAATCAAGTCCGATCCCAAAAGCCCCACGCTCTCTCACCTTACCGAACCGACACCCCTGCAACAACGAGCCTTCGAACTGCTACAACTGTTGCCAGTAACGGGAAGTTCGCATTCCTGAAACCGCACCTCAAATCAATACGTTAACTCTAAAACGCTGCGGGAACT